>DATDOV010000085.1:0-128068 GCA_035293105.1 Blastocatellia bacterium
TTCGGTCGGCGTCATCCTTCTCAACTCGACGTCGTGCTCGCCGAATCCGCACGTGTAGGTGTAGAGATAAAGCGTCCGACAGATCGGACATTCGATGACTGTCGCTTGCAGGACGCCCCGCAGGGTCTGATCCAATCAGGCGCGACATGTTGTCGGGCACGGAGCTTGCGATCCCCTCGCGGTCAACGTGACGCGGTAGGCGCCTTTCTTTGGGCGCTCGTGCGCGTCGTCTAATCTTCGCCAGCTGGCTCTGCATGCCGAAGGATTTGTAGTATGCGCTAGATGAACAGGGCATCAACCGGAAACTCCCAGCCGGGCAATGCGGGTTCCGCGTTTGCCATGGCGCCGCGGCGATATACCTTTGGGTTGTCCGGATCATCCGCGCCGTAGGATTTGATTACATCAGGACTCTGCAAATCAACATCCCACACGATGAGTGTGCCGGCTGCAAAGTAGTCTCGGCGTTTCTCCGCGATCGCCCGTTCCGCCGCAGGTCCGTAGTCGTTATCGCTGCGGACTTCGACGGCAAAGACGGGGGCGCCTTGAAGGAATTGCATGTCAGGGGTCGGACCGATGTAGAACGCCGCATCAGGGCTGAACGAGTCGCGATTCGGCAGGTTGACCAGGAACCCGACATTATCCGGGATGGCATAACCTGCGCCCGAGCGGCGTTCGTACTCGCGTAGGCTGATGTATACTTCGCTCGCGGCGCGGCCGGGTCTTGCACCTGTTGGGCTCATGAGGATCAATTCTCCGTTGATTATTTCGGCCTTCCGGTTTTCAGGGACTTGGTAAAGGTCATCGATGGTTGCTCTGGCCCTTGTAGTCATAATGCGAACCTCACGTCCGAATAGTAGCATGGCCAGAGTTCCAAATCGTGTTTGCTCGCTGCACGAAGATCATTGGTTGGCTCTCTATGCATCCTACGCTAAGCCTGAGACGGCGTCGGTCCACGCCTTGAGCTTAGGCTTCTCTAACGATTTCTGATTCTTGTCTCACGCCGTTCTCATCGATTCTATAAAGCCCACTGCGAACCTTTACACGGCTGGAGATGGTCCGCGGGAGATGCGACCCTTGTGTGGCTTCTTTTCTTCCAGTGTGCGGCTGAGCATGTGTTCGAGCATTCTCGGGAACTCCATCAAGAACATGTGCGACTCCTTGCCCCCGATCCCGAACTCCTCCATGAACGGACCGCCCATCATGAACTCCGAGAAACGCCGAAGTCGTTTCATTTCGCGCTCAATTGCCTCCGTGTCTCCAGACTTGACGGCTCTGTAGACCTCCATCGCCAACTCGTAGAGCCATGGTGCATCTTCGCGCACGACGCTAGCCGCCATAAGAATGCCGACGGGATCGCCAGGGTCTCCCGACATGTGCATCAATTCCTCGAACATCATCGGATGGAGGCGGCGCATCCCTCGCCGACGAATGGGATCCCCTGCTTCGGCGAGTCGCTCTGCGACCCGCGACGGCAGAGCCTTCATTTCCTCAATCAGTTTCGCAACGGGACTCTCCTCCGCCTCCGCACTCGTCTCCTTCTTGCCGCCGCCCGCTGTGAGGGCCTCCAGAATCGCCGCTTCGGTTTTTTTGAACGCCCCCACCTGGATCTTGACCACATCGGCGTCGAGCTCGAGACTGGGAACTCGGCGCGCGAGTTGATGCACCAATTTCGTAAGGTCACCTTCACTATCGTCCATGTTCTGGAACTGATAGAACGGCCCGGCGCTAACGCGACTCAGCGGCACACCGAGAGCCACCCCAACGACAGGAGTGTTCAACTTACCCTTGGCAACGCCGGCCTCGAAGAGAATCCACGGACGATCCAGACTTCGTTCGGTGAAGAGACACACAACGTCGGATGTGGATTGAAGTATTGCCATCAACCGTTTGTACCACTCGTCTCCGAAGTCGATGCCCTCAGGGCCCTTCCTATCGGAAGATCGAAAGGTCTTGATGATGCCGGCACTGACGCTTTTGAGTAGCTTACTGAAGGCCTCCGCAAGTTCTGCGTCTCTCGCGTCGTGGCTGATGAACACGAGTGGGCCCGTCGTGGGAGAGGACAAGAGATCGGTATCAGGCGATGTCTTTAGCTTCTCAGATTCAATCATAGTTATCTCCTTGAAGTGCTGCGGTCGTTTCACGGTTTCACGATTCGGCCCTCCCGGCATCATGCCCCAACTGGAGCGGATTAGCGCTCCGGGGCAAGCGCCCAGCCGTGACCCGCGTCATAAGACACCGTAGTTCCGCACGTTCCCGTGGCCCGTGCGTTTTAGGCGCTCACCCGTCTTCGCTGGTATTTCGACCGCCTCTTTCTTGGGGAGAGTCGCCGCGACGCGGTAGCGGCGGGTAATTCGACCGAACCTCCGGAGCATGTTCGATCAAGCCGATCAACTTAGACTCGGCAAGCCTCCCAAGGGCTTCGTCGAGTTCTCGTTGTACAGCTTCTCTCGCCTCGTCGTTCTCGATGCGATCTTTAAGTGCTCGTCGGAAGTCAAGTTCGGAAAGGATCTCCTGCCGCCACTCATCCTTGGCCTGTCGAACAGACCTCGCGTGGCGCAGCTGCTCCTCGGCCCGGCGCGCACGGATGATATCCTCTCGTGTCATTTCGGCAATGCGAGCCCGCTCCTCGGCCGATGTGGCCTCCGCAAGCAGCTTTTGTAAACGAGCATCCATTGAAAGCCGAAACAACTGGGAAAGCCAAGTGAGACCGCTGACAGCACCGGACTTGAGCGTAACCCAGATCGAACCGCTTTCGACCCACGTGACGTGAAGGGAATCTTCTGCACTCAGCGAGCGATCATCGCGAATCGTGTTTCGGATGGCCTCGGTCATGGCCTCATCTCGCCGCCCATGGGGCCAGTCTTCATGCTGATGGCGGCCAGTCTCAGCGACCAAAGCGCAGTTGTGTATACGCCTCACGGCCGAGAGGAATCGCTCCACTTCAGCGAGTTCCGGCTGTTCTTCGCCGGAGATCAGTCGTATTGCGAGAGAACTGCGCTCTCGCTTTGTCGGGGGCTCAAGCGCCGCGTAGGGGCTGCCTGGTGTCCCGACACTTCCGACCTCGAACACGAGGCGGAAGAAGTCACTCCCAAGAAGTAAGTCCGCTGGCCCGTTGTCAACCACGTAGGCTTTGACCGGAAGGGCGCGAATGTTCTTGATCTGGACTCCGATCTCCACTCGGGGCCTCGTCATACTCATGCCGCTGGACATCTGCACGTCTCCGGTCCCCTGGATCGGCAGCCCTGGGAGGCGGGTGAAGAGGTCCTGCGTGATCAAGGCGTGCTCGAACCACGTGTCGATAATGAACGACGGCGCCTGCGTTAACGTGGTGATCCTGACGGGGTCGAAGACCGAGCACTCCATACGAAGTTGAGCCATCGTGCCTCCAAGTGCGATCAGGTGAGCCGAACCCACAGGGTCTTGTCCACAATGCCCGCGGACATTAGGGCAGAGACCGGAGCGCTGGAAGCCATTGTGGACAAAACCTTGTTGAGTTGAACCGCAGCTTCCGAGGCCCGAACTTATCGCTTTCTATGAGGATTGTAAAGAGGATTCCTGCGGCGGCAGAAGAGGCGAAGGTGACCGGGAGTCTTGGTTATGCGTTGGAGACCAGCGGCGATCAATGCGAACCGATCGGATCAATCTTGGTCAGCTCACGGTACCGTGAAAGCCTTACCACCGGCTACATATCCTTCGTGTCGAGGCCCTCTTCAGGACTCATTCGCCATCGGGCTTGGGAGTCTGCTCGATCGATAGCGGTTGCTGCGCGATCAAGTACTCCTCAACCGGCTTTCCCCCTTTCAAGTGCTCCTGAATGATCCGCTTGATCACTTCAGGAGTGCACGAGTGACACCACGCGCCTTCGGGATAAACCACTGCGGTCGGGCCGCAGAAGCAGGAACGTTTGCGCGGAGGTCACGCGTACATCAAGCGACCTTTTGGCTCTGGTATCGCACGACCCAATTCTCTTGCCGTTTCAATCCACTCCTGAATGATCACATCCACATTGGCTAGGGCCTCTGCATAGGTCGATCCATCTGCCGCACACCCTGGCAACTCAGGTACTTCGGCGATGAACGCTTCGTCCTCGTCGCTCCAATAAATGATTATTTCGTACTTGTAGTTATTGGTCATCACTGTCACCTGCCAACTTGTGACGGGCAATTACTCGACGGACCTGCTTCAATTGATACGGTTTGGCTTTAGCTCCCTTTGGCTGAAGATTGAGAATCTCTTCAACACCATCTTTCGTAAAGATGTGATGGCTGCCTCGAATGCGTTCGTCAAAACCCAAGTGCCGGAGAAGCCCGCACAAATCTTCGAATGAAATGTCTGCATCCGATGCGCCTCGCAAAATATGAAGCAAGGTCCTCTCGTGCTTGGCCACGCCGCTACCTTACCACAATTGTCGCGTCCACGCCTTCTTCAGGACTTTCGCCACCGAGCCCCGGAGTCTGCTCGATCGATAGCGGGTGCTGCGTGATCAAGTACTCCTCAACCGGCTTTCCCCCTATCAAGTGCTCCTGAATGATCCGCTCAATCACCTCCGGCGTGCATGAGTGATACCACGCGCCTTCGGGATAAACGACGGCCGTCGGGCCCCGCTCGCAGATCTGAAGACAGTTCGCCTTAGTCCGGTAGACGCCTCCTTCACCGGTCAGGCCCAGCTCCGCAAGCCTTCGTTTGAGATACTCCCAGGACTCGAGGCTCTTCTCCCGGTCCGAACACTTCGGCTTGGTCTGATCGCAGCAGAGAAAGATGTGCCGGCGAATCTTCCCGATGGCCATCGCTTCTACGATCCTCTGGAGCTTGTCATCCATCGCGAGTCCCTCTTACGTCGATGTGTGGGCCGAGGTTGCGCGGCAATGCCTCCCCCAAGCCCGAGTATCATTCGTCATTGAAATCGCCTTTCTGAGATTGGCGCTGGCGACAATGTCCAAACTCGAGCGACAGCATTCTTCGCTCGGCGCTTCACCGTTGCCGGGGACGATAGATCGCGGTGTGACGGACTTGCTGGACTACGCGCTCACCGTTGGCGACCACCAGCAGGTCGAGCACGACAAACTCGTGGCCCTTGCGCTCGAAGCGGTCCCGCACGCGGCCTCTGACGGCGAGTTCTTCAGCATCGCGGGCCGCGCTCCAGTTGATGAGGTCAGTTGCCGCATGAATCCACGGCCCGAGTTTGAAGTTGCTCATCAGCGCGTGATTAGCCATCACAAGCAGGACAAACGGATACGCAACCGCATCGGGGCCCCGATAGATTTCAAGCCGCTCGTCGAGCTTCGGGAGCCACGTCGCCCCTACGACCCGGAGGTCGAGTTTCTCTCTCACGGTCCCGAGGAGCATGCCCGGCTGAATGTTCTCGGGCGACGCAACGGGCCTCGCGTCGGGGTCGGGCAGCGCGCCTTCGGGATAATCTTCAAGCCGCGCAGGGCCGAGCCATGCGGACCGGTCATCTATAGTCGCGAGAGCCGTCGCGCAGACGGTCCCATCTTCGCGCTCGGCTGTGATCGTCGCTTTGATCGGCAGCGAGCCGGCATCGACCTCGGTGCGAATGATCGCTTCGTCGCCGTCGTAGAAGGGCAGATGGAACTTCACCTGCATCGAGCCGCGTTCCAGCCACGCTTCGGCGAATCGTTCGACGAGCGGCACGGTCATATAGGCATAGACCGTGACTCCGGGCACCAAGCCGCCGCGGAAGCCGTAACTCGCGGCGACCTGATCGTCGTGAATCTTGTTGTCCGAATCTGCGGACGTGTTTCGCGCGCGAACCTTGTAGACCACAACCGTCACCTATGATTGTTGGAAGCGGAGCCTGCCACGATCTTCCGGGCCGCCGACGGTCACTTGTCCTCCTTCTTCTTCGCCCCATCGGCCGGTGTCTCGTCGCTGCGCTTGATCTCTTCCATGAGCTTCTTGAACTGAGGCTGTGTCGCGAGGGGTTTCAAGTCCGGCTCGCTCTCAAGGTCGTCGGTGAAGACCAGGAACTCATCCAGTTCAATCGCCTTCCTAAGAGCCGCAATCGCCTCGGCCGGGCGACGGAGTTGCGCGAGGGCACAGGCCTTATGGAAGTGCGCATCGCCCTCTTCGTCTCCCAATCGAATCGCCTCATCCGCCGCCTTGAGCGCCGCATTCCAGTTGCGGAGGCTCCGATAAGCCTCGGCCATTGAAACATGCGGCTCCGGCCGTTCTGGTTCAAGCCGGGTGGCGGTCTTCAACAGCGGCAGCGCCTCGCGAGCGCGGTCGTCATTGATCCGAACCGTAGCGAGGTTGATGTTCGCTTCGAAGTTCGTCGCCAGCCTTTCTGGCGCCGTTGCTGCGAGCGCCTCGGCCCTCGCCGCCCCGGACTCGCCTTCGGATGCGAGAAAGAGACCTGCAAACAAGTCGTCTTTCGAGGCGCCCTGGCCGCGACTCTGATCGACCACCGCGAGCGCGTCTTGGTAGCGACCTTGCGCTACAAGGAAACGAGCAAGCTCGGCGTAATTGCCGGCGTCGAGGGGATCAAGCGCGACCACAGCGCGGTATTCGGCTTCCGCGCGATCGGCCTGCTTTCGGCCTTCGTAAACCCTGGCGAGGTCGTCGTGGGGTCTTGGATCCTCGGGGACCAGCGTCGCATAGCGCCCGAGAAGCGAGATCGCCTTATCGCGGTTGGTCTCAACTTCGGCCGGGTTAGCGTCGGCGAGCGCGTAGTGCTCACCGAGCTGCCGGATCGCGGGCGGGAAGGCTGGTTGTTCGCCGGACAACTCAGTCCACAACTTAATCGCTTCGGTCATCTCAGGGCTGTCTTCCTTTGCGCTCTGCTGCAAACACAGCGCCAGCAGATGGCGAAGAGTCTGACTGCCGGGATTCTGCTTCAGCGCCTCCCTGGCGATCTCGAGCGCCTGCTGACGGTCCGCGCCGAGCGTCGCGAGGATTCGAGCCTCGACCGATGCCAATAGACCGGGCGGCTGCGCTCCATCTCGCTTTGCCTTGATCACCAGGAGCGTCGGGCGCAAGGCCTCGCCGATCAAGTCGAAGGCGAGGTCCCGGTTGGTCAGTTCCGCGACAAACCACACACCGCCCTTGCGAACCAACCGGACATCTACTAAGAGCGCGCCGGACCAATCCGATCTGAGCAACAATGCGCGGGCGCGGTCCTCATCCTGCTTGACACTCAGGACGTGAATGCCTGAGCCGACGCCAAGGTCGTTTCCGAACTCGCTGTGGAGGTCAGCAACGAGCCTCCGATGAAACGAGTACACGCGGTCACGTTCCGCCGTACTCATTTTGGACCACGCGCCATCGCCCATCTGGGCGTCCACGATGATTTCGGGATCGATGGCGACCGACAGTGTCTCGGTTGATTCCTCCGCATCCAACGCCTTGCCGAACGCCTCGGCTAGGGACTCGGGGGTCTTCTGATATTCGGCGACCGCGCGCCGGGCTTCGATCACCTCCATTCCCACGAGGTTCAACATCGCATACCCTGCCAGCTCAAAGCCCGCCATCCTGAGATGAGTCGCATCGACGAAGTTCGTGCCCCAGGTTGGATCCATCTCGACCCACTCGCCGGCCCACACCTCGATCCAGGCGTGCCCGCCGAAGGAACCTCCGGAGTGAGCCAGCCCCATTACTATTCTGGCCGGCAGGCCCAGCGCCCGCGCCATCGCGACGAACAGCTCGCTGAATTCGAGGCAGTCGGCTTCGCGGGTCGCCAGCGTCGTGGCGGCATCGGCGGAGTCGACCCGTTTCCACTTCAGGTTCTTGTACGTCCAGTCGGCGAGCTTGCGCGCGACACTCCACGCATCGCGGTCGTCGCCCGCAATCTCTCGCGCCTTGGCTACAACGCTTTGATTCTCGGATCGAATTAGAATGGACGGCTTCAGGAATGGAGCGAACTCTGCTCCCGTGACCGGCAATTCGATCTTGTTGGCGGGAGCGGCCCGCCGCGGCCGGATCGTCACCAACAGCTCGCTCTCGGACCGCTTCTCAACCACCTGTGCCGCAGAACTGAGATCGGCTTTTATCCGGTCGATCGCGTCGGGCGCTTTGCACGAGATCTTGAGCGTCAGGCTTTCAAGCCGTTCCTGGCCGACGATGGGAACACCGCGAGCTTCGACGTCGGCAGCCGCGACGTCGAAGGTAGCTGACGGAGAGGCGAGATCGGAGGCTGAGAAGCGGCCCTCGCGGTCGAGCGAGACCGACATTCGAGCCTTCAGACCGTCTTCGCTGATCGCGGCAAGAAGGTTTTGGCTGTGAAATGCGCGAGCCAAGGACGCGAGTGCCCCGACTACCTGTGCGATCACCGGGTCACTCAGATCCCCCGCAAGCCCAGCCGTTGCTGCTTCCATGTTTGTGCCGCCGAACGCGACCACGTCGCGAGGTGCGTTCGTTGCGGCCCTGGCGAAATCGCGCGCGGCGCTCAGGCGTTCGCTCGATTCCAGCTTCGCGATAGCCGCATCGCTGCCCGCGATGACCAAGAACCCGTTCCTGGCGGCAATCCAGTAATCGGCAGACCCGATTTTGACTCGGCCGGCCTTGGCGTCGGCGCTGACGCCTTTGACGAGCTTGCCCTCGGCGAACGCGCGGCTCAGTTTGTCGCTCTTCGTTTGAACGAAAACCGCCCATGGCGCGTTGAAGCTTGCGCTCTTGATCGACGGGAGAGCCAGCAGCGCGGCGCCGCATTCGGTCCCGAGTTCCGGGAGGACTTCTCGCTCGAAGTCGAGGGTCCAGATTGACTCGAATTGCTTTGTGGTCTCGGCGCCTAACACATCGCGTACGAAGTTTCGCCACGATGCAGCAACGTCGAGACTGACAAAAAAGTATGCAACGGTCGATCTCGGCAGGAGAACCGACGGCGCTTTGAGTTGCGAGGCCTGAAAAGGAAGCAGCCCCTGCCACGCTTGCTTATTGAACGATATGTCGAAAGAGCTTTCCCAGCTTCCCGTCGTAATTCTCAGCGCGCCCCGCTCGGCGAGCGGCTGTCGACCTTCTTTCTTGGAGGTCATCCCGATCACCGCAAGCGGATCGCTCAGGTAGATGACATCCCCGCCGGCGGCAACTGCCTGCTTGAAGCGAATGTTCGACTCAAGCGTTCCCTCCCTGACCCCAAGCCGCGTCAGGCAGTCGCGAAGCGAGAACCAATCGGGCGCGAGCACGGCGGCGTCGCCGATGTAAGTCAGATAAACGGTATCGCGCTTGAGCGCTGTTTCGGCATCGACCTCGCGGCGCTCGATGACCGTAACCGGATAACCGAGGCAATAGTCCGAACCGATCAGGTTGTATTTGGGGGTGAACCGAGCCGGGGTCGAAGGCCCCCCGCCCTCAATCAGGGCCGAGGCCGCCAGCGGCAGGAAGGAAGGAAGAACCGACAGAAAGCGCGCGCCCAATGCAACGTAATCAGGCGTCATCTCAAAGCGGCCCAACTGTCGCTGATAGGTCGCGACGAAATGCTCGAACCGATCGCGATCGTTGACCCGAACAACGACGGCCCGCCGATGGGCCGTCGCTAGTCCGCGCGGAGCCGACGGCGCCGTCCACCTCGCCAACACGATTGGTGAATGCGGTCTTATCCCTGACGATTCAAGAACACCGGCCCCGGCCGGCGCCCCGAACAAACGGCCGAGCTGCCCTTCCATACCTTTCAGCATCAGCAGAAGATTGGCCTGAGTGCGCGCCGAATCCAGCTTGATGCTCGAAAGCGAACTGCCCAGCTTGTCTATCAGCGCCTGCGCGTCCGGTATCGCGGTGTAGAGCGTGACGTTTTCCGGCAATAGGTTCTCTCCGAGCGAGGAGATTGAAAGGCTCGGATTCTGCGCGTCGCTCGTAGTCGGCTGTCGTTGATTCGACCCTCTCTGGCGATGCGCCGGTCGTGCGCCCTCTATGTGATCTCTGATGTAGGGCCATGCCCACGCGGCGAGATCGTCATCCGCGAAGGCTCCCTTGATTATCTCCTCGCGAGCGGGGGCGCCGGCCGCCGACGCAAGCCGCTCACGCCATCGAATTCGTTTGGCTGCGGTGCGAAGCTCCTGCCGAAGCCTCGCCTTGCCCTCGGCGGCCTCGCCACCGGGAGGCGCGTTGACCGGCGGTGTACCAACCAGAGCCTCTATCCGAGCGAGGTCGGCAGCCGTTGCCGAAACCGCGAGGTTGGACGCCGCCAGCCGCGCAAGGTCGTCATCGCTGCCCGAGATCAATTCCATCAACTGATCGACCGGCAGCTTCGTTCGAGAGTTGAGGGCGAGCATCAATGCGAACTTGGTCGCCGCGTGGTTGGGTGAACCAAGCAGCCGCGACGCCGGCAGAACGTCTTTCAGAACGTCGAGGTCAGGCAGCAACCCTAGCACTATAAGATCGTCGTTGAAGCCCGGCAGATCCATGAAGCTGATGAGTGTCGCGCCCTTGGGCGCAGCGAGTCGCGGCGGTGGCGGAGGAGGCGCGGGAATCCCGACCGCACCGCCCGCGTTCTTTGCAGGGGGCGGAGGAGGTACGGGAATCCCGCCCGGGACTCCGCCCGCCTTGGCGGGAGGCGGTGGAGGAGGAGGATTCCGGTCGGCGTCGGTTCCGCTCGTTGGCGGCGCCGCCTTCGATTGAGCGGACTCGTT
This sequence comes from Blastocatellia bacterium, assembly GCA_035293105.1. Lineage (GTDB taxonomy): Bacteria > Acidobacteriota > Blastocatellia > UBA7656 > UBA7656 > DATDOV01. The sequence continues at coordinate 10,581 of DATDOV010000085.1, forward strand.
GCCCGGTGATTCGGTTTTCGCCGGCGGAGGAGGCGGCAGAGCTCGCTCCGGTTTCCACGAACTCGTGACGCGACCGACCGGGAGCGCCGGGCCGGGCACTCGCATAGCCCTCTCCCGCTTGAGCAACTCTGTGGCTATCTGAAGCCGAACGGGCTCGGCCAGCCACGGGATCGCGCGCATCACTCGCTCGATCTGGAGGCCCTTCCAATCGGCTGAATCCTCCTTGAGCAGCCGCAGAGCATCCTCGCGTTTGGCTAGAGCCGCTGCTGCTCGCGCTGCGACGACTGAGTCACGATCCGCCAGCGCTTGAAGCAGGAATCCGTCCAGCCCCCGATTTGAGCTGCGACCCAGAGCGGCGACCGCGGCCGCGCGCACCAGCGGTCTTCGATCAACGAGCAAGTCAACCGCCGCGTCTGGAGTTGAATCGAAGATTGCCGTGAGCGCTTCGACGGCCTTGGTTCGGGCAACGGCATCGTAGCCATTGATCACGTTGACAAGTGATTGGACCTCGTCGACCCTGACCGGAGAGTTCGTCTTGATAGCCGCGCCCCGGATACGCTCGAAGTTATCGTAGTGAGCTTCGGACTCGAAGATCACCGCTGTTTCGATGGCAGCTTTGAAGTACGGTTCGACTTCCCCAGCTTTGGCCTCGGGGACGATCAGCAAGAACGAAAAGGCGTGAGGGCCGGAGACCGTCAACCAGATCAGCCGGCGCGACTCCTGCCCGCGCGCGTCGGGAAGCGTAAAGAGAAACTCACGCGCCTCGAGCCCGGCTACCTCAGCCTGCCGTACCGTGAGCGCATCGGCGCCCCCCGGCAGGTTGCGCAAGTTCTGGAGAACCGCATTAGTGTAGCTCTTCAGAGGAAGTCCGTCCGGGATCTTATCGACAATTACTCTCAGCTCCGCACCGTGCGGCCCGTTGAACTGAAGGTGACCGGCCTGCTGCCAGCTTGCCGGTACGCGAATCAGGATGGCCTTCTCGTTATCGACATAGCGAGCGAAGTCGCCCGTGGGCAGCTTGTAGCTTTGCCACTCCTTGGCGCGGGCTTCATGGTCAACGTTCTGCGCGAACGCGGAGACAGCCGCGATCAGGCTGGCCAGAATGAACAGGATCGTTCGGCAACGAAGTCTCGACATCTCGGTTTCCTCCTACGCGGGCTTCCCAACAGGGCGGACGTCTTGTATGGACGTAATCGAATCGAGAAGTAATGCTACAACTACAACCTGCGGCGGCAGGCTACAAGCGCGTTGTGACCATACTCGAAGCGCGCATTAGCAAGCAACGACCGGAAACGTTGGCTACTCGTAATATCTGACTAACCACTCTGCCGCCATCGCCGGTTTGGGACCGCCTTCGATATCAACCGTCGCCGACCAGACGATCTGAATGCCGCCCGCTACGTTTTCGACTCCCTGAAGCGTGAACCGCGCGCGAACCCGCGAACCCGACGGCACCGGCGATATGAACCGCAGCTTGTTCAACCCGTAGTTGATTCCCATCTTGAAGTCGCCCTCGACCTTCACCGCTTGCGCTGCAAGCTGAGGCAGCAACGACAGGGTCAGGAATCCGTGAGCGATGGTCGATTTGAACGGCGACGACGCCTTTGCGCGGTCGACGTCGACGTGAATCCACTGGTGGTCCTCGGTAGCGTCGGCGAAATCGTTGATGCGTGATTGACTGACTTCGACCCAATCACTTGCGCCGACCTCCTGGCCGACAAGCGTACGCAACTCTTCGATACCGGCGATCACACGTGGTGACATGGTTCTCTCCTTGAGCCTAACGGCGACTTCGGGATGAGTGCTGACAGCGCTGACTTTCTAGTAACGCGATCCGCCGGCAGTTACCGTACCCAAACATGACGCTGCTTGCAATAGGCCGCGACACGTGGGCCACGAAACAAGTGGCCCCGGGCGAACGCGGCTACGGCGGGGCTACACACCAATCTGAGAGCGCCCGCGCCCGTGTTGCGACGCACTCGCGCGCAGCATCCAGAGACGCGTGCGCTCCCAGAAGTCTCCGTGATCGCGTCGGCCTAAGGCAGCGCGACCGCAATCACTCGCAGGAACCCGGTGGACCTCACCCCGCCGCTGAACCGTGAGAGCCCAAGTCCTCCGACCGAGATCGTCATCGAATCGGAACTCAAGCTCCTCACGAAAGCGCCTACCCACAGCGCCGCCGTGCGACCCCGCGACGAGTCCAATACCACTTCTTCGAGCACACCGCCCGTCGCGTCGGAAGAATAGAAGATCCTGATAATCAACCGCGTGCTTTCGAGCTTGTGCGCGAAAACGTAGGTCTTCCCTGCTTGCGCCGCGAACATACCGCTGTCGAACACGCGAAGATTGATCGGGGGACCAGGCGGTCCAGCGGGTCCGGTCTCACCCCGCTCGCCCTTCGGACCCCTTGGTCCGGGAGGTCCTGTCGGGCCGCGGTCACCGGTGAATCCACGTGGTCCGGCGGGACCCGGCGAACCAGTTGGTCCCGGTTCTCCCCGCGGTCCTTCCGGGCCTGAATATCCTTGAGGCCCCCCTGGGCCTTGAGGGCCGGGAGGGCCTTGCATCGATGCATCGTGACCAGGAGGTCCCTGCGGTCCGGTTGGTCCCATCGGCCCCGGAGGTCCGGCCGGACCCTGCGAACCGGATGGACCAGGCGGCCCGGCGGGACCCGGCGGGCCGGTCGAGCCTGGCGGACCTGCGGGACCGGGCGGCCCCGATGGACCTGGTGGTCCCGCTGGACCGGGAGGACCTTCCGGCCCGGGTGGGCCGGGAGGACCCGACGGACCCGGAGGACCGTTCTGCTGGCCGGAAGCGGAATTAGGCAAGGCGTTGAGATTAGAAAAGGCGTTGAATGGACTAACAACGTCAGGCGAAGCGAACCGCTGCATCCTCATTCTACTCAAGCGGCTGAGTTGCCCATCGGCGGCCACGCGGCGCATTGGCATCGACGGACTCTCCGCTGCGCGACTCAATGCTGCAACCGCATTCGGTCTGGGCAGAAAACCCGGAGGCTCTCCGCTCAACCGTTCGGCGCCGAAGACGCTCGACAGCAAGACGGCTACAATCCACGAAGTTGCGATGGACGGATTCTTGCTCCTCATATTGACCTCCGTCGCCCCTGTGTTTGGTTTTGGTTCAGAAAGGCTGGCTGACCCGACCCGCGGGGTAATCCAGTTGAGGTGAGTGTACAACTCGGCGGAAGAGAGCCGCAACGTCGCGTGGCATCAGATGACACCGCTCGCCCGGAACGCTGCGATCTCATCCCTGCTGAAGCCAAGCTCCAAAAGCACCTCGTCGGTGTGCTCGCCCAGCATAGGCGCACGCCGCACACGCCCCGCCGGCGTCTCGCTCAACCGTGCGGGAGGCGCCGAGATCGGAACGGGCTTCGACCCGCCGGGGTAATCGACTTCTTCGATCAAGCCTCGCGCGTTCACCTGCGGATCTGTGAGCACTTCTTCCGTTCCGTAGGCCGGGCCGCAGGGCACGCGCGCTCCTTCAAGCTCGGCGATCGCCTCCTCACGAGTCCGCGCTGCGCACCACTCCGACATCGCTTCGTTGATCACCGTCGCGTTGTTCGCCCGCGTGATGTCATCCTTGCAGCGCGGGTCATCTATCAGGTCTTCCCTTCCAACCAGCCGCGCCCAGCGACGAAACATCGGACCGCCGATCGTCGGCACGATGATCCATCCGCCATCGCGAGTCTGATACACATCACTCGGCGCGGCGTAGTACCCGGTGTTGCCCTGCTGCTCGCGCTTGATGCCCATCGTCCGCAACTCGGCCAGCAGCGGCATCATGAACGTAACGCCGGTCGCCAGCAGCGAAACGTCGATCAACTGGCCCCGGCCCGTCCGCTGTCTATGATAGAGCGCGGTCATCGCTCCGAACCCAGCGTGCAGCGCCGTCCCGTAATCGACCCACGACACGATCGAACGCACCGGCGGACCGGGGAATCCCGTCAGCGACATCGAGCCGCTCATCGCCTGCGCGACCCCGTCGAAGCCTACGCGATCGCTGTAGGGCCCGTCGGGTCCGAAGGCCGACGCCATCACCAGGATGATGTCTTCCTTGATCGCGCGCAGCGAGTCGTAATCCAACCGCAACCGCTTCATCACCTCGATCGGCAGGTTGACGATCGCGATGTCGGCGCTGCCAATCAAGCGGCGGATGATTTCCGCGCTGCCGGGATGCGCCGGATCGAGCGTGATGCCGCGCTTGTTGCGGTTCACGTTGAGGAAGAGCCCGCCTTCGCCGCTTTCGGTCACGGGTCCCAGGTGGCGGTCTTCGCCCCCCTCGCGACGTTCGACGCGAATCACGTCGGCGCCCATGTCGGCCAACATCATTCCGCAGTAAGGCGCGGCGATGAAGCGGCCGAAATCTATCACGCGAATCCCATCAAGCGCTCCGGACATCTGCTCCTGTTTCCTCCTTGCTTGCGCGAAAGGCTCGCCGAACAACGTCGCCGGCCGGCTCGACTGATCGCGCATCGTACCCCGCCGCGAGGGTATTCTTCAACGACTAGCACCCTTATCCTGGGACGGCCACTGTGGCTGCCACACGCTGGCAAGCTCACCCTCAAGTGCGACTCGTTGCGGGAACTGAGGAGCAAAGTGCTAGAATGACGCAACAGAGAACCCAGCCCGCGGCGTCCGAAGGGATTCAAGTAACCCAAGGCTCGGCGTAGGCGACGCTGATAGGTGTCAGGAGGTGAACGGTGAACGCTTCTTTCCGCACGCGTTTCCTGTTGCTGTTGTTCGCGCTGACTCTCGCAACTCCCGGCTTCGCGCAGACTCCAACGGTCGGTCAGGCGAACAACGAGCGACCCATCTGTGACCAGCTGCAGGCGCTGCTTTTGATCGAACAGCAGCTCGACGAAGCAAAGACGTTCGACAAACCCGTGGCCACGATCTCTATCATGGTCCGCGCGGCGGATTTGCTCTGGCCCTATCACCAAGAGAGGGCGCGGGCCGTCTTTACCGGCGCATACGATCTCGCCTCGCAGCACTTTCAGCGCCGCGGCGATGAGTACAGCAAGGAAGAGGGAGTACGACTCCAGCTTCCCGACCAGCGTTTCATCGTTCTAAAAGCCATCGCTAAACGGGACCCGGCTTGGGCCCGGCGGCTGGCCGAGCGCACCGCTGAAGAGAGCAAGCGAGAGGCAGAACGCGGGGCGGCCGAGGCTAAGAACCCGTCCTCCCCCAGTTTCATCGACAAGCGCAGCCAGGAGGGAGGCAAGATTCTTGATCTCGCGATCTCGACGCTGGCCGTGGATGAGAAAACTGCGATCTCGCTTGCCAGCAGCACTCTTGGCTACCCGGGGCCGGTCGAGCTGCCGCGATTTCTTTACAAGCTGGCAGAAGTGGACCAGCCGGCCGCCGATAGTTTTTGTGCTGAGGCGATCGGCGTTTACCTCGATGCGCCTCTGGATGGACTGTTCTACCTGTCGGTCTACCCGTTCGGGCTTAACACAATAGTCGTCCCGGCGCCGGTAACGATGTGGTACTCGCCGCCGCAGAATTTCGCTCCGAATGAGAAACTGCAGCGGACGTATTTGGAGGCGTTGTTTCGCCGCGGCGACCTCAGCCTCAAAGCGCCGGTTCGCGCTCAGGATGACACAGGCCAGCTCCCGTCCTATCAGTTTCCCGACGCCGCGAGAGTCTACGTGGCGCTCAGCAGGCTCGAGGCACTCATAGCGGAGCGCCAGCCCGCGCTCCTCGAACGTGCAGTAACGCTAAGATCGACGCTAGCCTCGATGCTTCCCTCGTCTCTCAGGCAGGAGGCCGAGGGTAGCATGCGCGAGCAGCAGCAGTTTGAAGAAAACAGTTTTGAAAGAAACCTCGAAGAAGCTGAACGGGAATCCAACCCGGCTGAGCGCGATGGTGCGCTCGCGCTAGCGATCTTGGGCGCACCCGATTCCGAAAGCACCGACCGGCTCTCGGACCTTGTGCGAAAGATAGGCGACGACAAGCTCCGCCGGCAGATGGTCAACTGGCTCTGTTTCCATCGAACTCAGAAGGCGATCAAAGATGGACGGCTCGATGAGGCCAAACAGCTCGCGGAGAAGGTCGAGCAACTAGATCACCGCGCCTACCTCTCATACGAGATCGCGGAGGAGTCCTTGAGGCGGCTAGACGACACGGTGCGCGCTCGCGAAGCGCTGGACGGCGTTGCGGCATCTGCGGCGAAGGCGCCCGACACAAACGAAAAAGCTCGCACGTTGCTGGGCGTCGCTCATCTGTATTCGAAGTTCGATCACCTGCGAGCTTTTGAAGTAATGGCCGACGCGGTGAAGACGATCAACAAGGTCGCCGAACCGGACTTCTCACGCGGCGTGATCTTCCAGCGCATCGAGGGACCGCGATTCACCCAGTTCCGGGCGCGTCAGGTGAGCGGCTTCAGCCTTGAGAATTCGTTCCGCGAGCTTGGGCCTCATGATTTCGAAGGCGCGCTGTCGCTCGCTAAGACGATCCAGAACAAATCGCTGCGTTCGACCGCGATCGTCGCCCTTGCCGCCTCGTGTATGGAAAGCCTGGAGAGAACGCGCAAAACGAAGGAGCCGCCCAAGCCGGCGACGAAAGCGCCGGGACCAAAGCCCGGCACGCCCCGGCGCTGATTGAATGGTAATGACCCGTTTCGCCTCGCTTTAATCGCCAAATGAGAGTAGAACAGAACGATGAAAATCCTCCTCTACAATCCCGACAACGGCGTGACCCGCAATTTCATGCCGCATCTGTGGATGTTCCTTCTTCAAGCGCTCACGCCGCCCGGCCACGAGGTAATACTCATAGACGGCAACGCCCGCGCTATGAACGAGGAGGAACTCGCGGGGTTCGTGCGCGACCAAGGCGTGGGACTGGTCGGCATCGGCGCGATGACCCGGATGATAGCCAAGGCATACCGCATGGCCGATGCCATTCGCGCTATTGGTGTGCCGGTCGTGATGGGCGGGCCTCACGTGACCGAAGTGCCCGACGAAGCGCTCGGGCGAAACGGCGGGCCTCGACATGCCGACGCCGTTGCTCTCGGTGAAGCCGACGAAACCTGGCCGAGGATAGTCAGGGATGCAGCGCGAGGCAAACTCAAAGACATCTATGCGCCGGTCGATCTGATGGGCAAGGAAGTCAAGCCGAGCCTCGATCAGTATCCGGCGATTCCCTGGGAGACGATGGACCTGGACCAGTTCAACCTGGTTCCGAGAGTCTTCGCCCCGATGCTGCGGCGGTTCGCGAGCGGGTGGGGGACCTTTCGGCTCATCCCGGTTGAATCCGGACGAGGATGCCCCTATGGCTGCGAGTTCTGCACCGTGACCGGCTTCTTCGGCGACTCGATCAGGTTCCGCTCGAATGAAAGCGTTGTCGAAGAGTTGTTGCGGCTCAAAGCGCGAGCCGGCAGTGAGCGAGGCAAGATCGCGGTCTTCTTCATCGACGACAACTTCGCGATCAACATCAAACGCACGAAGTCGCTGCTGCGTGACATCATCGCCGCCGGCGCTCAGGTGAACTGGGTTGCTCAGATCAGCGCCAACCTGCTGCGCGACGACGAACTCGTCAATCTCATCGCTGCGTCAGGCGGCAAGTGGATATTCATCGGCATGGAGTCCATTGATCCGGTCAACCTCGCCGACGTGAACAAGGGGTTCAACAAACCGGCCGAGTATGCGGAAGTGCTCGATCGACTTGCGCGGCGGAACATTCATGCGATCACCTCATTCATCTTCGGTATGGACAACGACACGCCGGGCACGGCCGAGCGGACGCTAGATAAGATCAGGACCTGGCCGCCCGGACTGCCCGTCTTCGGCACGCTCATACCGTTTCCCTCGACGCCTCTCTACAAGCGACTCGATATAGCGGGGAGGCTGACTCGGCCAAAACACTGGCTCGACTTCCAGCCTTTTCAGATGGCCCATACCCCGCTGAAGATGAGCATTGATGAGGCCCATGCCGAGGTCAAACGCGCGTGGGCGGGTTCGTACAGCCCCGAGGCTATAGCAGAAGCAGTCGACTCGATCAGCGCCAAACCGCTCGCCTATCGCATAAACATCCTCATCTCGCGGCTGTGCTTTCGGGGAATCTATTTTCCGCAGATGGGCAAGTGGGCGTGGGCCAAAGTGATCGTCCAGAATCGCCGCACGATCTACAATCTCGTGAGAGAGGGAGTAGCTGCGTGGCGCGCATCGCGAAAGACTCAGAAGATCGCGCTTGCGCCGTTGCCGCCGGGGTGAATCCGGCTTTGGCTGCGAGAAGGGATGCGCGTGCTGCTACTCGAGGCCCGTAGCGCCGAATTGGAACGGTCACGAATTCAATCCAGTTTGCTTCCGTATCAAACAGCTCTGCTTTGAGCTATGAGCGAAGCAATGATGTGTTTCGTTTTGTCGGAAGAGAACAACTTCGCGAGTTCCTCAAGGAACTCCTCCTCGTTGTTGACCGCCAATTCCACCTCCCCGCGAGGCAGAAGACCCGAAAGCCCGAATGAGCCTCGCGGCTGGATGGTTAATGGATAGAACTCGACGCCGTGCGAGACTGAGAAGAGGTGATAGTGATAATTGTCAAGTGCTGGTGCAACCAGATAGAAGGCGTATTCAAAGTTCCCACCCCTCAACGATGGTGCACTCGGTGCAACCCGGCCCTCAACTAGATTCTTGGTCCGCTCTCCGAGCAATGAAGCCTGTTCCTTCAGTATGGCCGCAGGCGCGACGGTCTCAGTCACAGCAATGTCTTCCGGCCAAAGATTGCGGGGCGATATGCTCATACGATACTCCCTTCACTCTACAGATCCAGTCGGAACAGGATCGGCAGATGGTCCGATGCAACCGACGCGTCCGGCAACCCTCTGGAGGTCAGGAACGACCTCTTCTCGATGCCGCTTAGTATCTTCAAGTCTTCGTTCCTAAAGATACCCAGCAGTTCCGGGCGGATCAACACCTGATCAAACATATGCCAAAAGTAGGCTATGTGCTCCGAACTCCCACGATAGAACGTTCCAGATGGCCCGTCAACGGCATCGCCGAAGTGACCCCACATTGGATTGTAAAAGAACGGATATTCACTCTCCTGTACGGTTCGGCTCTCCCGCGCTGCGATCATACGAGCCATGACGGCGTTCAGGCCGTTTGCAGCGATCATACCTTCTTCAAATGGGTTCATATTGAAGTCACCAACTAACACTGTTCGGCGGTGCCGGACGGCCTCCTCCATCATGCGAATCGTGTGTGAGAGCTCAACGCACTCAAAAGACTGGCTCCCGTCCTTCCAGTACAGCTTGCTCGGATGGTGAACAGCGGCGAGCAGAATCTCTTCGCTTCCCGGCAATCTCAGTCGGCGGATGGTAAGTCTGCCGGAGTCACACTTCTTTCGAAGGAACTCCGGCGAAAACTTTGTGTAAATTACGATCTCTGCGCACTGGCTGTCCGTTAGATGAAACTTCGCGCCCGCTCGCCGGTTTAGAACTTCCAGCATAGAGTGCGCAGGGACTTCGCATTCCGTCAGTATCAGCACGTCAACTTCATGCACCTCCGCCAGGCTGGCAACCAGTTCTTCAAGCCTCTTCTTGTTGAGATTCCAGAACAGGAAGGTCGTCATAGCCATCAGTGTCCCTCAGCGAAGAGATCTCTACACAAGCCGATACCTTGACGGCTAGGCCGCCACCAATTCTGCCATCGTCCGGATCGCATTCATATCTCCCGTGGCGCAAATGAGCGTAGTCACCCCCGCCTCGCGCCACGCCCCGAGCAGATCCTTGATTCGCTCTTTGGGCCCGCACAGCGCGACTTCGTCGACCAACTCGTCGGGCACGGCGGCGATCGCTTCGGCCTTCTTGCCCGACAGGTAGAGCTCCTGAATTCGCGCGGCGGCTTCTTCATATCCGTAGCGGCATGCCAGATCGTTGTAGAAGTTCCGACCCTTCGCGCCCATCCCGCCGATGTAAAGCGCGAGGTTGGGCTTCACGTGCGCGCGGCAAGCCTCCACGTCATCACCGACGACCACCGACACCGTCGGCGCGATGTCGAAATCCGCGAGCGTCTTCCCATCCGTCCGTCGCGCGAAGCCCTCGTCGAGCGATTTGCGAAACACGCCGACGCGCTTGGGTGAGAAGAAGACCGGCAACCAGCCATCTGCAATCTCGGCCGCCAGCGCGACGTTCTTCGGCCCGATGGCGGCAACGTAGATCGGGATGTCTGAGCGCAGCGGATGAACTATCAACTTGAGCGGTTTCCCAAGTCCCGTTCCCCCGCGCACCGGAATATCGTAGTACTCGCCGTGATGTTCGAGCGGCCGTTCGCGGTTGAGGATGGCCCGCAGAATCTCGACGTACTCGCGCGTGCGGGTGAGCAGCTTGCCGTAGACGACGCCGTGCCACCCTTCGACTACTTGAGGACCCGACGCGCCGATCCCCAGCAGCACTCGTCCTCCGGTTAGCAAGTCGAGCGTCACTGCAGTCATCGCGGTCATCGCCGGAGTGCGAGCCGGCATCTGCATGATCGCCGTGCCGACCTTGATTCGCTCGGTGTGCGCGGCGAGCCACGTGAGTGGTGTGACGGCGTCCGACCCGTAAGCTTCAGCAGTCCACAGCGAGTGATAGCCGAGCCGTTCCGCTTCACGAGCTATTGAGACGCTATCCGACAGGCCGGAGCCCCAATACCCGAAATTCAATCCTAGTCGCATGAATGAACACTCCTTTGGCCGAGCCAGTAAGACCGAAAAACAATAGCGTACTAACTTTTCGTTGTCATGAGCCGCTTCTGGCACAGGGCGCGCTCTCGAAAAGCGTCCTTGCGGCTTCGCTGCTGCGCGGTTTTGCGTTTATCATGCTCGCTCGGCGCAATCGACTCGGAGGAGGGCTTGATGGCATCCAACACGCGCTCGTGGCCGGCCGACAGGTTCGTCATACACCGCCTCAGTGAAGAGGGACGTGCCAACACCTTCGCCGACGACGTGCGGGCGGGGCTCGGCGCCAGTCCGAAGTCGCTGCCGCCGAAATACTTCTACGACGAGCTTGGCTCGCGATTGTTTGAAGCGATCTGCTGCCTGCCCGAGTACTACCTCACGCGCGCCGAGGGCGAGATACTCTGCGATAACGTGGACGAGATAGCGGGCGAGGTTGCCGGTCCGGTGCGGCTTGTGGAGCTTGGCAGCGGCAGCGCCGAAAAGACCCGCCTCATCATTGAAGCCCTGCTCCGACGACAGCCCACACTCCACTACGTGCCGGTCGACATCTCCGAGACGAGTCTGGAGCGAAGCAGCAAAGAGCTGCTGAGGTTGTACCCGGGCCTTCGTATCACCGCGTACGCCGCCGACTACTTCACTGCGCTTGGCGCACTCGCCGAAGCGCGGGAGAGTCGAGAGCGAACGATCGCGTTGTTCCTCGGATCAAACGTCGGTAATTTCACCCCTGACGAGTCGCTCGCCTTTCTGCAGAAGTTCCGCGCGGTATTCGAGCCCGGCGACGCGTTGCTTCTGGGTGCGGACCTGAGGAAAGCGGCTTCAGCGCTCGTCCCGGCGTACGACGACGCGCTCGGAGTGACTGCCGCATTCAATCTGAACCTGCTGGTTCGGATGAATCGCGAGCTTGGGGCGGGCTTCGACCTCGCGAAGTTCGAGCATCGCGCGATCTATGACGAACAGCGCGGAAGGATCGAGATGCACCTTGTTTCGCGCGCCGCGCAAACGGTACGCATAGAATCGCTCGGCCTCGATGTGCGCTTCGATGCCGGCGAGTCGATACACACCGAAAACTCCTACAAATTCGATATCGAACAGCTTTCGGATTTCGCTGCGCGGTCGGGATTCGTTCTGCGGCGCTCGTGGTTCGACGCGGGGCGGCAATTCAGCTTCAATCTCTTCTCGGCCGAGGCATGACGCGACGCGCGGAGATCGCTGTGATTGTGGCCCGGAGTTGGCGGCGATCAGGGCTTGTCAGGAAACTTGCCCTCGGCCTTCAGTCTTCGCATCTCTTCGATCTGAGGCCTTGCGATCCTGTCAAAACACTCCGGGCAGATGCTGTGGCTGAACTGGGCTTCGGAATGCGCGGTGACGTAGGACTCGACTTGCTGCCAGTAGTTCTTGTCGTCGCGCACCCTCTTGCAGTGGGAACAGATCGGCAGAATACCTTGAAGCTGCCGGACCTGCGACAGCGCCTCTTCGAGTTTCTTTACGCTTTCCGCGAGCCCCGTCTGCAACTCGATGACCCGAACGCCAACCTGGACTCTGGCTCTCAGTTCCTCGCGGTCGAACGGTTTCACGACGTAGTCGTTGGCGCCCGCGTTGAGGCCTCGGACGATATCGCTCTTTTCGCTCAGCGTCGTAAGCAGAATGATGTACGCCAGGATGGAGGGTTCATTTTCGCGTAGCCGGCGGCACACTTCCACGCCGTCGATTCCGGGCATCATCCAGTCGAGGATGGCCAGCGGCGCCGCGTCGTCCCGTTGGAGCGCGGCGAGTGCCGCGACGCCGTCGGCGGTTGCTTCCACCTCGTAGCCCCACTTTTCAAGAGTCGTCTGGAGGACCCGTCTTGATATTGGATCGTCCTCGGCAATCAGCACTCTCATACTGTTACTCCCTCAGCGAGTTCGTTGAGCGCGCGTTTGATGCGTTCCATTTCGTGTGCCAGCCTCACAATCGCAGCCTTCCGCTGGGCGAAATCGCCGTTGCGGCAGGTCTCTTGCAGCCGGGCGGCCGCTTCGAAGGCAGGGTTCGCACCGAAGATCCCAATGATACCCTTCAGCGCGTGCCCCGCGCGTTCGATGGCGTCATTGTCGCCGCGCCCGACTCCTTCGCTCAACTCCGACAAGAGTTTCGGATACTCCTCAAGAAAGAGAGAGACGACGCGGCGAAGCAGCTCGAGGTCGCCGCTGAACTGCGCTAAGACCTCCGCGCGATCGAGCACGTCCTCAAGAGGCGCTGCCTCAGGGGACTCCGCATGTGGTGTGGACGGCGACGCCGAACACTGGGTCTGCTGGACGAGGCTTTCGATCGCTTCCAGGAGTTCTTCGGCTCGCACGGGTTTAGCCAGATAACCGTCCATGCCTGCTGCCAAACAGCGTTCCCTGTCTCCCTCCATTGCGTAAGCCGTCATCGCGATGATCGGGATGTGTTCTCCTGTGCGTTGTTCCTCCATTCGCACGGCCGCGGTAGCTTCGAGGCCGTCCATCTCCGGCATGTGCACATCCATCAGCACGACGTCGAAGGGCTCCGCCTTTAGCGCCTCCAGCGCCGCTCGCCCGTTCTCCACAATGGCGACGCTGTGACGCCGCTTTTCCAGCAAACGCATTACGAGCCTTTGATTGACCGGATTGTCCTCGGCCAGCAGAACGCGCAAGTGGCGCCCTGCTTCCGCGACGATCTTCTGGGGGGCCGTCGCGGGGCGCCTCGGCCGCCCGCCAAGGACGGTGGTCACGGCATTAAACAACTCCGATGCATGGATCGGCTTCACCAAGTAGGCGGCGATCCCCAACTCGCGGCAGCGAGTTATTTCCGTATGTTGATCGGCGGACGACAGCATCATGATCGTAGCGGTGGCCAGATCGGGATTCGCTCTTATCCGTTCGGCCACGCTCAGGCCGTCCATTCCTGGCATGTGACTATCGAGAAGAACCAGGACGAAGGGATCACCCGAGGAAACCGCCCGATGCATGCGGGCAAGCGCGGCGTCCCCGCCCTCCACGCACGTCGGTTTCATTCTCCAGTTGGTTAGCAGCTCGTGCAGGATGAATCGGTTGGTGGCGTTGTCATCCACCACGAGCACGCGCAGTCCGAACAAGTCCGGTTGATCGGGCAGGGCTGCTCTGACGCTAGGCGCCTGCTGCAAGCCGAAATGGGCCGTGAAGTGGAACGTGCTTCCCTTGCCGATTTCGCTATCGACCCACACGCGGCCGCCCATCATTCCGACCAGCCGGGCGGAGATGCTCAACCCAAGCCCGGTGCCGCCGTACCTGCGGGTCGTCGAACTGTCGGCCTGGGTGAACTCATCGAAGATCGATTTCTGCCTGTCGACGGCTATGCCGATTCCGGTATCGACGATGGCGAAGTGCAGGCAAACCGTGTCGCGCGTCTGCGACCGGGTCTCAACGCGGGCAACCACTTCGCCGGAGTTCGTGAACTTGATGGCGTTGCCAAGGAGGTTGACGAGGACCTGGCGCAAGCGGCCCGGATCGCCTACAAGCCCGTCGGTCACGTCGGGCGCGACGTGGCAGAGCAATTCCAGCCCCTTTTGGTGGGTGCGCAGAGCGAGCGTCTTCATCGTATCGCCGAGTGTGTCGCGCAAGCTGAAGTCCGCTCTCTCAAGCGACAGCTTTCCGGCTTCGATCTTGGAAAAGTCGAGAATGTCGTTGATCACCGCAAGCAGCGAATCCGCAGAGGTCTTTATCATGCCGACGTATTCACGCTGTTCGGCGGTGAGTTCGGTGTCGAGCGCCAATTCCGTCATGCCGATGATCCCGTTCATCGGCGTGCGTATTTCATGGCTCATATTGGCCAGGAACTCGCTCTTGGCGCGGCTTCCGGCTTCTGCGGCGTCCTTGGCGTTCTGCAATTCCTTCTCGACCTGTTTGCGCGCGCTGATGTCGCGGTTGATGCTCATGATGGCGATTCTTCCGCCATACTCGATGACGGAGGAGTTCGCGAGGACCTCGATCGGCGTTCCGTCTTTCTTGAGGTGCACCGTCTCGAAGTTCTTGTAGCTTCCTTCCCGAAGGAGCTGGCGGATCTGGCCCTCGCCGCGCAGCACGTCTTTGGTCAGCGTCTTCAGGCTGCGGCCTATTAGCTCGTCTCTTGCGAACCCATAGGTCTCACACGCCCTGCTGTTGGCTTCAATGATGGTCTCGTTTTGGGGCTCGAAGATGAGGATTGCGTCATTGGCGCTCTCGAAGAGGTTCCGGTATTCAAGCTCCGATTTCCGCAACGCCTCTTCGGCCCGCTGCCGGTCGGTTATGTCCACATACATTGCGTAGGCGCCCTCGCGCTCCTGGTCTACCAGGATGGGCACGGCGTATATGGCCACGGGGACGAGGCCGCCGTCTTTGCGCATTCTCACGCTTTCGGTCCCGATGGCTTTCCTTTCGAAGGTGCTGCGAGACAGGGCCGAGGCCTCGTGGGCGAGCGATTCCGGGACGATGATCTCGTTTATGCACCGGCCGCGCACCTCCTCCAGCGAGAACTGAAAGATGGCTTCGAAACCCTTGTTGATGCGGACTACTCTGTCAGCCTCGTCCAGCATCACGATCCCCACGGGCGCATTCTCGAAGAGTTGCTGGAAGCGGGTCTTCTGAGCGAGCGTCTCGCCCTGCGCGCGCTGGCGCTCGGTGATCTCCTGCTGCAGCTCTCTCGTACGTTCATCGACCCTATGCGCAAGCTCTCTCTCGCGGGCCCTCAACTGCGCGACGCGGACGCGGTAAAATCCCGCTCCGCTCATGGCGATCGCCAGAGCGCAAAGAGCGAGGAACCAATACTCCTGATAGAAATGGGGTTCCACATAGACTTTGACCAACGCGCCGGCCATATTCCAAACACCGTCGTTGTTGGAGGCGATAACTCTGAACGTGTAACTGCCCGGTGACAGGGTCGTGTAGTAGGCTATCCTGCGCGTGCCGACGTCGATCCAATCCCGGTCAAACGCTTCCAGTTTGTATTTGAATCTGATCCGCTCGGGCGCCAGAAGACTCAATCCCGCGTAGTGAAACTCTATGTTCTGACTACCAGCCAGAACGCGCGTGTCCTCGCCGAGATGTAAGGCGTTCTTATCCACAACGAGTTGTTCGATAACGACCGGCGGGACTACCTGATTCGTCATGATATTGGCGGGGTCGATCACCGCCGCGCCCCTGATGGTTGGAAACCAGAGCCTGCCGTCCCTGGTTTTGCATCCGGCTGGTGAAGCGGCGTTGCATTCGCCGCTCTTCATGCCGTCTGCAGCGCCGTAAACGATCGACGTAATCGAGGTGATTCGTCTCTCGAAAAAATCGTCAAGCTCTTTCTTGCTGACGCGGAACACACCTTTGTTGGAGCTCATCCAGAGGTATCCTCTTCCGTCGTCAAGGATCTGGAACGCGGAGTCGTCGAATAAACCGTCCGCCGTAGTGACCGAGGCGAATCTGCCTTCTTTGAATCGGTTCAGCCCCACCCCGCCAGTCCCAATCCAGAGCGCGCCGCTCTCGTCATCAAAGAGAGAAAGCACGATTTCGCCAGACAGGCCGTCCCTGGCCGTGAACGCGGTGAGCTTCCCATCCTTGAAGCGGCTCAGCCCGCCATTCGTTCCTATCCAGAGCGTGCCATCCTTGCTTTGGTGAATTGTCCGAACCAGATTATTCGCCAGCCCGTTCCTGGTCGTGTAAGTTTCAAAGACCCCATCTTTGAGACGGTTCAGACCGGCATTGGTTCCGATCCAAAGGCTTCCGCCCAAGTCCTCATAAACTGCCCTCACGTAATCGTTCACCAGGCCGCTCTTGGTCGTGTAGGCCGCCAATGACCCATCCCTGAGCCGATTCAGGCCGCCACTGCTGCCGACCCACAAGCTGCCATCCCTGCCCTCGTTTATCGTCCTCACTTCGTTGGAAGCCAGTCCGTCGCTTGTGGTATAGGTCGAGAACCTCCCGTCTTTCAAACGGCTGAGTCCGCCGCCCTCTGTGCCAAACCACATGCTTCCATCTTTGCCCTCATAGATGGGTCTCACTCGATCGTTCGCCAGGCCCTCCTTTGTCGTGTAGGTCAGAAACTTCCCATCCTTCAGCCGGTTCAAGCCTCCGCCATTAGTGCCTATCCAAAGGCTCCCCTCACGATCCTCATAGAGCGACGCGACCACGTCGCTCGACAAGCCGTTCTTGGTCGTGAGGGCGGTGAATCTCCCGCCGGTGAATCGGTTCAAACCGCCGCCGGCGGTGCCGATCCAGAGATTGCCGTCCCGGTCCTGATCGATTGCGAGCACGGTGTTGCTCGACAGTCCTTCTTTGGTGGTGAACGTGGTAAGCCGTCCGTCCCTTAATCGGTTCAGCCCGTGGCCCCTGGTTCCAATCCAAAGCGAGCCGTCACGGTCTGCATGTAACGCAAGCACATTGTTGCTGGCGAGGCCGTCCTTTGCGGTGTAGGCGGTGAATAGTCCGTCTTTGAATCGGTGCAGGCCTCCTGCTTCGATGGCAATCCAGAGAGCGCCCTCGTGGTCCTCGCAGACAGCAATCACATTGTTGCCGGTGAGCCCCTCCCTGTTGGTGTAGCGTGTGAATTGCCCGTCCTTGAGCCGGTGCAAGCCGCTGCCTGATGTACCGACCCAGATGCTCCCGTCTCTGCTTCCGCAGACCGAGCTCAAGACGTTACTCGACAGGCCTTGTTCCGTGGTGTAGGCGGTGAACTGGCCCTCTCTCAGCCGGGTCAGTCCTCCTCCGTTGGTAGCGATCCACAAGTCCCGCTGCGCGTCCTCGTAGAGCGCCGTAACATAATTATGATTGATCCCCTTGGTGTTCTTAGTGTCAAACACGGTGAAGCGAACTCCGTCGAAGCGGACGAGGCCCTCCTGAGTCCCGAACCAGAGATACCCGTCGCTAGTCTGGATGATCGTGTTGACGGAGTTCTGCGGCAGGCCCTCTTCCGCCCGCCAGACGTTGTGACTGTATTGGGTGACCGCTTTCCGAGGATCTAGAGCGAGCACAGATTCGCTGCAGGAGAACGCTATCAGCCCGAGCGCCGTCGCTAATGCCGCGCGCCGCGAAGTGCCACGCGTGAGCCGGGCCGGCGCCTGCCGCTTCCGTCGCGGGGTAATGCCCGGTTTCAACGAACCGTTGTGGCGCGTCACGTTCATACCGGCATCTCCGCCGTCAGCTCCGTGATCGCGCGCTTGACCCTCTCCATTTCGCGCTCGAGCGATTCGACGGCATCGGCGGCGCCGCCGAACTCGCTAGCCCGGCCCATCCTCTCCAGCCGGAAGGCCGCCTCGAACGCCGGCTTCGCGTGGAAATTGCCTACCGAGCCTTTCAGCGTATGGGCGGCGCGCAACAGCGCTTCCCCGTCAGCGCGCGTGACCGCATCGGAAATATGGGCGAGAAGCTCCGGATAGGTTTCGAGGAATATGGCGACGATCTCGCGGAACAACTCCATGTCGCCACCGACCTGAGCGAATGCGGCGGAGCGGTCGAGCACGTCCTCAAGCGAGGCTTCGGCTCCGGCATTTGCCTCGCGGGCTGCGAAAGTCAGGCCCTCGATCGCCTGGAAAAGGTCCTCGGCCCGCACCGGCTTCGAGACGTAGCCGTCCATTCCGGCCGCCAGACAGCGCTCGCGGTCTCCTTTGATCGCATGTGCGGTCAGCGCGACTATAGGGATGTGCGCGCCGCTCGCTTGTTCTATCGCCCTGATCGCGGCGGTCGCCTCCAACCCGTCCATCTCGGGCATCTGCACGTCCATCAACACAATGTCGAAGCGCTCGCGTTGCAGGGCGTCCAGCGCCTTGATTCCGTTGCCCGCGACGGTCACGGTGTGCCCCCTCTTTTTGAGCAAAGCCGTCACCACCTTTTGATTGATCTCGTTGTCCTCGGCGAGCAAGACGCGAGCTGGGCGAACCGTCGGCGTTCGCGCGCTTGAGCCAACAGCTTGTGCGGCGGGCGCGCGCACCGCCGCCGCGCGGGTCGCACTCGACGCCCCGTTCTGAAGGCCGAACCGAACCTCGAAGTGAAACGTCGAGCCGGGCCCTCCGCTTGCCGGCGGACTCTCTACCCAGATGCGCCCGTCCATCATCTCCAGCAGCTTGGAAGCGATCGACAATCCGAGACCGGTGCCGCCGTACTTTCGGCTGACCGAACTGTCCGCCTGAGTGAACGGCCGGAAAATCGCTATTTGCTTATCGGGCGGGATTCCGACTCCGGTGTCGCTTATGCTGAAGCGCAAACGGGCCTCCCCATCCGTCTCCGACTCCTTGCCGACTTCCACAACGACGCGGCCTTCCTCGGTGAACTTTATTGCGTTGCTGACGAGGTTGACCAGCACCTGGCGCAAGCGCCCGGCGTCACCAATGATCGCGTCGGGCACATCCGGTTTCAAGTCATACGACAAGTCGAGGCCTTTTTCCATCGCCCGCACCGTCAGCGGCATCATCGTCGTTTCGAGCCAGTCCTTGAGCGCGAAGCCGACCGGTTCGATATAAAGCTTGCCGGCCTCGATCCTCGAAAAGTCGAGGATGTCGTCGATCACGTCGAGGAGCGATTCGGAGGACGACTTGGCCGCCATAAGGTACTCGCGCTGTTCGGGGCTGAGCTTGGTGTCCAGCACGAGATCGGTCATGCCTATGACGCCGTTGATCGGCGTCCGTATCTCGTGGCTCATCGCAGCGAGGAACTCGCTCTTGGCGCGATTTGCGGCTTCGGCTACATCCTTCGCCTTCTTCAATTCCCTCTCGGCCTGCTTGCGAGCGGTCATGTCGCGGTTGATAGTCAGGATGGCGGTCCGCCCCTCGTACTCGATGACCGACGAGTTCGCCATGATCTCGACCTCCGACCCGTCCTTCCTGAAATGAACGGTCTCGAAGTTCTTGTGGCTGCCATCCGCGAGAAGTTGGCGCACCTCGTGTTCGCCGCGGGGAATATCTTTGGTGAGGTCCTTAAAGCTCTTTCGGAGGAACTCCTCTTTGGTGAATCCATAGATTTCGCACGCTTTGCTGTTCACCTCAACGATGGTCTCGCCGCCAGGCTCGAAGATCAAGAGGGCATCGTTCGCGTTCTCGAACAAATTCTTGTACTGGGTCTCGGATTTTCGGCGGGCTTCTTCGGCGCGCTCCTGATCGGTCCTGTCGAAGGCGACGCCGAGGATGTGCGTGGTTACTCCGCTGCGGTCGACAATCGGGGTTACGGTTATCTCGCCGACTCGTCTCCCGGAGGGTAAGTCGGCAAGCTCCCGCCTGAATCGAGTCGACTTCCTCGTCCGCTTTGCTTCCGCATACTTCTCGCGAACAGCGGGGTCCGAAGAGTGCGGCAGTAGTTCTTCGATATGCCTGCCGATCACCTGATCTTCGCTGAAGCCGGTCACCTGCAAGAGCGCCTTGTTGACGGAAATGAAACGGTAACGGTCGTCGGGTTCGGCCTCAACGAGCCACATCGGGTCGGCCGTCGTGTTGTAGATCAAGGAAAGGCGGTTCTGGTTCTCGCGCAGCGCATCCATCGCCCGCCGAATCTCTGTTATATCGACGTAGATCCCATAAAAGCCCGCCGGCTTCCCATCAACAATGATCGGCACGCCGTATATCTGAACATCCACCAGGCTGCCGTCTTTGCGTTGTCTCACGCTCGTGGTTTCAACATTGAGACCCTGCAATGTCTTGCGGGATAATCCGCCGGCCTCTTCTTTGTATTCGTCGGGCACTATGACGTCGTTAATCTGCCTTCCCACCAATTCATCCTGAGAGAATTGAAAAATCGCTTCGAAGGCTTCATTCACGAGGAGTATCCGGTCGTGGTGGTCCAACATCGCGATTCCGACCGGCGAGTTCTCCATGAGCTGCTGGAAGCGTGTCTTCTGAAGTACTATCTCGCTCTCCGCCTGCCTGCGCGCGGTGATATCGCGAGAGTTCACGATGATGCCTCGGACCGCTGGATTGTCCAGGAGGTTATTCCAGATGGCTTCAAAGTGCCGCCACGTGCCGTCGGCATGGCGGTAACGGCACTCGACGGTCTTCAAGCTGCCGGGCCTGTGCGTCGAGCGGGCGAAGGCCTCGAGTATCGCCGGGAGATCCTCCGGGTGCACCAGATCGAAAGCGCTTCTGCCGATGAGCTGGTCCGGCGTATATCCGAGCAGGCGTTCGCACGACGGGCTTTCGTACACGATGGTGCCGTCGGCGTCGAGTATCGAGATGATGTCGGAGATATTCTCAACCAGCGCACGACAATGCTCCGCGCTGCGGCGCACGGCCTCTTCCGCGCGGCTCCGTTCGTTGATTTCCTTCAGCAGTTCACGGGTGCGCTCCTGGACCCGCGCTTCCAACCCCGCCTGTGCTCTTACGAGAGTCGCGTCCCGCTCCTCAATCTGATCGAGCATTTGATTGAATGAGTCAGTCAGCAAGCCGACTTCGTCACTGGCGTGTGAGGCAGCCCGCAACGAGTAGTTCCTATCGGCGGATACATTCCTGGCTGTGTTCGCGAGGTTCAGTATCGGGGTGGTTATCACCCGCTTGAGCCGCCACGAGATCAAGAACGCCACCAGTGACGAGGCCGCAAGCACGATCCCCGCGATGCCGGCGTAGCGGTCCAGCCGCGCGTTCATCTCCTCCAAATCCGACTGAAGATAGATCGTGCCGATGGTTTCCCCATCAAGCACTATCGGGCTGAACATCTCGATATACTCAGACGTGAACCGCTGGGCGGCCGGCTCGGGTTGGGGCGGTACGAAACTCCCTTCGATTTCAGGCCGGACGAAGGTCGCAAAGACGCTCCCGTCCAGCCGGTAAACACAGCCCGCCACGATGTGCTGGTGGGGCCGCAGCGCCGCGAGAGTCTCCTCGGCGTGCGGTTGATCCTCGAAGGCCAGCGCGGCTGTACAGTTGTCGCCGATGACGGCGGCCATGGCGGAAAGATCGCGAGCCATCTCGCGCCGGAACGTGATCAGGTCGTGGGCGACGAACGACACGCACGCGAGCAAAAGCGCCGCCGCGCTCGTCACCATCATAATGAGCGTCAGCTTCCGATTGATCGACATGTCACGTAGCGGATGCATTTCTTTGCTCCCCGCAGCTAATCCCTGACCACGCGGGCCACCTTGAGCAGCTTCGAGTTGATCTTGAGTCCGGCCCGCTCGGCCGCGCTCTGATTGACTTCAAGCAGAAGCCTGTTGTCTCGGAACGAAATGTTGACGATGCCCCCGCTGCGCGTGAACCGGTCACTCTCGCTCACGGTCAGGACACTGGTGTTTCTCAGCCCCGCCAACAGCCTCGGAAAGTCACTCTTCGCCTGCTCGCCGACGAAGAGAATGTGACAATACTGGAAGTCGCTCGCTTTTCGAAATCGCTTGACCACCAGCGACCTGCCGTTGGCCGTCTTGCCTCTGACTATGCGCTCGACGTCCGACGCGAGCGGGTCGTTCCCCAACACGCCGATTACTATCGGCGCATCGGACGTGGGAAGCGCTTCGGGCGGCCATTCGACAAACTTCGCAAAGTTGTACAGGCCGACTGCTTTGACTTCTCCCTCGGTCAGCGATTGCGCTTCACCGGCGGGCATGAACAGCGGGACAGCCACAAACGCGATAAGCATCCGCCGCACGCGAAGATGACCCAACCCGGTTGTTATACTGCGAACGAAGCGCCCGATTCGACCCACAGTTGACCTCGACCCGCCTTTAGAATCGCCACGTTATCTTGCCAACCACGCTTCTCTCGATCTCGGTTCTGTTAGCCCCGAACCCGAAGAACTGCCCGCCGAATTCCGTGTGCCGGCCATCGAACAGGTTCTGGCCCGCGAAACTGAGATCGAGCTGAAGAACTTTGCATGAATCCGGTAGTGACCCCTCGATCCGAGCCCGGTGCCATATCGCAGACTGCCGAAGCCGCGCTCCGCGCTTCCGCCTCCGGTCGTGATAAGGCCGCCCTGGGTGTCACGCGCCTTCTTGGTGATGATGTTGATCACGCCGTTGACTGCGTTCGCGCCCCAGACTGATGCGCCCGGGCCGCGGATGACCTCGATGCGCTCGATGTCTTCCAGCATCAGGTCCTGCGCCTCCCAGAACACGCCTGCGAACAAGGGCGTGTAGACGCTGCGGCCGTCGATCAGCACGAGCAGCTTGTTTGCGAGCTCGCTGTTGAACCCGCGCGATGTGATCGCCCAGCGGTTGGAACCAATTCTGGCCACTTGCAGGCCCGGGGCCATGCGAAGAGCTTCGGGAATACTCGCAGCGCCGGACCGCCGGATGTCCTCCTGAGTGATCACGTATATGGCGGCAGGCGCCTCGAAGAGCTTCTGCTCTCTTTTCGAGACCGAGGTGACCTCGATTTTCATCAGCTCATCCAGGCTGAGCTCGGTGAGGTCAACCGGCGGTTTCTGGCTCTGCGCCATTGCTACTCCGCCTCCGGCGAGAATCGCGAGCAGCGGAAGTGTCGCCGCTCCAATCCTCGCCACCCAGGCGGCGCGGCGCGGAGTTTCGGGTTTCATTGGTCCTCTCCCTTTCAGCAACCAACCCGGCGACCATCCGGGCGGCGAGGAGTTCGGTGTTCGATCCTGAGTGGATTCCCCATCGACACTCGTTAATCGAGGGCGCACACGAGGTCACTTTCGGGGACAACTCCATTCTCGAGCAGATAGAACAGGCTGAATGCTAAGAGCAATGACCATTCCACCTGGGGGTTGGGGCACACACCTCGAAAGCCTTCTAGGAGTGGGGTTTAATCAACTCGCGCGCGAACGCTCGGCAGTGGATTGTGACTAAAAGGATCACATTCAATGGAAGGGTGGGGCAGATGTGGACGCCTGCCCCAGTCGGTTCGGACGCTGCCGTCGTATGCGTGCTCTCGACCTCGCGCTGACGCCATTCACTCGACTATATCCAGCGAGAACGATGACGTTGGGCCCTGCGCCTCAGAGGCTCGACGCCCGCATTCAGCCGGCCCTTTGACCCGCCAGCGGCGCCGGAGTCGACTGATGGAAGACGATCAGCCATTTCCCTCGCCGCTTGGCCCAGATCGTCGCGTTGTGATGCGGGGGTGAGGCTGTCTCCTGACCCCGTCGCACGATCTTGCCTCGGGCGACATAGGTAATCAGCGCGGCCCCTCGGCTGATCCGTATCACCTTCATGTCTAGCAGCGAGTAATCGGAGACTGACGCGTCGGCGAGGGCTCGAAGAAACTCCGCCGCGGACAGCGAACCTCTCGCGTCTACTAGCGCCGCGTCCGCCGCCACCAGCTCATTGAAGGTCACCGCGTCCTTCGCTTTCAATGCTTCCCACAAACGCCTCTCGTTTGCGATGAGCGTTTCCTCTCGCGACCTCGCCTTGACGGATTCGCTCTGGTGAGCCGCCGCTTCGGACGGGGATCGATCCGGCCCGGCAAAACACAGACACGCAGTCGCAAGCATGATCGTGAATTTCAGATACGTGTTCATGGCGTTGCTCCGTTGGGGGATTCTACCACGGCTGTTAAGCGAACGCGCACAGCGGGGCTTCACGGCCGCGGGCGGTCACGCGGTCGATGCTGACGATTCTGCCGTCCTCGACGATCAGCGCGTGATCGAAGTTGTTCACGGTCGGGCATACGTGCCTCGGCACAAGATAGACCGCTTCGCCGAGCGGCGGCAGCGTGGAGGCCGGATCAACGTCGATCGGCAGGTGCTCTTCGCTCGGCTTTCCGGGAACGAGGTCCGGCCGCCCGATGACCGCGCAGGTCGGGACCCCCGAATCGGCTGAGACGGTCTTATGTCCGGCGTCACAGGTGATCCGATGCGCCGATGGATGACTGACCACGGTCGATACCACTATCGCGGCAGGACGATAGCCGTATTCGGCCGGCAACTGCGCGAGGCTCGTGCAGTCGGCGTAGACTACTGTTCCCGGAGACGCGCGATGGATGAAGCCTGAATCGGAGAACGGCGCGTATGAAAGAGTGCACGGGAAGGCCGGCGTCCCGGCGGTGATCACTTCGGAGACCCGCGCGCCGGATTCATCGAGCTCCTCGATAACTCTCATCAGCCGCTCATAGCCGCGATGGGCGACTCGCTCTCGTTCGGGAAGTTCGTACTTCGACAGGTGACCGTCGTAATAGTGCAAGCCGCGAAACGCGAGTCCGCTTTCTTTGATGGCGAGGGCGAGGCTAATGATCTCGTCTTTACGCTCCTGCTCGATGCCGGTCCGGTCCATTCCGGGGTTGAGGTCGATAAAGAGCCCGACGCGGCTGCCACTCCAGACTTTCACCTGTTTGGGGCTCTCGACCAGCGCTGAAATCGCGACCGAAGCGAAGGTATCCGCGAGCTCGCGCACGCGACGCGCATTAGCTCCGACGGCCGGATAGGCGAGCAGGACGTCTTCGGCGCCGGCCTCGCAGACGGTGGCGAGCTCTAGCGTCGTAGAGCACTTGAAGTTCTTGACGGCGTGGTCAACAAGCCGCTTCATCACCCGCGCGAGCTTCGCCGTCTTCACATGAGGCCGCCAGCGATTCGCGTCGCCGCCGAGCAATTTGACCGTCGTTCGGATGTTGGCGTCGACGATGTCGGGATAGATCGCAAGCGCCGGCGTGAGAACATCACCGACGCGCTCGATCCTGTAGGCGTCAAGCGACAAGTCCGGCAGCGGCAGTGCAAGCGAGGCAGCGGTCATGACTTGAGTGTCCGGGAATACGGCGCCGGCATCCCGGTGAGTTCCACAGGTTCCCTCTTGTCAGCCACGTTGCGCATGCTTGACTCCGGCGCTACAAACCGCGCAACATTCGTTGTCATCTTGCCGTAAGGGAGTGGGTAAAACAAGACGATGGCGCCGCTCAGCCCGTTTCAATCCGGCGCCCGCGGGGCTGGGAAGAGTTTCGACAAGCTCATCGGAGAGAGGACCTCAAATGAAAGCACTCAAACGATCCATGGCAGTTTATCTCGCGCTCATGCTGCTCGCGGCCGCACCTATAACGCGCGGCCAGGAAGCGCCGCTGCAAGGTTTCGACGACTACGTCAACAAGGCCATCCGCGACTGGGAAGTGCCCGGCCTTGCGATTGCCATCGTAAAGAATGACAAGGTGCTGCTGGCGAAAGGTTACGGCGTGCGGAAGCTGGGCGAGGTGGCGCCGGTCGACGAGAAGACGCTGTTCGCCATCGGCTCAAGCTCGAAGGCGTTCACCGCCGCATCGATCGCGATGCTGATCGACGACGGCAAGCTGAAGTGGGACGACCCCGCGACTAAGAACCTGTCCGGCTTCCAGCTCTTTGACCCCTACGCCACGCGCGAACTGACTGTGCGCGACCTCTTGTGCCATCGCAGCGGGCTCGAACGCGGAGACCTGCTCTGGTACGGTGGCTCTTACGACCGCGACGAGATACTGCGGCGCGTCCGGTACCTCAAACCCACGTGGAGCCTGCGCAGCCGGTTCGGCTACCAGAACATCATGTACCTCGCCGCCGGCCTGACCGTTGCCGCCGCATCTGGCAAACCGTGGGACGACTTCATCCGCGAGCGCATCTTCACGCCGCTTGGGATGACGTCGAGCAATACCAGCATCTCCGCTCTCAAGGGCAACGGTGACGTCGCGACGCCGCACGCCAAACTCGAAGGCAAAGTCCAACCTATCAGTTGGCGCAACATCGACAACATAGGCCCGGCAGGCTCGATCAACTCGAACGTCACAGACATGGCTCAGTGGGTCAGGCTTCAGCTCGGTGAAGGCAAGTTCGGCGACAAGCAGTTGATCAGCTCGGGCGGGATCAAGGAGATGCATACTCCGCAGACGATCATACGTCTGGAAGGGCCCACCGAGAAGTTGAATCCAGAAACTCACTTCATGAACTACGGGCTGGGCTGGTTCCTGCAAGACTATCGCGGGCGGAAGATCGTTCAGCACGGCGGCAACATCGACGGTATGAGCGCGCTCGTCGCCATGATGCCGGAAGAGAAGCTCGGCCTTGTCATCCTCACCAATATGAACGGCACGCCGCTGCCGACGGCCGTCATGTACCGCGTCTTTGACGCCTTCATTCAAGCCCCGCCGCGCGACTGGAGCGGGGACATTCTGAAGATCGCCAAGGCGCTCGAGGATCAGGCAAAGACCGTCGAGAAGAAGACCGAGGACGAGCGCGTCAAAGGAACCAACCCGTCGCTTCCGCTCGCGAAATACGCGGGCACGTACGCGAACGAAATGTATGGCGACGCGAAGGTGACTGAGGAGAACGGCAAGCTCGTGCTCCGCTACGGCGGCGCGATGACCGGAGACCTCGATCACTGGCACTACGATACGTTTCAAGCGAAGATGCGCGACCCGATGCTCGGCAAGGTGCTCGTCACGTTCACGCTCGGAGCGGACGGCAAGGTCACCGAAGTCAAGCTTGGCGCGCCGGGCATAGCAGATCCTTTCAAGCGCGCTCCCGATAAGACAGAAGCCGCGCCGGCCGTCGCGATGACCGAAGAAGATCTCAAGAAGTTCGTCGGCCGCTACGAGCTGAAGGCGCCCCCCCTCGAGCTCAGCATCGAGATGATCGGCGGCAAGCTGAAAGGAGTAGTGCCCGGCCAGCCGGTCACAACACTTGTTCCAATCGGGCCGGAGCGATTCCGGCTGGAGGTAGAGGGCACTGCCGTGAGCATCTTTCTCCAGTTCGAGTTCAGCGAAGGCAAGGTGAAGTCGATGACCCTGGAGCAAGGAGGGATGAAGTTCAACTTCCTCCCGAAGCAGTGACGGAGCAACGAGTAGATCGACGGTTCCCCCCAATTCGCTTAGGCTTCCGCGCGCACCCAGCCATACGCCCTGTTGGAAGCCTGGCCGCCTCCTTCTTTGTACGCCCGCTTGAATCTGGTCAGCGCGTCGGCGGGCAGGCCCTTTCGCCTCGCGTTCACGTCGACGCGATAGAGCTTTGCGGCGTTCAACCCGAAGATGTTCGCCTTGTCCTGTTTCGTCAGCTTCTTGTAGCCGAACTTCTCGGCCATCTCGTCGGTGATCTGGAATCGCTTAAAGAGGTCGATCGCCCATTGCGGCGAGCCCCACCACAGGCAGTCCGTTCCCCAGATCACGTGGTCCGAGCCGTAGTACTTGACGTTGCGGCCTATCAGATGCTGGCACATCAGGGGGTTCTCGACCGCCAGCAGCCCGAACGACGATCCGATTTCAGGGTAGACGTTCCTCATCTTCGGATTGCGCCGCTTGATGTCCATCAGAACGTTGTGCCACAGGAAGTCGCCGGTCGTTGGGTCGAATTGATTGTTGGCAACGTAGTCGGGCTCGTTCGGCCCGTGCTTGAGCGCCGAGTGATAGACCACGAACGTCAGATCGGGATTCTGAAGCGCACCCTTCTCGACGTCTTTCGGGTTTGCCAGGTGTCCGAGCGTGCGCGACTGATAGGAGAATCCCTTGTGCACGCTGAACAGCTTGATCCCCAACTGGCGGGACTTCTCGTAGAACTTAGCCGACATGTCGTCGTCGAGGCTGAAGCCGCCGCCGCTCGCACCGGGATCGAAGTGACAGTACCACTTCCAGGAGTCTACGCCGTAGACCTTCACCTCGCGCTCCATCTGCTCCCACAGCGCCGGCCAGTCAGGCTGGTCCTTCGTCTTGTCCCAGTAATGGTTCGGTGCGCAGTTGCCCTGACAGAGCGCGCGCTGGCAGCCGGCCAGGTCGTTGAGGTCCTTCTTGCGTTTGGACATCAGCCAACTCGGCAGGCCGGCGCGGCTGCGGTCGACGCCTTCGAGCACGCGTCCGCTTTCATCGCGTTGCTTCTCTTTGGTGGGCACGCCGCTGATGACGATCATGCTGGTTTCGCTGTCGAAGAAGATCTCTTTGACGAAGTTGTGGAAGCTGTATGCCTCGGCATCGGCCTTCAGGTTGAAGCCCATGTTCTTCAGGAACTCGTACTGGCGAAACCCGCCCGCTCCGCCGCGCCGCTCGACGCCCAGGTCGTAGGCGTTGGTGAAATGAGTCTGCACGTCGAAGATAAAGAACTCGCCCTTCGGCCATCGTTCCGCCGTCGCGGCAGGTTCGAGGGCTTCGGCCGCGTCGACCTCCCAGTAAGGTCCGTGCACCGCGTTCAGCGCGAGCACCGCCGTCGCAAACCCCATGGACGAACGCATGAAGTCGCGGCGGCTCATGCCCAACCGTTTTGCATTTTCGGCGCCCCACTTGCCGATCAGGTATTCGACGTGCTGCTGCTTTCGGCTCTGCGGCCGAGGGAGAATTTCTTCATTCGACACGACCTGGGTCGGGATGGGTGAATCAACGCCTTTCAATGCGTCGCGCTTGTATTTTGGTATCCACATCGATGTGGCCTCCTTTCAGTCGTAGCGGAAACAGTCCAATCGAATCTCTCTCGAACGCTTGCATACGAGAAACGATCTAGCAGGTTGCTAAGAGAGTCAGGCGACGTTCTTCTGATAACCCCTCCCGTCCTGCCGGTCCGGACGAAACCATATCATGAATACCCCTCGGCGTCGGCGTCTGAGATGTGCCACTGGAACGAATAACGGCCTACCTCGGCCGCCCAGCGTTTGTAGTAGTCGAGGTCGTCGGGCATCCCGGGTTTGTCAACCAACTCCGCAAGATGCTTGAGCACCTTGGCGAACTCCTTCTTTTGCTCGACCGGCCGGCCGAGCCCTTTAGCCCAATCGTCTCGATCCTGGTCGGGAGTTTCAGGGTTGATCTGCGCGAGAAAGTGGTTCCACGCGCCCTGCGGCCGGCGAGAGGCGAGCAGTCGCAAGAGCAAGCTGCCGACAATGGGATTGCCGATATTTATCGCAAGCAGCAGCAACACCGCACGGTACGCGCCCCCGGACGCGTCGCCAACGAACTTGGCGAAATCCAACTCCGTCGCCCGCACTCGAAGAAGCCTGTAGACGTTGATGAACCGCTTGGCCAGCCGCGGCGTCGGAATGAACTTGTGAAGCGCCTTCATGTACTCCTCCTCCCAGTCTTCCAGGAACAGCGCTTCGATCTGTTGCTCGTCGATGATGCGGGCTTGAGCCTGGGCCTCGCCGCTCGCCTGCTGATTTGTCGGCGTACCATCTTCGTCGCCCGTACCTTCTTTTGTTTGACCTTCGGATTGATCGTCGCCGGGTTTGGGCTGCCCTTCGGCCGGGGTCTGGCCTTGGGCACCGATCTCGCGGGCGTCATCTCTTCCGCTCTCGCGTGCGCGCGAGTTCGACTCACCCCCGGGGGACGAAGCTCTTTGACTCGCGGCGCCTGCGGCACCCGCGATCTCTTTGCCGGCGGCTTCGGGCTCTGGCTTGACTATTCCGCCTCGCGCCTTCTTATCGGAGTCCTCCTTCGCTTTCCGTTGGTGCTCCGAGCGGGAGGTCACCAGTTGACTAACAAGCTTCTTGAAGCCACCTTCCGACATTCCCTGCAGCGAATACGGGATCTGGAAAATCTTCTCGAGGTAATTCTGCGGACTGAATGCTTGACTGCCCTGGCGAGAGCCCGGCATGGCCGCGGAAGCAGTCCGGCCCACGTAGGTGCGATAAAGCGAGCGCTCGAGCCATCGCGCATCGACGCCGACCACGACGTTGAAAAGCTTGAACGCCAGTAAGAGGTGGACGGCCTGAAGGACCTCGACCACTTTATCTGGATGGCAGCGGTCCAGGTCGTCTATGTAGAGGATGATTCGGTCGATCTTTCTCTTCCCGTTCTTGTTGAGGTCGTCGAGCACGCGGCCGAGTTCCTCGAAGTCGCCGCGTATCGTCGAGATCAGCCCGAGTTGCTCCTGGTAACGCGAGCTTTGTTGCCGTCCCTTCACGAAGTCATAGACGAGTCCGCCTTCGTCGATGCGCTGCAGCTCGGTCTCCGCCTCTTTGAGCCGGCGATCCGCTTCGGTGATTCGTTCGGTAGTGAGCTTGATGTCGGCGTCGAGAGCTTCGACCTCCTTCTTCAGTATCGCCTCTTCCTCCGAGACGTCGGTTGTCGAGTCGACGGCTTGCAGCCTGTCGCGCAGCACCTCGAGCTTGTCGAGGCCCTTCGAGATCAGCCGCGCGCTCCGGCTCGCCCACGCCACGCCGGTCGTTACGAGCGCGGCTACCTGCAGAATCGCCGTCGAAGCTCCGGGAATCTTTTGGGCGAGCCACTCGGAACTGGTCCGCAGCGCCTCGGCGCCCGCTCCCAACAGCGCGACTGCGACAATTACCAAAAACACTGCCCCTATCGTCACAAGTGACGTGGTCTTGCTGCTGAATCGCCCACGGACGGCGGCCGTCAATCCGGCGGCGCGGTCCTTTACTGCGCGCATTTCGTCGGCCA
This sequence comes from Blastocatellia bacterium, assembly GCA_035293105.1. Classification (GTDB taxonomy): domain Bacteria; phylum Acidobacteriota; class Blastocatellia; order UBA7656; family UBA7656; genus DATDOV01. The sequence continues at coordinate 41,433 of DATDOV010000085.1, forward strand.
GTCGCTGGACGTCCTCAGCGGAGTCGAGCAGCGTGCCGACCCCAAACCTCCGTGATATCGCTTCGATCTGCTTCTTCTCTTCGCCGAATGCGTTATCGTTAATGACCGCGTTCCAGAGCCGCGCTAACCGCTTCCCGGTCCACTCCCGGGCTTTTGCCTCCCGCGCGGTTTGCTGCGCGGCGAGTTCCTTGCCAGCGGCTACACGGCGCTCCTTGGCCCGCGTTTGCTGACGCTCCGCCTGTTCCTGCCCGCGCTTGCTCGACTCGATCTTGCTGTGAAGCTTCCTTCGCGTGGCCGCGATCTCGTCCTCCTGGTTGGGTTCGAGTTCTTTCGCTAGCCCTTCAAAGATGTGGACCGCCAGACTGGCCCACAGGTTGGTATCGACGTAGTGCCAGGCGTTGAACTCGATTTGGGCGACGTTTGCCGCATAGGTCGGGTCGCCAGTCGTGATCTCTTTGATCCGGTTCCTTAAAAGCCCCATGAAGAAGGTCTTGCCTGAACCCCAATTCCCGAACAACCCGATCGCGATCGGCGGGTCAACTTTTTCGGCGACGAGCAGCTTCGCGAACCGATCCACTTCGCCGTTGATGTCGAGCCAATCCTTGTCCGACTTGATCTCTCCGCGAACCTCGTCGTTGGACAACTCGGGCCGGGTTGGAGGCGCGAGCCTCAGCGCCTTGGCGGTGGCCACGACCGCCTTCCAGTGGTCGAGTTCGGCTTTGACGTGGCCGCTGATGTACTCGACGAAGCCGTCGAGCACGCGCGACAGGTCGAAGCCGCGTTGCTTGAGAGCAGCCGCACCGGCCGGCGACGGGTTCGATTCGGTTTGGATCAGCAGCCCCGCGACCAGGTCGCGCGCGTGGATGCCGCTTCGCGATTCGGGTCTCAGTTGAAGAGCCGACTCAACCGCCGCGCGACACTCGGCGTCGAGTGGTGGAAGGATGGTTAACGGAATGCGTGTGACGGTCTGAGGGAAGCCAAAGCGCGCGGCGACGCGGGCTTCCGGGTCGTCGGGAGCCTCTGGCTGATCTAGGGCGTACAGTAGGAACTTAGATACGGGCGTCCGCTTCTCGCCGTCTTTAGCGAGGGCCAGACCTGCCAAGAGATGGAACGGGCTGACCTCGGCCGGTTGTCCGTCCTTTTGTCCGGCCGCTGCCGCTGCCCACGCCCATGCGTTTCGCGGAAACTGACTCATCTGTTCCCACCAGATTCTCGACCGAACGAAACGTGCCGTCTTCACGGCCTTCATCACGTCGTCAGGATAGGGTGTTGTGAGCGTAATGGCGGTGAGGTCGCCGAAGGAGGGTTGCTCCAGCACGGCCTTTATCGTATCGGCAGCGGCAGAGAACTCTACCGCGGAGTCGTGGTCGAGACCCAGTTGCTCCATCAGCTCTTTTACGGTCTGTTGGTCTACCGTTGACTGCGGGGCTGACCAGCCGATATGGACGTCGCTACCGGTAATGAGGGGAATCGTCACCCGGGAGACGGCCACGCCGGCCGCGTACGCCTGAGCTATCGCACCGCCCGGCGTGAACCATGCCCTAATGGACGGCGCCGAAAGAACGATCACGAATGGGGCGCAACCGCGCTTTCGCATTTCAGGAGGCACAGCTTGCATAGTTGGATATGCCGGTGGTTCGCCCAACGCGGATGTTTCTCGCTTGATTGCCCCCAGTAGCTCGGTCCACGCGTCGTTCCCCAAGAACTTCTCCAGGTCGTCCGCCACTATGCCCTTTGGCGCGTAGAAGCTGGTAGTCGGCAGCGCGAACGCCTCAACCGGCAGCAGCCACGGCGCGCGGGTCTGCTGAACGAAGATCGAAGTCCGTCCGATCGTCGCCAGCAAGACCGGCTCTGAGTGCTCGAGCGAGAACTCAACTGGAGGCAGTGTGAGACGCGCGTGGCTCTCCTGGTTCTCGTACTCGCCCAGGTAGAACGACACGCCGTGCTGGGTGACCAGTTTCCGCACCACGCTGCATTCGCTTACGCTAAGCGCGCCCTCCAGCAAGTAGCGAGTTCGTATCTCGGTATCATTTCGCTGCGCCCGCAACTCATTCGCTCGCTCGATCGCAAGCCTGGTGTGGCTGGACAGCGCGGGAAACTCGCTCAGCTCTTTGATCTCGGTGGCAGCGAGGAGTTCCGTATTCAACCGCTTCAGCTCCCGCGCGGCGACATAGACGTTGTCGTTTTCGTCTGTAGTCCGGAATTCTCCCTGCGGCTTGGCATCCAGCCCAAGAGCCCCGACGATTGTTTCGTCGGTGATCCCGGCCTGGCCGAGCACCGTGCGAGTAGGGCCGGGATTCTTTCGGTACATCGCATATAACAAGTGACCCAGTTCTATATCTTTATCGCCAAGCTGCCGGCGCACTACCTCCGCCAATTCGAAGGCGCTTTTGGAGGAAGGACTCAAGAGAGAAAACAGTGGGCCGAGTGGCTCGCGGCTAGATGCGGCTTGTTGTGTAGACATCGGGTTTAAACCTCGGGATGGTAGTAGCCCTGGACGCGGCATCGAGTCGAGCCAGGGAAGCGACGGCGCTCTACATTCCAATGGACGGAAGAACCGGCCGTGGGAATGCAAGATTTCCTGAATGCCGGTCCGGTGTCCGCTGCGCGACGAGTCGCTGCTCGCGCCTAACGGAGCTACAACGGACGGTCACGGCTGAGGAATAGATGTCTCTGCGGGATCGCACCTGGTGACCACCAACAGCATTCTCGACGGCGCCCCATTGAGGTCACCTCGAATTGGAACGGTCATTTATCGCGACCCGGAACTTTCTCGACCACCAACGGGTGAACTTCCACTTCGCGGCGATAGAAGACCCGCGGCCGTTGAACGTTTCGTTTCGCGGGGTCGGTGACGCTTTCTTCGCCAGGGACGAACACGATCTTCAACCCGCGAATTCCCTCCAATGCCGCCGCCTGCATTTCAGGCACTCGCTCGACCGGATAGTCGAGCCACTCGCGCACAAAGATTCTGCCGTCTTTCGGCGCGTTATCGGCGGCGCCTCTTTTCAGCCCTTCTTCGACAAGAGCGTACGTCAAAAAACCATGACCCAATTCCTCGGCTTCGAGCGCCGCTTGATAACTCTGTGCCGCGGTGAGAATGTAGATGCCCTTCTCGTATGCGAGCTGGGCGAGTCCCTTCGAGTTCATCGGGCCTCGACGCTTCTCTTCGGATTCCAGCGCCTGTCCGCTGTTGCACGCGTCGATTACCATCAGCAGATCGGCCGCGTCGATGTGCTCGAATGCCTGCTCGAGCTCGCGGTCTGAGATGCTGTGAGCCAGCAGCGTGTTCAACCCAGGCCCGTCCAATCCGTCGCGCGGGCCCTCGTAGCCGAGGTCATGCGGTATGAGGTAGAAACTCGACTTTTGTGCGAGGCCGTGGCCGGCGAAATAGACAATCACCGCGTCTTCCGGCTCGGCGGGCTTGATCGCGGCCAAGGCCGGCGGCAAATCGGGTGGTGGTTCTCCCTCGGTTCCCGCGAGCCGGCCGAGCGCCGCGAGAATGTTCGCCTTCGTGGCGTCCCGATTAATCAGCGGGATGAGTTGAACTCGCGAGAAGTCTCCCAGCTTGCCGAGCGTTCCCCGCAGCGTGTCGCCGAACGTCTGCGCGTCAGCTACCGCGTAGATCAGATTGTATTCGGCATTGGCATATTCATTGATGCCGACGATCAAGATGTTCGCCGTGCCTTTGCGCCTCAACCGGTCGGTGCCCCTGAATATCAGCGTGTCATCGGCGCTCTTGATGTTGTCTCTGTTGAAGGCGTAAGCCGTGAAGTGATTCTCGCCGGCGACGACCGACACTCTTTCTTCGAGCGTCACGCTCGGCTGCGAATCCAGCACGTCGCCGCGCCACGCTTTGATCAGCGCGCCGTTTCTGAAAAGCCGCACGTCTCTCGCGCCGCTGCCCGACGGATGCCCTGCATCGGGTGGAGCCTCGGTCACCTCGACTCTTATGTTGATTCGTCTCGGCGTCACCGGCCGGGCGGGGTCCGCGCGATCATCGACCAGGGCGAGCTTCACTCGAGGCGGACGGCGGTCCACGAGGGCGATGTTCTTGGGCGCGGACGCCTTCTTGCCTGCCGCGACGTCGGCGAGCAAACCGGGGTGGTAAAACTCGTTGAAGAAGGCTTCGACCGGAGCCGCGTCGAATGTATTCGAGGCAAAGCGCCAGAGAATCGCTTTCCAGCCTTCGGGCGATCCGTCGAACAGACCTTCCAGCGACACGACGAGCCACTCGGCGCCATCGTTGAAACTCAACAGCGTCGCGAGCGGCTGGCCGGTCGCGACCGACCAGAGTTTCGCCGTCGCGTCTTCGCTCCCCGACGCGATGAATCTCCCGTCGGGGCTGAACGCAACGGCGACAACGGGCCCAATGTGTCCCTGGAGCGTGCGAATCATCCTCCCGCTGCGCGCGTCCCAGAGCCGAATCGTCTGATCGTAGCTTCCCGAGGCAAGTGTTTTTCCGTCGGGACTGAAGGCGACGGCGAAAACGTCGGACGCGTGACCCGGCAAGGTACGGATGAGCTTGCCGGTCTGCGGTTCCCAGAGCTTGATGGTTTTGTCACGGCTGCATGAGGCTAGCACCGTGCCGTCGGGGCTGAACGCAACGCCCGTCACGTCCGATGCGTGACCGGTGAGCGTTTGAACCGCCTGGCCGTTTTCGATGTCCCAGAGCTTGATCGTGCTGTCGTAGCCTCCGGTCGCGATCGTGTTGCCGTCCGGTGAGAAAGCGGCCGAGCTGATCAGGCTGAAATGGCCATGAAAGGTCCCGAGCGTCTTGCCGCTCTGCACGTCCCACAACCTGACGGTCTTGTCGATGCTGCCCGAAGCTATGAACCGCGAGTCAGGGCTGAACGCGAGCGCGGATACGTTCGAGATATGGCCGGTGAGAGTGCGGATGGGCTTGTTGGTGGCGACGTCCCAGAGCCTGATCGTCTTGTCCGCGCTCGCCGAAGCGAGCAGCTTTCCGTTCGCGCTGAAGGCTATCGCGTTGACCTGAGACGAATGCCCCGCGAGCGTGTGAATCAGACTGCCGGACCTCGTGTCCCACAGCTTGATGTTGTTCCCGGTCGCGTAGGCGAGCACCTTGCCGTTCGCGGTGAGCGCGATGGCGCGAACGGTCGACAGGCGGCCTTCGAGAGTGCGAATCAACCTGCCAGTCGCCCCGTTCCACAGATCAAGCCGGGTCCAGTTTCCCGCAGCGATCGTCGTGCCGTCAGGGCTGAGAGATATCGACGTGACCGGCGCCGTCGCGCCTTCGATCTCACGGATCGTTTTCGCGCTTTGAAGGTCCCACACCCTGACGGTCTTGTCGTGACTGCCGGAGTAGAGGAGCTTGCCGTCCGTGCTGAAGACTATCGAGGTCACCGTCGCCGAGTGTCCCTTCAGACCGGCGATGGGAGTGCCATCGTCAACGTTCCAGAGTCTGATGACGTTGTCCTCGCAGCTTGCGGCGACCACGTGCCCGTCGGCGCTGAACGCGACGGCAGGAATGGCAGACGCGCGCGCGTCGAGGGCTCGGATCAGTTCGCCGTCGGCGACGCGCCAGAGCCGCAGGGTCTTATCGGCGCTTCCCGAAGCCAGGATGTTTCCGTCGGGACTGAAGGCGAGATCTCGCACGTCGGAGGCGACACTTTCGATGGTATGAATGACCTCGCCGGTGGCCGCGTCCCAGAGATTGATCGACTCATCGCGGCTTCCCGAGGCGATCGTATTGCCGTCGGGGCTGAAGGCGACGGCGTTGACTTCATCGGTGTGGTCCTCGAGTCTGCGGATCAAGCGGCCGGTTTTGACATCGCAGAGCGCGAGGGTCTTGTCGAGGCTCGCGGAGGCGATTGTCTTTCCGTCAGGACTGAACGCGATGGAGGTGACGTTGTCGCGATGTACGTCGAAAACGCGCAGCATGCGGCCGGTCTCGACTTCCCACAGTCTTATGGTCTTATCGGCGCTGGCGGAAGCGACGACCTTGCCGTCGGGGCGGAACGCGACGCAGCGGACATTGTCGGAGTGGCCGCTCTGAATCACGAGTTCGGGCTTAGGGACGGCCGGGGCCGCGGGCGGCGTTGGTCTTAGCCTCCTTGGCGCGGGCTTCTGACGTTTCGGTGTTTGGGAAAACGAGAACGCGCCTGGGACGATGAGCGGTCCGAGGATCACAAGCAGGAGGAAGTTTTTTGAGACGTGATTCTTTCGCATGGTTCTCGCCGCGTCAGGTTCAATATACGACGTTCTTCGGCATGATCCTAGCCGCGGCGAGGATCACGGGAAAGGACGCGCGAGCACAACGTAGTCGCGCGCCACGTTGAGCGGGCCAGGGATGATTGAGAGAATTGGCAGGAGTTGAGAGAGAGGACTTACGGAAGAATGGATTCACAATCCGAGACTGGAATCGTCCTGAAGATCGATGATCACGGGGAGCGCGGGTGCATAGCGCGAGTAGTCGTCGATCACCAAGCTCGCCTCAACGTCCTCGACAGCGCGTTGATCGGGCAATTGACGGCGACCGCCAACGAGCTTGCCGCGAACGAACGGCTGAGGGCCATGATTCTGACCGGCGCCGGCGACCGCGCGTTCATCGGCGGCGCTGACATCAACGAGATGGCCGCACTCGACAAATCATCCGCGCGCGAGTTCATTTCGCGATTGCACGAAGCCTGCGCCGCGCTGCGGGAGTTGCCTGCGCCGGTGATCGCCCGAATCAGCGGGCATTGTCTCGGCGCGGGATTGGAGATTGCTGCCTCGTGCGATCTGCGAGTCGCCGCCGATCATTCGACTTTCGGGATGCCGGAGGTCAGGGTCGGCATTCCCTCGGTCATCGAAGCGGCGCTGCTGCCGCGATTGATAGGACGGGGCAAAGCTGCGGAGTTGGTATTCACGGGTCAGCCGATTTCAGCGGCCGAGGCGCTGGCCTGCGGTCTCGTCCAGCGAGTCGTGCCGCGCGAGCAGCTCGACGCAGCGGTCGGAGAATGGACGGAAGCGATTCTGGAAGCCGGGCCGCGCGCGATACGATTGCAGAAGGCGTTGATACGCGAGGGGGAACAGTTGCCGCTCGATGAAGCGATCGCGCGCGGCATTGAGTATTTCGCCGAGGCTTATGCGACGGACGAGCCACGTAGGTTGATGGAGAGATTCTTCCGACGCCGCCGCAACCCCTCCGCGTCCGGCACTTGAAGTCGCAGCTCCGAGGGTCCAGGATCTTGCGGCGATTCACCGTGACGACCGGAGCCTTGCGCTACTCGGACCTCGGCGGGCCTTGTTTGATCCGCGCGAGGATCGCCTTCTCGTCGAATGACCACAGGTTCTCCATGTACCACGTTGCGCCGGCTTCCTCTAACGGCTTGACCGCTTCGCGAGCGCGCTTGAGATTCTTACCCGAGCTGAACCCCTGAACGACTATGTCGAACTTTGCGGGTTTGCGATGGTGCTCGGCTACATAATCTCTTATCGCGCGAATGTCGGCGGCGTATCGCTTCTTTGCGTACTCGGCCCAATCCGCCATGTCCAGGCCGTATGCCTGAGGGATCACGCCGTCCCATCGAAGCGCGCGCTGCATCGATTTCTCCTTAGGCCACACTCCGATCACCCAGATCGGCACGCGAGGTTTCTGAACCGGCCGAGGCTGCAGCTCCAACTTGTCGACCTGATAGTGATTCCCTTTGAAGCTGTACGGCTTCCCCTTCCAGAGCCCGTTGATGATCGCGAGACCTTCGTCGAGGAGTTCGGCGCGCGTCTTCAACTCCATCGACTCGCCGACTTTGCAGAAGCCGCCGTCATCCGCGGCTGCGCCGAGCCCAACCGACAGAACCACCCGCCCGCTCGACAACTGGTCTAGCGTTCCAACTTCTCGCGCGAGCTTCCAGGGCCGTCGTCGTGGAACTGCGGTGATGAACGTGCCGAGCTTGATCCGCTCGGTCGCGACTGCCATCGCCGCGAGCGCAACCCACGGGTCGAACCAGGGGAATGACTTGCCGCCCATGCCAATCGCAAGTGCGTCGGCGACGAACGCACCATCCCAGCCGGCGGCCTCGACAGCCGCCGCAAACTTGCCGAAGTTCCTGACGTCACCGCCGGGGATCAAGAACCCATATTTCAAGGTGACTGACTCCCTAATACTCGAGCTTCCCCTCGTACATCATGTCTTTGGCTTTGAATCTTCTATCGAGCCTGTATTCAGGCGAGAGCTCGGAATAGAATCTCACGTCGCCGCTTTCGGGCGTGATGAACGGCTTGCCGTTGACCGTGCGCGCAAAAAGAAACCGCGCGCCCAGCCCGTCGTCCCGCGGAGTTTGGTACTCTTGCAGGAAGAGTCTCTGTCCGGCATTCGACTCGAGGAAGGTGTTGTTCTTCAGGTTTGCGGTGCCCATCCTCTGTAGCAACGAGTTCGCTTCCTGAACGTTCAACCCTGACTGAGCCGACTCGGCGACTACGGTCACCAGGATGTACTCGACAAAGTCCCCCGAGACGAATTTCTTCAGCATGTCGGCCATCTCCGGACTCATTTTGTCCTTGAGTTTCAGCTCCATCATTCGCTTGACCGCCAGCCTCACTGGTTTAGCCGACAGGAAGCGAACGCGGAAGTTGAGATGTACCGCTTGGGGAAGAGTGACGCTGCGAGCTTCCTCCCCGCGGCCTTGATTCTGTGACTGCCTGAACAGCTCGGACGCTGTGCTGAAGGTCATCGTCTTTCCCCACGGCGAGTCGTTAAGGACTTTGTCCACTTCCTTCATCGTCCACTCGGCGGGAGGTTTCTTCTCCCACTGGGCGGCGGTGGAGAGAGAGACCACAAGAATCAGACAGACGGCCCTCGACATAAACCGCATTGTGTTCATAGCGTACCTCCTCTGCGCTGAGACGATTCTGACTAAATCACCGGCCGGGAATTGAAAACATATGGCTGGGAGGCAGGGATTCGAACCCCGATAAGCAGATCCAGAGTCTGCTGTCCTACCGTTGAACGACCTCCCAGCAGTGCATCGAGAATATAGCCATCGGCTGCTTGAGCAGTCAACCTTGTTGGATTCCCCGATGTGCGGGTCGGGCTATTGCGGAGTCGCGATTGCAGACGGAAACGGGGCTGCGAGAATTCCAGAGGAGCTCGATGCCTCTAGAAGCTCCCACCCCAACCCTGAAAGGGTGGAGGCAAATAGCCACGGGTGAGTTGGCGAACCCGTGGAGAGGAGGCGGAAGGCGTCATCAGTAACCCGCGAAGCCGGTGGCGGCGCTTGGCCCACGAGCGCCCGGGTAGGGACGACCGCTGTCGAGGATGTCACGACGTCGACGTCTGGTACTTGGCCGTCGCCGTCACCCTCTCCGAGGGTTCACCCTGTGTGGCATCGCGTCGCCCCCGGGTTCGCGGACTCACCCGTAGCTTTACTCCGGCATCCCGTTCCGGGATTCAAACGCAAAAACCTGACGCCCCACCCGGCTTCGCAGGGTGCGCGTCAGATACTCGGACTCGACCGCTCAGGTACAACGACACACCTCGACAAGCGGTGAGTCCCTGATGCTCCAGCCTACAACGCAGAGGGGGCCGCGCTCGGCGATCGCCCAACCGGCTCACAGCCATTTCCGATACTTGAACCACGCGAGCATCGCGGCGGTAATCGCCAGCAGGCCCGCAGTCGTGTACCAGATTCCGCCCGGCTGCTTCGCTAGAGGAACGTACTCGAAGTTCATCCCAAAATAACCGGTGACCAAAGTCAGAGGGAGGATGATGGTGGCGAGAATCGTCAGCGCCTTGACGATGTTATTAGTCCGGTTGGCCATCTGAGTTAGGTAAATGTCGAGCCCGCCGGTCAACAAGTCGCGATAGGTTTCAACCATGTCCATCGCGCGCACCGCGTGGTCGTACACGTCTCGAAAGTACATTTGCAGATCGATGTGGATGTACGGCGTCTCGTCCCTGATGAGCGTATTGAGCAACTCCCGCTGCGACGAAACCGCCCTCCGGAATTGCAGCAGGCCGCGCTTCAGATCGAAGATCGTCTCAAGCAGCGTCACATCGGGATTGATCAGCAGTTTGTCCTGAACTGTGTCTATCGTGTCGCCGATCAGGTCAAGCGTCGGCAGATAGCGATCAACGACTACGTCGATGATCGCGTGCATCACCCGGTCAGGACGGGTGAGGTGGGTCCCGTTCGACGACACTTTCTTTACAACCTCATTGACGGCGTGGCTCGCGCCGAAGTGAACGGTCACGATGTAACCGGCCCCCAGGAACACGTCGATCTCGTGCAAACTCACTTCGCACGGCTCGTCGGTGAACCGCGTCGTGTTGATTATGACGAAGTCGTAGTTGTCATAATGATCGATCTTGGCGAGTTGGTTTTGATTCCGGCAGTCGTCGACGGCCAGTTCGTGGAACCCGCGGCTCGCCGCCAGGTCATCCAGAGTCGCGCTCATCGGATCGTCGAGATCGAGCCACAGCAAACCCGGCTGGTCGATCACGGTTCGAAGATCGGCCGGAGTGTCAGCGGTCGCGTCCTGGAGAATCGCTTCATGCATAGTCAAGCCAGGGGGCACTGGGTACGGACTCGCGCTAGATGCCGGTTTGGCTGAACTTGAGCTTGACGGAACAACGGGTTGACAATCTCTCAGGAGCCCGTCGGATAACCCCTCGTAGTAACGAATTTATTCGTTCCGCGTTGACCGGGTGCGTAGCTCTCAACTATCTCAACGAATGAATTCGTTACTACGAGCCGCGACAGATGGGGGTCGGGGATGCCCCGGTCGCCGTTTCACCGGCGGCGCTTCGCCGGGCGGCCGCCCCGCTTTTTCGGTCGCGGCGCCGAGACCGAGCTGCCGCCGGTAATCACCGCCGGTTGCGCTTCGAGCGCGGGTGTTCCGGGCGCCGACTGCGGGCTGAGGCCGACCTTCTCCATCTGCACGCCGTAATCGATTGCGATGAGGAACAGAAGGACACACAGCCCCACCGTAAGCAACCAGTATCCGACGCTGAGGTAGACGCCGCCCTTCGCTACGGCCGCAACGATGATTCCACCCACTACGACGAGGAATAGAATGCGGGGAATGGTTAGCTGCCCGCTCTTGATCAGTTTGTCTTCTGCCATGAAGCGCTAATCTCCGTCCGAAGTGACCCGCTATTATGAAGGCGAGATCGCGCGATTGGCAAGCACACGCCGCCCCTCCCTACATCACTCCAGGCACCGCGGTTGCGTTCCGAACCCGATACACGATCGACCCTCGCGCTAGGCCGCCGACTTGATCCGCATACCGTAGAACGATCGCCTGACAAAGAACACGGCTACCACGAAGAACGCCGCCGCCAGGATATGGCTGACCATCGGGCCCGCGTCGAGCGTGAGCTTGACCGCGAGCTCAACCGCCAACAGCCCGAACAAAGTCGTGAACTTGATGACCGGATTCATGGCGACCGATGACGTGTCCTTGAACGGATCGCCTACGGTGTCACCCACTACCGTCGCGTCATGCAAGGCCGTGCCCTTCTGCTTCAACTCCACCTCGACGACTTTCTTCGCATTGTCCCACGCCGCCCCGGCGTTCGCCATGAATATCGCCTGGTAGAGCCCGAAGACGGCGATCGAGATCAGATAGCCGATGAAGAAGAACGGCTCGGTGAAGGCAAAGGCCAGGGTCGCGAAGAAGACTGTCACGAAGATATTGAACATACCCATCTGCGCGTACTGGGTGCATATCTCGACGACCTTCTTGCTGTCGGCCACCGAAGCCCTCTCCACTCCTTCGAGCTTGATGTTTGCCTTGATGAATTCGACCGCGCGATGGGCGCCCGTCGTCACCGCTTGCATCGACGCGCCGGTGAACCAGTAGATGACGGCCCCTCCGGTGATCAGGCCGAGCACGAATGGCGCGTGCAGCAGAGAGAGGTTCTTAGTGTCCGCCGTCAGCCCGTTGGTGAGCACCATGATGATCGAGAAGACCATCGTCGTCGCGCCTACCACCGCCGTACCGATCAACACTGGCTTGGCGGTTGCCTTGAAGGTGTTCCCGGCGCCGTCGTTCTCTTCGAGCATGTGTTTCGCGCGATCCAGATTCACCGTGAACCCGTAATGAGTCTTCACTTCTTCTTCGAGGTTGGGAATCTGCTCGATCAGCGACAGCTCGTAAACGGATTGCGCGTTGTCGGTAACCGGTCCGTACGAATCGACGGCTATCGTAACCGGTCCCATGCCGAGGAACCCGAACGCGACAAGACCGAACGCGAACACCGCCGGCGCAACCATCAGCGAGCCAAGCCCCTCGATGCTGAAGAGGTACGCGATCGACATCAAGGCTACGATGCTGATGCCAAGCCAGAAGGCGGAAAAGTTACCGGCGGTCAGGCCCGACAGGATATTGAGCGACGCGCCGCCTTCGCGAGAAGATGTGACCACCTCCTTCACGTGCGCCGAGTTGGTCGAGGTGAACACTTTGACAAGTTCGGGGATGACCGCGCCCGCGAGTGTTCCGCACGAGATGATCGTCGAGAGCTTCCACCACAGCGAGTTGTTCCCGCCAAGCGACGGGATGATCACGTATGACACGGCGTAGGTGAGCGCGATGGAGACTATCGAAGTGATCCACACCAATCGCGTCAGCGGCATTTCGAAGTTCATCTTGTCGGCGTTGCTGTATTTGGCTTTCGTGAGGAACTCGTTGATGAAGTACGAGAGCCCCGACGCGATGATCATCATGATACGCATCACGAAAAGCCAAACCAGGAGCTGAACCTGTATCGCCTCGTAATTGGCCCCAGCAGCCTTCTGGTTGACCGCCAGCAGGATGAACGAGATCAACGCGACGCCGGTCACGCCGTAGGTCTCGAATCCGTCGGCGCTCGGGCCAACGGAATCGCCTGCGTTGTCACCCGTGCAGTCGGCGATCACACCCGGGTTCCGCGCGTCGTCTTCCTTGATCTTGAAGACGATCTTCATGAGGTCCGACCCGATGTCAGCGATCTTGGTGAAGATACCGCCGGCGATTCTGAGCGCCGCCGCGCCCAGCGATTCGCCGATCGCGAACCCGATGAAGCACGGGCCCGCGTAGTCGCCGGGGATGAACAGCAATATACAGAGCATGATCAGCAGCTCGACGCTGATCAGCATCATGCCGATGCTCATACCGGCTTTCAGCGGAATCTTGTAAATCGGATAGGGCTTGCCTTCGAGGCTGGCGAAAGCCGTTCGCGAATTGGCGAACGTGTTGACCCGGATGCCGAACCACGCGACGCCGTAGCTGCCCGATATTCCCACCACGCTGAACAGGAGGATGATGACGACCCTCACCGCTTCATACTTCATCAGCACGCCGAAGTAGAGCACGATGATGACCGCGATGAACGCTTCGAGGATCAGGATGAACTTGCCCTGGGTGATGAGGTAGGTTTTGCAGGTCTCGTAGATCAGCTCGGAGATCTCGCGCATCGCCTTGTGGACGGGCAGCTTCTTCAACTGGGTGTAGATGGCCAGCCCGAACATCAAACCCAGGAAGCAGATGACCAAACCGAATAACAACAGGCTGTGCCCATCGGTGCCCATGAAATTCACGCGTGACAGATCGGGGAGTTTAAGGCTTGCTTCCCCAGCGGCCTCGTGCGGGGCGCCTTGCGGTTGAGCCAGCACCGGCGAGGCGAGAACCGCGGCGCAGCAGACGACGGCCAATACCGTTCTCACCGCGCGACGCTGAATCAGCGCTCGGGTGTTGTATTTGACGACATCAACAACTGTCTCCATTATCAGTCCGGTTTTCATATCAGTTTAATCGTAGCTCCTTATTCATTTCGTCTTCAGCTTCCTGCTCAGAACAATCCGCCTCCCAACAGAGGTGCGATGACCAGCGACACGATCGACATCAGCTTGATCAGTATGTTCATCGCGGGCCCGGAGGTGTCCTTGAACGGATCTCCCACGGTGTCGCCGACCACCGCAGCCTTGTGCGCGGCCGACTGCTTGCCGCCGAGATTACCCTTCTCGATGTGCTTCTTCGCGTTGTCCCACGCGCCGCCTGCATTTGCCATCAGCAACGCAAGCAGCAATCCGGCAAGCGTAGCGCCCGCAAGCAGACCGCCCAGCGCCGCCTTCCCCAACAGGAAACCGATTGCTGGGGGGAGCAGGACCGCGATCAATCCGGGCGCAATCATCTCACGCAACGCGGCGGTGGTCGAGATGTCAATGCAACGCGCTGTGTCGGGTTTCGCGCGGCGCTCCATCAGGCCGGGTATCTCGCGAAACTGACGCCGGACCTCCTCGACCATCTTGTTCGCCGCGCGGCCTACGGATGACATCGTCAGCGCCGCAATCAAGAAGACCACCGCGCCGCCGAGCAACAGCCCGGCGATAACGTGCGGGTCGGTCAGGTCAATCCCCGAACTGGTGAGTCCGGATTTCTCCTGATACGCGGAGAACAATGCGAGCGCGGTCAGCGCCGCCGACCCGATCGCGAATCCCTTGCCCATCGCAGCCGTCGTGTTCCCGAGCGCGTCGAGACCGTCGGTGACCTTGCGGGTCTGCGCGCCCAGGCCGCTCATCTCCGAGATGCCGCCCGCGTTGTCGGCTATGGGACCGTAAGCGTCCACGGACATGATGATCCCGGTTGTCGCCAGCATCCCGACTCCCGCCATCGCGATTCCATAGAGACCTACGACGTAATGCGCGACTAGCAGCGCGACGCAGATGATGACGACCGGTATCACAACAGACAGAAGCCCCGTTGCCATCCCGGTAATGATGTTTGTCGCGGGTCCGGTTTCAGACGCGCGCGCGATCTTCAGTATCGGCGCGCCGGAGGTGTACCACTCGGTTGCGCCGCCTATGACGATACCCGCGACGGCGCCCGCGAGCACTGCCCAGAATGGTCCCCACTTCGAGTACGATTCGGCCGACAGGCCGAGCGCCCAGATCAGCGACGCCGAGCCGCTCAACATCAACAACGTGGCGATGCAGGTGGCGTAGCGCAGCACCGACGCCGGATTCATCTTTCGCATCAACCGCACGGCGACGATGCCAAACAACGAGGCCAGCGTTCCGATTCCGGCGACGGTCAAGGGCAGCATCATCCAGCCGATTCGATTGCGATAGTAAGTCCCCGAGGTCGCCGCGATGGCCATCGCCGCTACGATCGAGCCAACGTAAGACTCAAAAAGGTCCGCACCCATTCCCGCGACGTCGCCGACGTTGTCGCCCACATTGTCCGCGATCGTCGCGGGGTTGCGCGGATCGTCTTCGGGGATGCCGGCTTCTATCTTGCCGACGAGATCCGCGCCGACGTCGGCGGACTTGGTGTAGATGCCGCCGCCCACACGAGCGAAGAGGGCTATCGAGCTT
Organism: Blastocatellia bacterium; assembly: GCA_035293105.1. Classification (GTDB taxonomy): domain Bacteria; phylum Acidobacteriota; class Blastocatellia; order UBA7656; family UBA7656; genus DATDOV01. The sequence continues at coordinate 56,729 of DATDOV010000085.1, forward strand.
GCGCCCATCGCAAAGCCGGACAGGATCGCCGCGGCTGCAGCTTCGGCGCTGAAGCCGGACTCGGAGCGGAGCGAGTACGAGAACAAGAAGACGTACGAAACGACGGCGATGCCAAGCAGGCCAAGACTCGCGACGCTCATACCCATTATCGAACCGCCGCTGAACGCCGCGAACAGGGCCTCGGCTTCACCGCTCGATCTGGCGGCCTCGGCCGTTCGGACATTCGCGCGAGTTGCCGCCTTCATGCCGCAGAACCCGGCGAGTATCGAGAAGCTCGCGCCGCCGACGAAGGCGCCGGCCGTTTGGGCGCCGTAGGGCAGGAAGAGGACGATGAGCACCGCGACCACTAGGATGAAGATCGCAAGTATCGAGTATTCGCGCTTGAGGAAGATCATCGCGCCGTCGTGTATGAGATCCGAAATCTCGACCATCAGCTTGTTGCCGGCGGGTCGCCTTACGACTTCAACGTAGGTGAACGCGGCGAAGCCTAACCCTACGAGCGCGAGCACAGCAAAGGTGATCGGATGTGTTATGAAGTCCATAGCCGGCGGCCGAGATCTGCAAATCGGTACTCCAAGCGCGGGCAGCACCCACACTGTCACGCATCAAGCAGCCATGACAAAAAAAGGCTTATAGCACACGGCAAAGATACGGGGCAAGGAAACCCCATACCAGGTGAGAACGATCCGATGCTCGGCGCCGCGTGCGACGAACTCGACTTCGGGGGAATCCTGTGCGAAGTTGGCCTCGAAGCTGAGCGGCAGGTTTCCATAGGAATTGCTTGCGTGCGGCCGACGCGGACCGGAGAGCGCGACCGGCGTTGGATCGAGCAGCTTGCCTGCTGGGCTCGCGGCGGCGCCACTGTCGGCGGCTGGAGACCGACTCGGAGCGCGGGGTGTCGGGGCAGTGAGACTCCTGAGCGATAGAAGGCCGGCCAAAAAAACAAATACAAGCGTTCTGCGCCAGTCCGCGAGCCTGGCTGCGCCTCGGCGGGCCATGCGAACTCCTCCTATACCGTCTAGAGACGGAAAGACGACGTGTTCTTTTGCAAGAGACCGCGGAAAAGCAGCCTTACCTTGACGCAGATGGCAACTGCCTCCAGCGCACGTAGGCTCGATTCGACTCTGTAATCTTCGGGGGGACACCCGGCGTTGAAGTGAGAACTGCGATCAGTCGCCGGATAATCCCCGTCGGATCAGACCTCGCCGAGGATCAGCTTCGCAATCGTCTGAAGCTGCATATTCGACGTGCCCTCGTATATCTTCCCGATCTTCGCATCGCGGTAGAATTTCTCCGCCGGGTAATCTTTGGTATAGCCGTATCCGCCGTAGAGTTCCACAACCAGAGAAGTGATGTGTTCGGCCGCCTCGGACGAAAAGAGCTTGGCCATCGCAGCTTCCTTGACGAAGTTCTCGCCGGCGTCCTTCAAGCGAGCCGCGTTGTAAACCATCAGCCGCGCGGCTTCAAGCTCGGTCGCCGCGCGCGCAATCTGAAACTGAACGCCTTGAAAACTCGCGATGGGCTGTCCGAATTGCGAGCGCTCCTTCGTGTAGCTGATCCCATAATCGAGCGCGCCTTGCGAGAGTCCGACCATCTGCGCGCCGATGCCGATGCGGCCTTCGTTGAGCGTCTCGATTGCGATCTTGTAGCCACGGCCAACTTCGCCCAGCACGTTCTCTTTCTTAACGGCGCAGTCTTCGAGGATCAGCTCCGTCGTCGAGCTTGCGCGGATGCCGAGCTTGTTCTCTTTCTTGCCGACGCTGAAGCCGGGAAAGTCCCGCTCGACCAGGAACGCCGTGATGCCGCGATAGCCCTTCTCGGGCGCGACGTTGGCAAAGACGATGAACAAACCTGCCTCGGCTCCGTTGGTGATCCAGAGCTTGCGGCCATTGAGCACGTAAAAGTCGCCTCGCTCGTCGGCTTTCGTCGCCAGCGCGAACGCGTCGCTTCCCGAGCCGGCCTCCGAGAGCGCGTACGCGCCCACCGTGTCAGCAGCGAGCTTCGGGCAGTAGCGGAGCTTCTGCTCTTCGTTGGCCCATCGCAGAATGGCGTTGTTGACCAAGGTGTTCTGCACGTCGACGATGACCGCCGCCGACGGATCGACGCGCGAGAGTTCTTCGACGGCGAGGATCGAAGAGAAGAAGCTCCCGCCCTGGCCGCCGTACTCTTCCGGGATGTCTATGCCCATCAAGCCGAGCTCGAAGAATTGATCTAAGAGCGCGAGAGAGAACTTGCCGATTTCGTCCATCTCCGCGGCGAGCGGGCGAACCTGCTGCTCGGCGAACTCGCGAACGGACTGGCGAAAGAGCAATTCCTCGTCGGTGAGTGAGGTAAGAGGGCTCGTGGCGGCTTCGCGCGCGATTGCTACGGATTCTGACATTGGTCGTACCTCGTATGATGAAGGATATGATGTCGGATCAACGGAACAGCAGCCGTGAACGTGAATCTAGCACGGCGTTTTGCAGCCCGGCAAGTTTGGTCGCCAGAGTCGATTCGCCGCTGGGGCGTGCGCGCAGCGGGACCGCCGTCGAGGCATTCGTGGTAGAATCTGGCGGCCTTGGGGCGAGATTAACGGTCCTGGTCGTCGGCTCGTCGTCGGACTACCGAGGGCCACAATCAGATGCTTCTCGACGCGGGCGTAGTATCGGGGAATTCGTGATGAAGGCAGACGACCGGAGGAAATGTCGATGGAGGGAACTATGACCAGAAAGTCGCTCATACTCTCGGCAGTAATCATGTTGCTGATTCTGGCGGCGTACTCGACGGCCCTCGGGCAAGCGAAGCAAAGCAAGGACTACAAGGATGCGGTGTCGCAGTCGGCCAAGTCCGCGCGGGTCTTCGGCGAAATCATGCAAGCGCCTGACAAGGCGATTCCAAAAGACATTCTAAACAAGGCTGAGTGCGTCGCGGTGTTTCCTTCCGTCGTAAAGGCGGGGTTCATCGTCGGCGGACGCGGAGGCCGCGGCGTCGCCAGTTGCCGTACGGCGAGCGGTTGGAGCGCGCCGGCGTTCTTCAACCTGAAGGGAGGGAGCTTCGGATTGCAGATCGGGGCTCAGGCGACGGATTTCGTGCTGCTTTTCATGAACAAGCGAGGCATGGAGCGGTTGCTGGGCGACAAGTTCGAGGTTGGAGGCGACGCATCGGTCGCAGCAGGCCCGGTCGGGCGTCAGGCAGGCGCGTCGACCAACATCAGGCTCGACGCCGAGATTCTCTCCTACTCGCGCAGCCGGGGGCTGTTCGCCGGTCTTGAGTTGAAAGGCGTCGCGATCACTCTGGATGACAGCAACATGAAAGCGGTCTACGGTCAGGAGGGAAACGCGAAGGGCGTGCTGCAAAAGGGCAACTCGACGGCGCCAGCCGACGTTCGGGCCTTTCCGCTAAAATTGGCCCGCTACTCGGCACGGAAATCGGGATAGACCAACGGGAGGAAACCATGGCGGACAGATGGCTGCTCAAGAGCGACCCGGAGACCTACGGTTACAACGACCTCGAGCGCGACGGCAAGACTGTGTGGGATGGAGTGACGAACGCGCTCGCACTGAAGCATCTTCGTGAGGTCAAGAAGGGCGATGCGCTGTTGGTTTATCACACCGGAGACGAGAAAGCGATTGTAGGTCTGGCGGAAGCGACGAGTGGTTCGTATCCCGATCCTAAAGCCGGCGATCCCAGGCTGGTCGTAGTTGACATCAAGCCCAAGAAGCGAGTTAAGCGACCGCTGTCGCTCGCTGAGATCAAAGCGATGCCCGAGTTCGCATCGTTTGCCCTGGTCCGAATGTCGAGACTGTCGGTGATGCCGGTCGGCGAAAAAGAATGGAAGAAGATCGTCGAGCTGACGGGACTGTAGAACTTTCGGCGTTCCTCACCCTTCATTCAACGGCTGCGTGCTGGTGATCGGAACACCTCGTACAAGAGAAGACTTCCTGCCACGGCCAGATTCAGCGAGTCCATTCCTTCCACCATCGGGATGCGACCAACATGCCGACAGATCGATCGTTGCTCTTCGATAAATAGAACCACGGTTTCGCCGCCGGCTCTTAAACGACGGCGGGCGCAGAGAACATCTTCGGCTAATCGTCGACTCCAACCTTCGCCATTGCTTCGTCCAGTCGAGCAAAAGCCCGTCTCATGTGCGGAACCGTGATCGAGCCGCCAACTACCAGTGCGACATTGAAGGCATCGAGAAACTCTTCGCGCCTGACTCCGCGCTCGACGCACTGAAGCACGTGGTAGGTTATGCAGTCGTCGCACCTGAGCACGAGCGAGGCAACGAGCCCGAGCAGCTCTTTTACTTTCGGCTCAAGCGCTCCACCTTCATACGCCTGATGATCGAGCGCGAAGAATCGTTTGATTCCCAGGTGGCCGCTGTCGAGAATGCGTTCGTTCATTTCGGCCCGGTCTCGATTGAAGTCGTCTATCGTGTTGGGCATGAATCCTCCGCTGCGAGATTTGGACCTGAGATTATCCCACAACGTGGAGTGTTCTGGCAGCCGTTGGTTATCGGCGTTTCGGCCAAAGACTTCTTTCATTTCTCGCGTCGTTCCCGCCGACGGCGACCCGCAGCAAGTTGCTGATCAACTGCTTATCCTCGGGCCGGATCCCCCATGCCCATATCACCGCGAGGTAGACCAGGACGACGACGCTGGAGACCACCGCCAGCGCCGCGTACTTATCTGCCGGCGCGATCGCGTCGCTGACCAGGCCTGCGACTGCCGCAACAACGCTCGCAACCACTAGCGAAGCGTGTCCTCGCCCGATACCGGAAACGCCGAGTAGCCGTCTGGCCGAGACTGCGTTCAACACACTGGAGACTACGATTGATATACACTGGGCGGCGCCCGCTCCAGCCAGACCGAGCCGCGGAATGAGTGCCACGTTAAGGGCCAAACCAATCGCGCCTGCGATAAGTCCGTTAACCAGCGGTACCCGAGTACGCCCGGCCATCGCGAGCGCCGACGCCGCCGGCCCGAGGGCGAATCCGACAGCCGTCGCTACAGCAATCAGACTGCAAACCGCCGCTGCGTCCGAGAACTGCCCCCCGATGACAGTCATTACTCGTTCGGGGAAAACACCGAGCACGACGCAAGCCGGAAGACACAGCACAAAGACCGATCGCGATACTGAAAGATAATCAGCGGCGAGATCACCCGGACGCCCGACAGCCAGGATTCTCGCCATCGCCGGACGAAACGCCGCGTCAAATGCCAACGCAATCATCGTGGTCAGCAGGGCTGTTCTCAGCGCTACCGTGTAGTGCGCCGTCGCCTTGGCCGACACTATCGCAAAAATCAGGAACGTATCGGCCCGCGCGAGGAGACGGGACAAAATCGTGAGCCCGCAAAAGGGCAAACCGACCCGTAGCAGCTCAGGCACATGTCGCTCGACTGACGGTCCTACGGCCATGGGGGCAACGCGCCTCCGGTACACGGCGTACGCGATGATTGCGCTGATCAGAACGGACACCGTGTATGCGAGGCCGAGCGAACGCGAGCTGCCGGCCTTCCCCAGCACGAGGAACAACCCCACTGCTATTGCGGTCTTTATGGCGGGCTCGATCATCATGCGGATTAGCGCGACATACTTCTGGTACCCGAGTCCCTCGGTGCTCCACAATAGGACATCCGCAAACACCGAGGCTGGTATCGCAAGCGCCGCAAACCGCATGAAGTCGTCAAGACGCGGTTGACCCAATACGGCCGCCAACCCATCGTTGAACAAGAGGCCGACAACCGTGATAGCAACACATACAGGCAGCGTTAGGAGGAGGGAGGCTCGGACCACCCCTTTGATTTCGGCGGGCTTTCCTGTGGCGTTAAGACCTGATACGGCGCGCACCGCAGCGCGGTCGAGTCCTAGCCTAGTCGCCCCCAGCGCAACCTCGATCGCTCCCACGCCAAACAGGTACACGCCGAAGGCATCGGGCCCGTAGGATTTGGTCACGAGCACCATGAAGCCGTATCCGAGGAACTTATCGACCATCAGGCCCGAAAAGCGCACTGATGCCTGACGGACGACCTCCGTGGAGGTTGCCGAGACCTCTGCGGGAGGTTCTCCCGCTGCCAATGTGAGATGGGGCGGCTTGATCGGTTGGGCTCCCTTCCGTCGCTGACAGTTACCGGAGAAGACCAACAAGGCTACCTCTCGCCGGATGCGAAATCAAACCCCGTTCCTACCCGCACCTCACCGATAGCTGCTAAATCAGGATGAGGGGACAAACTGAGTGTCCCCGTAATCCTACATTGTCATTCGCGCAGATTTACCGTCTGAGAATCGAAGGATTAGAAAAAATCTTTCCGGAGAGTGGCGTGATCTAAGTGGCTGATAGATAACGACTTGGCGAGACGAGCGAGAAACGAAAGCCCAAGTTAATAATTTACTTTAACTTTTTGCTTGCATCCTATTGACAGGTATGCTATAACCTTCGCCCGTAAACAACGCCGCTCTATGTTCCTGCCATAAAGCGGCACTGTTTCAGCGGTGCGCTGGGGTAACGAACATTCAGATAGGGGGCTACTGAATGTTCAAGGGGGCTTGTCGATTAGACGACCTGGCGCACCGCATCATCATACTCATCGTAACTTCCCAAGTCAATCAATCTGCGACATGAACTCGGCTCTGCGCAAGGTGTGCCGTGGTTAGTGCCACTCGCATTCGATCTGACCCCCTTCTCTTCAAGCTCCTCGACGCGGATGCATTGCAAAGTTTGAACTTGAGTGAAGAACGAATCCTTTTGCCCAGATTGACAATGGTTTTGCCGCTATGCTAAAAGCATCTCCTCAACGCGTTTCTTTTTCAGTAGAAGTTCAGATGTGAACGACATCAGCTTGGGCGGGAAAGAGGCATATCCGTGCGCGCAGTCTGCCAGGTTACGCGATGACCGACGAGACAAAAGACCCAGCGGCTGGTTCGGGAGATCGGAAGCCGCCTGAGCAATCCAACGCAAAGCAATCAGATGAAACACGAGGCGGCGAAGCGTCGGGCGAGAAGCTCTCGAGCGGCGAACCCGCACCGGCTCCCCCGAAAGCGGCTCCTGTAGCCGGTCACAAGCCACCTGCCGCGCCTCGGAAGGGGCCGGTCATCACCACCGAAATTATCGAGGACGCGTTTATCGACGGCCTAAAGCAGCGGTTTGGCGACGCAATCACCGAAGCTGTCGCCACGCTGGGTCAGCAGATCATTCGCGTTAAAAAGGACTCGTACCTGGAGCTCTGCGCCGTTCTTCACGATGATCCCGAAACGCCTTTCGACATGTGCACCGACCTCACCGCGGTTCACTGGCCGGAGCGAACAGGACAGGAGTTCGACGTCGTCGCGATGCTCTACTCTGTCTCTGCTAACAGGCGTCTGCGGGTCAAGGTCGCGCTTGCCGACGGCGAAGCGTGTCCGAGCATAACCTCGATATGGTCGGGAGCCGATTGGATGGAGCGCGAGGTCTTCGACATGTTCGGAGTTCGTTTCGAGGGTCATCCCGATTTGAGGCGCATACTTCTGCCCGCGGACTGGCCGGGCCATCCGCTGCGCAGGGAGTATCCGATCGGGTATCAGGACAACGAGTGGACCGACCGCCACATTCAATACCGCGAAATCGACTACGACGCTAGCTTGATCGACGTGAAGTACGCGGAACGGAGATGACCGTGTTGATCGAGATGGGTGAACCGCCCGTTCTCGGAGATTGAGAATGCAAGATCAGGAAGCCGCGAAAGCTCAAGCGACGCTGTTCGACGCCGAGGAGATGGTCCTCAATATGGGGCCGCAGCACCCGTCCACCCACGGCGTGCTGCGGGTCATCCTGAAGCTGGATGGTGAAACCGTCACTGACGTTGACTGCGACATCGGCTACCTGCACCGGGGCGTCGAAAAGATCGCCGAGAACGATACCTACGCGATGATAACGCCTTACTGGGACCGGCTCGACTACGTTGCCGCGGTCTCTAACGACCTCTGCTACGTTGAAGGCGTCGAAAAACTGCTTCAGGTCGAGGTCCCGAAGCGCGCCGAATACCTCCGCGTGATCCTGACCGAGCTTCAGCGCATAGCTTCGCATCTTCTGTGGCTTGGCACCCATGCGATAGACATCGGCGCAGTGACCGTCCTGCTCTACTGTTTTCGAGAACGTGAAGAGATTCTGAAGATCTTCGAGGACTTCATCGGCGCGAGGCTGACGGCCCACGCGTTCCGAATCGGCGGTCTTTGGTGGGACGTCTATCCCGAGTTCGAGCAGCGCGTCCGCGACTTCCTCAGAATACTACCGGGCCGAATTGACGAGTACGAGACATTGCTGAACACGAATCGCATCTGGCTGAGCCGTACAGTTGGTATCGGTCTCCTGCCTGCGGAAGAGGCGATCAACTTGAGCCTGACCGGCCCCGTGCTTCGCGGCTCGGGCGTGAAGTACGACGTGCGAAAGGCGCAGCCTTATTCGGCGTACGCGGAGTTCGACTTCGAAGTGCCGATCGGCGAGAACGGCGACACCTACGACCGGTACTTGTGCAGGATGGCTGAGATGCGACAATCGGCTTTCATCATCGAGCAGGCGCTGGACGGATTGCCCGAAGGCCCGGTGATGGCAAAGGTGCCGAAGGTCATCAAGCCCCCGGTCGGCGAGGTCTATCACGCCATTGAAGCGCCGAAGGGCGAATTGGGCGTCTACCTGGTGAGCGACGGCACCGGCAAGCCCTATCGCATGCGAATTCGTCCGCCCTCATATATCAATCTTCAGTCGCTCAAGCGAATGGCCGTGGGACACCTTGTGGCCGATGTCGTCGCGCTGATAGGCACAATAGACATCGTGCTGGGCGAGGTCGACAGGTAATGATGGAAATCGCAACGACACTGCTGGCCGCTCCAAAGTGGATCATTGACCTCGTCGGCAAGGACAATGTCTTCTGGGCGGACTACGTTGTCGTGCCGGTCATAAAGATCGTCATTGTGCTCTTTGTCGTCCTGACGGTTGTCGCCTACCTCGTATACGTGGAGCGCAAGGTATCGGCCTTCATTCAGGCGCGGCTCGGCCCAATGCGAGTCGGACCATGGGGGCTGCTTCAGCCGCTCGCTGACGGGCTCAAACTAATACTCAAGGAAGACATCGTTCCACTTAAGGCCGACAAAGCGGTCTTCCTGCTTGCGCCGATCATCTCGGTCGCTGCGGCCCTGGTAGTGCTGGCGGTCGTTCCGTGGGGCGCGGCGTGGGCGACAATCTCGAGCGTAAACATCGGGCTCTTATTCATCCTCGCGGTGTCATCGGTGGGCGTGTTGGGGCTGGTGCTTGCGGGCTGGTCCTCGAACTCGAAGTACTCGCTGCTTGGAGCGCTGCGTTCTTCGGCTCAGATGGTGAGCTACGAAGTGGCGCTTGGTCTTTCGATCATTGGCGCGCTGATGTTCGCCCGGACCCTTTCGATGACGGGCATCGTCGAGGCACAGCAGGCCGACGGAATGTGGTACGTCCTGTTTCAGCCCACCGGGTTTCTCGTTTATCTGATCAGCGCGCTCGGCGAGACGAACCGCGCGCCGTTTGATCTGCCCGAGGCTGAGTCCGAACTCGTCGCCGGCTATCACACCGAGTACTCGGGCTTCCGCTGGGCGTTGTTTATGATGGCGGAGTACGCCGCGATAATAATCACTTCGAGCGTGGCGGTTACGTTGTTCTTGGGCGGATGGACCGGACTTGGGTGGCTCTCGAACTTAATATCCGGCTGGTCATGGACTCATTCGATCATTTCCCCGGAAAATCTCCAGGTGATCTTAAGCATCTTCGCGTTTGTAGCGAAGCTATTCGCGGTGATCTACGTCTATATGTGGATTCGCTGGACCTGGCCGCGATACCGCTACGATCAATTGATGGAGCTCGGGTGGAAGTGGATGATCCCGGCTGGTCTGGCCAATATCGTACTCACGGGGATCTGGTACGTGCTGGCCTTACCCAAGACGAGCGGCGGACTGTTTGGACTTATGCAGAATCAGGGCGGACGTCTTGTAGCTAGCGGCTGGGGCAAGATCTATTTCATCGCGACGGGCTTTGCAGGCACGGTGCCGATCATCTGGGGGATTCTAGCGCTTATCAACCGGCGTTCGCGTGACTTCAATTTACACGAGCAGCGCCAGCTTCAGGTCCGGTTGCGCAGAGAGCGGCTGCAGAAGGGCGCCGAGCCTCAACCGGCCGGAGATTGAGGGAAGGTGTGAGTGGTTTGTATTGATTTCTGCTTCATCCATCACTGAGAAGATGATTCAGTCGTTGCAATTCTGAGAGGACTTATGCCATCAGTGACGACGCCAGTCAGGAAGCGAACTTTGAGTGAGGTGATCAAGCGGCTGTTGTTGCTCGACTTGTTCAAGGGCCTCGCCGTCACCTTCAAGTACAACGCGCGGGCGCTCTACGAGAAGCGTGAAGGCGGCAATCCGAACCAGGCGATCTACACCGAACAGTATCCGCGCGAGCGGCCGCGAGTCTCCGAGCGGTTTCGCGGCGCGCCTCGTCTGAACCTCGATCCTGAAACAGGCGGCACGCTCTGCATCGCGTGCGACCTGTGCGCGCTTGCCTGCCCGGTCGACTGCATCGAGGTCGGTTCGATCCGCCGCGAAGTCCGCGAAGGCGACAAGGTGAACAAGAAGAAAGTTCTGACGACTTTCATCTTCGACACATCGCGCTGCATGTTCTGCAATCTCTGTTCTGAAGCGTGTCCGACGGATTGCCTCGAGCTGACGCAGGGATTCGAATTGGCCGTCTATCACCGTTCGGGCTTTCGATGGGACCGGGAGATGCTGGAGAAGGGCATCAACTACGTCCGCTATAGCAAGTGACGAGGGCGAAACTAGATGTTCCAATTACACGGCTGGGAAGCGGTGCTGTTTTACGTGCTGGCGATCATGGCGCTCTTCATGGGTGTCTTCGTCGTGACCGCCCGCCTCGCGGTCCATTCGGCGCTGTTTCTGATATCGACGCTGGTGAACATCGCCCTGCTGTTCATCTTGTTGAGGGCGGAGTTCGTCGCCGGCGTTCAGATACTGGTCTACGTGGGCGGCGTGATGGTGCTGTTCCTGTTTGTCATCATGCTGGTTCAGACGCGCGCGGAGGAAGAGGCTCGCGTCCGGCTCTACACGCGGCAGAGCACGCCGGCGGTGCTCGTCGCGGTTCTTCTGGCGCTGTCGTTTATTCTGGCAATGCAGCCCGCGCAGCCCGCTTTCCGCCTTCCGGAGACCGCGGCGGCCCAGACTGCCGCGGCCCAGACTGTTGACGCCTCAGAGTCGAGCACGATGCAAAACACCGAGAGGGTGGGCGAGGCACTGTACCGCCAGGCCGCGCTGCCTTTCGAGATCGCTTCCTTGTTGCTCCTGGTCGCAATGGTAGGCGCGGTGCTGCTGGCCCGGGGCAGGAAGCAGGAGAAGCTATACGAATGACCGAGAGGGCGACTCGTGAGATCGTAGATCGTTGTCCCATCCTGGAGAGGGGATCCTGTGCCATCACGGTATGAACTTCTCGTCAGAGTGATCCTGTGGGTCGCGGTCCTCGGGCTTCTCGCGTCCAACGCGCGGAAGCTCTCGGAATTCGCCGGTCCGAGATTACGCAAGGTCGCATTCGCCGTCGTCTGGACCGTCGTAGTGGGAGGGTTCGGCTACGGGATCTGGTGGGTTATAGAGCGGATGGGGCCTAAGCAGTTCGAGCCCACTCTCGTCCAGTTCCTGATGGTGAGCTTCTTGTTGTTCATCATCGGCGTTGCCGGTGTGCTGTCGCGCCGCAACATTATCATCATCTTCATGTCGATCGAGCTGATACTGAACGCCGTCAACCTGAACCTCATCGCGTTCTCGCGGTACCTTCAGCTCAACCAGGCGGCGCTTGTAGACATGAAGCTGATCGTGAATCCGCTGGCGGGACCGGTCTTCACGATCTTCATCATAGTCGTTGCCGCCGCCGAAGCCGCAGTGGGGCTTGGAATTGTTATTTCGCTGTTCCGAAATCGCGAGACCGTCGCGATCGATGAGATCGATCTTTTGAAGTGGTGAGACAAAAGAAGCGCTGAGTCCTGAGTTCCGAGTCCTGAGCAGATGATCCAAGCTCGACGGGACTCAGCACTCAGCACTCAGCACTCAGCACTCAGCACTCAGGACTGATTCATGCTCAAACTCGTTTGGCTGATCCCCGTTCTTCCGCTCATCGGGTTTCTGATCAACCTCATCCTCGGCGGAACGCTTCGCTTGAAGGAGCGGACCGTTTCGCTCATAGGCTGCGGCGTGATACTCGCCTCGCTCGTGCTCACGCTCGGCGTCTTCTATCAGTACGGCTGGCACTACGCGCCGGAGCACGAGAACAAACCCTACGTCACGAGCGAAGCGGGCGGCTTTCCGCACTCATTCACCTGGATGCCCGGCGGCAAGGCGCACCAGAGCCAGGGCCACGACGCCGGCGCGCTCGCGGACTTCAACATCGAGTGGAGCTATCAGATCGACCAGTTGTCCCTGGTGATGATGTTCATCGTCACGTTTGTCGGCTTCTGGATTCACGTTTTCGCGACCGGATACATGCGAGGCGACGGCGGCTACTATCGCTTCTTCGCCTACCTGAATCTGTTCATGTTCATGATGTTGCTGCTGGTGATGGCCTCGAACTTCCTGATCATGTTCATTGGGTGGGAAGGAGTCGGGCTCTGCTCGTACCTGCTGATCGGTTACTACTTTGACCGCAAGGAGGCGGGCGACGCGTCAAAGAAGGCGTTCGTCGTCAATCGAATCGGCGACTTTGGGTTCGCGCTCGCAGTGATGGGAGTCTTCGCGACGTTCGGCACATTGGATTTCACCAAGGCCGCCCTGGCCGCGACGGGCTACGGCGTCGAGCACCTCTGGCAATTCGGGTTGATGTCGTGGCTCGCGCTGGGACTCTTCATCGGCGCGACCGGCAAGAGCGCGCAGATTCCGCTCTACATCTGGCTGCCGGATGCGATGGCCGGGCCCACGCCCGTCTCAGCGCTGATACACGCGGCAACGATGGTGACCGCCGGAGTCTTTATGGTCGCGCGCACGAACTTTATCTTCCAGCGTTCGACGACGATGATGCTCGTAGTCGCGCTCGTCGGGTGCCTGACCGCGTTCGTGGCCGCGACAATCGGGATAACCCAGACGGACATCAAGAAGGTCCTGGCTTATTCGACCGTCTCACAGTTGGGCTACATGTTTCTGGCTTGCGGGGTTGGCGCGTTCACCGCCGGAATCTTTCACGTCTTCACGCATGCGTTCTTCAAAGCGCTTCTCTTCCTCGGAGCTGGCTCGGTCATCATCGGCCTGCACCACGAACAAGAGATGCCGCGGATGGGCGGGCTTCGGAAGTACATGCCGCTGACCTACAGGACGATGTGGTTCGCGTGGCTTGCGATATGCGGAATCATTCCCTTCGCCGGTTTTTGGTCCAAGGATGAAATCCTGTGGAAGTCGTTTTCAACCGAGTTGTTCCCCGGTGGCAACATCCTCTGGCTCGCGGGTTTCATCACCGCCGGCATCACCGCGTTTTATATGACGCGGTTGATGGGTCTGACGTTTTGGGGCGAGGAGAGATTCAAGAACGCGCACGGCGGGCACCCCAACGGACACGGCGAGCATCACGGACCCGTTGCGCCGCGCGAATCACCCCGCAGCATGACGCTGCCGCTGATCGTACTCGCGGCCGGTTCGGTTGTCGCCGGGCTCATCGGAATACCGCATGCGATTCCGGCGCTTGTCGGCAGTCACGCTAACCTCAACTGGTTCGAGCACTGGCTGTCGCCGGTCATGGCGAAGGTCGGCGAGGGCTCCGCGGGCGAGCACTCGCAAGCCGCAGTGACCGAACCCGTGCAGTCAGCCGAGTACTTGTTGATCGTTCTTTCGCTCGCCGTCGCGGCAAGCGGAATGTACCTCGGCTGGTTCTTCTACGTGAAGCGCACCGAGTTGCCGAGGCTTTGGGCGGAGCGCCTGCGCCCGCTCTACAAGCTGAGTTTCAACAAGTGGTATTGGGACTACTTGCTCGACGTGAAAGCGGTCGAAGCCGGCAAGTCCGTCAACGATGCGCTCTGGCGCGTAGACGCGGTCGTGGTCGATGGCGGCGTGAACGGCACAAGCTGGATGACGAGGCTGTGGGCTCGAATCTCCGGCTGGTGGGACAAGTGGGTGATCGATCTCCTGGTGAATGCGACCGCGTGGATAACGCGAGCCGGTTCGATCATCCTTCGCACGCTGCAGACCGGCTTGTGGCAAAACTACGCGCTGCTGTTCGTAGTCGGGCTCTTCATCATCCTCGCTCTGTATGTCTACAAGGTGGTACCGACGGCGATCAGCAGTTTCACCGGCAAGTAGAGACATCTTTTTCTGGGTTGTGAATTAAAGGAGACTGGAGGCTATGCCTGATCAGATCGAATTCTTCGGGATCGGCATTCTTTCGTGGGTGACCTGGCTCCCGGCCGTGGGCGCGCTGATGTTGCTCTTCTTCAATCGCGCGCAGAACGACCGGATTCGCTGGTTCTCGAATCTGTGGATCGTACTTTGTTTCCTGATATCCGTACCGCTGGTGACCGGATTGCCGGGAAGGGGGCCGGGCTATAACCGCGCGCTAGGCGGACTCCAATTCATCGAAGACCACGACTGGATACCGTTCATCGGCGCCCGCTACCAGTTGGGCGTAGACGGGCTTGCGCTGGTGCTGGTGTTGTTGACAACGTTGCTCGGAGTCGTGTCGGTCATCTGCTCGTGGGCCTACATCCGGGAGAAGGGCCGCGAGAAAGAGTACTACATCATGCTGTTCCTGCTTCAAAGCGGGATGCTGGGCGCGTTCGTGGCGGCCGACCTCTTTCTCTTCTTTGTATTCTGGGAAGTGATGCTGGTCCCGATGTACTTCCTGATCGGAATCTGGGGCGGCAAGAACCGGCTCTACTCGGCAATCAAGTTCTTCCTCTACACGCTCGTCGGTTCGGTGGTGATGCTGCTCGCCGTGTTGAAGCTCTTCTTTATTTTCCCCGACGTCGTCAAAGCGCCGGGTGATACAAGCGCGAAGGTCGTGACGACGGCGACGCAACTCGCTACGAATCGCGAGACAGGGGACGTCAACGGCAAGATGCTCAATCTAGCGCTGGACGGCATCAAGCGCGCGCAGGGAATCGACCCGGCTGACCCGTCAGGCAAGGAGCCCCTTCGAGCGGGCTACGTTCACAGCTCGTTCAACATCACCGCGCTGACGGCGATCGGGCCGCACATCAAGGCGGTCTACGGCCTCGGATTGGTTATCTACCTGTTCATCGGCTTCGGACTCTCGTTCGCCATTAAAGTGCCGATGTTCCCGTTTCACACCTGGCTTCCGGACGCGCACTATGACGCACCGACCGCAGGCTCGGTGATTCTGGCCGGCGTCCTGCTGAAGATGGGCACATACGGGTTCATGCGATTCTCGCTTCCGATGTTCCCCGACGCCGTAAACGATGCGACGGTTCGTCAGGTGATGGTCGTGCTCTCGATCGTCGGCATCATCTATGGCGCGCTGGTCGCGATGGCGCAGAAGGACGTCAAGAAGCTGGTCGCCTACTCCTCCGTCTCGCACCTGGGGTTTGTGATGTTGGGGCTGTTCGCACTCAATCCCAGCGGAGTGAACGGCGCCGTCCTGCAGATGATCAATCACGGCATCTCGACCGGCGCGCTGTTCATGCTCGCCGGCATTCTGTACGAGCGGCGGCACACGTACGAGATCGGCGATTTCGGCGGGTTGGCTTCGGTGATGCCGAAGTTCTCGACGATCTTCCTGATCGTTACGCTGTCGTCGCTTGGTCTGCCGCTGATGAACAATTTCCAGGGCGAGTTCCTGGTGCTTAGGGGCGCATTCGAAGCCAGCGTCCTGTGGGGGGCGCTCGCGACGCTGGGCATAATCCTCGGCGCGGCCTACATGCTCTGGTTGTATCAACGGGTGTTCTTCGGCGGAGTAACGAATCCGGCGAACGAGAAGCTCGCCGACCTCGACAAACGCGAGTTCTGGATGTTCGCGCCGATCATCGTATTGATCTTCTGGATCGGCATTTATCCAAAACCGGTGTTGGAATACATCAACCCGCAGAGCGAAGTAGTAGTCGGGGTCGTGACGCAGAAGGAAGACGGCTCGAACTACTTCAAGCCTGCGAAGACTGCGCGCGCATCCGAGGCCGCGGGAGGGAAGACGGGAGAACAGTAGGGAAAGCTCGTAGTTTGTGGTTCGTCGTTTGTCGTTCGTGTTTCGTCGTTCGTTGTTTGTAGTTCTGGGTCGTGCTTCTGGCAGCGTGTTTGCGTTATCCAAAAGCCGCAACCACGAACCACAAACGTACGAACCGCGAACAACGAACCACAAACCACAAACCACGAACCACGAACCACAAACTACGAACCACGAACCACGAACCACGAACCACGAACCTCAAACCAACTATGCTGCTTTCATTCATCCAAGCGACCACCGACTTCCAAACCATCGCCCGTCAGACGGCGCAGCTCATCATGCCGGAGGCGATACTGACGCTGTTTGCCTGTGCGGCCCTGATCCTCGATGTAATGCTGCCGCGCGACCGCAAGCGGCTCGTCGCGTGGGTCAGCCTCGCGGGTTGCGGTTTCTCGCTAGGCTCGCTCGCGATTCTCTACGTCGCCATCGCTGCCTCCGGGAGGCCAAAGCTGGGCTTCTTCAACATGATCGTCATCGACAACTACGCCGTCATCTTCAAGCTGATCTTTTTGATAGGCGCAGCGCTGTCGATTCTCCTCTCGATAAAGTACCTGGACGTCGAAGACGAGCAGCACGGCGAATACTATGGGCTCATCCTGTTTGCGGTCGTAGGCATGATGTTCATGGCGTCGGGGGTCGATCTGCTGGCGCTGTTCATCTCGCTCGAGTTGATGGCGATCTCGGTCTACATTCTGGTCGGCTTCATGAAGCGCGACCGAAAATCGAATGAAGCCGCGATGAAGTATTTCCTGTTGGGCGCGTTCTCGTCGGGCGTTTTGTTGTACGGCATCTCGATGATTTACGGCCTGACGGGATCGACGAACCTGGGCGATATCGCGAAAGCGCTGCCGATTGTCGCAGCGGCGAAATTCCAAATCTCAAGTCACAGCGGAACTGCCGACCTGCGCTATCTGTTGCTCATATCGATGATCCTGATGGCGGCGGGAATGTTCTTCAAAGTCGCGGCTGTCCCGTTTCACATGTGGGCGCCCGACGCGTACGAAGGCGCGCCCACTTCGATCACGGCGTTCATGTCGGTCGCCGTGAAAGCCGCGAGTTTTGCAATGTTCGGCCGCCTGTTCCTCTACGGTCTCCCTGATTTGCGCGAGACTCTTGCGGGCCTTCCGTCTGCCGGCATTCCCGACCTTCCCGGATGGGCGGCGCTGCTCGGAGTCGTTTCGGCGATCACGATTGTGTGGGGCAACCTGGCCGCGATGACTCAGAACAACACCAAGCGGCTGCTCGCCTATTCGTCGATCTCGCACGCGGGCTACACGCTGCTCGGATTGATCGCGGGGAATCAGACCGGCTACACCGGCTTCGTGCTTTATCTATTCGTCTACACGCTGATGAACCTTGGCGTGTTCGGCTGCATAATCGCGCTGCGGCGGCAAGGCATCGCGGGTGATCGCATGGAAGACCTGAACGGCTTGATGCGCAAGTCGCCGTGGCTGACGGTGATGATGACGATCTTCCTGTTGTCGCTCGGCGGGATGCCGGCGACGGCGGGATTCGTCGGCAAGTTCTACCTGTTCGGCGCTCTGATGGAGACGGGTAATCCGTGGCTCGTGTCGCTTGCGATTCTGGCGGTGCTGATGACCGTGGTCTCGTTTTACTACTACATCCGTTTCATCCGCGCGATGTACATCGAGCCGGAGACCGAGCCGCAGCCGGTCAAGCTCGCGGCGTCGCTCAAGGCGGCGCTAGCGGTGGCGGTGGTGTTGGTAGTGCTGTTTGGCGTCTATCCTCAGCCGATGATCAACGCGATGCAGAAGGCGGCGACGGCGCCGGGCCTGAAGGTCTACGACTACAAGAAGGAAGCGGGGAAGGCGGCCGCTAAGCAGTCTGAGGAGACTGATGACAAGCAGCCCGGCATTCAGATTGAACCCCCGCCGCGCTGACGCTGAGATGACGCTGAATTCGCGTCCCTTAGGACTGCGTCCTTGAGTTGTTGATATGCCGGCAGACGACGACGAGTCGGGCGGTATAAGCTGGCGGCAGGCGCTGGCGACGGTAGGCTTGGCGCTTGCGATACCGTGGATGATCGCCGTTCCCGCCTTGATTGGATGGTACCTCGATAAGCGCTACAACACGTGGCCGGTATGGTTCATCGTGTGGATGGTCATGGGATTGCTCGCAGCCGCCGTGGACATCTACAAACTCCTGAAGCGCTTCGGGCAGTTCAAGTGAAATCATCCACGAAGGACACGAAGAAACACGAGGAAAACAGAGGGTAGGAAATTCGGCAGAAAAGTTCGCTCGTTCATCCTCACTCCCCTTTCGGCAGTCTCCCGGTGTTTTCTTCGTGTTACTTCGTGTCCTTCGTGGACGAGTCTCATCAAGGCATTAACAGGACCTTGCCGGTGGTCCTCCTGCCTTCGAGTTGGCGATGGGCTTCGGAAGCATTTAAAAGCGGAAACGATTCTTCCACCCTCAGTGTCAGTTCACCGGTCGCGACCCACCCAAGCGCATCGCCCGCCCGCCACAGCAACTCCTCTCGCGTCGCCGCGTAGTGCGCGAGAGTCGGACGAGTGATGAACAGCGAGCCCTTCTGAGCGAGCAAGCCCAACTCGAACGGCGGCACGGGGCCGCTCGACTGGCCGAATAACGCCAGCAACCCGCGCGGCGCGAGACAACCGAGGCTCTTCATGAAAGTCGTCTTGCCAACCGAGTCGTAAACAACCTGCACGCCGCCGCCCTCGGTCAACCGCTTCACCTCAGCTTCAAAGTCTTGCTTGGTGTAAAGAATCACCTCGTCGGCGCCGGCCTCACGCGCAAGCTTTGCCTTCTCCTCAGTCGAGACGGTCCCGATGACGCGAGCGCCGATGCGCCTGGCGAATTGAATCACCAGCAACCCGACTCCCCCCGCTGCGGCATGGACCAGAATCGTGTCGGTCTTCTTCACGGCGTACGTCGAATGAAGAAGGTAATGCGCGGTCATCCCTTGCAGCATCGCTGCCGCAGCCTGTTCCATCGAAATAGCATCGGGCAGCTTCACGAGCCGCCAGGCTGGAACGACGGCGTAGTCCGCATACGAACCGATCGTCATCGCATAGGCGACGCGATCGCCGACCTGAACTTCGGTGACCCCGTCCCCAACCGCTTCGACTGTGCCCGCGCCCTCCATTCCAGGGATGAACGGCAGCGGGACCGGATAGAGCCCCGTGCGATGGTAGACGTCGATGTAGTTCACTCCGATGGCGTGAAGCTTGACCAACGCCTCGCCTGCTTTGGGGCGCGGCGTGTCGGTCTCTTGATAAGTCAACACCTCTGGACCACCGGTTCGTTGAATGATGATCGCTTTCATAATCTCGTTTCTCAGCCACGAAAAAGCACAAGAGTCACAAATGACAGACGCAACAAGATAGCCTGCATCCAAGGCGCACGCCCGAGTGCTCCAAACCGGACACAGCAATCTGCCTCATGATCTCTTTGAGCGCTCTGATGTCTTGTGCCTTATGTGCCTTTTTGCGGCGGAAGTTTCATCATTGCTGTGCGAACACGTGACGGGCTCCCGGTTTGCGTCCACGCGAAGATCACGCTGTCCCCCGCGCGAGCCATTCGAGGGAAGCCGCTCGCTCGCGCGCTGCTCGATTCGGCCACTGTGATCGATTTGTCGCGTGAGCCATCGGGCCAGATTCGTCTCGCTCTTATCTCAGCTCCCGACGCGGCGCGTTCCATCCAGACTACCAGCGCCGAACCGTCCCCGAGCATCAAGACCTGTACGCGGCCCATCGGACTCCCGTCATCCACCTGTATCGCCGGCCCGAACGTCGCGCCCGCGTCGCTCGAGAAGATCACATTCACGCGCGGCTTCTCTTTAGCTGCGGTGAACCACGCGGCGGCGACTCTGCGCCCGTCAGCCGCCACCGAAGGCCCGTTCACCGGGCAGCCGTGAATCTCCCAGCCGTCAACATTCAGGACACGCGGCTCGGTCCACTTTCCCTTTTCAAATCGAACGACGCCGATGTCGCGCACCTCTTTGTCCGACCTGTCGCGGTAAACGACGATCGCGCCCTCCGCCGTCACCGCCGCTGAAGTCTGGCAGCACTCGCAGACCCGCCCATCCAGCAGCGTTTCGTCCGCGAGCGTCCCGTCCCTTCCGATCGTCGCGAATCGCAGAGTCATCTCGCCTTCCGCATGGCCGTGAGCCCCCTGAGAGGCTTCTGAAGCCATTTTCCGGCCATCGAGCCACACGGCTCCTACGCGCCTGCCACCAATCGGGATCATCGACACGAACCCGTGTTCGGTCAGCGTGCCGTCGCGGTGAGGCGCCATTGGCTTGCTCCAAGTCCTGCCGCCATCTCTCGACAATGCGACATTCACGTTGTAAGCGTAAGTCCCGGGGCCTGCTTTGACCAGCCAGTGCGCGGCGAGCGTCCCGTCACCGAGCGCGATCAGCGATGGAAAGTCCGCCCAGTTGACGAACCAGTTGCCGCCCTCGGCGATCGTGCGAGGCGCGGACCACTTGTTGCCATCAAGCACGGAGAACCGTAGCGCGTGCCCTTTGTCGCCCGCCGCCTCGACCCAGCTCAGATAAACGCGGCCGTCGGCGCCGGCGACAAGATTCGGCTCGCCGCTCGCCGGCCCGGCCGGCGATTCAATTTCGCGGACTCCGCTCGCGTCCTGAGCAGCAACCTGACTCGCTACGTTGAAAATGGCCAACGCGAGCACGGCCAGCAGTGTGAGTATCCATCGAGCAATCTTATCTCTCAACTTGTGTCGCCTCCGGTCAGGACGGGCGTTTAGAGTACCGACTTCAGTCGGGCCTTTCGCTGCCATGCGCCCGAAGCAAGAAAGACCCGACTAAAGTCGGTACTCTTAACACCCGCTTCATACCAGCTTGAACACGCGGCGCGCGTTCTCGCGCAGGAACTTCATCCGAACGTCGTCGGAGAGCTCGAGCGCGCGCGCCTGCTCCATGCATTTCTCGAACGGCAACTGAGGAAAGTTGGTGCCGAACAGGACCTTCTCCTTGCCGTAGGTCTTCATGTAGTGCAACAGCGCCGGCGGATAATAGCGAGGCAAATGGGCTGACGTATCGATGAAGACGTTCTCGTGCTTCCACGCCAGCCCGATCATCTCGTCGGTCCACGGATATCCTATGTGCCCGCCGACGATCTTCAACTCGGGGAAAGTCAGCGCTACTTCATCGAGATAAGGCACGGGCCGGCCCGGCTCGGAAGGCATCAGCGGTCCCGTGTGTCCGACTTGCGTGCAGAACGGAATATCCAGTTCGATGCACTTCACGTAAAGCGGATAGTAGAGTTTGTCATTGGGCGGGCGGTTCCACAGCCACGGGATGACACGCAGCGCCTTGAAGCCCAGTTCCATGACGGCACGATCGAGCTCGCGAGTGGCTTCCAGAGGCTTTTCCAGGTTCACCGCCGCGACGCCGAAGAACCGGCCGGGGAACTCGCTTGCGATTGCCGCGACTTGATCGTTGGTGATGACCCAGCGCCCCGGTCTGTGCCACGCGCAGAGCATCACCGTTTCGACGCCCGCGCGGTCCATCGCATAAATCATCGCCTGCGGCGAGACTCCGGCGCGAAGAACCTCGGCGCTGCCGGACTGCTTGAAGAGTCTCGCGACCTCCGGCACATTCTCGAACAGGTTGCCGAACGCCGGCTGCGCCCACGCATCAATCGCTCGTTCGCTTTCCGGCGTTGTCATAATCGATGTCCCGATCCAGAAACCCCTTCAAGCGGTACCTAACAAGGATCGCTCGCCCCAGTTCCAGCCAAGTAGCAGGTTGGGAAGACTTGTCCCCGCTGTTTTTTCCAACGGGAAGCTACGAGAATCGGCGGGGACAAGTCCCTCTTCCCAACCTTAATTCGCCACGTTGGATTTTGAACTTCTCATTAGAAGGTGCCGAAAACAGATCTGAGAACGTCCCGCTCGAGGCGCGCCGATTCCTCGCGTCAACACCTATGGCGCGTCGTGCACTACCTTCTGCTTCTTCTCGTCGAAGTAGAGCACACGGCCTTCGCGGTACGACTGAACGCTCATCCCGATCGTCGTCATCGCCTTGTAGGCCGTCAGCGCGTCGAGCACCGGAGTCTCCCGAGTCCGCACGCACCGCAGCCAGTTCTCCATGTGCGATTCGCGGGTCTCGCATTCGAGCATCATCTCGATCGTGCCGTACTTCTCCTTGAACTTCGCCCTTGCAATGCGCTGAGGCGTGACGGTGATGTAGTCGACGCGGCCTTCGAACTGCCCGCCCGGAACTATCATGATCGTCCCCTCGTGGCCGCGTACCAGCCCCGGAATGTGCATGTCGTTGGCCATCGAGGAGGACAACACGACTGAATGTCCCTTTGCGTACTCCGCCGTAAGCGTGAACGTGTCGGGGACTTCGCGGCCGTCCTTAAAGACGTAAGTGCCGCCGCTGCCAGTGACTCGCAACGGAAACTGCGGCTCGCCCCAGCAAATGTTCAGCGGAGCCATCACGTGATAGAAGAGGTCGGTCGCGATGCCTCCCGAGTAGTCCCAGTACTTGCGAAAGCGGAAGAACCGGTCGGCGTCGTACTTGCGCTCCGGCGCCGGTCCGAGCCACATCTTCCAATCGATGAAGTCGTCGCCCTTCCCGTCGGGCCCGGCTGCCGCGTCGATGGGCCAGTTCCACTCGCCCCCCGTCGAGTTGCGATGATATGAGCCCTGACTCATCAGGAGGCTTCCGATCATGCCATCCTGAATTGCCTTTCGCGCCTTCCACCACTGATCGGAGCTCGTGGTCTGGGAGCCGACCTGCAAGACTCGGCCCGTCTGCTTCACCGCTTCGTAAACCTTCTTGGCTTCTTCCACGGTGTGAGTCATCGGCTTTTCGAGATAGACATCTTTGCCTTTGTTCATCGCTTCGATGGCCATCTTCGCGTGCCAGTGATCGGGCGTGGCGATGATGACCGCGTCGATGTCTTTGCGCTCGAGTAGCTCGCGATAATCGGAATGGCCCTGACACTTCGCTCTCTCTTCAGCGATCCGCTTGCGTTTGGCGTAGACCTCGCAGACGGCGACTACTTGCGCCGGCGTATCGGGCTTCATGCCGGTGTCCATGACCCACTTCAGAAGATCGGAGCCTCGCCCCCCTGCGCCTATAAGCCCGACGTTTATGCGATCGTTCGCGCCAAGCACCCGCGCGTGAACCGAACGAGTGCTGGTCAGCGTCGCAGCTACAGCCCCCGCTGCGACGGCCGACTTAACGAAGTCCCTGCGATTGAGTTTGTCTTTCGGCATTTTGTCTCCCGTCCCAACCAGGTTCCGAACCCGAAGATTTGCCCGACATATATGACACAGCGAGCGGCCCGCATCAAGAAGAAGCTGCTTGCCTCAACTCCGGCGAGTGATAGAATCTTGCCGCTGAAGCGGCTGTAACCCAAGCGAGGAGGTCGGTGATGGAGATCAGGTTGACACCTCAGGAGCGCGACCTGCTGGAACGCATCTTGGATGACTACTATTCAACGTTGCGCGAAGAGATTTACAAGACCGAGGCCTATCAGATCAAAGGCGAGTTGAAGAGCGAGGAGTCCGCGGTCAAAAGCCTGTTGGAAAAACTGCGCACGGGCGATTAGTCCTGCTGCGCTGCGCCGGCCCCTCCGTTGACGCACCCTTCGCGATTTGGTATCACTTGGCTGAAAGTTCGGAGAGAGGAAAAGACGACATGAAGAGTCTATGCGACCGTGTAGCGATCATCGGAATGGGTTGCACCAAATTCGGCGAGCACTGGGACAAGTCGGCTGACGACCTGATAGTGGAAGCCGCATTCGAGGCCTTCGAGGACGCCGGCGTCGAACCCGCGCAAATCGAAGCCGCGTGGGTCGGCACGTTGACTTCGGGCATCTCAGGGTTGAGTCTCTCTCGGCCGCTCAAACTTCAGTACATCCCCGTTACGCGAGTCGAGAACATGTGCGCGACGGGCCAGGACGCGCTGCGCAACGCGGCGTTCGGCGTCGCGTCGGGGGCTTACGACCTCGCGCTGGTGGTCGGCTTCGAGAAACTGAAAGACAGCGGGTATTCGGGGCTGCCGGGCGCTGCGTCCACGGTCATGGAAGCAGGCCGCACCGCGCCGGGGGCGTTCGCATTGGCAGCCAATCGCTACTTCCACAGGTACGGGGCATCAAAAGAGGACCTGGCTCGGATATCGGTGAAGAACCACTACAACGGCGCTCGCAACAAGAAGGCGCACTTCCAAAAAGAGATCACCCTGGAACAGGCTATGAAAGCCCCGATGATCGCTTCACCGCTCGGCTTGTTGGATTGCTGCCCGACTACTGATGGGGCGGCGGCCGCGATCATCACTCGAACGGATCTCGCGCCGACGTTCAAGAAGGACTTCGTGACGATCAAAGGGATGGGGCTTGCGGTGGGTCCAGGCACCGGTCGCATGGATCCGGATTTCGACTTCACGAGTTTTCCCGAGACCAAGGCGGCGGCAAAACAAGTCTACGATCAGCTTGGCATCAAGGACCCTCGCAAGGAAGTCAGCATGGCCGAGGTGCACGATTGTTTCTCGATCACCGAGATGATCATCTACGAAGACCTCGGGTTCTCGGAGCCGGGCAAGGCCAAAGCCGACATCGACGCCGGCGCGTTCACGCTCAAGGGTGATCTTCCGGTGAACACGGACGGCGGGTTGAAGTCATTCGGCCACCCGATCGGCGCGAGTGGCTTGCGCATGCTCTACGAGATTTACGCTCAGCTTCAAGGCCGCGCGGGCGAGCGTCAGGTGAGGGATATGAAGCTCGGAATGGCGCACAACCTCGGGGGCAATCCGGGATCGTTTACGTGTTCGATTATTGCGCTGGGGCATCCGTAGATCGACGGCGCAAAGGACGGTGATCATGGACATCACAATTAGCATTCCGTCTGATATGCAGGACAAGCTCCGGCAGCGCGCGATGGACAGTGGGCAAGACGTGACCGAGTACGTTGAAAAGTTGATCGAAAGAGACCTCTCACCGCCGGGCAGTTTGCGAGACACCTACGCTCCGGTTCGCCAGCAGATCAAGGAGAGCGGTGTATCGGATGACGAATTAGATACGCTGCTTGAAGACGCTCGGGAGGAGGCTTATCAAGAGATGGGCGGTGAATCAAGGCCAGCATCCGTGGCATCGAATGATCAGGGGAAGAGTTGCCTGCTCTAATATATATTCAGCATTCCGAACTTACCGGCGAGACTCCCACCGACGATCAGCTAACCGAACTACTGCGCTCGCTACACAAGGCACCTGCGTTCTTCATGCTGGTCATGGTCAACCTGTTGCTTTCCTTGTTCTACCGGTACTTTAGAGCACGTGAAACAGAGCAGATTCACGGCGCGCTTTTGGACTTTCTGCTTGATGAGCACCTATTTGAGTTGGTCCGCCAGAAGTTTCCGCGAGAATCAGCCGTCACTCGACCCGTATTCCATCGGCAGCAACTACTAACGTTAGCGCGAAGAGTTCTCGAGGTGTCTCCGGATTACGGTGCAGATAATCCGTTCGAGAGCGTCGAGGCCAGGCACAGACTGGGTAGCGCATGTCTGCTAATGAACGATTTGCTTGTGTCACCTGATCAAAGCGAAAGGCTCTTAAGGGAGCTCGAACACGACCCGGCGCTTGAAGAACTCCTCACTCAGTGGCTTCCAGTTAGCGAACTGATGAATCCACCCGACGAAGTACATTCGCTTGTTCGTGCACATCAATTCATCAAGATCATCAACGACCACTTCTCCGCTGTCGTAATCTCAAGCGGAGAGCATCTGCTAGACGTATTCGACCGAGTCAATGGCATTTCTTTGGATGCTCATCTAGCTCTGGTCTATTGCATTTACGCTTACTATAACACTCTGGAATACGGGCAGGTGACGAGCAACCTTAACTCACTGAAGTTCGTCAAGAGCGTCATCTTTTCAAAGATGACAGTGTCCGACGAGCAGAAAGAACGTTTCTTCGAACTCAATGCTAGGACGCTCAGTTCATTAATTGACGATTTTCGAGTCCCCGTCGCTACGCTTCTGTCGCAATATGACTTCACGCCCTTCCGCAAGTATCCGCTGGCCTATTTTGGAGAGGATTTTCTGACTTGCGTAGACGCGAACTTCTTGATCGAGAAGCTTGGGCCAGGCGTATACCACTCTATCGCCAATTCACTAGACAAGGTCGATAGGGAACTCTTCTTCACCACTTGGGGTCAGGCCTTCCAGGAATACGTCAATCAGCTTCTCAGCGAAGTGTATCCGCTAGGCAGTGGCAGGTTCTTTCCGACCCCATATTTTGATCAGGTCAAGTCGGCGTACGAGGCATTCGATGGGGTGATAGATTGCGGCGACGCTCTGATTGCGATGGAATACAAGGGCGGATTCCTCAGTGCGGGGGCAAAGTACTCAGGCCAACGGGATCTTCTGGTGGCGGAGCTTGACCAGAAATTCGGTCGAGCCCGCGGCGCCGGAGTAGAGCAACTCGTACGAAAGATCGAGGTCGTTTTCAACTCTGAGCGCGCTGCGAGAAAGACGTTCGCGCAGCTTCATGTCGATGCCGTTAGAAGAGTCTATCCGGTGCTCGTCGTCCAGGACATCTCGCTCCAAATCGGATTGGCAAACTGGAGGTTGAAGCGTTGGTTTGAGGAGGAGAGAGCTAGCCGCAGTATTGATCGAGACCTTGTCATCCGACCCCTGAGCCTACTGACGGTAGAAAACCTTGAGCGGTTATTATCATATGTCGAAGCAGGCGACTTCGCCTTCACGGACATTTTGGATGAATACGGCCTTGGCACGTATCAGCCACACGAATCCTTTCAGGATGTATTGATCAACTTCCGTAAGAAGAGGGGTATAAAATCTCGACCGAACGAGAGGATCTTGCATAGCTATGGCGAACTCCACGAGTCCATGAAAACCCTCTTCTCTGAATGACGCGACTTAAACCTTGGCCTAAGGCGCTGTTGAAGAGGCGATGTTCCACCGCTACCTTCCGCGCACGTTCGAGACGCCGGGCAAGTACTTATTGTGCGCTGGATTCTTGCCCATAATCTTCCTCATACACATTCAACCGTTACAAGATTACTATGCCATCGATATCCGGGACTGCGCCTTGCGCACCGGGCTCCTATGATTGTCTCCGGTTACTTGTCAGGAAGATGGTGGTCGACCAACGCTGGAACTATGTTTGGATTTCTGCTTAATCCTAACACTATCCCCCTCCGGGCGGCGTGGTACAGTTGCATCTGGAGAATCTAAGTGACCTCAGCTAAATCGGGCTTCGCTTTATTGCATAGCTGAACGATTCGCGACATTGTGCGACGAAAGGATTCGGGGCTATGACGCCAGAAGAAAGAGCGAAAGAAGTACTCAAGGAATTCAAAGGACAGTTTGACCGTGAGCTCTTGGCATCGTGCATTGCAGAACAAATTAGGGACGCCATTCGCGAAGAACGCGATGCTTGCATCCAGGTGGCAGCGTCCTTTTCCGATAAGCATGTTGTTCAATGTGTTCAGGATGAATTAACGCGTAGTGGAATGGACCCAACGAGATTCTCGATGGCGGCGTGGGTAGGAATAATGATTTCCCGAAGACCGCAACCATAATTCGAGATGTCCATCATCGAGAGGTGAAACTAATGCGAGCGCGCTGGACGTGTGGTACTCGACTCATTAGACTTGCCTCTCTCGGGATACAACGGGAGGATGTCCGTGAACCTCAAGAAAGAAGTATCGAGCCAACTCGACAGCTTAAGTGAAGCTGAACTTCATCAGGTCATCGATCGTTTGGCTTTGCTAAAGCACAAGTCTCGAATCAAACCAGCGCGCGAGTATGATGAGGATCGTTTGGCGACCTTGTACCGCGAATTTGCCGAAGAAGATCGCGAGCTCGCGGAAGAGGGAATGATGGAGTATGCCGATGGGCTAGCCAAAGGCGATGCGGATTGACGCTTCGTCCGGCAGTGCAACGATTGACGTACTCGATCCGTATGTCCGATGAGGGACTCCGAACATGAGCTCAACCAGTCTGGGAGCCTACGGCGAACACCACTTCAAGCGGGTCATTCCCGGCGAGATCGAATCGGTCCGCCGAATACTCATCGACGTCCTCGAGCAGTTCAACTACGTGATCGTCAGCGACAACCCGATTCAAGCCAAGCGCGCGGCCCAGAAGAGTCTCTGGGTGGCCGATATTCTCGAGTACGAGGTGAGACTGACCGTTCTGCTGAAGGCTGCCAACCCCGCCTCCACCGTCGCGACCTTCGACTACGCAGTTCCGTACATCTTCACTAATGGCGACCGGCTGGCGCTCGAACGCGAGGCCGAAGCGATCATCGCAGTGGCCACCGCGCCGGTGAGCCGGACCGTTTGCCCCTCGTGCGGCGCGGAGGCCACTGATGCGGCGCGTTTCTGCAGATCTTGCGGGGCGCCGGTCGCGGGACGTCACCCGCCGGCCGAGGTTGAATTGATGAGAATGACCGCCGGTCTCAGCGCGGCCCAACTCGAGATCACTATTGGGCTTGGCGTCACCGTGTTGGCGCTTGTAGTGACTCTTCCTATGATTCTCGGGAGTGACGGGAAGGCAGCAAACATCGGGTGGGTGATGCTGGCGCTGGGCGCCCTGTTCGCCTCATTTTTGCTGCAGCAGGGCATGCGCCGGTTGCACCGGGCGCTGCATCCGCACACGCCGGCGCAGCCGGACATCGAAGCTGGTTCGCCTCCCATCTCCGCGCAGGAGAGAGTTGCGCTCGCTCCTCCGCCGGCCTCAGTCACCGAAGGGACGACCGAGTTGATGATGGACTCTCTCGCTCCCGTGCCGGTCCGCCTCGGCAAGGATACCGACCCCATCGACTCGTAGCCTGGGGAATCCAATGGAACGCGAGCGGTTTTTTCACCGGAAGGCGGCACGCGGGAGGTGCGCGTGATTGAGTTGAATACTCGTGCGGGTGACGGCCGAGAACATTTCACCCTTAGGGGGTGAGCGCCTCCGTTCGCCCGTTACTACGAACATCCAACCCTACGCGGTTGAGTGACGGTAGTTGGTTGGACCACGCCTCCGGGATATTAGCGTGCCTGGTCGCGCGAGGGCTCGCACCCCGCGCGCGCCCAGTCGCTTCAGGTCGCTCTCGTGCCGTGCTATCATCGCCCACCGGAGACGCAAATGGCCAACAAGCTCAGCGAAGAAGAAGAACTCATACTCGCCACCGTCAGGCGCTTCCTTGAAAAAGAAGTCGCGCCGGTGGCATCCGAACTGGAACACCGCAATGAATACCCGACCGAGTTGGTCGAGCGCATGAAAGCGATCGGCCTCTTTGGCGCGAACGTTCCCGAAGCCTACGGCGGCCAGGACCTCAGCTACACCATCTACGCGATGATCTTCGAAGAGATATCGAAAGTGTGGATGGGGCTTGCGGGAATCCTCGGGACTCACTCGGTCCTGTGCGATGTGCTGGTCAGGTTCGGCGCTGAAGACCAAAAGCAGCGGTTTCTGCCGATGCTCGCGCGAGGCGACAAACGCGGCGCGATCTGCTTGTCGGAGCCCGAAGCCGGAACCGACCTTCAATCCATCCGCACGACCGCAACGCTGCGCGGCGATTACTACTACATCAACGGCTCGAAGATGTGGATCACCAATGCGCGCCGCGGCGAAGCGCTGCTGATCCTCGCCAAGACCGACAAGGACGCCAAGCCCGTTCACACCGGGATCAGCGCCTTCATCGCCGAAAAAGGCGAGCCGGGCCTGACGGTCAGCCGCGACATCGACAAGCTCGGCTACAAGTCCCTGGAAACTTGTGAGCTGTTGTTTGAAGACTTCCGCGTGCCCGCAGCGAACCTGATCGGCGGCCGCGAGGGCGAAGGGTTCAAGCAGGTGATGACGGGACTCGAGTCCGAGCGCATCAATGTAGCCGCGCGCGGGTTGGGCATCGCGCGAGCGGCGTTTGAAGAAGCGATCAAGTACTCGCAGCAGCGCAGGACCTTCGGCAAACCGATCTGCGAGTATCAGGCGATTCAATTGAAGCTCGCGGATATGGCGACAAAGATCGAAGCCGCGCGGCTGCTGATCTACTCGGCGGCCGAGAAGAAAGACCGCGGCGAGCGTTGCGATCTCGAAGCCGGAATGGCCAAGCTGTTCGCGAGCGAGACGGCGCAGGAGTGCTCGCTTGAGGCGATGCGAATCTTCGGCGGCAATGGATACGCGAAGGACTTCCCGGTCGAGCGCTATTACCGCGACGCGCCGCTGTTGATCATCGGGGGCGGGACGAACGAGCTTCAGCGGCTGATCATCGCGCGCGGATTGCTGAAGAAGTATTCGATCAATCAAGGGTAGCGGACGCGCGATCGCGGTCGGCGTCGGGCGGCTCGCGAGTCCCCGGCTATTCCGCGCTACCCACCCTGAGTTTTGCTATAATCCAGGCTGACCGTCATCATAGCTTCCTGTCTTTGCACTTTTTTGCTTCGCGGCTGCGTATTGTAGAATGAGGGTGTGAAGCCGAGCCGGTTAGCCGGGCTCCAGGATGTGCACGAAGAAACCGCTCGGCCCGGAGAATGAAGCTCGTCGATGGAAGCATGGATTGACAGGCCCCTGTTAGGACCCATTCCCAAGAGCCGGCTTGACCGGCGCCTCCGTATTGCGCTGTCGGACGCCTTCGGCGAGCTCACCCGCCGGCCGGCCGACTTCCTGAGAACAGCCTTCCTTCCCGATCGCCCGGAAGACTCGTTGCTCGTCCGGTTGGGACGCGAGATCAGAATGACTGTGCCGGCGCTGGGCCGTCACCCTCTTGAGCTTGTAGCGACCACTTTCGCGACTGAGCCGGTTGGCGCTCAACCGCGCCGTTTGCTGTTGCCGGTGCTCGCATTCGCGATCCTGCTTCACGTGGGCGCGGCAGCCTACATCGTTTACAGTGGGTTGCTCGCGCCATTCATGAACGTGACGGTCGTAAACAAGCCCTACGAGCGCTATAAGGTAACGGAACTCGTGCCGCTGCGATACCCGCGAGGCATGTTGCGCATCCCCAAGCCCGAGGAGACCCTCACACTCGACGAGATTCGGGAACGGGATCGCAAACGCCGCGAAGAACTCGCGCGCCAGAAGGCCGAGCGTGAGAAGGCCGAAAAGGAGCGGCTGGCGAAGGAAGAAGAAGAGCGGCGCAAGGCTGCCGAAGAGCTCGCGAAGAAGCAAGCTGCCGAAGCATCACAAGCCAAATTCGGCGAGATCAACGAAGCCCCGCTCAAGGACTTGATCGGTCAGGTGTACTCGCTGTACCTGGCAGGCAACACCGACGTCACCGACAAGTTCTCTGTGATGGCTTCATTCAAGATCGAGCCCGACGGATCGATCTCCAACATCGTCATAACCAAGTCGTCGGGGTCCAAGATCGTCGACGAAAAGGCCAAGGAGATCCTCTGGACGCTAGGCCAGTCGCACGCGGTCGGACCGCTCCATAAGCTGAGCTCTGCCACGATACGCCTGGACTTGAACGAGAGCATCGCGCGGCTGACGATCACTGCGTTTGCGCCTACTCCTGAGGAGGCACGAGGTCAGGCGCAACAACTGAACCTGCTGTTGGCGATAGTCCGCCTGACTCAGAAGTCAAAGAGCCCCGATGTAGCGGAGCTGTTGTCGCTGTTCAAAATCAAGAGCGAAGGCAATCGCGTTGATGCCGACCTTACGGTTTCGCGCGCGCGGGCCTCCGAGATGATGCACACCAAATTCGGCGCTCCCCAGTAAAAGCATGAGGCGGCCCGCTTCACGCCGTGCGTCCCTCGGTTCGGCGAGTCCGAGTTGGTCACCACGAAAGCCCCGCAACCGAACGCGACTCATGGATCGCAAATCCAAAATCTAAAATCCAAAGTCCCCTATGCCCGAACTCCCCGAAGTCGAGGTTCAACTCCGCTACCTGAAGCGCGCCGCACTCGGTCAGGCGATCGAACGGGTCATCATCAGATTTCCCGGCATTATCAAATCTCCGCACGCGCGTGCATTTGCGATCGCGCTGCGCCGACGAAGGATGGTCAAGGCTTCGCGTCGCGGCAAGTACATCATTATCACGCTCGACAACGGACGGGTGCTCATCTTGCACTTCGGCATGGGTGGCGGCCTCTGCTTGTTCGACGACCGGCGGGAAAGGCCGGAATACGCGCGCATCGAGTTCGTTCTCGAAAGCGGCAAGCGGCTCGCCTTCACGTGCCCGCGCAACATCTGCCGGGTGATGCTCGTGGACAAGCCCGGCGACGTGCCCGCGCTTCGCGATATGGGCGCGGAGCCGCTGGCCCGCGGATTCACACTCGCGTATCTTGAGCGCGTGATCGATGAGAGCCCGTCGCGGCGGATCAAACCGCTGTTGATGGATCAGAGGAGGATCGCCGGCGTCGGGAACATCTACGCCGATCAGATACTCTTTGAGGCGGGCGTACGTCCCGACCGCCGCGCTTCGACATTGAGCGAGCACGAGATCAAATGCACTCATCGCGAAACGCGCCGAGTGTTGAGGCGAGCAATCGCAACAGCCGGCGAAGATGAATTCCCGGCGTACTTTCTGGCATCGCGGGCAGGCAGGCGCGAGGGCTGTCCACGGTGCGGCGGCGAAATCCTCAGAAAGAAACTCAACGGCCGAACAGCGCACTTTTGCCGCCGGTGTCAGCAGTAGGACGGTCGGACCGGCCTTTCTTCGTCCGTACGATATTGACATCACGCTCACGCAGGAATATAAACACCCCGGTCGCTTACCTCAATCGCTCGGGGCCCGAAGCGGCAACTCACAGGCTGACCGAAACAGTAACCCGAGAGCGGGCTCCCATTTGCTGGTCCCGACATAGCGACACGCTGAGCCCGCATGAAGGCCCGACGCTTGATTTCGGAATCCGCATGCGAAACGGAGGACGCTTATGCGCAAGCGAGTCACAAACCACGGTCTCACCGCGAGGGCTATTGCCGGCTCTCACGTCGTGCTGCTCTCCATGAATATGGACAAGAGCGATTGCAATGGACTGCGCGGGTTTGGCATACATCGCACCGATCACACTGAAAACGAAGCCTACTGGCTCCAGGGGATGAAGACGTTCAAGGAGACCGACCCTGGGCTCGCGCCCGGCGCGAAGTTCTCGACTCGCAATCAGCCGATCCAGGATTTTTCGTGGGCCGACTACTCCGCAAAGCCGGGACACGATTACACGTATAAGGTCCTCGCGCTCAAGGGCCCTCCCAACAAGCTGGAGCCGTTTGCCGAGGTTTCAGTGCGCGTAAAGACCGAGTCGCCCGAATGCGGCGATCACGACGTCTACTTCAACCGTGGCGCGGCGGCCTCGCAGGAGTACGCGCGGCGATTCGGCAATCGCGTCCCGGGTTCTAAGGGCGGCGAAGATGACCCCGCGTGGGCATGGCTCTCGCGTGGGGCGCACGAAGCGATCTTGGAATTCATCGGCCAGGCGAAGAAGGGCTGGGGACTTCGCGTCGGCGCCTACGAGTTCCGGCTGCCGAGTGTGTTGAACGCGCTTCACGAAGCGCATGCTCGCGGCGCTGACGTGCGAATCCTCTACGACGCCGGCCACGACTTTCCGCGCGATGAGAACCGCGCGCAGGCCGACAAAGCGAACATCAAATCGCTCTGCGACGAGCGCGTGCCCAAACCGCAGGCGCTCTCGCATAACAAGTTCATCGTGCTGCTCAAGGGGAAGAAGGCAGTCGAGGTGCTGACCGGCTCGACGAATTTTTCGGATGGCGGCGTCTTCGGCCAGTCGAACGTAGTGCATGTGGTGGAGGAACCGAAGGTCGCCGAGGCTTATCTAGCTTACTGGGAGCAACTGCAAGGAAACCCCGAGCGCAAGGTGCTCGCGCCTGATTTGACGGTCACGCATCCACTTCCGGAAGAAACGCCGCCCAAGGGCACGATGACCATCTTCAGTCCGCGCGAGTCGCTCGATGCGCTCGACTACTACGGAAGACTGGCCGCCGGGGCAAACGACGCGCTATTCATGACGTTCGCGTTCGGCATGCACGATGTATTCAAGGCGGTCTATCGCACCGGCAAGGCGGGGCTCCGCTATGCGCTGTTTGAGACGCTGCTCGGTCCGGGCGTCCGCAAGGAGAAGAGGGCCGAGGCATTGAAGGAGATGATCGACCTTAGGCGAATGCCCGAGAACCGGTTCGCCGTCGGGAGCAAGATCGAGATGAACCAGTTCGACAACTGGGTCGCCGAAAAACTCACCGGCTTGAACCAGCACGTGAAGTACATTCACACGAAGTACATGCTGATCGACCCGCTCGGCAACGATCCGATCATCGTGACCGGCTCAGCCAATTTCAGCGCGGCCTCGACCAACAAGAACGACGAGAACATGCTGATCATTCGCGGCAACAAGCGGGCTGCAGATGTTTATCTCGGCGAGTTCATGCGGTTGTGGGATCACTACGCTTTTCGCGAGTGGGCGCAGAAGAAGCGGGCTAGAGAGATAGCGTTGGTGAAAGCGGGCAAGAAGAAGCCGGGGCCGGAGCCGTGGTATCTCGATTCAACTGACGCGTGGTGGAAGAGGTTCTTTGCCAACACCGACCTGAGCCGGCATCGAGAATACTTCGCGGGATGAGCTGATTGCTATTTCCAGATAGCCTGCAGGTCGAGCGTGAATCCGCGCAGCACCGGTTCGCCTGAGATGAGCGCGGGATTGTCCATCCATTCGACTGGAACGTGCGGGCGATAGATGTAGACCTTTCTCTCGCCAGGCTCAATCAGCCAGCCAAGCTGAGTGCCGTTGTCTATGTACTCTTGCATAGCACGCCAGCACCCCTCGCCGCTGGCGCAGAAACTGACCCGCCCGCTAGAATTGCGGCCCGAGATTAAACTGAGGTCGTCGGTCATGTCGGTCGTCGCACAAGCGGGAGGCGTCGTCGTCAAATTGACGGGTGAATCGCCCAGCTTCCTCGTCGTAACCGCGAAGAAGAACCCGAGTCATTGGATCTTTCCCAAGGGCCACATCGAATCCGGCGAGACCGCCGAACAAGCCGCTGTGCGCGAGGTCCGCGAAGAAGCCGGCGTGGAAGCTACCCCGCTCGCTCCACTCGGCGCGAGCGAATTCGATTTCGAAGGGAAGACCGTTCGCGTTGAGTACTCCCTGCTCAGGTTCTGTCGGCAGGCTGACGCAGGTGAGCTGCGCCAGTCACGTTGGGTCACTTACGATGAAGCGCTGGTCCTTCTTTCCTTCGAAGATACGAAGCGTATCCTCGGCAAGGCACTCCGGAAAGCCACCTCAGAGGACGCGGAGGAACGCGGAGATGTGTAAGCCCGCCCAGCGTTCCATTGTGTCCTCTGCGGTGGCTCTTGCGTGAATCACAATCGAACGTTGTATCTGACGAACACCCCGCGACCCGGCCCGTCCACGCCCCAACTTATGCCGCGATAGTTCCGGTCGCCCATGTTGTCGAAGTCGATTATCACCTCGTGCCGCTCCGCAACCCTGAAACCGCCCCTCACTCCGAAGACAACGTAGCCTGGGAGCGCGCTGAACAACGGCGCCGAGCCGACTCCAACACCGAGCACTCGATTCTGAATCTGGGCCAACGTTTCGCCCGTCGCGCCTAGCACATCGTCCGCGGTCCCGAACACACCGTCCGCGCCAGCCCGTACCAACCCTCGAACCCGCGCACCGTTCTGAAAGAAGTTTGCGATGCTGCCGCGAGACCTTGTCGCTCCAGTGCGTCGGTCTTCGAGGTCGAGACTCGAAAGGCGCGCCTGTCGCCCCGCCGCGTGCGCATAGGGCTCGACCCAAAATCTGTGGCCGGGCCGCGCGTAGCGAATCTTGAGATAACCATCCGGCGCGGGAGTTCCGCCTTCGATGTTCGGAGGAAGGCCGGTCTCTTTGTCAGCAGCGTGGATGTAGGTGAGCACGGTAGCGGCGGACCAATCAGCATTCAGCTTGATGTCGAAGGTGTGTTCGAACCCGTAGATTCGCGCGTCGCCGAAGTTGGCTCGCACCAGAACGGGATTCGTGGATGCCGCTACGAAGACCGCGCCGTTGGGATTCTGCGCGGTGATGATCTGATCGCCAAGCACGCGTCCTACCGCGCCTTGCGGAAGTATAAGCGTCTGCTTGGTTATTGCGTCGTTGATGTTGTTCACAAAGAAGGCGAAGTCGGTGTCGAGTCGCTTGTTGTGATACCGCGCCGCCACTTCGTAAGACAGACTGGTTTCGGGTTCGAGTTGGGCCACGGGTCTCCCGGTAGAGACGGCATCGCCGCCGGCAGTTGATCCGATCGTGCCGCCGAGCCCGGCAACGTCGGGGGCCGCGACCTCAAAGCCCGCTCCCGTCAGCCCCAGCGTGCCGAGGTCGGTCATGTGAGGCGCGCGGAATCCACGGCTGAAGTTAGCCGACAGACTCAGCCCTTCAACGGGCGTCGCGACCAGACCCGCGCGAAAAGTCACGTCGCCGACTTTTAGCGAGTCATCACCCCAGAGCCGGCGACCACTCACCAGCGGGCTGTCCGCACCGCGCGCGCGATACGAAGCCGCGCTGTACCGGATGTTTCCGACTAATCGCAGTTTTCCCGGCACCGCGTCAAGGACGTCTTGCGCATACAGGCCGCCGCTCCAGTAGCGCGCGTTGTCGGGCACACGCGGACGCCGGAGCGACGAGACACCTGTCACCGGATTGACGCCGAACGACGGAGAGTTGATCCGCTCGTGATAGTATTCGCCGCCGAAGATCAGGTTCTGCCTGAGCCACGCCTGCTTGCCGGCGTAGCCCTGTATTCCATTCACGCTTGTGCGTTCGAACTCGTGATTGATCGAAGCCTTCGGATTTCCGTTGCCGCCCTGGTTTACTCGCTCCTCGCGTTGCGAGTTGAACGAATACGCGAGGACGATGGTGTCCAGCCACCCTGCCTTCAGCTTGTCGTACTTCACGTAGAGGAAATCAAGCATGAAGTTTCGCAAGCCGGCGATCAGGTTCCCGTCGCCGCCCAGCAGTTGATCGTAGCGGTTGCCGCCGTCTTGCTGGCTTCTGCCGTAGCTCGCGATGAGCTGATGCCCCTCAGCCGGCAACCAGTTCAGCTTCATCGAACCCCCGTACTGAGTGAACGAGGAGTCGGGCAAGCGGTCTCCGATAACCGCGCGTGAGCCGAGCCCGAAAAACCTTGTGACGGCGTTGTGCGAGTCAATTCCGCCGCCCGGCCTCAGAGTGTTAATCCGCCGGGAAGCGAGATTCGTGAGCAATCCGAAGTTCCTGGCGGCCAGCGAGGCAGTGAGGCTCGAACCAAAACTGAAGTCGGCGCTGTTGAATGAGGTACTGAGTTTGCCTTGCGCTTCCGGTCCGCTTGCCGAAAACGTGGGCGACCGGGAAAGGAACTGAAGGCTGCCGCCTATCGCGTCGCTTCCGTACTGCGCGCTGTTGGGCCCTCGCAGAATCTCGACTGCCTGGAGGTTTGACGGCTCGATCAGGTTGAGAAAACTGTTGATGCCGCCTCTCGCCGCCGAGTTGGAAAAGCGAACGCCGTCAACGAAGACGTTGACCTTGTTGCCCGTCAACCCCCGAACGTAGACGCCGGAGACTGTCGGGCTGGTCCGCTGGAGGTGCACTCCGACCTCTTCGCTCGCTACTTGTGCGACGACGGCTTTCGTTCGCTCTTCGATTTGCAACTCGCTGATGACGTTGACCTGTTGAGTTACGGTCTCGACGCTTTCGACCTCGCCTTGATTGGCGGTAACGGTGACTTCTTCGCTGACCGGCGCGGGTTCGAGCACGACTTCGACGTTAGAGGCCGTGCCTGGGCTGAGACGTACGCCCATTCGCCGCTCGGCGAATCCGCGAGACGTAACCAGCAGCAAGTAGCTGCCGGCCGGAACTCCTGAGATCACGAACCGGCCTTCGGCGTCTGTTCTTGCAGTTCCGGCGATGGCTTGCTGTGCTTTCAAAAGGACGACTTCCGCGCCGGCGACGACGGCCCCGGACGAGTCGCGCACGATGCCGGTAAGGGACGCCGAGGAGTCTCCACGTGCTGCGACACTCACAAGAAGAAACAAACAAAAGGAAGCGGAGACGAAGCAGACTCGTCTTCTTGGCATAGGTGATCAAGGTTAGAGGCCGGGACGTAACGTAGTCAACATGAACCTACCAGACATCATCAACTACCAGCCATGAACTACCAGATGCAACGGGCGCCGGCCGGCAGCAAAACGGCTCCGCAGTTGTCTCGGCGCTCTTCGTGTCTCGGCGGTTGGTCCTCTACTTCAACTTCCGACCGAAGAAATCAGCCGCAGCCCGGTACGCTCTCAACCAATTCTCGTGACGCAGAAAATCGTGAACGTCGTCGGGGAAGACCAGTTCCTCGAATTCGACGCCGCGCTCGCGAAGCTTTCGCACCAGTTCGATCGACTGACTGAACGCTACGTTGCGATCGTCGTCTCCGTGAATCAACAACACGGGGGATTTCCATTTGTCTACCGAACTAATCGGCGACGATTCGCGGCCGAGCCTCACAAGCTCGGTTGAACCCGTCGCCCACGGCGTGCGGCCCACTCGTGCACTCCAATCATGAACACCGTGCAGGTCGACGCCCGCTGCGAACAGATCCGAATCGCGCGCGAGTCCCATCGCGGTCAGGAACCCGCCATATGATCCGCCCCACAGCCCTACCCGCTTCGCGTCTACATCGGCGCGAGTCTTCAGATACTTGCCTGCCGCGACGATGTCGTTATACTCGGATGCGCCGCGCGGACCACGATGCTTCGCCTCACGAAACGCGCGCCCGTAGCCGATCCCGCAACGGTAGTTCACCGACAGCACGACGTAACCCTGGTTGGCGAGGTACTGATTGAACGCGTAGGCATTGTGATAGTAGTAGTTGTAATGCCAGCCGAGCAGCATCTGGCGAACAGGGCCGCCATGCATGAAGACCACCGCGGGCCTGCGTCCCGATGCGGATTTGGATTTGAAGACCTGACCGTGAATCTCCAGCCCGTCGCTCGACTTGAAGATCACCTGTTCGGGCTCGGCGAGTTGGTCGTGTGGGAAGTCTTTGGGAAGCGCGTCGCCGGCCAGCGGATGAGTCCCCTTTCCATCAATGGCGGTCACGTACGGGAGGAACGGGTAGAGCGCCGTCGAGTGCATGAAGGCGAGTTGCTTGCCGCTGTTCACAACAACCGGGAACATCTCGATGCTCTCGCCCGACGTGATTTGTTGTGGCTCGCCTCCGGCGACGCTGACCTTCCACAAATGACGCCGGTCGATGTCGCCCGCATTCGCCGAGAAGATCACCCACGATCGGTCCGGCCCCCACGAGACGTTCTCGACCTCGTAGTTGCCGGGCGTGAGCGAAGTGACCTCGCCGCCCCTCGATGAAATCGAGTAGAGGTGCGCCCAGCCGTCCTTCTCCGATGCGAACACGAGGCGGTCGTCGGCTGCCCATTGCAGGATGTTATCGCCAAGCGGCAGCCGCGAGAATGACTCCATCTCACTTGCGCCCGAGCGCCACACTTCTTTGCCTTCGCCAGTCGACGCATCGATCACGCGAATCGACCACGGAGTTACCCTCTCCTTGTCGGCGGAGTACGTGTCGGGCACGTTAAACAGCCGGATGAACGCGATGCGGTTGCCGTCGGGTGACCATCGCGGCTCGATGTCGCGGTCGACGCTTGGCTGAAGGAACCGAATGCGAGACGACTTCGGCTCATATATCGCGATGAAGCTGTGATCGCCGCGCGAGGAAACGAACGCGAGGCGTGTCCCATCGGGCGACCACGCCGGCGATGAGACGCTCCCTCGGACTTCGAACATCTTCTTCGGCGAGCTCGCAGCGGTCTTGCGTGCGGGGCTTGGAATCGGCGCGAACCATAGGTGCCCTTCGCGGCTGAGGATTACGCGATCGCCGCGCGGCGAAAACATAGGCCGGCTTCCTTCGCCGACCTTCGCTGTCAGCCCGGTGCGCGCGTTTACGACCCAGACTTCTTGCTTAGTGCCGGCCGGATCGCTCGTGGGATTCGGGATCTCTTTATCGCTGTTGGGGTCGCCGCCGCGAACGAAAGCGATCAGGCTTCCGTCTGGCGAAAACACGGGCTCGGTGATCTCCTGTCCATCGTCCTTGTCGTAGCGGGTCAACTGGCGGCCCTTGAATGCGGGCGCTTGAGCCAGCCAGATATTGCGCTTACCCTGGGCGTCGAATATCCATGCGAGCTTGTCGCCTTTCGGCGAGGCGATCAGATCAGAGGGGAACGGCGAGCTGAGCACCTGCTCGAGCGAGAAGCCATTGCCGTGAGAGATCGGAGCAGCGAGCGAAGACAGGGCCAGGAGAACGAGGGCGAATCGAACTATGCGTCGGGTGTTCATAAGTCCTCCAATAGAATCGCGCGATGGAATGTTGAAGATGGCTAGCCTTATAAAGCCTGAGTTGATGTGTGTCAAGCATGATACTTCGCCTCGACTCGCTCTTGCTATTGGTCGCGAGCTTCGGTTATATCAATCGGGCGGACTCACGATCAAGAAAGCGACAATGGCACAACAGAACACCTTCGACGTAGTCTCAAAAGTCGACCTGGCCGAAGTGAAGAACGCGGTCAACCAGGCCACAAAGGAAATCACTCAGCGATACGACTTCAAGGGTACGAACTCTCAGGTAAGCCTGGATGAGAAAGAACGAACCCTCACGCTCGCGACCGCGAGCGAGTTCACGCTCAAATCGCTGACCGACGTGCTTCAGCAAAAGCTCATCCGGCGAGGCGTGTCGCTCAAGGCGCTCTCCTACGGCAAGGTCGAGCCGGCTGCCAAGGACTCCGTGCGTCAGACGATCACGCTTCAACATGGCATTCCGATCGAGAAGGCGCGCGAGATCGTCAAGTTCATCAAGGACACAAAGGTCCGCGTACAGGCTTCAATCAACGGCGACTTCGTTCGCGTCGCCGGAAAGGACCGCGATACGCTCCAGCAGGTGATCGCGCTGCTCAAGCAGGAAGACTTCGGCATCGACATGCAGTTTACCAACTACCGGTCACAATAGCGTATGGAGTGCGGCGACCCGGCACCGCTTTGGTAGTCTCGCGACGAGATAGATGAAGATGAACGTGCCGCCCCGCGAAGGCGTTGATTGCGGATTGGTACAAACCAAAGGACTGCCAAAGCAGCGCCAGGTCGCGGCACTCCAAAGGGAGAATGCTAAATGGAACCGACACCAAAAAAGAGCTGGTGGAGCAAGAACTGGAAATGGTTCGTCCCGACGGGATGTCTGACCATCGTCGTAGTGGGCGTCCTCGTCATCTTCGGCATCATCACGCTGGTCTTCAGCGCGATCAAATCTTCGGACGTGTACAAGCTCGCCGTGGCAAAAGCAAAAGCGAACCCGACGGTGATCAGCGAGCTTGGCGAACCGATAGAACCGGCGTGGCTCGTTAGCGGATCGATCAACGTCAGCGGCTCAACGGGCACGGCTGATCTCTCGATTCCGATCTCGGGGCCAAAGAAATCGGGGACAGTGTACGCCGTAGCCCGCAAGAGCGCGGGTGAATGGCAGTTCACTACCCTCCAGGTGGAAGTTGAGGGGCGGCTCGAGCGGATAGACCTTGGACCGCCTCGGTACTTACCGGGATCCACTGCCCCGCGATAAACGCGTATCTGATTCACTGACGCCGCGTCGTCCGCCCAGAGCGCCACGCTCCGTGACGCCGTCGAAGTCGCCAGTGAACGACCACGCGGCAGTCTGCTAATCGACAGGCGCTAATCGACCGATTGAAAACGCGAATTCAACGCGCGAGAATCACCTACGGATGAGCAGCGAATCAGAATGGCGAGTGGTGAAAACCTGGCCTCCCGACAATAACGTCGACGACGGGTTCTCGCGCCTTTCTACGGCGTTGGAACAAACGCAAACGGCGATGACTCGCTTGAGCGCCGGGCAGCGAGGACGGGCGATGGCCGTATCGTGTGATGCGCTGGCGGCCGCCGGCGAGTCACGGTCGGGACTGACGGTTGAGGGTGATCTGACTGAAAGCGTCGCCAATGACGCGCAAGCTCTGTTCTTTTC
This sequence comes from Blastocatellia bacterium, assembly GCA_035293105.1. Classification (GTDB taxonomy): domain Bacteria; phylum Acidobacteriota; class Blastocatellia; order UBA7656; family UBA7656; genus DATDOV01. The sequence continues at coordinate 98,872 of DATDOV010000085.1, forward strand.
CAGGGAAGTCGAGGCCGGCGCGGTTGAAGAACTGGTCTCGACGAGTGCGATGAGCGAGTCGCAGCGTCAACGTGCGACGCTGGTTGGGATTCAAACCGGCAACGCTGGTGAGTCAGTTCGGCAGACACTCAGGAATCTGGGAGTCGAATTCGCCGAGCCGGTTGCTACGTTGACCGTCGTTCCGAGGGCGGGCGCGCCGTCCTCCTTCGAGTTGTATCGCTTGCCGGCTGAGATTCCGGGATCGCTCAGCGAGGGCGCCCCGAAGATCGGCGAAGGTCCCAAGAACCTGCGTCAGCGTCAAGACTGGTTTAAGCGACGTACCGAAGAACGTGGCAACCGCGGCGGCTCCCCGAAATGACCCATGGGATCTTCCAGCGATCATTCACCGAATAAGCTTGCCCAGTAAAACCGAGATGGCTATTAGGCCACCAGAACGATGGCTATGATGTCCATAGACAAATTCGGCCGTGAGGCTAAGAGATGAAAAGCGTGAATATCGCTGAGTTGAAGAACCGGTTAAGCGTGTACCTCAACGAGGTCAAGGCGGGCGAGGAAATACTGGTGCGCGATCGCAATCGGCCGGTCGCTCGCATCGTGCCGCTCACACACGCTGCAAACCAGGACGATGAACTGCTTACACTGGCGGCGCAAGGGAAGCTCCGCCTCGGTGAAGGAACGATCGACGAATCTTTCTGGCAACTCCCGGCGCCGCGAGTTTCGCCGATGTTCTCCGGCGAGTAGTAGAAGAAGAGAGAGGTGAAGACTAAGCGCAAGCCGAAGGGCGCGGTTCCCGCCCCGCTCACCGCTTTCTGGGATACTAGCGGGATCGTGCTTCTGTGCTGTTTTCAGCCGAATCGGCTCCGGCGCGACAGTCTGCGCGGCTCTACACGCGGCAAGTTGTTTGGTGGGCGACCGCAGTCGAAGCCCTCAGCGCCTTCCATCGTTGACCCGCGACGGGCGTTTGACACCGAAGGAAAGCCAGCAGGCACTCGAGTCTCGGTTAATGTTCTCGAGCGCCATGGAACAGGAGCGAGGTGAAGTCTGAAGGGAGCGAGCTGCGTCTCCAACGGATTTGGCCAGAGCAAGCACGTAGTGTTGGCAATTCTTAGAGGTGGTATAACCAACGAGTAATTGAAGCAATCTGGTCATCGTCAGCCAGGTTGGCCGCATTCTCCAGAGTCCCACGTTCGAGTAGCCGCCAAATCTCCATTGCCATTTTTGCTTCGATCGCTGCGCCGATGAAGAAGGTATGTGGCCTGATCTTTTGCTTGCCAAAGGCCTCACGAATACGAGTCAAAGCCGTCCGAGCCGTCTTCCAGTGTTCGTCTGCGCCCGCCGGGTCGATTCCCCCTTTCAGCTCTCCGAGCGCAACATACGCGTTCGGATCCGCTTTAGTCTCCTTCGTGAGCGAGTCCGGCGTGCACGCGAACAAGGTGAGGTCAACGTTGTTTTGGACAATCGGCACTGTAAAGTTGTAGATAAGAGTGCGCGGTCCTTTAGCGCCTTGCCAACTAAGACCGCGTAGATAAAGCTCGACATCCGTATCGTCCTCAGGCAATTCTGACCAGTCGTTGGTTTCTGAATGCAGCCAACTACACGCGCCCCCGGCTAGACCGAGACAAGCGATGATGGAGCGAGTGAGTTTCTTCTGGGCCATGAAGCCGCCGATGTTTCGCATCGAACCACCAAGCGTGTCGCCGCGTGTCAGCAAGAACCTGAATACAAGTTCCTCGACAAAGTTTACGCCGGCGGGCTCAAGAAAATTCCGGATTAGACCCTCGATGGCCTCGCGCTTATCGGATGATTGGAGATGATTCGCTGCTTTGTCCGAAACGCCGGCAGCCGTTAGGAGAGCTGGCTGAATGTCTTCAATGTTCAGTACGTCTGCGGGGAGCTTCGCCTTGGCAGCCGCCGCCTTTAGTGCTCTTGCCATCGCTACGTAAGGGGTTGCGCGCCGGTTCTTCTCCAAGGCCAATTGCACAAAGCCAGCGCGAACGGCTTCGTACGTCGTTTCCAGATCTTTGCTGGATTTCAAATGTTCGCGGTATGGCTTGGTCATTGGCCTAGACCCTCCGCCACACATAAACGCACTTGCGCAACCTCTCCCGGCCGTGGGCTCCCATCTGCTGGCTGCTGTTTCCTTTGCCATTTGGCAAGACGAGGATCTCCTCTGCCCGAAATCCCAGTTTTTCCGCTATGTCGGAAAGGATGATATCCACGGGGATGATCGCGCCCGCATAGCGCACGTTGTCATTCACCATAATCAGAGGGCGCCCCGGTTTCAGAACCCGAGCGCACTCAGCGATGACGCACGCCATCTCGTAAAAGTAGCCGCGAACCATCCGTGGGATGCCATTGTTGTTCAGTAGGTCTCGATCCCTTTGCGTTTGCAGGTATGACAGAATAGTGTGAAGTAACTCTTGCGAATCGGCTGCATACACCGCAGCCTGCCATTCAGGATTAAGACTCAAGAGGTCCTTCGCCCTGTTCTCAACCGTGCAACTCAGCATGTCCTGCCTCAACTTCAGAAGTCCCGCCTCGTCCACTCCGAGTAGCGCCAGTTCCAGCGCGTACGTGCGCGTATAATCGTACCGATTGCAGTATGGCGGTGATGTGATGAGGCAGTCGTATTCGGCGCGCCCGAGTCTCGGCATGATCTCCAAACATGAACCGGAGTGCAGGACGATCTCCCCACGGCCGCGCGATTCGCTGAAAAGACTGTCCGGTGCCTGCGCGTCCCGCAGGTCCACGATTATCTCCTTGAGCTTTTCGGTGATCGCCTTGTCGAATCCCCGAATCTCTCCCTTATCGAATCTTTTCTTCCCTTGCCTGCGGCCAGATCGGTAGTCCCATCGCAAGTACTGACCGTCCTTTCGCGTGTAGCTGATGGATTCGAGAATGCACAAGAGAGCAAAGAGGAGAACGGCTTTGACACGGGGGTTTTCCTGTTTCGAGACCTCCAAGAACCGTCCTATTAGGGCAACCGTCTCGGCAGGGTAGGCACCGTGTGTGATGCGAAGTTCGTTGATTGTCTTGGAAGTACCGGCCTGCTGCCAAGGGCATTCAGCCGCCCACGCGGAGAGTCTGTTGATATCTTCTAACGTCAGCTCCGAGTCAATTATCTGCTTGGTTCTTATGATGGTTTGGCCGATAGGCAAGAGCTCAATCCCTTCTGCCCGCATTCCTAGCATGCCCGCTGCGAACAGAGCAGTGCCGCTCCCGGCGAACGGGTCGAACAGAATGCCGCTCGTCGAGATCGTGTACCGATTGAGCAAGTGCTCGACGAGTCCTGCGGAGAATGCCTCCTTGTATTTGAACCACCGATAAACTGCCCTGGCCTTGTTAGCTTGAAAGCTCACAAGCGATCTGGTGAGCGACCTGTCTATGCTGAGTTTGTCACGCCATCGGTATTCATAGTTCTGATTTAGTTCTTCGATTCTTCGCAGCGCAGCCGAATCGATTACATCATCGTCGGTTTCTTCGCGTGGTGTTTCGTCAGGGCCTGAGCCACCCGTTTGGAGGGCTAGTTGTTCCATTTGGCAGTACACTCTACCAAGCATCGACAAACATCGGCAATGTAGGGTTCGGGTCGGGCAGCCGCTTGCGGATACGGGCTCGCCCGTTTACTCAGCAATGAGGCAATCTCAGACTGAACCACCGACTAGGGGGGGACAGATTCGTGAGCGCTACCAGCTTGACGGAGTACCTACCTCACCTTCAACCTCCACAAACTCCTCCCATACGTCGCCGCCGTCAGCGCCCCGTCCTTCTCGTGATAAACCAGATCCACCACCGGCACGTTCGGCAGATTCCTCGAGATGTCCCGCCACGTCGTCCCCAAATCGGGCGAGACGAACACCCCGGCATCGTTCGCCGCGTACACCGAATTCGGAGCATCACCTGGAATCGCCAGCGCGTGATGAGGCACGTCGGGCAGCACGCCACTATCGACATCCGCCCAGTTCAACCCGCCGTCGTTCGAGCGGAATACGTGCGAGTGGCCGAAGTTCGCCACCGTCGCAAAGATGACGTCCGCGTTCACCGGACTCGATTCAATCCGCGTGATCGTCACACCCGGCAGCGTCGCGCTCGCGAGGTTCGGACTCCACGTCTCGCCGCCGTCCAGACTGCGGAAGAAGCCGCCGTTCTCCGTGCCAATGTAGATTCGCTTCGTGTTCTTCGGCGCAATCTCGATCGCCGTTATGTCGCTCCCGTCGAGAGTCCCGGAAACCGCCTTCCACGAAAGCCCGTCGTTTTGCGTCCGCCACACGCGATGCGTTCCCGTGAAGACCGTGTTCGGGTTCGACGGGTCCATCAGAATGTAGACCATCCACACCGACTCGCGCTCGGCGTCGCTTGCGCTCGCCGGCGTCACGTACCTCGCGCTCTTCCCGTGGAACCGGAAGATGTTGAAGTTGTAATAGGAGGCGTAGAGGTGCGTCTCGTCGGTCGGGTCGTAAACCATCCACCCGCCGTCGCCTCCGAGCTTCTCCGTGTGATCGTCGCTGCCGCCGGTTTCGGTCACGACGGTTCCGTTGTCCTGTGTGCCGCCGCCGAAGAACTTCCCGCTGGTCGCCGCGACGTCAAGGTCGTAGTACATCGTCGCTGCAAGCCCATTGCTGCGATTGGTCCACCTCAGCCCGCCGTCTTCGCTGACGTCCAACCCGCCATCGTTCGGGTCGTAAATTCGTCCGGGCGCCGCGGCGGGCATCAGCAGGTTATGATGATCGGCGTGCGCGTAGTCCGAGTTGCCCCGATCCGCGTTCCACCTCGTCACTTTGCGCCAGTTCTTCCCGCCGTCGGTCGAAAGGTGCAGATCAACGCCGCCGCAGATGACATGGTTTGGACTCGTCGGATGAACCGCGATCGTGTTGTTGTAGGACGACTGGCCTTCCTTCTGAAAGTGGGTCCCGCTCACGTCGGTCCAATTCGCGCCGCCGTTCGCGCTTCGGAAGACACCGAGCACCGCTTCGTTTCCGTCGTCAGCGTAAGCATACACAACGTCGGGACTCGACGGGGCAATGGCGACGGTCGTGCGGCCGAAGCGCGCGGGCATCGGCAGGCCTTTGGTCAACTGCGTCCATGTCTTTCCATCATCGGTCGTCTTCCAAATCCCGTTTTTGACGCCCCGCGCTGTGAACGTCGCGTAGATCGTGCCGCGCTGCGTCGGATGAAACGCAATCGAGTGGCACCAATAATTGAAAGGCGAGATGAACGATTCGCGAGTCCACGAGACTCCGCCGTCGCGCGACGTGGACATACCGCCGCGCTCATCTTCGGAGTAGCCGACTCCGCCGATCACAAGGTGTTTTGAGTCGAACGGGTCGAGGGCGATGACGCCGATGCGGCGCGGGATTCCGGTTTTGGCCGACGACGCCAGCAGCACCCATTTCCTTCCGCCGTTCTTCGTTCGGTAGATTCCGACTCCGGGATACGCGTCGGCCGACAGATTCGCCTCGCCGGTTCCGCAGTAGACGGTTTTCGGGTCCTTGGGATCAACGGCCAGGGAGCCGACGCTAAGCACGTCCTGATCGTGCCAGAGCGCGCGCCAGGTCCTGCCGGCGTCGGCGCTCTTCCAGACTCCACCGCCCGCAGCTCCGATCCAGATTGTATCCGGCCTGGAAGGGTGACAGACGATGCTCGTCATCCGGCCCCCGACGTTTGTAGGCCCGACGCTCTCCCATTGGGTCTCGCCGGGCTGCGGCGCGAGCGTCTTCCGGGCAATGGCGCGCTGCTGGACCAATTTGTGGATGGGGGCTTCGCGAACGGGCCAGGACGAGCGGGCTTGAAACCAGATGCTGCGAGTCTTGTGATTCGAGTGTCGCGGTTTGCGATTGGCTTTTTTGATTTGCTTGAGCGGCGCGGACGCCGCAGTCTTGGCGGATTTGTCAGTGGCTTTCTTCTTCATTGTCTCCTCCTGAAGGGCCGGTTGCTCCGGCAAGCTATCGAAGCCTGAGACCAACGGTCCTGAATTGATAGACGGAAACCGAGGCCGTTCTCATGCAGTTGGACGATCCCGGGCCAGAACTGCACGACTACTGAGGCGCCGGGCCTAAGGAAGGCTCTCGCTCAGCAGCCGAAACACGTTGCCGCCCATGATCTTTCCGATTTCGGCTTCGCTGAACCCTTGGGCGATCAGCGCCTCGGTGATCTCTGCGAGTCCGGTCGTGTCGAAGGGCGCCGTGATCGCCCCGTCATAATCGGAACCGAGGCCAACGTGGTCGATGCCGACCAGATCGACGGTGTACTTGATGGCGCGCGCGATTGCCTTCGCGTCGTCCCCGCAGGTGGCGGTTGCCCAGTAGCCGATTCCGATCACGCCTCCCGTGCGGGCAATATCCCTCAAGTGCGCGTCGCTCAAGTTGCGCCGGTTATCGCACGTGCCCTTTACTCCCGAATGCGAGACAACGACGGGCCGCGTTGCCATTGCGAGCACGTCGTCTATCACCGTCGGAGAGGCATGCGCGACGTCGACGAGCATGCCGCGGGCTTCCATCCGCTTGATCATCTCTTTGCCGTTCTCGGTAAGGCCGCCTTTGTTGACGCCGTGGGCCGAGCCCCCCATCTCGTTATCGAAGAAGTGAGTCGGGCTCATCATGCGAAAGCCGGCGTCGAACAGGACATCGACGTTCGCAGGGTCGCCGTCGAGGGCGTGCGCGCCTTCGATTCCCAGGAAGCCCGCCGTGATTCCGGGCTCGCGGCGACGGCGCTCGAGATACTGCGACAAGTCGCTCGCCGTCTTGATCAACGTGAGCTTCCCGCCGGATCGCGCAGCCGTCTCGTGCAGCCGCCGTGCCTGATACAGCGCTCTCTCCTTCAAGCTGCTCCATGTCTTCGGTGGCCAGCGGGAGGCGAGCGCGAGGAGGGTGATCTGGTCGGAGTCGCCTTTGTTGCTCTCGATGTTCATGCCCCACGGCGTCTTGGTCACGACCGTGAAGGCTTGCAGGGCGACGTTGCCCTCGATCAACCGGGGCACGTCGACGTGACCCCGGCTGCTTCGGTCGAGCAGGTCGCGGCCCCACAATAGCGAATCGGCGTGAAGGTCGGCGACGAGCAGCCGGTTGTGAAGCTCTCTTGCTTTGTTCGACGCGTCATAGGGAGGCGGACTGAGGGACTTGTTCAACGACTTCTCAACCTGCGCCGGAACAACGAAGAAAAAGACGCTGAGCACGATCAGGAGGATCAACGAAGCAGTGGCCAGTATCTTTCGTTTCTTCTTCTTCATCGCGCTCGCTATACATCCGACGTGCCTTCGGCGATCACGCTGTTGACGTGCGCGTCGCGCGCGGCCCGCAGCTTGTCGTACTCCGCCGCGACCGTCTCGTCGGCGTCATTCAACTCTTGAACATTGACCTGGGCGAACTCGATGACTCCCATCTCGGAGAACGCCTTCTGGATCCTCGGGCCCCACAATCCTATGGCCTTGATCGTCGGCACGATGCGCGAAAACAATCGCTTCTGGTATGCCTGCATGAGCGGCGAAGTGCTGACGTACTTCACACAAGCCTCGGCGCCCAGTCCCAGGTTGTCCCAGATCTCTTCGCCAAGGAAGCGGTCGCGCATTAGATAGCAAGCCTCGACGGCGAACTCTTCGCGTTCGTCGCGCTCCTTGTCTGAAATGTGAGGGTAGTAGTCCTCCAGCGCAAGCCGCCCGAACGCAACGTGGCGAGCCTCGTCCTCCATGACGTACGCATTGAGCGCGCGGCCGAGCGGCTCGGTGGCAAGATCGCGAATCGTACTGAATGCCGCGAGCGCCAGGCCTTCGATAATCACCTGCATTGCGAGATAGGTCATGTCCCACGCGGAGTGAGTGACAGCCTGATTCAGCAACGCCTTGAGGTACGGGTTTATCGGATAAGCGAGGTTGAGCTTCTCGCGCAGGTAACGGGAGTAGACTTCGACGTGGCGCGCCTCGTCGACGACTTGTGTCGCGGCATAGAACTTCGAGTCGATGTCGGGGACGGTCAGCACGATCTTAGACGCGCAGATCAACGCGCCCTGCTCGCCGTGAAGGAACTGCGAGAACCGCCAGGCGTCCAGATGGAGCCGGACCTCGGCCTTCCCTTTGCGGTCGAGACCGTTCCAGATGTCCGAGCCGTAAATAGTGACGTAATACTCCGGAAAGCCGAGCGGGTTCGCGGGGTCGATCTCAGCCGACCAATCGATCCTTTGGTTGGCGTTCCACTGTTTGGTCTTGCCTTTCTCGTAGAGGTTGAGGAGCTTGTCGCGGCCTTCGTCGTAGCTCCAGTCGAAGACGGTTGTGAACCCGGCGCCTGGGACCTCCCAGTTGGTTTGGTCGACGGGCAGAACGTACGTGCGCGTTCCCATTTGCGGCTTGCTCCTTCGAGGCCAGGATGTTGGCGGAATATTGCACGGGCGAGGTTATGTACTTTGCGTGTCTAAGTCAAGGCGAGGTGAATGAAACTACTGAACAGGCTGAGTTGAACGACGATGGAGGCCGCGATGAATCAACGGAACGCTAAACATACGTTCGTTGCGGGGAGGTCACGGTGGGGGGCTAGGAGCCTGTCGGGAAAATGCTGCGGGCGTCAGCCCGTAGTAGATTGCCATCGACCTAACGCGCGCGCTACTAACCCACCCAATGCTCTGGGGCGTAAGCCCGGAGCAGCTTACTACCAACCTAAGCCGGGCTCGTAACAAGGAATTACACCTCGCGGGGCTTTTCTCTTTTCCGCTTCAGGAACTACCAACCCATGCCGGGCTCGTAGCAGGGAACTACGGGCTTACGCCTGCGGCATTTTAGGCGAACACGACCTCGGTTTAGGTCAATGGTAAGCTACTACGGGGTTCAGCCCGCAGCATTTTCCGGCAGGCTCCTAGATTCTGAATAACCAGGTGGCCATCGGTGGTTCAGGAGGCTTTCGATTCCAGTTTCTCGACTCGGTCTTCGAGCAAGTCCAAATCTGTCTTGTAGTCCATCACCAGGCTGCCATGCGCTGCGAGCTTTCTCTCGAGTTTGTGAAATCCCTGGTGCATCTCGAGCCGCAACTCGCGCATCTCTTCGCGCATTTCCTCGCGCAGCCCATTCACTTCACCGCGCAGCCCATTCACTTCACCGCCCAGGCCATTCACTTCACCGCGCAGCCCATTGACTTCGCCACGCAGGCCGTTGATCTCGCCTCGCAACTCGTCACCCAGTTTATTGATCCGATCCAAAAGGGTCTCTAGTGTTGGCTTTGTATCCATCTGGTCGCTCCTGCTCACTTGGCGCTCTCGCTATTCTTGGCACCGGCTCATCATACCACACGACCGGCTGCCGCTTGTACTTTAACGAGGCCGGCCCAGGCAAGAACCGGCCTCGTCTGCCTCACCCCCGCCTCTCTTGTATCTATCGCGTCTCGATAATGTGCTCGGCGGCGCGGTTGCTCACTGCGGCGATCGTCAGGCTCGGATTGGGACCGACCGGACCCGGCATAACCGCACCGTCCATCACGTAGAGGCCCGGGTGATTGAAGACCTCTCCGTACGAGTCGACCACCCCTTCCGATGTATTTCGCCCCATCGGACAGCCGCCGAGCGGGTGGACCGTGATCAGTTTCTTCAAGAACTCGACCGGATCGGGAACGTAAGTGCCGCCAATCGCGGCGGCGATCTTCTTAAGCGTCGCTCTTGCATCCTCGACGTACGGTTTCGACCTGTACTCCTTCCAATCGAGCTCGAGGAATCCCTTTTTCGACAGGTACATTCTGCCGTCAGGTACGTCTCGCCCCATGGTGAGTAACGGCAAGAACGTCGAGGAGAGCGTGGTTGGACCGAGGAACTTCGAGATCTCTTCGCCCAGATCCGCGTCCTTGTCGAGGCCAAGCCATCCCATGAGGATGCGCCATCCGAGTTTCAAGCCGCGGATGATGAAACCCGGTTGATTCGAGGTCTCCATGATCCAGTTCACGAAGTCCGGATAGCCCGCGTCCTCGACGTAGAAGCCCCGTCCCTTGCCCCCTTCGAGCGCGTCCTTCCCGTGAATGGCGCTCGTGATCACCGGGCCGAAGCTGCCGTCGAGAATGCGCGGCTGGCCCTGCTTGTTCTTAGCCTCGAACACTAACGTAAGAAGATCGCCGTTGCCGGAGAATCGAGTGCCGAGCTTGTCACTCACGCCTGGGAACGAGGCGCGGTTCTTCAGCAACAAGTAAGTCGAGCCGAACGTCCCGGCCGCAAGCACGAGCCTATTCGCGGTGATCGTCACCGGTTCCAGCTTGGAACTGGGAACGCCGCGCCGCTCACCCTCCGCGTGATCAACGTAGCTTATTCGGTAGCGGGCGCCGCCGTTGGTGAACGGTTCGAACGTTCGCACCTCGCACCGTGTCCTGATGTCGGCGCCGGCGCGCTTGGCCGCCGACAGGTAGGTGTAATCGAGCGTGTTCTTGCTGCCATAGTTGCACCCGATGTCGCATTCGCCGCAGAGCCGGCACGTGGAGCGAGGCAGTCCGTGCAAGTTGTTCTCGCCGCCGATTATGGGCACGCCCGGAACCGGCGTGGCGTTCGGGTTGGCGAACGTCACCGCCAGCTTTGGCAGGTGCCAGTCGAGATTCAATTGGGCGGCGGCTTCTTTGGTCGCGAGGGTCTTTCGGGTCGAGCTGTACGGCGCGTGGTCGAGCGGATAGCGTTGCGCGTTCATCATCGTCTCGACCTGATCGTAGTGCGGATCCAGTTCGGCGCGCGTGACCGGCCAGTACTCCCAGCCTCCTTTATTGACGTCTTCCTTGATGAAGTATTCTTCGGGCTTGCGAATCAGGACGTTCGCGTAGATCAGCGAGCCGCCCCCGAGCCCGCTGGAGACGACCGCGCCCATATTTTCGAAGCCCCAGATGTTGAACATCCCGTGCAGCCCTTTGCTTGGGTCCCAGAAGTTTTCCTTGAGTTTGAACGGACTGCGGGGAAACGAACCGGGAGGATATGCTTTGCCGCGTTCGAGCACACAGACTCGCAGTCCCGCTTCTGCCAGTCTGTAAGCCATCACCGAACCACCGAATCCCGAACCAACTATCACCACGTCGAAATGAGTGTCGCCCATGTCAACCCCTTTCAGCTTTCGCCGCCAAAAAGATCAGGCGCTGGTTCATCGTGCGCAGCCGGCGAGGCCATCAACCGGCCACATTGGATGTGGAAGACATACTATCTTCTCACAGTATAATAGGACGTGGAAATCCTACTCTGTATTGCAAAAAAGTTGAGGCCGCGAGCGTGACAGTCATGGCGCACCTACCTTAAGTGGACTGAGGAAACAACAACTACCAGAATGAGGCACCATCGCGAGATACGGAATCGCGGCGGGGGAACCCTGTCGCGGAGTCGCGGAGAACTACTATGGCTTACCTTTATTTGGTTTGCTAGACTATCAATCTGCCGTCACTTCGGCACGTTTCCGGGAGACGAGTAATGCACGCGATTATTCTCGCTGGCGGGTATGCGCAACGGCTTTCGCCACTCACAAAGTCAATCCCCAAACCACTGCTCCATATTGCTGGCAGACCAGTGATCAGTTTCCTGCTAGACAAGGTTACCAAGGTCCCAAGTCTCTCGGAGATCGTGATGGTGACCGACAATCGATTCGCGGAAGCCTTTGACACGTTCGCGGAGTCAGTCGGAGGCATGTACTCGACCCCACTGAGCGTTTCCTATCACAAGCCGGACGGCGACGCATTGAAGGGGCCCCTGGCCAAAGTAAAGGAGCTACTGGCCGAGCGCGATGATTACCGCGGAGGGGATTATCTGCTGATAGGCGGTGATAACGTCTTCGGTTCCGACTTGAGTTCGTTTTGCAACTTTTATTATGAACGTCAAAGGGTACCGTGCATTGCCATTCACGAAAGGCCTGAGGCGGGTGACGCATCCGACTACGGCGTGCCAAGGTGGGACCCCTCGGGCAGGGTGGCGGCCATCGTGGAGAAGCCGTCCGAGTCGAGCGAGGAAATGGTCAGCACGGCCTGTTACTGCCTTTCGTACGAGGATCTCTACCTTGTTCTCGAATATCTGGACGCCGGTCGCCCAGACAACCTTGGGAGCTTTGTTTCGTACGTCGCCAACAAGAAGGGAGCAATCAATCCCTTTAAGTTCAGAGAGCCTTGGTTCGACATCGGGACTAGGTGTGGGTTGCTGGACGCCAATCGCTTTTTGATCAGCAACGTCCGACATGAAGTTGCCCTCGGCAGGAGCCGCGTGAAACCGCCGGTATTCCTCGAAAGGGGAGTGACAATTGAAGACTCCGAGATCGGCCCTCACGTTTACATTCGGCGGGGAACGGTCATTTCCAAGTCCAAAATACTCAATTCGGTCGTCTACGAGAACTGTCGCGTGGAGTCCAGCCATATGGCGCACACAATCGTTGGACCGGCCTCCAAAATAAAGGGCGATGTCGTCGAGGCGACGATCGGACCAGGCACAGAGATCGCCTTCGAAGGGCACGGGCGGCAACTTGTCCCGGGAGTTAAACAGTGATCCCCGAAATACTTGGCACTATAGCCGCGCTTCTCGCGGCGGTGACGCGCATTCTGAATGTCGGCTCGTTGGCACGCAAAGCCTTCCGCGATTTGTCCCGGCGGCTTCGCCTGTGGAGAATCCGGCGCGGTGGCAAGGGTCCAACGATCGTCCAAATACGGTCGTCACGACTCAAGCAGGTTGAAGCACCGATCCCGACCATCATTGTCAAACGACCCCTTGTCGCTTCTACAAATCCGTCGCATCAAGATCCAGGGGTTCCTCTCCAATAAGGTCGCGGATGTGCTCCCCGAGAACTAGAGTAACTGCGTGATCGAATTCGCTTCCGGCGGGCATCGCCTGCTTACTCGCGAGTGAGGTCAGGACGGCCGCCGTCGCATCTTGTCCGGCACGACTCGCCGCCGCCCCCGACATCCACGCAAGCTCAAGCAGCAGGCCGAGCCGGTCGACTAGGCGCAGGGCGTGCGCTTCAACCCAGTTGCGGTCTTCGATCCGTTCTCGGGAGACGAGATTGAGAGTCTGCTTCAGCGTCTCCTCATATCGCCGTCGAGTGAGAGAGAGGAAGTCCTTCGGCCAGCGCTCGAGCGCGCCGCTGACTTCCAGCCGCCAGCGATCTATCAGATCGGACCGCGCGGCGTCTCTCATGATCTGCAGGCAAAGCGTGTTATGGGTGCCCTCCCATGTTTCGACGATCATCGCGTCTCTCAACAACCTGGGAAGCACCGTGAAGTCTTCGACGATTCCATTCGCTCCGAGCACCAGTATCGCCTCGCGAATCGAGTTCGTCAGCGTGGCGGCCGTCCTGTATTTGGCCAGGTTGATCAGAAAGCGCTGCCACATCGCCTGACCCTTGTCCACCGGCGCGAGTCCGTGCTGGTCGATCATCGCTATCAGCTTGAAGGTCAGCAGCCGGTATCGCCACAGTTTTTCGAGCAACCCGATCAACGACTCCTGAACCAGCGGATAGTTGACGATGGCGCTGCCGAACGCTTCGCGCTGGCGGGCGTAGTTGCGAGCTTCGAGAAACGCGCGATGCAGCATCCCGCATGCGTTGACCGCGTTGTGCACACGCGACGCATTGATGACGTAATTCATCAGCGTCTTGAAGCCGTCCTTCGGGTCGCCTATGACGTACGCCGTCGCTTGATTGAAATCGATCTCGGCGGTTGGGAGCGAGCGAGTGCCGAGCTTGTCCTTGAGCCGCTGGAACGAAATCGAATTCAACCGGCCATCAGGCAACACTCGCGGGACGAGGAATACGGCTACGCCTTCGGTCCCCGGCGGTGCGCCAACCGGCTTTGCCGCAACGAGATAGTATTCATCGGGATTAGAGCAGTACCATTTCTCGCCGGTGAGAGTCCACGTGCCGTCCGGCTTCTGTCGCGCTTCGCATTCGATCGCGCCGATGTCCGATCCGCCCGCTTGTTCAGTGATGAACTGCGCACCCGCCAGCGGCGTTTCCGTGGACCTCAGAAGCGGCAGGTAAGTCTCGCGCAAGAACTCCGAACCCTTCGCTTCGATCGCGCGGATTAAACCGTCGGTGCAACTCAATCCGCAGTTGAGCGACGCCTCGCCGTTGTGCGCGAGGTAATACGCGATCGCGAATTTGTGTAGCTCGCTTCTCGTGCCGGTGAGCACGCCGAAGTCGGCGACCTCGCGGCGAAGCTGGCGGGTGAGCGGCCCGAAATCAACTCGCTCGACAGGATTGCGCACGCGGTCTTGCTTGATGATCCGGGGCAGGTTCTCGTTGCGGCTGGCCTCGCGCGCCAGGTCGTTCCAGCCGCCGGCCACGAGCTTGGCGCATTCGTGCAGTGAGGAGAACACCGCATCACGCTCACCCGCTGGCAGCACGTCGGACAATATGACATGGAACCCTCGATCCAACTCGAAGAAATCAGTGCCTTCGATTCCTTGAAAGTCCTTCAGTCTCGCCATGATTATTCCTTCCGCTTGATTGCATCATTGAGTATGAACCGGCCGAATTATCGCGCGATCCCGAACTACAATCAAACAACGGTGAGCCGTTCGCGCGCGGTGCGACATACCTCACTGCGAGTGGTGATCGCTGCACTAGAACTCAGCGTTCCATGCTCGGCAAAATAAAGCAGGTCGGTGTAGGCCTCACGCGAGTACAGACTGACAGCAGGAGGACGAGGTGATGGGCGCTGATTTCATACCATATCGAGCTTGCGATTTGGAGCATGAACCTAGCGGTTACGTGCAAGTACACGTCGACGGCTACGGGCCGGTCTGGGCGAGGTTGGAGAGGCTGTCGGATAGCGTCGTCGACGAATCGGCGATCTACCGAGTCGTCATCCTGGGCTGGGGTGAATCTTCCTGTGTGTTCTTGTCCGAGCTTTCCATCGAGGACCAGCAGAAGCTGTTGCTCGTCGAAGAGATCATCGCGTTGGAGAGGCTGATCGACTCCCGATCAGAGGCACTGAGAAGCGGATTGGTCACGCCGCTCGAGTTGAAGCAGGTTTCGCTCTTGCTCGAAGCCTCCGTTCGCAAGCTCGAAGGCAGAGGTGGCGCGGACCGACCGCTGATGCGAATGGCTGCGGGGGGGTGATTGACTTCATCGCACCGCCGCACATCTTGGCATCGCTTTCCACGCGCGGAAGCGTGTCGTCGTCCAAGGATCCCAACGATCTGCGTCACCGTGTTGCGCCGCTGCACGACTCCCTCGCGGTCACGTCGTCTGGACTTCCTCCCATCTCATCCGCGAGAATAGCGCCGAATGAAACCGGTCGGGGCGCCAGCCATTAGTCCAAGCCGCCGCAAGGCGATGGGGACGCACTACACGCCCAGCTCTCTCGCGCGTTTCGTAGCAGACCGCCTCGTCAGCAGAGATGAGCCCGTGAGTGGGCGCGCGATTCGAATACTCGACCCGGCTTGCGGCGATGGTGCACTTCTCGAGGCGATCGTTCGGTCGATGCGCGACTCGGGCTCGCAATGCAGATGTGACGTGGTTGGCGTTGAGGCGGACCCCAGCGTGCTTCCTGCCGTCGAGTCGAGGCTTGAGGATTATCCCACGGTCTCGTCTCGCCTGATCTCCGCGGACTTTCTTGAGATCGTTGCAGAACGAAGGGGTCAGGCGCATCTGTGGTCGTCCGCGGCGGCCCATCCAGATTTCGAGCAACCCTTCGATATCATCATCGCCAACCCTCCTTATGTTCGCACCCAGGTGTTGGGCGCTGAGAAGGCACAGCGCCTCGCCGCAGCATTCAAGCTCAAAGGACGGGTTGATCTGTATCACGCCTTCCTTGTAGCAGCGACGGAGACCCTTCGACCCGGCGGCCGCATTGGAATAATCACTTCCAATCGGTTTTTGTCGACGATGGGGGGATCGGCCATCCGTGGCTTCCTCGCTCGCAATTATGAGATTGAGGAGGTCGTCGATCTAGGAGACACCAAGTTGTTCGCAGCCGCAGTACTGCCCGCAGTCCTCATCGCTCGGCGGCGCACGCAAAACGCGTCACCCAACTCTGGCCCCCAACCTCGGTTCATCAAGATCTATTCACAAGCGAGTCAAGGCTGTAACGCTGATGATGGAACCCCTCGCGCCGAGATCATGGATATCGTGTCGCGCGGCGAGCCGGGTCTGTACCGAACTGCGGGAGGGACCTTTCAATTGTCGATCGGCGACCTAGTGGTCGGCCGCGATCCAACCCAGGTCTGGTCACTGACGACCGATGAGGAAACCGCCTGGCTTAAAAGAATGCGCTCGGCTGCACAGGTTCTCTTCTCAGACGTAGCTGCGGTGCGCGTCGGCGTGAAGACGACAGCCGACGAGGTGTTCATTCGCTCCGATTGGGAGACACTGCCGCGCGAGTTGCAGCCGGAACCCGCGCTCCTGCATCCGCTACTGCGACACGAGGACGCGGTGCAATGGGCGATGCCGGATGGAGCGCAACCGGCAGCCCGGATTCTATATCCTTACGAGGTCTCCAGCGGACGAAGACAGCCTGTAGATTTGACGCTGTATCCAAAAGCCAAAGCCTACCTGGAATCCCACCGGCAGCGGCTAGAGAGCAGGAAATACGTCGTCGATGCGGGGAGGCGCTGGTACGAGATATGGGTACCGCAGGACCCGGCGGCGTGGGCGGCCCCCAAGATCGTCTTCCCCGACATTAGCCCCGAGCCACGTTTCTATCTGGACGTCGAGGGTCGTTTAGTCGACGGAGACTGCTACTGGATTACTCTTCGGACGGGAGTACCGCAGGAGACCTTGTACCTTCTTCTCGCTTTAGCCAACTCATCGCTGATGACACGGTTTCATGACCTGGCGTTCAACAACAAATTGTATTCATCGAGACGCCGTTACATTACTCAGTACGTCGCAAAGTATCCGTGCCCGGATCCGGCGTCGCCGGCTGCTCAAGCTATGATCTCGAGGGCTCACCAACTCGTCGAGCAAGCCAAAGTAGGCAGCGACCAAACCGTTGGTCAGGTGCGTGAAGCGGTTGAGAATCTCGCTCGGAAGGCCTTCGGGTTTGACACGATGGAGGTAGCTGAATGACGCGTCGAGGATCGCTGCTGAGATTGGCCGCCGAGAAAAGAGACCGCATCCACACTCTCGATCTGGCTGATGGCGATCCTCTGGCGAACGCGCCGGCCGACCCTGACCTGCTCTTCACCCTCGACGAACTGGCAGCACTGCTGAGGCCGCTGATGGGAGTGGCAGCGCCACGCGATACCGACAACAGAATACTCGAAGTCCGGCCAAAGGGGCATTGGTTCGAGTTCGAAGTCGCTAAGCTCCTTGGGTTCCATTATCCGCCCCGTGCCGGCTTTTTCCCGGACATTCGCCATCAACTCCTGGAGGTAAAACATCACGTTGGCAAATCCGTGACCATTGACTTCGGCCATCACCACCCCGCGTCCGAAGAGGTCCTCGAAGGTAGGTGGAACGAAAAAGTGCGGGCCAAGATCTGCGATATTCGATATCTGATAGCTCTCGCGCCGCCTCCAAAGTTTCAGGTTACGGTGATGGTTCTCGCTACGGGCGCTGAGATCAATTCGATCTTCGGGGTGTCACCCACTGCGACTATCAAGTATCAGTTGGGAATCTCCAACCGCTGGCGAGAAGAGCACGCAGGACAGATTCTTGTATCGGGACGGAAGTTCTCTAGTAGATAGAGCAGCGTTCGGCTTCTCGACTTTATCGGCGGCGTTCCGGGTGCCTGCGTCTATGTCAAATACCCGACTGAAGTCGGTACTCTAAACACCGGCTCCCTGGAACGCCTAATCTCGCCTCTTGCGCTTGGCCCACAACAAGCGGCTCGCAAGCGGCTGGGCTTCGTCTGATTCCACGGGCGGACCCAAGGACGCGGCCCTGGCTTCTTCAAGCTTGCCGGCCGGACGCGCCTCCGCTTCAGCTAGAACGTCTTCACGACGGTCATGTTCAACTAACTCCGCCTCCCCCTCGCCCAATCGCACGCGCGCGCGTGCGCCTTTCAACTGCGCGTGAACGGCAACAGGCTCGACTTCAACTTCGGCGGCCCGCCGACGTCCAAATCGTCGAGCGACCCACCGGCGAGCCTCGATCATCTGCTCGCGTGTGACGTGAACCCGGCGCACTCCAACATCGATCGGCAGAAGCAACAACGCAACAAGCATCAGCACCTGCCAGATTTCGCGCGGCAGCGTTCTGGTCCCGCGCCGTTCAAAGAGGCCCACCTCGTTCGACGCCCCGCCGCCTGGTTCTACGGCTCCCTCGCTTCCGGCTCCCGAAGCCGCATCCGAGCCGCTCGTCGAAATCACGCGGCCGCCCGTCTCTTCGCTCAGTTGCGCGAGCAGCGTTGAATCCTCACCCGTGATGTTGAACTCCGGCGAGTACGAACTCACTGAACCCGTGACCGACGCAGGCCGGCCCACTTCTTCTGAAACACTCACAAGATACGCGCCGCGAGTTGGCGCCGCGAACTCGCCCTCATAGCGCCCAGCCGCGGTCTGCTCGAGTTGAACGTTGCTCGGCGACAAGTCCGGCGCGACAACGTGCGCGGAAAGTCGCAAGTTGTTCCTCGATCCGCCCTCCGGCGTTGTCGCATCGACCGTGATGTGACCGCGGCCCGCGTTGATCTCGACCCGCGGCGTCAGGTCCATTGCGCCCTCGCGCCTCAGCGTGTCCCTCAATACCTGCGCCCAGAACTGACCGAAGCCCGGCCAGTTCATCCACCCGGCGGCCCATCGCGGTTTCGCGTCCGAAGTGAACGCCGCCGCTCGACCCAATCCGTATTGCCATACCGCGTAGACGGGATCGTCTTTGTCCGACACGAGCGACATGATTGCCGGCGACTGAAGCGAGTCGCGCTCGGCAGTCCCAACGTAACCACCCAACTGCGGCGCGGCCGTCCAGTCGATCCCGCCCGTCGCTTGTGTCGCGCGAACGAGCCTCGGCACGAATGGCTCTTCGATGATCGTCGACCGCGATGCGAGAAACGCCTCGCGGGTGAATATCCGCGGCAGATTGTCCGGGTGGTCGGTAGCGTAGAACCTGCCTCCACCTCTGTTGGCGATAAACCGCATCGTCTGGAAATCGGCGTCCTCTCCCACCGCAACCGCCGTCATCGTCATCCCCTGCTCGCGAATGCTGCGGGCGATTCCTGCGAAGTCGCCCCCTTCACTCTGCCCATCCGACAAGACGATGATGTGTTTGATCTGAGCGTCGCTCGCTAGCAGCCACTCGTAGGCGGTCCTCAAGCCCGGATACATATTCGTTCCGCCGACGGCTTGAATTGATCGAATCTGTCGAATGATCGCGTCTTTGTCTTCGACCGGCGTCAGGTTGACGACCGGCTGGGCCGTGCTGTCGAAGGCGATCACTCCTACCGAGTCGCGTTCGGACAAGAAATCGACTGTCGCGGAAGCGGCTTCCACCGCCAGTTGCACCTTCTGTCCCATCATCGAGCCGGACTTGTCGATCACCAGCACGATTGCGAGGCTTGGAAAGTGCTTCTTCTTTCTGACGTCGAGCGAAACCGGCAGCGTCTCTTCGATGGGCGTCTTGTAGTAGCCGCCCGGCCCGAAGCTCTGATCCCCGCCGATCATCACGAAGCCCCCGCCCAACTCCTTCACGTAGGCTTGAACCATCCTCATCTGGTCCTTCGTCAGCGCCAGGGCCGGCACGTTGTCGAAGATCACCAGGTCGTAATCCTGGAATCCCGCGAGCGTGGACGGAAGCGCTCCGGGAGTGATCACCTGCGCCGCGAAACTGCCCTCGATCAACACGCGCAGTACTGCCGGCGAAGGCCGCGGGTCGCCGTGTACGTACAGCGTTTTGGGACGTCCCTCGACGACCGCGAATGCCTCGCGCGAGTTGTTCTGCACGAAGCCGTCGGAGCGAAGCGCCTCGACTTCGGCGCGGTAGGTGAAGAACCCCTTCTCTTCGATTCGCTGCGGCAGCAAGAACACGTTCTCTCCCGACGCGATGAGCCGGACCGTGCGCTCGGCTGCGACGGTGTCGTTGCGGTACACGCGCAACAGCGCATCAGTATCACGAGTGCTGTCGATGGTGACCTTCAGGTCGAACGCTTCGCCGAGGGCCGGCTTCTCGGGCACCGAGAGCTCGCGAATGGCGGTTTCGCCGACGCTCTCGGCCCGGTCGCTTATCGTCGACAACGCACGGGTGTAGACCTCGATACCGTCCGCGCGCAGCGGTCGAGCATGTTTCATCGCGTTGTCGAGGTTCTCATTGCCGTCGGAGATGAGAACTATCCGGCCGACCGCGTCGTCGGGCACGAGTGCGCGAGCGAGGCGCAATGCGGCGGCAATGTCGGTGTAATCGCGCGGCGGATTCGAGCTGATCTCCTTCAGCCGCCACTCGCCGAGCACCTCTTTACGGGTAGGGGCGACTTCGACGGCGGGCTCGCGCGCGAACGCGATCACCCCGACGTAGTCGCGGGCGCTGGCGTGTTCGATCTCGCGGTTGATTAAGTCGATCGCCGCCGGTTGATCTTGCTGATTGACGCTGGCCGACACGTCTACCAGAAAGATCAGCGCGAGATCCCGCGAAGCAGTCCTTAGTCGCGGTCCCGCGAGCGCAAGGACCACGAGCACGAGGAGCGCGGCTCGCACCGACGTGCTAAAAACCGCCCGGCGTCGGGGCAGATTCGCGAGACTATGACGCGCCAAGTAGATCGCGAGCGGAATCAGCGCCAGGAGGAGCAACGCCATCGGATTAGTAAACTCGATTGTCATCAGGAACCAGAATTCAGGATGCAGGAATCAAATTCAGATTCGCATTCCAGATTCTGCTTGCTGAATCTTGTTCCCTGCTTCCTGCTTCCTCGCCTCATCCCGTTCTCCTGTGATAGACCCACCACTCAAGCGACAGCACCGCGAGCCCGAGCAGCGCGATCCATCGCCACGCCTCTCGCTCTGATTGAAAAGTCTCGCCCTTACCGCCCACTTCGCCGGCTGAGGTCATGATGGAATCACGCGGCGTCGTGTCGGACTCGGCGGCACTCAGTAAGCTTGCCGCGATGGGTGCACCGTCTTTCACGGTGTAGACTCCGGCCTTTGTCGTCCCAGCAAAGACTCCCTCGCCGTCTTTCATCGCGACGTCGGTGGATTCTCCGGCCGGGTCGGTCACCCTCACCGCCGTCCCCGCAGCCCGAAGCTTGACCGGCTGACCCGTTCGCAGCGCGCGCTCATCCGTGCTCGATTCGCGACTCGCGAGCCACGTGACCGCGTTAGCAATGAGAATCGGAAACTCGACCTTCAGCGGCAGGTCGCTTTTCGACAAATCGAATCCGATGAGCACCGCGCGGCGGCCTGAGTTCTCGCCCGCCCAGATCAATGGATCGCTCGCGGCGGAAGCGATGGGCTTCAGCCACGGCGCGACGTTCCGGGCGGTTGCCGTTTCGATGTGGAGGTCCGCGTAGCTCAGATACTCGTTCACGGGATGGGATCGCTCGACGGAGGTGATCTGAAGGTTGGCGCGCTCCTCTGTTGCCTGCCACAGGCCGGCTGCGTCTTGCGGATTGATCGCGAGCAGCGGGCGGTTGCTTTCGATGACACCTGCCGGGATCGCGCCTTCAGTGATCAGGCAATCGAAGTCCGAATAGTCGCCGCGCCCCTCGATGAGCCGGCGCGGTTCGATCTCGGAATTGGCCGCGAGCGCTTGAAGCAGAAAAGGATTCTGACTCGCGACGACGACTCTCGCTCGCCGCGCTGACGAAAGGAAGGTGTAAGCAACGTTGTCCGCCGCAAGGTCGTCGTCAACGCTGAGCTTCAATTCGGCGAGACCCGCAAGCTCGGGCGCGAGATCGAAAACCTGGGCGGTCCGTTGATTCGCTTCAAGGCTCACGGTGCGCGCATCGACGAGCTGACCCTCGACTCGCAACTCGGCCGTGATCGTCCGGGGATGGTCACTGAAGTTCGCGATCGAGGCGAACAACTCACCCGCGGCCTCGCGGACGAAGCGAGAGTTCATTGCGACGATGGCAACGTTGTCGCTTCGCCGGCCGACGCGGACGTATCGAATCGGGACGAGGCTGGTTGAAGCGCTGCCGGCCGCCGCACTGCTACTCGCCGAAGAAGAGGCGCCCGCCCCGTCGCTTATCACCACGATGCCCGAAGCGCGCTCGGAGCGGGCGATCTGCTCGGCGAGACGCAGGCTGTCCGCCAGATCACCGGCGGCCTCGGTTTCGCGTACCTCGTCAATCGCGTTCCGGAGCGAAGCGCGGTCCGACGTGAGGGGACTTCTTACGGCGACGGCGGAGGCAGCTTCGACAACCGCGGCGCGATCGTCTCCGCCCAATGTGTCAATCATCTCGCGCGCGATTCCTTTTGCGCGATCCAGGCGCGAGCCGCCGGCTTCGTCGCGCGCGCCCATGCTCGCGGTCGAGTCAATCACGATGATGGTGCTGCCGGCTGCGAGGGAGCTCGTACTCACGAGTGGCCGCGCGAGCGCAAACACGATCGCGGCGAGAGCGAAAAGCTGAAGAAGCAGTAACAGCGAGCGCCGGAGCTTTCGGAATGGCGCGTTGGCTTCGAGTTCTTCAAGCGCGCGCTTCCATAGAAGGACGCTTGGGACGAGGTGACGCTTGCGCCTCAGCTTGAGGAGGTAAAAGAAGATTATGATCGCGCCCAGCGAGAGCCACCAAAGCGCACTTGATGAAAGCAATCTCATATGCGGAAAGCAGCGAACGCGCGCGCGAATTATAACACTTGCGAACGAGACGGACGTTCAGAGTACCGGCTTTAGTCGGGTCTTTGCCGCCTTCTCTTGCGTACGCCTTCAGCGGCCTGAAGACCCGACTGAAGTCGGTACTCTCAACGCCTCTGTCCGAGCCCGCGCCGGACTTCGTCTTGACGCCGCCCCTGCCAAGCCATGCTATCCTTACGCACGAATCCTTGATCAAGTTTGCGTTGCGAGCGAGGACCAGTGATAACCGACGAGGAATCGTCTGAAAAGCCGGAGGCGATCCGGGGCAGTGACGGCGACGCCGGAGCCGCGCCGGATGAGGAGGGCGAAGCCGCCGCATTCACATCGGCGGCGTCTACCACAATCAGGCGTGTTTATTGGGCGGAGTTGGTGTTTGCGGCGGCTCTGGGGGCCTACGCCGTGCTAGCTGTGCTGGCTCACCGGTACGCCTACTTTGGCTGGGATGTCGAGTTGTCGCGGACGATTCAGTCAATCGACTTGCCGGGGTTCAGGACTGCGATGATCGGGATCTCGCGCCTCGGAAGCGGGTGGCTTCCAGTGGCGTTGGTTGTCGCTTCGGGAACGGCTCTGGTTGTAGCTCGGCGCCGAATTGAGGGGCTGACGCTGATGGCGGGCGCGGGTCTGGGCTCGGCGTTGGATCGTCTCTTAAAGGCACTCACGGCGCGGCCGCGTCCTGATGGCGGCATCGTTCAGGTGGCGGTCTCGACCCACTACGAGAGCTTTCCGTCCGGCCACGTACTGTTCTTCATCGAGTTTTTCGGATTCCTCTTCTTCCTCAGTTATCTGCTCCTCAAGCCGGGCGGGCTGCGTCGCGCGTCTTTTGTCGTTCTGGGTTCGTTGATAGCGGTGATCGGAGTGTCGCGAGTCTACCTTGGCGCGCATTGGCCGAGCGATGTCGTCGGCGCCTACCTGGCCGGCGGAATGTGGCTGATGCTCATGATCGAGGCGTATCGCAGGTTGAAGACAAGGTTGTGAACCGTTTTCGGTCCTCAACTAGATAGGTGCTGGATTTTCCAGTCCTCGCCGCATTATCCTCACGTGGTTGTCTGAGATCGATGCACGCATCTCGATGGTCGTGAATGACTGATTCTATTCCTAACGGCGCCGGTCTGCGGTCTCACTTGGCTGTCGCGGCTCTGCTGGTGCTAGTAATCGTCGCCCTATTCTGGCGCGTCTTCTTCTTGGGCGAGACGCTCATCGACCTCGCCGCCCATCAGAATCAACTCCCGTGGGGCGCGGCGACGTCGACCTTCGATGGGTACGCATTCAATCGTCGCGACCTCACCGACACCTATGTCACGCGCGATTATTTCGTCGTCCGAAGCTTTCGTGACGGCGAGCTTCCGCTGTGGAACCCGTACATCCTCGGCGGCCATCCGATCTATGCCGATGGTGTGACCAAGATATTCTCGCCGTTGAATCTTCTCTACCGCTGGTTCGACGTGCCGCTCGGGTACACACTGGCGCGACTGATCGAGCTGGCGCTGGCCGTCGCGTTCCTTTATCTGTTCCTCATCAACCTCGGGATCAGTCCTCGCGCGGCGTTCGTGGGGTGTTTGGTGTTTCTTCTTTCGGATCACCTGATGCTGCGGCTTACGGGGCTCGGATGGGTCGGCGGGCTGTTGTGGCTGCCGCTGATGCTGCTCGGGGCCGACCGCGCGTTGCGGAAGCGGAAGACCCTGCCGGCGGTGGGAGCGGGCGTCGCCTTTGCGCTTCATTTCTACATGGGATTCACGCCGGCGGCGATCTACTACGTCGCGGCGCTTGCTGGATATTACATCGTCACCGCGTGGCTGACCGCAGATGCGCTCGGCAGGTGGCCGGCGCTTACACGAGCCTGCCGGTATCTAGCTGTGAGCCTAGCGGTCGGGTTCGGGTTGGCGGCGGCGATATGGATGCCGGTGTTTGAGCTTCTCGGCTACTCGAATCGCAAGATCGTTCCCGTTGAGCTTGGTTACATCTGGATTCCGCCCTGGCACCTGTTGACACTCGTGCTGCCGCGCGCGTTCGGCAACGCGTTCGATCCGCAGTTTCTTCAGATGTTCGTCGGCGTCGGCGTCTCGCAAGACCGAAGCGTTTATCTGGGCATTGTGACGCTGTCGCTGATCGCGCTCGCGCTGTGGCGGCCGAGCGACAGGCGAGTGTACTACTTCGCGGGGCTGATCGCGGCTGCGCTGATCGCGGTGACTCTGGCGCCCGTGTACGTCTACGGTACTCAGTACGTGCCCGTCGTCAGGACGATTCGAGCTATCACCCGCGTGAACGTGCTCTACGCGTTTGGGGGCGCGGTGCTGGCTGCTTATGGGGCGGACCGTCTCCTCAAGTCGGACAGCTCGACGGTGTTGGCATTCACTGCGCGCGTGCGCAGCCTTGGATTCTGGCTGCTCGGCTCGCTGCTGGTATTGGCGGCCCTGTTCGGTGCGCTCGGTCGATTCCTGCCGCGCGACGTCGATAGCGGCGGAAGGCTGCGGCGGCTGAGCCTCAAGGTTGCGATCACGCTTGCGGAGAACTGTCGCTTGAGTTGGGGGAACGTCGGTCTATGGGTGCCGCTTGCAGTCATCGTCGGGTTGATCGCACTCTGCTGGTATTTCCATCGGAGCCGGCGTCCGGCAACGGCGCTACTCTCCGCGATGGCGGTCTTGCTATGCATCGAGCTGGTCTGGAACGGCAGCCAATACAATCCGACCTTCCCGCGCGGCGAGATCTACCGGACGACCGCGGCGACAGATTTTCTCAAGTCGAACATCGGCAATCACCGCGTAGTCATTGCGCCCGCCGAGTTCGGCGGCAAAGCCGGAGCCGGACGCGGACGCAAGATAGTCGCGCCGCCTAACACCCTCATCCCATACTCGATCCCGACAATCTCAGGTAAGGACCAGCTCTTTCCCAGGTGGTATCGCGAGCTGACTGCGATGGTCGAACCGCAGCCCGAGCTGAGCCACATTGTCTTCAGCGAGACCACCTCGCCGTACTATGATCTGCTCGGCGTCAAGTACGTTCTCACCGCGGAAGAGAACATGATCGACGACGTTCAGTATCGCGAAGTGTTCAACGGCGAGGGTGTGCGAATCTACGAAAACACGGGCGTGATGCCGCGCGCGTTTTTCGCGGGGCGGGTGCGCGCGGTTGCTACTCCGGCCGAGGCGATCCGAGTGATGCAGGAGAGCGGCTTCGATCCGCACACGACAGCCGTTGTGCAATCGGCGGCCCTGGATTTGAATGCTGTCCAGCCTCCCGACCAAAGCGACCGAGTTGAGATCTCAAGCTATCGAAACAACGAAGTGATCTTAAAAACGTCGGCTTCGGGACGCCGGCTTCTCGTGCTGACCGACGTCGACTATGCGGGTTGGGAAGTAGCCGTTGACGAAGCTCCTTCGGAGTTGCTGAGGGTGGACGCGGCGCTACGGGGCGTGATCGTGCCGGCAGGCGAACATCGGGTCCGCTTTGCGTTCAAGCCGCGGTCGCTTCGATACGGGGCGGCCATCAGCCTTCTTACTCTGCTGACAACCGTGGCCGCCGTTGCCTTGGTGGCGGCGAATCGAAGAAAGGCAACAACGCACTTGACTGGGGCGCAGAGTGATTGACTGTCGTGGGATGCCCCGCGCCGATAGAACGAACCTGGAGCGAGCGGGTCTCGCCTCATCGCCTGAAGGTCAGCGGTTTCGATCTCAAGCCGTCGCGGTTGACTACGACGACGGTGAACTCCTCGCCGCTTGGGAAGTCCTTCTTGCCTCGGTCGAGAATGATCTCGTGGCCGGGGTTGTCAGGGTTGCGATTGGCCAATCCCAGGTCGACGCCGTTCAATTCAATGCGCGCGCCCGCGAGGAAGTTCCCGCCGTTGATGGTCGTCTTCTTCTTCTTCACCTTGACGCCCGAAACAACGGGGCCGGTAGCAATGTCGATGATTACGACCGAGTTCGTTCCGTTGGTGAACACCAGCTTGCCCAACCCTTCAAGCAATCTCATCGACGATACGTTGTTGGGGTCAACGCGGTCGTCTCCAACAATCTCGCCGCTGGCGGCGTCGAACGTGAACAACTGACCGCTTATTACCCCCACGAAGGCGAGAGCGCCCGATGCCGACGGCTCGATATTGTTCGAGGCTAGTAGATTGTCGCGTGAGTTGCCTTCACTTCTTTCTGGCAGCCGAAACTCGACGATCCGGCTGATCGTTCCGTCATCGCCGAGACCCAGGATGTCCACCTGACGAAAGCTCCGCTCGGCGGCCAAGGGCTCGCTCTCGCCAATGATCTTGATCGCTCCGAGCAGCGGCACAAAGAGCCTGGCCGTCGACGGGTGAAAGGTGGGGCCGTTCGTATAGGTGTAGAGCCGTCCCGGTATTTCGAACTCACGCACCATAGCCCAATCGAGGTCATACGTCTGGTATGTGTTGAAACCGATCTTGTTCGTAACGTGTGAGAAACCATCGTATGCGACGACAAACCGCCCGTCGCGGCTGATGCCCTGCGCCCAAGCGGATCTAGTGCTCTCGGAGGCGAGTTGAGCCTGCGACTCGATCATCAGATTGTCGTTCTGCTGTTTGAACGCATAGGCCGTGAAGCCCGACAAGGCGACCACCCGGCCGCGCGCCCTGTCAAAATAGACAAACCCCATAGCGGTCGCCCCCGGCAAAGCGAAGTCCGACAGCCTCGTCCCGTCGTCCCCTCGGAGCACCGTCACATTTGTCGACTCCCGGTAGTGCAGAAAGTAAACCCTTGACGCGTCTTCATTGAAGGCCGCGTCCTGCCAAGAAAACTGAAACAAAGAACTCCGGCCGAATGACGCCGACCACCGCCGCGTAAGCCGTCCTCTGTGGTCGGCGACCAAGGCGACCATCTTCTGCTCGTTGTTCACATCGTTGCCATATACCAAGACCAGCCCGCTCGTATTGTCCACCTTGATGGAAACTACTGGCCGCGTGAAGGGAGAGTTTGAGGTCCCGAAATCGGGCGTCAGATCCACGCGGTCTGCCGACTCGCCTCCAACTACCGAGAAAGCGACCAAGAAGGACGGGACGGACGGGAAGGTGTACACAAGCGTGAAGCCAACCGTCCCATTGTGCGCGAAGGCGAGGTCCCTGGGAAGATCGCTTACCTCCCCGCCGGGAATATCGAAGGTGACCTCACGACGCTCGCCGTACGCGAGCGAGGCCGCGATTAGGATCACCGCAACTGCAACGAGCGCCCGTATTGTACCCATTCGTATCTCCTCCAATCGCCTTCTCGAGTTCGCCCTGCGTCGAGACACCGCAGAACGTCGAAGTGATATTATTATCGGCGCTACCGATCTCTGCGTCCATCGAACGACCGGGGCAAAAAACGGGCAGGGGCACAACGTCCGCGTCTAACCGGGGCTACGTGCCGTCGCACCCCTACCCTAATCCCTCACTCAATCCTAGTTGTCATCCCCGTCGTCTCCGGCGTCAATGAGATGACCGTTAAGCTCGACTGTCTGGAATAGTTCTGCGTCTCTAGGAAGCGGAACCAGACCCAGCTTTCGGCGCGGGTTAAACTGCTGCCCATTTATTTGAACGTCTTCCTCAAACCTGATCTTGAACCCGAAGAAAACGTCGCCACTCGGGGAAGAAGCCGTCACCAGCCAGATTGAGCGGCAGCCGCCGTCAGTGTTCTCGACCTCATCGATGTTGATCGCGATCGAGGATTTGAACGTCCACTTGTCAGGAACACTGCAGGGAATGATTGGCGCACCGGGGCATTCCATGCGGTGCCGATTGATATTCAGATGGAAGACCACATTCCATTGGTTTGGCCCCACCCTGGTGACGTCCGCCCCAGTGATGTCGTTGATATTCAAGCTTGACGCCTGACGGCAGGTCGTCTGGCCCACCGCCCCGGTTCCTTGCCAACTCGGCATCATCAAACTAACCATGACGACAACTCCCGTCAGTAATCGTGCAACTACGCGACGACGATTGCTCGCCGCCTTTCCCTGTTGTAGAGTCTTCATGCGACACACTCCTTTCTAAGGTTGTGTTGAGGGCAAGACAGTCCTAGCCGGTCAAGCGAGAGGCTGTCTTGCCTGTTATCGTTTTGGACGATCCCTGCTGCTCATAACCGTCCGCGAGTCAGTTAGTGTCTTCTACTCTGATCACGAGCGCCCAACGCTGTTCTTAGACGCGGGGCGCTCGCTTCTTCCTATGGCACGGGCTCATCGACTGAGCGTCAACTGCGTGTCTTACTACGAGGCTGCCTGGCTCGGTCGTCCAGGCTCGTCATCACGTCATCATTTCAATATCGTCAATATCGCAGCGCCATCGTAAATCTCGCCGTACTTTATTGTCAATCAAACAGAACTCGCCGAACTCGCCGGAAGAGAGCTCGCCGCAGAGCCTCCTTGCAGTGTGGCAAAAAAATGAGAGGGGGGTTCGCCGCCTTGTGGATAAGGGATACGCGGCGCTGACTCCCCTCTCTACATGAAAGGAGGATACTCGATGTCGCACCAAAAAGGAGAAAAACACTCAACGAGCCGTCGTTGAGCAGATCACAAGCGTCCACGAGAGAAGTCTAGTCGCGAGGCGAGATGATCCACGGCCATCGCGACCGAGCTGAC
>DATDOV010000086.1:0-61462 GCA_035293105.1 Blastocatellia bacterium
CGCACGGCGCGCTCGCTGTAGGCCCGACCAACGAAGCCCACCGCCGCGCACACGACTACTCCAATCGCCGCTACTGTCGCCACCCGAACCCTCAGCTTCGCAAAGGCCCGACTAAGCCCGGAATCCAAAAGCGTTGTTCTAATACTCAGCCACATTGTGCGTCTCCTTCCGGTGAAGTTTGCTCAACCCCGCGACTCCGCAACTCCTCACTGCATGCTCAACAGGACCAGAATCTCGCCGATGCCGTTCTCTAGCGGCTCGAGCGCCTTGCCTATCAAAGTCCCCGGGCGGTGGATCTGCGTTCCCGCAATATCGATCGGCTGGGACTTCATCGCGATGCCTTCCTTGTCGCTCGTCACAAGCAAGTCTCCAACTCGGATGGGAGCGCGGGTGGCGTCGACTTTGACCCTGACCCGGCCGGTGGTGGCGACCATCAGTTTGCCTTCGCCGCGTTCGCCCAGGATCAAGCCGGGATTGGCCGAGATGACTCCGGCTACGCGGGTGTCGTAAGCCTGAGAACACGGCAGCACTTGATTAGAGTGATCGGGGTCAAGCACGACTACAGTACCGGCGGGCATCGGGTGACGTGCGGGAACCCACTCGGCCACGTCTTGGTACTTGGCTGCGATGTTGCCGGTGGCTGTGATGTCACCGGTGACGTTGATGGAGCCGGAGGCGATAGTGCCGCTGACCGTGGCCGTGCCGACGACGTGAAGCTTGGCTGCAGGGCTGGCCGTGCCGATGCCTACGTCTCCCGTGGGAGTGATGTGGAGCCTATCAACGGCACCCGTGCCTAGTATCAACGGGCGGGCGTTATTCGTCCCGATGATCAGGCCATTTCCTGTAACCTGCAGAAACTCCGCCCATCCGCCGAGCGAGACGCCGAATCGCGAAATGATCCGCGCATCGGCATGGGCCTGGAAGTTAACCATAGCGGTGTTCGATTGCGCCCGGAAGACCGCAGCAGCATTCGCGGTATTGCTTGCGTTCTCAATCAGCGTAAATACGTTTGCATCGACGTCTTGCCTGATGTGAAGTTTCTGGCTAGGTGAAGCCGTCCCGATGCCGACCTCGCCAGTCGGCGTGACGTGAATTCTGTTGAGCCCGTTTGTGCCGAGAATCAGTGGCCGGGGGCCGAGGGATCCGATCGCAAAGCCGTTTCCTCCTGATTGCAAAAACTCAGCCCACCCTCCCAGCGTCACACCCCAGCGTGAGATAGTTCGCGCAGACGCGTGCGCCTTAAAGTCCACTATGGCAGCATCTGATTGAACAGCAGCGGCCGCCTGCGCGTTGGGACCATTGAAAAGGTTCTGAACTCTGAGGAAAGTAGGAAAGTCGCCATCCTGAATGACCTGGAGCTTCTCGGTAGGCGCCGCCGTTCCGATGCCGACTTCGCCAGATGGCGTGATGTGAACCCTGTTCAGTGAATTTGTACCCAGAATCAGCGGGCTTGCACCTAGGGAGCCGATAGCAAGACGGTTACCTCCCGTTTGCAGAAACTCGGCCCATCCTCCGAGCGTCACTCCCCATCGCGAGATGGTCCGAGCGCCAGCATGCGCCTTGAAGTCGAACGCCGCTGCGTTTGACTGCACCGCGAAGCCAGCTTGGCTATTCAGACCGTTGAACATGTTTTGCGCCCTGATGCCCGTATAGAAGTCACCGTCCTCAGAGACGTGAAGCTTGAGGATCGGCGCCGCTGTCCCTATGCCGATGTTCCCGCCGCTCTCGAAGATCACCGAATCACCCAACGAGGCTGTGCCGGTCCATTTGGGTACCTTCCCGATAGTCCCTCCCGTGGTGGTTACCGGGTTTTGGGCGAGGGCGGCCTCTGGCCGGTAGAGCACCAGGCCGATCAAAAGCAGACAGGCCGCAGACACACCCTGTTGAAAACGTGTTCGCTGTCGGATGTCCTTTATCATCGCTAATCTCCTGTTGATGAGAGTCCAAGTCGTCAAATCGCGGAGTGTTCCTGATCCGCTCCTCGCTGCTGTGATTTCACTTCACCCTTTGCCGAAGGTCGTTCACGTGGACCGCCTTCACGATAGTGCTTCCAGGAATCAGAGTTGGATCCGAGTATCCCGACGTCGAGAACCCAAGTGCTGTCAGCGCCGCATCGAGGTTCGAACGCAGTTCGTTGATGTGGGCTGCCTTGACCGTAACACCCAGCGGTGCCGGATCGGTCCAACTCGACGGTGCGAGATTCGCAGTTGCCCTGACGGCGTTGACCGCCGTGCGCAGGTCGGTCAAGTGCTGGGCCTTGATGGTGACGCCGGGCGCAAGCGGATCGTCCAAGAACATGATCGTCGTCGCCAAGTCCACGTTGCTGAACGCTGACGGACACGCGCCCGCTGCATCGGCGGCTCGCACTTGGTAGAGATACGCCGTACCCGCGATGGCGCCGTTGTCCGTGAAAGTGTTGCTCGTCGGGTTCGGACTCAAGGGCACCCAGGGGGAGTTGATACTCGCCCTCCGTTGCACTTCGTAGTGATCCGCCCCAGGGGACGCTGCCCAGTCGAGCCGGACTGACGTGGCCGTCAACGCAGTAGCCACAAGAGTGTTACCGGGAGAGGATGGAGGAGTCCCACAGCCGGAGGACGAAGCCGGCTCCTCGGTGGCTATCAGCCGCCCGCCGGCATATATGTACTCCTTCGCCAGAACCAGGGATTGCTGCGGCTCACCACCTGTCGGGTTCCCGGGTCTCGTTGCCGAGCCTGAAGGTTTGCGATACGCCACTGCGAGGCTTGCTGCCGCGACCGTGATGATCAGGGCAACCACGGCAACCAGTCTTCGTTTTCCGAGCCGCTGCCCTCGTTGTGGCGTCTTCACTCCTTGTGGCTTCTTCACACGCGATCTTCTCTTCAACATCGCCTCTCCTCTCCGCAGGGCAACCGACGCTCGGCTGCGCACACCTCACCCTCCCCGCGCATGCTCTGCCCCTGCCCGCGTTAAAAACACTCACGACGCGCACACGTCCAGTCGGCTGCCGCGCCGCCCACTCCACGCGCAGGTGGTCACTCCGCGATTCGATTACCCCTTGATTGGTTACCCTGAGACCGGATCAGCTTGCCCGCCGCGGCAAGGTATTCTCGTTCCTGACCCGGGCCAATGCGTCGGCGCTGCCTTCCGTATTGCTGTGGCAAGCGAAAAACTCAAGAAGCCGGTATTAGCTCTCTTTTCGCGTTCGCGCTAGCCTCAGCAATTCGCCTTTCGAGTTCACGTCACCGACGGACATTCGATTCGGCGACTTGTTCAATGTGCGTTGTTCCTCTTAGACGGCGCAAAAAACAGTACCGACCCCGATTCGTGTCAAGAACTATTCGTCCCAGAAATTGCACACTATTGCACACTTTTGCACAAAAAATTTGGTTCGGGCGGACGGAAACGCGGCTTTTCCATCTCGCCTGATGAAGGCGGCGAAACGAAGTCGTGGCGTGGGGCCCTCGCGGACTCCTTCGCTGACCACATCTCCCTAGCTTGGTTCCCGGCCGCCCACCGACGGTGTCGAACTACGCCGCAAGAAAGAGCGATTGATTATTAGGGCCATTGGCCCTGTGGCGCCGATGGACTCGAGACGGCAATTGCTTTGACCTTGCTCGTCTCCCGCCTATAATTTCGGAGGTCGCCGAGGCGCTGAACATGGAAAGTCTCGAAGAACTCCTCGCCAGGGCCGAGCAGTCTCACGGCCACATGTGCGCCGGCCAGGTGCTCGGCGTCAGGATGGCGATGCTCGGCTGTCGCGAGATCGGCATCGATGATCCGCTGGGGAAAGACCGCAAGCACCTGTTGGTCTTCGTCGAGATCGACCGCTGCGCCGCCGACGCGGTCAACACGGTGACCGGGTGCAGACTGGGCAAGCGGACGCTGAAGTACTTCGATTACGGCAAGCTCGCGGCAACGTTCCTGAACACGAAGACCGGTGAGGCAGTGCGAGTCGTCGCGCTCGACTCGGCTCGCGAGGTTGCCGACTGCGCGTTCCCCGAGATCGAGAACAAGTATCAGCGCCAGCTTCAAGCGTACAAGATTCTCCCCGAAGCCGAGTTGTACAAAGTCGAGCGGGTCGCGGTGAACGTGCCTGAACAAGATCAGCCAGGAAGGCCGGTTTCACGAGTGTCGTGCGACGAATGCGGCGAAGGTGTCAACGACCGGCGTGAGGTGGTGATAGAGGGCCGAACACTCTGCCGGGCGTGTGCGGGCGAGGCTTACTATACAAAGATATGAGTCGGTGTGGTGTGACGTGCTGATGCCGAGCCCCGCCGTGTATTCAATCAAGTCTCTCGGGTAGAAGCATCGCCAGGCCTGGCTGTTTCTCGATAACAACGCCGGTGTAGATGTCGCCAAGCGTGATTGTAAGGCCTACCGACGGAAGGTGGAGTTCGGCGTCGATGTCGTTAACCTCGGTATAGCTCCAGCCTCCGTCGTCTCTCCTGACGTATTGCGTGATATGCGGACGGTGCTGGGCGATTAGCAGGTACTCGCGGAGGCTCGCGATAGATTTGTAGTGGGTGAGCTTGTCTCCGCGATCATAGGCTTCGGTGCTCGGCGAGAGGACTTCGTAGATCAAAATAGGATTCAGCAGGAGATCATTACCGTTAAACCTTTCGACCTCGACCTTGCCGCATACTACGCTGCCGTCGGCGTAGCGATAAGGTGGCGCCGACGGGACTTTGATCTGCATATTACTTCCGAAGACCGAGCACTGACTTCTTCGCAGCCCGGAGCGAAACAGGTCATACGTGTTCCCCATAATGGTCTCGTGAGCGAGCGTGTCCCCGCTCATCGCGAAGATTTCACCGTCCCAGAACTCGAACCTGACTTCTGATTCGCGTTCCAAGTTAAGGTACTCTTCCAACGTATAGCGCCGTTTGGTTTCAGCCGACATACATCCCTCTTCGGAGTTCCGACGACCCTGGCGAGGTCATTGTGACTCGCCCGCCAATAGAAGGCAACGCCGAAAGCTTCGATTCGAGTTCAAATGATTCCGGCTAGCCCTGGTTTTTGACAGCGCACGCTCGAATTCAATTCTTGATGCGCGATTGTACCAGCGGCATCACCTCCTCAGCGAATCGCTCCATCTCTTCCATCATCGGGCTCATCTGCATCAGGAATATCGAAACGCCGGCGTTGCGAAACTCGATTATGCGCTCGGCAATCTGCTCGGGAGTTCCCGTCAGCCCGGTCCTCAACCCCCGGTTCGATACGCTGTAGTCCCGCAAGCTCAGCTCCCGCTCAAGCTGACTCTGCGTCGTGAAGTCCTTGAAGCCGAAATAACCCGCCGTGTCCTTCACGTCCGTAATGCGGTCGATCTCGCGCTTGACCTCAGCTTCGTTCCTGCGACAGATCGCATACGCAGCGATGCCGTAGACCATAGGCCCCAGCCCAAGCTCGCGACGGCGCCGCTCCATCTCTTCCACTTTGGGCCGGACGTTCTCGGGCGGATCGCCGTGCATCAGGTAACCGTCGCAGTAGCGCGAGATCATCGACTTGGCGTCTTCCGATTCGCCGCCCGCGTATAGCGTCGGCCAGGGCTTGCTCACCGGCTTGGGGTCGAGGTGCGCCTTCTCGACCTTGTAGTACGTGCCCTCATAGCTGAACTCGTCCTCGGTCCACATTCCGCGCATCACCTCGATGAACTCGCGAGTTCGGACGTAGCGCTCTTCGTGCGCGACCCAGGTGCCGCCGTACTCGCGCATCTCCTGTTCCCACCACGCCGACACGACGTTCAAGCTGAAGCGGCCATTCGAAATATGATCTATGTTGGCAGCCATCTTCGCGGTGATCGCCGGCAATCGAAAGCCCGGCCGGATCGCGTTCATCAACTCGACCTTCTCCGTAACCGACGCGAGCGCTGCCGCCGTCGTCCAGCATTCGAGCACCGGCGCGGTCGCTCCCTTGATGTCATTCAAGTTGAGCTCGGCGAGCAGCGTTATGTCGTAACCGATCTTCTCGGCCCGTTGTGCCAGCCGCTTGTTGTACTCGAAGGTGGCTTCCATCCGCTCGTGGTCAACGTTCCGAAGCCATCCGCCGAATATCGGCATCCAGAACCCGAATCTGACTGTTTTCATGGGTGACCTCCCGCCGCAATTCAGCCGCCCGGACTCCTAAACAACAGTCCGCCTGCGGTTCTCTTGAGAGACACTTCGTCGACAGGTCACGCTTCCCGGTCTGATGTCTCAGCTAGTTCTCGGCCGCCGCTTTCCGACTATGGGTTTCCCCGAGTGCCATTCAATACTCAACAGGCACAGTAATACTGCCTCTCGTTAAACAGACTTTCAATCATAACCGCGAACGGTTCGGGGTCATCCCGCGAGAAGACCGCGTCGATGACACCGCCATTCGGTTGATTCGCGATCAAGTCCAACCAGTCCTGACGGCTGAGCGTCGTTTCGGGCGCACCCGCCGTCTTGCGGCGCAACGCGATGTAGTCTTTCAAGTACGTCCACCGCAGTCCGTCCTGCTGGCGGCCGGCAGGATCGACGTATCCATATACCGCATCCGCGTACGCGAGCCAGGGCAAATCGACTCCCGCGCGAATGGCCAGCCCGATCCACTTCCAGACTCGCGTGTTGATGTCGAGCAACTTGAAGTCGCCATCGCGCTGGTCGTAAAGAAACTCCACTTCGCTGATGCCGTGATAATTGAACTGCTTCAGAACTTCGATCCCGCGCTCGACGATCGACTCTACGAAACGGGAGTCCACGAGGCACGCCGTCCCGAAGTCGGGCGGATACTGTTCAAGCTTGCGGCCGACGAAGACGCCCTTCGGCTCGCCGTCACGCGCAATGAAGCTGCACAACGAGTAGAAGCTGTCGACGCCCGTACCGACGACTTCCTGAACCAACAATGCGTGGCGTGCCGCCCGCTCGCACAACGCCACAAGCTCCCGCCGCGTCTCGGCCACAAACACCTTTTCGCCGAATTCGTGAGTGAACGCGCGCTGCAAGGCCGGCTTCACGATGCACGGAAACGAGGTCAGCGAGGCGATCTGTTCCGGGCTCAGGTCGTCAACATAGTAGGTCGGCGGAATCGGTATCCCCAGCTCTTCACACTTCCGGTACAGCAGATTCTTGTTGAGTATTCGCTCGACCGTGTCGAAGTCCGAAAACGGAAACAGGTAGTACTTCTCGAGCGCCTCCCGATGCCGCGTGACCGCGAACACCCATTCGTCGAGGCAAGGAAACAGCACCGCCTTTCGGTCGAGCGCCTCCCCGATCCTCATCAGCAGGTCGATGAACGCCGCCTCATCTTCGGGGGGATACGGGCAGCGCCCGGCGACGGTCGTGTGCCGCGAGTGCAAGCCATATCCGTTCCCATCGCGGTCAAGACCGATCACGGGCACGCGACGCCGGCCTAGCGAGCGCGCGACGGCGAGCCCCGTGATGTGACAGTTGAAGACAACGGCCGCGGCCTGCTCCGTGCCGGTCACCTTGTCCCGCACCGCCGTGATAAGCTGAGTAGCATCTTCAATCATGCGAGCATCATGCGAACCATAGGGCAATGGAAGCGCTCGGCGTCACACCGCCCGGTTCTCGACTCCCCGACCCCTCGCGCCCCCTCCTGGTTAGTTCCCGGCTGCGACTCCTCTACTTGGCGGCCGTCGGGACCTGACTTTTTTCCCTCAACGGAAACAAGAGGAGGCCCATCGTCATCAGCCCGGCGAACAATAGTGCGGTGACGATCTCGCCGCCGTAGTCGATCAACCTCTCCATGAATCTCTCGAACACGTACTTGATCCTCCCCCCAAACGGGTCGGTGTTGATTACCAGGTCCAGCAGGTTCTGTCCCCTCACGACGGCGAATAGAAACTCCGAGACCGTTCCGGCGGTTGCCTCAGCCAATGCCGCCGGAAGCCACAGCGCAAGGAACCTCGGTCTTATCCACCTCACCGAAAGCGCGAGACCCACCAGGAGAACCAGCGACCACACGAAGCGATAAACGACGTTGACGGCCAGGCCCGCGTCAAACTGAAACGTCATCGCGCTCTCTGAGAACAACGAGAAGCTGACAAAGCGCAGCGGAATCCCGAGCGGGGCGTAGAACGCGGCTACTATAAATGCCGCGCCGATCTCGTTCCGCAAAGCCCAGACTAATGCCCACGCCAGGAGGCCCAGTATCACCTCAGATATCCCTATGTATAACGAGACGCGCATCATCCACGAGAACTCGACCATTCCAGACATCGAGCCCCGTTCTTCAAACAACATCCTCACCAGGAGTCTGCCAACCTGTGAGGCGACGAACACGACTACGCCCGAGAAGATGAGCGCCGCGGGGAAAGTCGCGACGCGACCCCATTGAATCGTGTCGCGCCAGATTCCCAGCATCGCGGCGAAGGTCTCCCCTTGTTCGACCGACGCCGGAGCGGCCCCCGCCGGGCTGTGCCGTTGCCAGTGCGCATTGAGCGCTCTCTGACAATCGATGACGGCGTACACAATCATCGCCTCGGTGACGACCAACAAGCCGGGGTGAATGATCGCAAGCGTCACGTTGAGCAGAAAGCCGGTGTACATGAGCGTCGTTATGGCAGCCGGGCTCAGCAGTCGCTCGCCCATCGGATCGCCCCGCTGCAATCGAAGGATCGCGCGCGGACAATCCCACCACACCCTGAAGAACCAGAAGAAGTTGAACAGCGGAATGAACACGAACCCGAGCGCTTCTCCCGGAATGATCCGAGTGGCCGCGGAGTTGTGATCGCGCACTTCCTTGTAGGTCCGGTATATCCAGTAGAGCCAGTAGACGTTGCAGGTGACGACCATCAACAGGGCCACCAGCGCGGGATCCCGCCGCTTTCCGATGGGTCCCGCGTTGTACTGTGCGCCGGTCATCTCGTCGGCCATTTAGATCACGCGCCTCCCGAGAGAATAGTGTGTTTAGAATGCGCCACAAACAAACCTGAGAGGATAGAGGGCCTCGCCTGCCTGAACGACCATCAGGTTAGATCGCCGTAGCGTGCGCGATTATACCATCGGGGTTCGTGATTGCAATGGGCCTTCGGACACGGAGCCGGCGGCGATCACCGCAGCAGTATCGAATTCTTGGTCACCACGTCGTTGTAAGAGTCGCATTCTCCGACCGCGCACTGCTTGATCAAGTCCTCGATGCGCTCGAGAAGCTGCGTGCTGAAGTGATTCGGTTCGGCTTGAGGGTGAAGCGGCGCGGAATAGTTGAAGTAGCTGCGAATGATGACGCTGCGCTTGTCGATCGGGAATGTCTTCACGTTCTCGATGAACCTGTCGAAGGTACCCTGGCGCGCGAGGTAAAACTCTATATTGGAGACGTAAAACGCCGATACCTGCTCCTTGATTTCGGCGATGTATTTCCCGATCGCCTTCATCGCTTGCGGGCCCGACAGATCGCCAACGACCGGGATGATCCGGTCTTGTTCTTCCATCCGCTTCAGGAACTGAAAGGCGTCCTCGGAGTTCATATAGTTCTTCATGCGGCCCGACAAGTCGCGCTCGAGCAGCAGGTCGCGGTAGGTCGGATAGATCGAGCGCGGCGGCCGGTGATGGCTCGAATACCGGATGTCCATGCCGGCGCTGTAAAACGCACGGTGAATCTGTTCGATGGTCTCCATGTCGGAAGCTGATAGCATGATTCCGTACTTTTGGACCTCGCGGCGGACCTCGCCCAGAGTCTTGTTGAAGAAGCTCTCGTCCGGCCTCGCGCCGTCGATGTAGTCGATCAATTCCTTGACGCCGCGCTGCTCCCACCCTTTCGTCTTGGGAAACGGGCGGCCCGAAGCCAGACAGAGGTACTCGATTCGATTGCCGGCCTGTTGGAAGAGAGCCTTGAACATAAGGTGTTGAAGCAGGTTGTCGCGGCGAATGTCGATGATGATCGCCTGCTTCGGGCGCAACTCGGCGATGTAAGAAAAATTCTGATCGGGCCCGACGCCGATGTAGACGCCCCCGCCGACGCCCAACTCGCGTAGCTTATCGAGGACGTGCAGGTATGAGGTCTCGTTCGAGATCAGGTTGTCGGAGTCGAAGTAACCGCCTTGCTCGGACAGCCGCACGGACAGCGCGGCGAATGCTTTGTGGTCCTTCGACGCTTTGGCTACTCGGCCGGCCGTAGCGCTGAAGGAGAGGGCGAGTACGAGTCCGCCCAACGCGATTCGCTTCAGCAGCCACCTCTTACCAACCATGTGTTGCACCTCGATTAAGGACAGTTTGGACGGAGCTTACGGTTTCGTTCCCGGCGCCCCGCTCGAGAGGCGCCGATAGTATTCCTCAATCATTTTACGATAGCGGTCAGGCGCGTCGGCTTCGGTGAATCCGCCCGCGCCACTCTTGCCGAGCTTCGCTTGCAATCTGCGGGCGAGCTCGATCTCGAGCTGACGCAGCGGGTCGATCACCTCATTCTTCAACAGCGCCAACTGATTCGGGTCGCTGAAGACGTTCGGGTTGATCCGCCGCAACTGCTCGATCGCGCGATTGAGTTCTTTCGCGAGATCGCTGTTGCGGCCCAACGCCCGGCGCAGCTCTTCGGCCTCGGCGAGCCGCTGGCGCAGTTCGCTTTCAAGCTGACGCGAGCCGGGTCGTGGCGGACCGCCTCCCATGCGTGCTCCCTCGGGGTCCTGCTGGCCGGGTTGCAGGCTTCCGCCCTGCTGTTGACCAGAAGCCTGTTGCTGACCGCCTTGCTGACCCGACTGCTGACCGGATTGTTGACCCGATTGACCGGATTGCTGACCGGACTGTTGGCCGGATTGCTGACCCGACTGCTGCTGGCCGGAACGACTCTGTTGGCCGCGCGCTTGCTGACCCGATTGACTTCGTTGGTCGCGTCCTTGCTGGCGGCCCGACTGCTGGCCCGATTGCTGCTGGCCCGATTGCTGCTGACCCGATTGTTGGCCTGATTGTTGTTGACCCGATTGCTGTTGACCCGATTGCTGCTGGCCCGATTGTCCTTGTTGTTGCCGTGCGTCGCGCTGTGCAGATTGGTCCTGGCCCTCGCCTGACTCCATCCTGCGCCGCAGCGACTCCAGACTATCCGCGAGCTCGCGCGCCCGGTTCAGCGCTTCCTCAAGACTCTCAGTCGGGCTGCGTTGCCCTGCCGAACCTTCGGCCGCCTGAAGGTTCTTGAGGACCTCTTCGATATTCCCGCGGATGATCTGTTCGCGTTCGCGCGCCTGATCGAACCAGCCGTTATCGATCAACTGGCTGTTCCGGCGAATCCGTTCTGGAATGTTGTTACGCCGGATGGCGCCCGCCGCGTCGCGCAGTTTGTCACCGGCTTGCTGGCGATCCGAGCCCATACTCCGCGCAGTCTGATCGATTTCACGTTCGAGCCCGCTCATCTTGTCGGCGAGAGCTTCCTTGCGCTCGCTGAGCTGCTGTCGCCTCTCCTGCGATTCTTCCGGGCCCTGTCCCGATCGCGCGAGCTGGTCGACGCTGCGGGCGATCTCGTCCTGTCGCTTGAGCGCCTCCTCTGCCTGACGCCGAAGCCGCTCGAGGTCCTGCTGGCCCGCCGCGCGCTGGGACGATTCGAGCGACCGCCGGGCTTGCTCAAGCCGTTCGAGCGCGCGCAGCGACTGGGCGGTTGATTCAGTACCGTTCGAGGCGGATGAGTTCTGCGCCCGTTTCATTTCATCGGCGGCTTGCTGGAGCTGGCGGGCGGTCTCGGCGAGTTTTGGATCGCGGCGGTCGCGCGACAGCTTCTCCAACTCCCGCACCATCTTCTCCGCCTCGTTGATCATCTCCTGTTGCTGGCGCTGCCCTCCTCCTCCGCCGCCTTGTTGCTGTTGCTGCGAGCGCATGCGTTGTTCGACCTGCTGTTGCTGGCGCCGGGCGAGTTCCGCGAGCCTCCGCGCGATTTCATCCTCCTGTTGATTGCGGCCGGCCTGTTGCTGGCGCTGGACGGTCTCGTACTGGTTTTTCATCTTGTCGAGCTGAAGCTCGAACAAGTCCGCGAGTTCCTGTTGATCCTGCTGACTGGCGCCGCTGCCCTGTTGATTCCCCCGCGCGATTTGAATGTCGCGGAATATCGCTTCGGCGCGCAGCAATTGCTGAAGCGCGCGCTGCTCGGGCGGTAACGCTTCTTTCGCCTTGCGCCCTCGAAGCTCGGCCGCCGCCGCGGTCATCTCCTTCGCCGCTTGCGTCAGGCATTCGACCAGCTTCGCGAAATCCGGCTGGGCATTCAACTGCTCGCCAAGCCGTCGTCTTATGCGTTCGACGAGCGCGTCTGCGTCACCCTTGAGCTTCTCCTGGCTGAGCGTGATCGCGTTGAAGTTCTCCTCTTTCTCCGGCGGCGTGTACTCCTTCTGCTCGCGCTGAACGCGGAACGTCGCGGCGATGATCTCGCGTTGCCGGCGAGTCAGCGCATTGGAATCTTGCTCGCCGCCCTCCCCGCCGCCTTGCTGTTGCGCCTGCCGGAACTGGCGGTCGAAGGGACGAACTTCGAGGAAGTAGATATCGCTCGTGGATTCCTGCCCGCCGCCGACTGCGTTGTTGTCGCGGGCTTTCGCGTAGTAGGACACGAAATCGCCGGGCTGCAATCCGAACTCTTCGAGGAAGAATGTGTGAGCGCCCGAAAGCACCGCCGCGGAATCGCTCTTCAGGTCCTGCAACGCGACGCGCTTTTCGTCGCCCCCGTTGACCGAATAATAAAGCTCGACCGATGCCACGCCGTAGTCGTCTTCGGCCCGCGCCTGAGCGAATACCTCTTGAATGCTCGTGACCTTCATATCGCGGCCGGGCTTGTCTATCACGACCGTCGGCGGGTGGTCCTCGAGTACCGTGATGTCATACTCATTCGAGCCGTTGTAGCGTTCGCCGTCAGTGCTGGTGATCTCGACGCGATAGGTCCCATTGGCGCCGACCGTGAACTGACCGACGAAAAGGCTGTCGCCCTGCCCGCCCATCTCGACCTTCGTGCCGTCGTTCATAACTATGCGAGCAGCTTTTGCGCCGG
Organism: Blastocatellia bacterium; assembly: GCA_035293105.1. Lineage (GTDB taxonomy): Bacteria > Acidobacteriota > Blastocatellia > UBA7656 > UBA7656 > DATDOV01. The sequence goes on from DATDOV010000086.1 coordinate 12,910, forward strand.
CGCTCAATCGAGCGATCACCGAAACGACCGTGCCCTTCAGCGCAGCAACCTCGCCCCCATTCTCAATCTTCTTGCTTGCGAGCCTGGTGTAACCGGGAAAATCGAGCACGAGGTCGATCTGTTTGACGAACGGAAGATCGGCGACTTCGAGCGAGAACTCCGGCGAGCGAATGCCGCTCGCTTCGATGTAATAGGAAACAGAGTCTTGAATGTTAAAGATGACGTGCTGGAATTCGGCGCTGTTCTTAGCCGGTTCCATCGGCGCCCCGACCCAGTTGTCGGAGTTCTCCTTGCGAATGAAGACCTGCGCGATTTCGGAGTCAAAGCCGTTGAGCGTCGCCTTGATCTTCTGGTCAGACCCGCGCGGCACGCGGGCGGTTCCGGGGCTGACGTTGATGAAGGTTGCGCTCGCCGAAACCGAGCCGCCAAGCGGCGAGTAGAGCGCGGCGATTCCTTCCGACAGCAACGGCGGGCCGGCGAGGAACAAGAACAGCGACGACAGAATCATCAGCGTAGCGCCCGCGCCGTAGCCATACGCGCGCCGTGGATCGACTACGGTGTCGGCGTCAACGTGGGCGGAGCGGGCGCCGGCGTCCTCCACCAACCGGCCGACGATCGCGGGCGAGGCAGCGCGGTTGTCCTCAAGGTATTCGACCGCGGTGACGAGCCGGTCTGATAACCCGCCTTTCCGCCCGCCGGACCTCTCCTCGATGTAGCGGGCGAGTTCACCTTCGCCTATCGCAGTTCTCAGCGGGCGTACGATGAGCAGCCACGCGACCGTCAGCGTCACTACGACCGGCAAGACGCGAACCGCCAGGAGCAAGGCGGGCTTGTTCGCCACAGGACCTGCCGCAAGCGATGCGGCTATCAGGGAGGCCGCTGCTGCTGCGATCGTTATGAACACGCCTCGAAGCGCGGTGCGCGCTCTCAGCCTCGCACGGACTCGCTCGATCAACTGGTTAAGACTTCGTTGCTGAGGACTCATAACTCGATCCCCCTGAATCGCGCGTCTCCACTGAGTAACGCTGAGTATAAAGCCTAACAGCCGGGTACACCACAGAAAGGAATCACCCAACGAGTTTCGCAATCCGAATCCGCCTCGCAAGCAAGGCCTCGGCGACGAACAACACCAGCGCCGCTATTAGCAGCGGCAGCCACAATCGTTGCTTCGCTTCGATCTGCTCGGCCGTCAACTGATCCGCCCGCGACGCCGCCGAGCTCGCGCCGCTCGCGTCGCCCGAAATGCTCGCGATGAAATCATCCAGGTTGAGCTTTGAGAAGTCCGACTCACTGCCTTCGAGGTTGACCGCGATTTGTTCCGCCCGGTCGCGGTATCGCAAGCGGTAGAACCCGATCTCCTTCGCGTTCACCGAAAGCTCGCCCGAAGGAGCCCTCGTCGCGTCCTCGACCCGCCCGCCTCCCGGATTCTCAATCGCCGGAAGCAACCCATCCGAGCCGGCAGGAACGCTGAAGTACTGGCCTACGGTGAATCCGACGTCTCGCTCGCCGCCGCCCAGATAATCGAGCGTCTGGCGCATCAGCGGGAGAAACATCGGCGTGATCGGAAGATCGCTCCAGCCTGTATCGAGCGAGGTCGTCATAAGCACGACCTTGCCCCGCCCCGCCCTTCCCTCGACGATCACGGGGCTGCCGTCGTCGAGCGCCGCGATCACCGAACTGCCTTCGTTGACCGTCGCGCGATGATACGCGTACACGCGCGTCGAGGTGATCCGGCCGCTCTTGGCGAAGAGATTGAAGATCGGATGATCGGTCTTCACCTGGCTCATCAACGCGTAGCCGCCGCGAGTCTGAACCGTATCGCCGATCTGCGCGGGCGCGATGCCCTCGAAGACGCGATTGAATTCCGCCGCCTCAGCGTGCGGTCCCGCCGCAAGGACGAGGCCCCCGCCTGCTTCGACGAATCGTTTGAGGGCCGACGCAAGCGCATCGTTGATCCCGGCGACGTCGTTGACTATCACGACTCGATAATCGGCGAGATCGGCGGGGTTGGCCGCGCCGGCGGTCTTCGTCGTGAACGAGTAGGGATTATTCTCGCCGGAGATCAGCGACTGTTGAAGGAAGAACGACTCGCTGCGCCCGCGCACGGCGGTTTCGATTGCCAGGACCTTCGCCTGATTGACCCGCTTGATCGCGAAGTACCGCCGGTTGTCGAGCGCGAAATCGTCGCCGCTGATCTCGACCGTCGCGCGATTGGAGCCTTCCGGTACGTTGAAGCCCGAAAACTCGACGACCTGCCTCTCTCCCGCCTCGAGTTTCAACTCGCGGCGCTCGACCACCAGGTCATTGAGCTTGAATTCGACTGGGGTCTCCTTAGGCTGAACGCCGAAGTTGGCGATGCTCGCGATGACCTTGCCCGGATACTTTTGGGCGTAGACGACGGGCTCGGCTTTGATCTCCAGAACGGCGAGATTGGAAGGCTCGCGATCCGAGACATCGATCGGTGTGAGCTTCGCGCCGGGCGGCAACCTGACCTGCGGCGCCGTGCGGTTCCATCCCGACTGCTGGAAGTCGGAGACGAGGTAGAGCCTCCGCTCGCCTGGCGGCGCGTCTCGCAACAGCGAATCCACGGCGCCGATGGCTTGCGAGTAGTCGGTTGCGCCTAGCCCCGGTTGGACGCGGCCCAAGAGCATGGCTGCCTCGGCGCGATCCTCCTTCAGCGGTCGGACGACATCGTAGCTCTGCGAGAAGACCACGAGCGCGATCCGGTCCGAGGCGCCGGCGTCGTTGATCACGTCTCTCGCAGCGCGCCGCGCACGCTCGAAGACGTCGCCGTAGCGCATGCTGAACGAGCCATCGATCAGAATCACGATGCTGCGGCGATCGGGTCCAGCCGCTTCGGAGCGCGAGCCGCTGAAGTACGGCCGCGCAAACGCTAGCGCGAGTAACAGTAGCGCCGCGCACCTCAGCGCCAGAAGCAGCAGGTTGCGAAGGCGGCGTTTGCGGACAGTCTTCTGCTCGATGCGCCGGACGAACATGAGCGAGGCAAACTGGACGCGGCGCGCGCGAGTCCGGCGGACGAGGTGAACGAGGATCGGTATGGCTGCCGCCAGCGCGCCGAGGAGGAAGATTGGAGTGAGGAATGACATTGAGTCCTTCAGCCGGCGGACTGGTCACCTTCGGCGTGCTCAGCTTCCCGCAGGGCCTCTTCCAACAAGTCAAGAACTCTCAACTCCTCGGCCCAGTGACGCAAGTGGGTCAGGTCAAGCCGGCCGGATTGCACTTTCAGGACGTTGAGGATATCCCGCCACTGGCGGTCCGAAACCTCGTTTCCTCGGCGATACCAATCGAGTTTGGCGAGCACTGTATCCTCGGCGCTGGCGACCCACACGAACCGCTCGGAGTCGGCGGCCACGGGCTTGCCCTCGCGTCGCTCTAGCTGCATCGCGTCAAATCCACTCTGTTTTGACACAAACACGTCCACCTTAAACATCGTGCCCAGGTGGATGACATTGAATGACTGCTTCGCCCTGACGGCTCGCGCGATGGCTTGTTCGTCCGCATAGAACTCGGCCTCCAGTTCAGCCGCCAGAATCGAGACGTGCTTCGGCTCAATGGCGGCGACCAGATCGGCGTCGTTAGTCGCCCGCCACATGCCATGAATAGAACTCGCCCAGGAGCCCCCGATGCAGTAAGGAACGCCCAGTTTCTCAAGCACTCCGATCATCAAGAGCAAAACGTCGATCTCACGCGTATCCATCAATAACCTTCGACTTGCGGGTCCCAGTGAAAGACCTTGATCATCGTCTCACGATCCAACTCGAGCGACGCTAACCGCAGCTTGAGTTCTTCTTCCGTCGCCTGCGGGTAGCGATCGCGAAGACCGATCAGTGCAAGCCGCCTGCAGGTGGCGGTCATCGAGGCAATCCGCTCAAACTTCACCCAATCGGGCGTCGCACGAATCATCTCTATCAGCCGGCGCTCGATGTCAGGATCGGTGTCTGAAACTCCGCTTCGATTTCTCATTTGCCTCGCGTCGAACATCAAGATTCCTCGAATAAATCGAATTGTTCAAGGTTGTATCGGCCTGCGATTCTATTGATCTCACCGCGCCCTTCTATTACAACTACTCTGGCTTCCCCAGCTTCTCGACGCTGCTCGCTGGTCAAGCGTCCCGTGGTGATGAAGATAGCCTGATCTATACGACGGGCAAAGCATCCGGCAAGAAACTTAAACCATTCCAGTTGTGATGGCGCGCTATCCTCCGCGTGAAACTTCACCTGGGTGCCGATGAATTGCGGGTAGCCTCCAAGATTGCCAATTCGGGTGCCGATGAAATCGAGTCCACGCTCTCTGCTCTTGTGTATACCCTGGTGATACCACGCATAGTCAGGGTAGATTCTCTTCAACAACTCCAGGGAGTATGCCTCGAACGCAGCACCCTGTGCAGAGTTCGACGCGATTGTCTCCAGTTGCTCGGTATCCACATTCATGACTTCCTCAGAGCCCAATTCTGCTCCAAGAAAGTCTTTCCCTGCCGGAGTAATCCTCCAGCCTCGCGCTTCAGGATCATGCGGATAGACTAGCCCCGCATTTGTTGCTACTTTATTAATGAAATACCGTAGGCTGTGTTTGCCTTGCTCGGAAAGCTCCGGACCATTCATGTGACGCTCGACGTCGTCATAGAGCACGGGCATGGGAGCAATTCCACCGTTGTCTAGGATGGATCGCAAAGCAATACGTATCTGCGTGTCGCCGGATAGTCCGGCCTCCGCACCAGTCATTGACTCAGCTTGTGTCATACATTCATCCGAACCTGAGCAGCAGTCACCCGAGGAGCCTAATCCAGCCATTCACCCGAGCTGCGCGCGTCGTGCCAGGTACGAGAACAACGCCGTATCCAGCGGTTCGGTCGTCTTCAACAGCTCGTAGTCGATCCGATTCCGCGCCGCGCCCTCCCGCAACGAATCAACATGCCCACGGATCGCCCTCAGGTACTCATCGCGCAATTCGTCAGGCAGCACGTGAATCTGTTCTTCGGTCTCGCTGTCTTCAAGCACGACTGGCTCGGCGAAATCAAACTCCAACTCCTGCGGGTCGAGCACATGAAACACGATCACGTCGTTGCCCCGGAACCGCAAGTGCTCCAGCGCGTGAATCAACCGGTCGGGTTCTTCATACAAGTCCGATATCAACACGATCACGCTGCGCCGGGTCAGCAACTCGGCCGTGCGGTGAATCTGATCCGCGAGCGCCGTGCCGCGTCCCGGTTCGAGCCGCTCGATCATCCCGAGAATCGTTCGCATGTGGCCCGTGCGCGAGCCGGGCGGCACGTGCTCGATGACTCTTTCGTCGAATGCGACCAGTCCAACCGAGTCGTGCTGCCGGACTCCCAGGAACGCAAGCGACGACGAGAGGAACTGCGCGAACTGGAGCTTGGTAACATCGCCGCTACCGTAGCCCATCGACGCGCTTGCATCTACCAGCAGATGAATCTGCGAATTGGTGTCGCCCTGGTATTTCTTGATATAGAGCCTGTCGGTACGCCCGAGGAGCTTCCAATCGAGGTGCCGCAAGTCGTCGCCGGGCATGTACTGGCGATGCTCGGCGAAGTCTGTCGAGAACCCGAGATAGGGCGAGCGGTGCAATCCCGCGATGAAGCCTTCGACGACCGCGCGCGCGATGAGCTCGAGAGAGCTTATTCGCGCGAGGACTTCGGGCGCGAGAAAGCGTGTGCCTAGTTGTTCGTTGTTAGTTCGAGTCATCGAAGCTATCGCGCAAAGCTTGAATCACAAAACAAGCTACCGTTATTGGACCACACGCTTCACCACGATCGCCCAAGGTATTGCGCCGCGACCCGCCGCTTTTAGTTAGAGACTAAAGTTGAAGATGATGCGGCCAATCACGACCACTGGCACGCCCGAGAGTTTCGTGGGCCTGAAGGTCCATAACCAAGAGGCAGAGAGGGCGGCATCCCGCAACTCTTCGGGGCCACTAATCACCCGCGCATCCATAACCTTGCCGCGCTCATCAATCGTGATTTCCACGACGACCTGACCGCTTACCCTAGCATCTCTTGCTAAAAGAGGGTACGTGGGTGTGGCCTTCTTTTCCGCCTCGCCTTGTAGGACCCCTCCCGATTTTCGTATTACGAATGGCCGCGTGAAGCCTGGAAATGAGCCATCGGAAAGATCGATCGAACGGTCAGGCCACACTCGCTGTCCCGGCGCGGCATTCGAGTTCGCGTACGTGATTTGCCGGCAGACAATCTCCTCCGTTTGACTGTTCTGCTCGCCGTCCTTGATGATTGCCACCGTCTTGATGCGCTTTGTCCAGTTGCCAATTGAGTCGAACTCGTAACTGTAGGTCTCTTTTTCGGCAGGGGACCCTCGAAGATCTTGCCGCTCCGCTTGGATTACTTCGCCGTGTTTGCCATAGGTAACCGTAGCCTTCCAAATCGGCCTGTCACCGAAAGAAAGGCTCACCTCTTGCTGATTGCGCTTACCATCGTACCTGTAGGTTATTCTCTGGACGATCTCTCCGTTGCTGGAGTAATCAACCAATTCTGTCACGTTGCCCGCGGCGTCCCACTTAAAAACTCGCTTCATGCGAATGGGCTGAACCGTATAGTGTTCGCCGGTCAGTCTCAGCGTGCCTTCCGGCGGGTCCGGCGTTCCCGGAATGCGGCGGTAAACTACGTCATTTCGGGTGCCATCGCTATCGTACGAATAACTTATCTTGCTCCAGATTCGACCGTGATAATAAAAGATCCGATCAATCACGCGTCCTTCGGAGTTGTAGGTAGCAGTCATGAATAATTCGCGTGGTCCCTCTTGAGCAGTTCCCCCTAAAACACGAGCTTGCTCGACGCGAATCGCCCGCACGGGTCCGGCGAGCCCCTCGAACTCGAGGTCGTTCATCCTCGTCTGCGAGTTTCCGCGGCAAACCAACGCCAAGATCACAAGCAGTGCGGCGCCGAACGTCTTCTTCATACGGGTGCTCCTCACAATCCCGACCTCGGTTCGGGGACGGTTTCGATCAACCTTCGAATCACGTCGTCCGGTTTTACCCTCTCGGACTCCGCGTGGAAGTTCAGCAGTATCCGATGACGTAGTATCGGATACGCCAGTGCTCTCACGTCTTCGACCGAAACGTTGTACCTCCCGTTCATCACCGCGCGCGCTTTCCCTCCCAGGATCAGGAACTGCGACGCGCGCAACGACGCTCCCCAGTTCACCCACCGGCGAATGAAGTCCGGCGCCTTGTCTGAAATTGGCCGGCTTGCGCCTACAAGTCTCACCGCATAACGCGTGACGGACTCGGCGGCAGGCACGCGGCGCACCAATCGCTGAAACGCCAGAATGTCGGCGCCCGTCACGTTGCGCTCGAACGAAAAGTCCTGAACCGAAGTCGTTTGGTTCACCACTTCGACCTCGTCGTCCTCACTCAAGTAGCCGATCTGGATGTTGAACATGAACCGATCGAGTTGAGCTTCGGGCAGAGGATAGGTGCCCTCCATCTCGATCGGGTTCTGCGTCGCCAGAACGTAGAACGGTTTCGGCAGCTCGTACGTCGTGCCTGAAACCGTGACGTTGCCTTCCTGCATCGCTTCGAGCAGCGCGGCTTGAGTCTTGGGCGGCGTGCGGTTGATCTCGTCGGCGAGGATGATGTTCGCGAACAGCGGCCCGCGGATGAACTCCAAGCGCCGATGGCCGGTCGAGCGGTCTTCTTCGATGATGTCGGTCCCGGTTATGTCGGACGGCATCAGGTCGGGCGTGAACTGAATGCGCTTGAATGATAAGTCCAGAACGTTTGCGACCGTGCGTATCAAGAGCGTCTTCGCCAGGCCCGGAACGCCCGTGACCAGCGAGTGGCCGCCGACGAAAAGCGAGATGAGCGCCTGATCGACGACCTCATCCTGGCCGATGATGACCTTGCGCACCTCGGCCAGTATCTGCTCGCGCGCGGCGATGAGCTTCTCTAACAACTGGTCTTCGCGGATGACATCCGCAGTGTCTATCACCATTCCCACTCCTGGGCAACCAAACGATGAACGCTGAATGACAAGTGATAAACGGGTGACGGCCGTCTCCGCCGTTTATTGTTCACCACTTATCACTCGTCGTTCCTCTTAGTGTGTCAACGCGTAGAACACGTAGTTCACGCCGAATTTGTACGCGGTGTTGGTGTCTTCGATCGGCTGGAAAGGATCGTTAGACCACTGCCAGTAATCGCTCACGTCGTAGTTGTAGTTGATCACCATCATTAGCCGGCCGGTCTTGTCTTCAAGGCCCAAAAACTCAGGCCGCGCCCCCCGGTACATTGGCCGCAGGTCCAGCGACTTGATTGAATAGAAGCAGTTGAAAATCGGATGACTCACGTCGAGCGGCTTCATCTCGAACTCCGGCAGCGCGCGCTTCAGATAGTACTGAAGGTTCTGCATGTCGTAGTAGCCCCGAAAGTCGTCGATCAGAAGGAACCCGCCGCGCAGCACGTACTCGCGCATTCCCGCGATCTCCTCATCCGTTAGCTGCATGACCCTGGTCTCGCACAGGTAGGCTAAAGGGTACTTGAACAGATTCGGATCGTCGAAGCCGAAGATGAATTCGTTCTCATCCACGACGACCTGGAGCTTCGAGAGCTCGGTCAGGATCTTCGAGAAATGGATTCCGGCTTCGGGGTAGTCGTGCGACCACTCGATGCCGCGATCGCCGATGTATTCCCCAGGGGAAATGGGCGTCGTCTTTATTCGAACGAACTTGAACTTGTCGGACTCGTCCTTCCTCTCGCCAAAGCGGTCGTCCTCGTACCGTTTTGCCGGACGATCTTCGGCGGGACGCTCGGCGACCGACGCGCCGGTGAGGGCGGCTAGAAGAAGTGCGGAAGTAATGAGATGAATTCGTCGCATACTCTGATTCGGAGTTTCGAGTGCCAGGATGACCAAGGATTGAGTCCCAATCTCGAATCTCAGATATCTCAGATTTCAAATCGCAGATCTCAGATCCTCAGTTCGCTCCTCTCAGCTTCAACAGAAGCTCCTGCGCCTTTTCGAATCCGGGCGCGATCTCGAGCGCCCTCAGCACCGCCCTCTTCGCTTCCGTCCGTTCACCTGCCGCGTCGAGCGCTCGCGCTACATCGTAGTGAGCGCCCGCAAGGTCCGGCGGCTTCAGCGCAACGGCGACTCGAAACTCTCGCACCGCGCGTCGCGAGTCGCCGCGTCCTAGATAAACATCACCCGCGAGCTTATGCAAGGCGGCGTCAAACGGATGAATGTAGAACGCGGCGCCGAGCGCTTCGATCGCACGATCGTTGTCGCCCTCGGCGAGCCTCAACCGCGCCAGCTTCTTTAACGCCTCGAAGTCGGTGTCGCTGTACCGCGCCAGATTCTCAAGTGCGGCTGCCGCTTCAGCGGTCTTCCCTTGCGATTCGTAGATTTCGGCGAGCTGCACGTGCGGGTTCCCCTCTCCTGCATAGTACGGGAACAACTCCGCCGCGCGGCGGAGATGCTCGACCGCGCGATCAACGTCACCTTCTTTCTTTAGGATCGTCCCCAATCGAAGGTTAGCGAAGTAGTCGTTGGGCCGCGCCTTCAACACGACCGCCAGAGCCTCTTTCGAGGGCGGGCTCGTTCCCGGCGCCGACACGGGTCCGCGCCCAACGGCTTCAACGTAGGGCGCGGCCTTCGCGCGCACCCACTCGCCAAACGCGCGATCAAAGTCTGCCTCCGACAAACCGAGCGCGCCCTTTGCGACTTCGGGCGTCTTCTTGCCATCCTTGTAGAGCGCGAGCATCTTCAGGATCGCGTCAAACCCGAACCGCTCTTCGATGAAGTCACAGACGAGCGACGCCTGAAAATACGCGAGTGGAACCTGATCGGGCGCGCGCGGGCGGACGAAGGCGGCTTCGAGTTCGGCGATCTTGACGAAACGGCCGTCAGCGTACGCCTTCACCCGTTCGAGCGACCAACTGTCTCCCCAGCCCGGCCGCGCGCGGTGCTCTTCGTAGACGGAAAGCCCTTCGGAGAACCACCGCGGAATCCGGTGGTCGGTTATCTGAAGCGTGATCACGTGAGTGAACTCATGCCACAGCGTGCTGCCCCAGTTGAATTCTCCGGAAGGACGCGCCGAGGGGCTGTCCATCGCGATCACCTGCCCGAAGCACACGCCAAGCGCACCGAGCCCCGGCAGACCAAGCGAACGGACAGCGAAGTCCTCGTGGTTGGCAAACATCTCGATCGAGATCGGAGCGCGCGGCGTGAAGCGGTACCTGGCAGTCAGCTTCCGGTGCGCTTCGTCGAGCAGATCGGCTGCGTAGCCTGCGAGCGCGCCGGTCTCGGCGGGTGACGACTTGATCAGGAACGGCCCGCGAATCGTGTCCTGGTAGTCGCGCATCGAGTCGAGCAGGTCGAGCGTGTTCTTGGCCCATACATTGAACGGATCGCCTGCGAACGCACGCTCGAGCTCGGCGCGGCCTTCCGAGACTCTCCCAACTCGCAGCAACTCGATTCCCAGTTCGGTTCTCGCGCTCCACAGCCGCGGAGAGACTTCGACCGCGCGCCGGCCATACTCGACGGCGTCGGCGTAACGGCGATTGTTGACGGCGAAGTGCGCAAGCGTCTGGAAGAACTCGCCGGCGTGCGGATTGATCGCAAGCGCGCGCCGGGTCTCAGCGTCGAGATCGGGCGTGCGATCTCGCAAGTAATGCATCGCCGCCCGCACCCCCATCGCTTGAACCGAGTTTGGATTCACGGCGAGGGCCTGCTCGACCGACTTCGCAGCTTCGGCTTCGCGGTCGGCTTCAAGGTCAAGCCAGGCTCGCAACACAAGCGCCGGGACGTAATTCGGATTGACCGCAAGCCCGCGCCCGGTCGCGGCCAGCGGCTCTTCGCTCGATTCAAAACGCTTGGTCCGCGCAAGCCCCGTGTGGGCCGCGGCCGAGTTCGGATTGATCTTGAGCGCGTCCTGAAAGAGGCTCGCGGCTTCGCCGTAGTTGTACTTCTCGATCAGCAACTCGCCCTGCCCGATGAGCGCGTCGGCCAAGGCCGGGTCGGCTTCGCGGGCGTCGATGAAGAGGTCGTTTGCGTCTTTGTGCTTCTCAAGAATCGCCATCCCGCGCGCGATGATCGCGAGTTCTTCGGCGGTGCGCGGGCTATTTGAATTGTAGTAGCGGATGAACTCCTGAAGCAGCGAGCGAGCCTGGTCGTCTTTTCCCTGGGCCGCGAGGGCGCGCGCTTGTCCGAGAGTCGCCCGCAACCACACGACTCCTTTCGCGTTGCGCGCCGCACGATCGAACTCGTTCACAGCCTCCTGGTACCGACCCGTCTCGAGCTTGATTTCAGCGAGCGCGGCGCGCACAGAGTCAGTGGACGGCTGGGCTTCCAGGAGCGCGACGGCTCGGTTCTCGGCGCTGCGATAGTCGCCGGTCTCGATGAGCGCGCGAATCAAGCCCTCCACCACCTTCACGTCGGCCGGATTCTTCTCAACCAGTGACGTGAACACCGCGATGGCGTCTTTGTAACTGCCGCGGTTGAGTAGGTCTTGTCCGCGCTGGAGGGACTCCTCCGGTGCCGCGCTGGAACAGCTCAGAAGGGACACGAGGGTGATGATTGCCAGCCGATTAACGCTCAATGTATATCCAGAATGAATCCACGAAGGACACGAAGAACCACGAAGATAAAAAACCGCAAGCGACGCACGAATTGCCAGAGCGAGCAACATCCACGCGCTCGGTTATCCGATTCGAAAGCTCCCTTCTCCACTCCACCCTCCCTCCAATCATCTTCACCTCGCCCAATTCTCCCGATCTCCCGAGCATTCTCTCCGTCATCCCCATTCTCCTGAGGACTCTCTCATTCGCCCTTGTCGTTTTTCCCCATCCTTTTTCCTTCGTGTTTCTTCGTGTCCTTCGTGGATTATTTCTTCTTGATCGCCTGGTTCACTTTAGCCAGTTCGACCAATAACCGTTCAAGCTCGGCGTCGTAGTCTTCCGCCCTCATCTCGTTCTTTCGGGCCTTGAGTTTCTCAATCGCTTCTTCCAATCTCTGCCGTTCGCCGAGCAAGCGAGTCATCTCGGCATCAGCGCCGGCGTGCTCGATGTGCCGCGAATCGAGATAAGTCGTGCGGGCGAGTGCACCGTCGCCGGCGGTAGCCTCTTCGTGTCCGACCCCATCCCCGCTGTCTTCGATCACCGCGTGCTCGGTCGCGAGCCGATCTTTCTGCTTATACCAATCGGCCGTGAGTTTGGTTGCGTAATTGAATACCTCGATCACCGACAGCCGCCCGTTGTGATCTGCGTCGGCGGCCGCGTCGGTCAGCGCGGCGATGAACTGCTCGGCGAAGATCGTCGCGTTCTGCTCGTTGCCGCCGCGGGTCGCGGTTATCACGATCCGGTTTTCGCCCGCCGCCGGCTTCACGAATTCGCCCGACGAGCTTGCACAATTCACGAAGACGATTCTCGCCGGCGCAAGCGAGCCGAGCAGTGCGCCGTAGTCTTTCGCGGCAAGGTCGGGTCCGACCAGATTGAACTTCGCCTGTTGAGTGTCGAACGAACCGTGGCCGATCAACGTCACGAGCACGAGGCTGCCGGGTTTCATATCGCCTTTGATCGTCTTGAACGCGTTGCGCACTTCCTCGGCCGTCGAGCGAAAGTAGTTCTCTCGCGGGCCGTTCTCCGGGCCGCCGATTGCGTCTTCGGTCAGGAGAAAGACGTGCTTCTCATCGAACCCGAGCCGGCGTGTGAGCGCGTCATAGAGGCGCATTGCCTCCGAAGTGAATCTCTTCTTGTAGGCGTCTTCTCCGCCGACTCCGGCGACGATTACGGCGAACTTGTTCGGATCCACTGCGGCGCTTTGGAGGGTGTCTGCCTGGGGATTCGACGCAGTCTGAACAGCCTGGGGCGCCGTTGGGGAGACGTTCTGATTGGAGCCCTCGGTGACGCTCGCGCCGCAGGAACAAAACGCCAGACACAGGATCATGGATATTAGCCGGAATTCGAGCTTGTGCATTGTGATCACTCGTTGTTGGGTGAACGCCGTCAAGCGAGCCCCTTGCGCTTGCGAACGAACCATTCGGCGGCTGCGAGGGCTACGACCAGCATGAAGTTGATTGGCATGTCCCACAGATCGTAGGTCACGCGGATCGAACCCGCGCCTTCCGTGTGCACGAGTTCGTCAACCAGAGCGTCTGCCTCATCGATCGGGCGGTAAGCCCCGCCGGTGTCCGAAGCTATCCGCTTGAGCAAATCACGGTTTTGCGCCGCATCATGTGCCTCGCGATTCGCGGGCCCGACCAGGAAGCTCGCGGTTGCCATTCCGATCACCGCGGGTTTGCGAGCGTCGGTCGGGTGGCGCGCGGTGAGGTCGACGCGGTGCAGCCCGTCTTCGTCCGGGATGTACGAACCGATGAAGCCTTCGACTCCGCCGTCCGCGGACGGCTTCATCGGAACATCGATCGCGCGGCCGCTGGGAGTTGTAACCGTCGCCGTTAGCCGCGCATTAGCGACGTTGATGAACTTCTCATCGCCAACCTCAGCGCGAATGGTCACCGGTTCGTTCTTTCCGTAGTAGGACCGGTTGGTGACGGCCTCCACTTGCCGGCGGACCGACTCGACGAGGTATCGCAGTCCGTTTCGCCAGAAGGTCTCGAACGATTTGCTCTTTGACTCGACCATCATCCGCCAGCGCCACGTGTCGGACGCGAGCAGCGCCATCGTTCGGCCCCGGCCATAGCGCTCCTCGACCAGCAGCGGCACGACGTAGTTCTTCTGGTTAACGTTGCGAGCTTCCAGGATGACGGTTGCGCCCGGCTTTGTTTCGGTGAGCAATTCGGGAATCGTGATCGCGGGCATCTCTTCCCATCCCTTTTCGATGTCACCGCCCGGCTCCGTCAGGCGCGCCATCGGGTGGTCCTTGCCGCGAGCTGCGGGCTGCGCCTTGAATGCTTGCGACTCGCCGGCCGCTGAACCGTCCCCGCGAAGGTACAGCGGGAGAAGGTCGGCGAGCGGAGTGTTGCCGTACCCGCCGGCCCCGAGGGCCTTCGACCCGCCGAGCGCGAGCAACGTTCCGCCGCGCCGCGAAACGAATTGCTCGATCGCCCTCAACTGATCGAACGTGAAAAACGTCGCTTCAACGCTGCCGATAATCAGCGCGTCGTACTTGAAGAGGTCTTCTTCGGACTTCGGAAAGCCGGAGACCAGCTCCTCCGCTTTCTCGACGCCCTGCCGGTAGTACTTCCCGTCGGCCGACCGCAGCACCGAGACCAGCACTACGTTCTTCTCTTCGGCCATCGCAGCGCGCAGCTTGCCGTATTCCCAGCGCGGCTCGCCTTCGATGTAGAGCACTCTCGGCCGCCCGTCCTGCACGTCGACGACGATCTCCTGAGAATTGTTGTCAGGCACCGGATCGTCGGGTGATGAAGCGGCCGTCAACGCGTACCGATGCACGCCTGGCGATGAGGGCGTGAAGACAACGCGGGCGAGGGTCGTTGCGCCGCCAACAACGGGGACATCCTGCGTGCGCAGCGGGTGGCTGTCCTCGGTCAGATCGATTCTCACCGACTTGCCCTTGCCGCCGGACCGTATGAGCACCTCCGCCGTGACCGGCGAACCTGCCAGCACGCGGCGCGGCGCGCTGGCGCGCACGAGCTCAACGTCGTTCTCGATATCGACTTGGCCAACACCGACCGTGTACACCGGCAGCCCGCGGCCGCGCAGGCTGTCGAGGGTCGCCGTCAGAGTTCCGGTTGACGAATCGGCATCGGCATTCCCCGCGCCGTCAGTGAGCAAAACGATGCCCGACATCGGAAGCCCGGCCGAATCGCGCATCGCCTTCTCCAGCGCGGCGCTGAGATCGGTCCTTGCACCCGTGCCTGACAACTCGCCGGCTGACTCAACGCGCTCGGCGCCGTCGGAGAACTTGAACAGACGCAGCTTGAATTTTTCGGAGAGAGCGGTGAAGAACGGGCTGCCCGGTGAGAGCAGTTGTTGGGCCGCCTCGAGCCGGCTATGATCGCGGGCGTCCTTGAGCAGCATGCTCGCCGAGTCGTCCACGAGAACCGCGGCGTAGTTTGCCTGCGGCAGCACTTCGGGCACGACGATCACCGGACGCATAAGGCAGAAGACGATGACCGCTACCAGTGCAACTCGGATTGCCATCAGGGCCACGCGCGACGGCCCCGGCAGCCGGATCGCGGACCGGCCATAGAGGCCGTAAGCCAGAACACCCGTGGCTGACGCGACCCCGACGATCAGGATGAGCGGCAGCGCGGCTTCGAAGCCGAACTGGCTCTTCTCGAAGAGCGCCGCCTTGTACTTGAACAGAAAAGCTACGACCTGTTCCAAAGTTCCCTCTCCGATCGTTCTGATATTGGCCGTGAAGACTCAGTGTCGTGATGCATTCTAATGATTAAACTCAGGCGGTGCAAAAAATATTCGAATCTGGGAACGGTTAGATGGTCCGCACCGGATGGGATTGGCTTAATGCGCGCATTCGTCTCCCTTGACGCGTGCGCGACCAATCGCTGATTCAGGGGGCCTCGCCGTGGTGTCCTCCTTGGTGTCTTTGGTGTCTCTCCTTGCTTGACTCCAACTTGCTTGACTCCAACATGAGGGCGTATTAGGATTTCGCCGTCTGCCCAAGATTGCTGGGGTGCGCTCCTGGGGTTGTGGCTTGAAATGCTTAGGGGCTCTTCCCCCGTAAAATACTCCGTGCCAACAGCCGGCCTTCGTGCTTTTGAGTTGCTGAAGCCGTCGCGTGAATCTGCGTTCTATTCGTTCGCACTTCACGACCAAAGAATTGGGTTAGGAATGTACATTGTGACGACGTGTGGCATGACGCTGGGGGGTGCGCTTAGAGTTTGGTGTGAAAGCAATCCGGCAGCGATAGCGTCTTGAACGGGGTTGCAGGACATATTCAAGGACTCGCCGAACAACGCGAATCTAATTCAGTCCGTTGCTCCACAAGGGAGGAGAAAGAAAAGTATGTTGACAACGAACCGCTCACTCGGCATTGGTCTGTTTTTGGCCCTTGCGGTTGCCGTGATACTTCTTGGCTTTAATAACCCGACACCTGGCGTGGCTTCGCGCACAGACGCTACCGGTTCCTCGGCCGGCCCGAACGCGTACAAGGCCCCAGGGCGTGCCGCACCTTATTCTGTCATTGGAGGGCCCTGTGTCACGCCGCCTGCGGACATGGTTGGCTGGTGGCCCGGCGACGGCAATGCCGACGACATTCAAGACGGCAACGACGGCATGCTTCAAAACACCGCGACCTTCGATACCGGCGAGGTCGGCCAAGCCTTCAGCTTCGATGGCGGCGGCTTTGTGACAGTACCCGACAGTGCGAGTCTGCAACTGCCTGACGCTCCGTTCACCATAGATCTGTGGTTTAAGACCAATACCACCGCGACGAGTCAAATGATCTTGAGCAAAGGTGTTTCAGACGCCAACGAGGAGTACTCGATAAATCTCTTTGAGGGCGGTGGTATTTATTGGGACTACGGTGGCACGCAAGCATTTGTCGCAAGCGACACAGCGGGAGTCGTGGCCGGACAGTGGTATCACCTGGCTGTCGTGTACGATCCAGCGGTTAATCCCAGAGGCAAGATATACCTCAATGGGGTGTCACAAACCATCTCCGGGAGCGCCGCTGGGGCGCACATCGCCAGTTCTGGTGGCGATTTCTATCTTGGCACGCAAAACGCCGGTTCCCCATATTACGGAGGCCGAGTGTCATTCAATGGCCTCATTGATGAAGTGGAAATCTTCAGCCGCGCTCTGACTCTGGCAGAAATCCAGTCGATCTTCAACGCAGGCAGTTCAGGCAAGTGCAAAACGTGTGTCACGCCGCCCGCCAACATGGTTGGCTGGTATCCAGGCGACAACAACGCTAACGATATCACGGCCAGCCCCGATAATGGCACGCTGAACGGCAGCGCGACGTTTGCCGCCGGCAAGGTCGCCCAAGCTTTTAGCCTAAACGGCACGACCGCTTATGTGTCGGCGCCAGACGTTGCCAAGCTGGATTTTGGGACCGGCGACTTCTCGATCGACGCCTGGATCAATTCCAGCGGCGCCGGTACGATCCAGCCCATCGTTGACAAGAGGGATGGAGACAACAGCTCCGTCTTCACCGGATATAGCTTCTTCACCTTCAACGGCAACCTCGGCGTCCAACTCGCGGATGGCACGGCCAGTAACTTCGTTTCAACGACGGACGTCGTGGATGGCACGTTTCATCACGTCGCCGTCACGGTTGTTCGAAACAGCACGACCGGCGGAAACCTGTATGTTGATGGGGTCTCGGTGCTCACCTTCAACCCGACCGCGCGATCCGGCAGCCTCGACAACGGCGCGGAGTTAAGGATAGGGAGAAACTCGCCGAACACAATACTCGACCCTTTCTTCCAGGGCTTGATTGACGAGGTCGAGCTTTTCAACCGTGCTCTAAGCGCTTCGGAAGTTCAGTCGATCTTCACCGCCGCCGGCACTGCTGGCAAGTGCAAATGTACGATCACGTGTCCTGCCAATGTCACAACTTCGAACGATACGGACCAGTGTGGCGCCGTCGTCAACTACACTGCGCCAACCGTGACGGGTCCTTGCACCGCCATTTGCTCTCCGGCAAGCGGCTCGTTCTTCCCCAAGGGGACTACGACGGTTACCTGCTCAACGACTGACCCGTCGGGCAACATCTTTTCGTGCAGCTTCACGGTCACGGTCAACGACACGCAGCCGCCTGCAATCACGTGCCCGGCCAATGTCACCGCCGCGGCACCCGTCACTTGTCCTCCTGCCACAAGTTTGGTTGTGACTTACCCGGCGCCGATGGTGAGCGATAACTGCCCCGGAGTAACGAGCATGTGTGTGCCCGCATCGGGCTCGACGTTCCCGCTCGGAACCACAACAGTTACCTGCACGGCGACCGATACGTCTGGAAACACGGCTAGCTGCTCCTTCACAGTAACTGTATTCAGCATCTGTGTGCAGGATGACTCCAATCCAAACAAGGTCGTGTTCGTCAACCTTGTCACAGGCGACTATCTGTTTTGCTGTGATGGCACGATCTATTCCGGAAAGGGAACGGTGAGTCGGCAAGGGTGCATTTACACGCTTGTTCACAACTCGCCCACCCGAAGAGTGCTGATAAAGGTGAATCTGGCCACGAAGACCGGTACGGCGTCGCTGCAACAACCGCCGGGCCAGACGAAGTGTTCCATCACCGATCGCGACCTGATGAACAACTCGTGCGTATGCGGCAATCAGCAGGCGCTCCGACGCCGTTGAGCATCGGTCAAGTAGCGGCAAGAAACCCGAATGGCCGCCGCGAGGGCTAACCAACGGAGCTGAGGATCGGACACCACCGATCCTCAGCTCCAGATTTACGCGGTTAAGGTAGTCGTTGATTGGGGAACCGCAGCGTGGAGTCGATGGTCCGAAGCGGCGCCAGCCAGTCCATCTCGATCACCAGAACAAAGCGCTTCGCGAACAGCGACCCTTAGTTCTTCTCCTCGATGGGCTGGCCATCGAGGCCGACTTTGAACTCGCCCCTCTTCTTTCCCGCCAGCGTGTGAACCTCGTATGCCACAAGAGCGCCGCCTTTTTGGATCGACTCGATGAGCGTGATCCTGGATTCAGCGGCGCCCTTCTTGATTCCGGCCTGGACCGCCTCGGGAAGCGAAGCGAGCGTGACCGCTTCCTCTACCTCGATCACGTTGCCGTCGGCGTCGATGCTGACGTCCTTCGGGTGGCCCTTGACCCTCATCTCGACTTCGTAGATGGTCTTGCCGTCTTCGGTCTCTTGCGAGAGGCCGCGAATTGTGGCCCCTTTGCTCTGCTCGCGAACAGTTTTTTGCACGGCTGGAGGGAGGTCTTTCATCTTGACCCGCTTCTCGTTGCCTTCGGCCCGAGCCGCCTGTGAAGGCACCAGGGAAAACGCCAAAGCGACAGCCGCAGAAATCAGTGTGACTCTAGTTTTCATCTCTGTCTCCTCTCGTAGTGAGTATTCCGATCAGCCGCTCAACCGCGTCGAGCAGAGCCAACCGCCTCGATCATCCCCTTGATTGGAGCGAACGCACCATTAAACTCCGCCCGTTCTGCAATCCGCAAGCGGAAACGACACGCTGCACTTCGACCGTCGAATACGTTCGGCCTGGAATGGAAGTGGCCGAGGTTTCGAGCTCTTGCACCGGAACCTTGGCGGCACGCCGGGCGCAGAACTTTACTTCTGAATGGCTGGTGCGGTATAAACTTCGCAAGCGTGTTTGGCCCTCGACAGATCGTCTGACGCTGCGTCTCTTATGTTTAGCAAGAGAGTTCTGGTAGCTGGGATCATCGCAGTTTCGATCGCCGTGCCCGTGTTGATCCTGCTGATGCGGGTCGGCGCCGGATCGGCGATCAACGAACAGGACCAACAGCCCCCTTCCTCGGCTTCCGCCCACGACTTGCCGGCGGCGGACGCGGGCCCTCCGCCGAACGAGAACAGCGCCGAGATCGAAGCAAGTCTTCCATTGTTTCACCGGTTGAACGACAACTATATGCGAGGCGCTCAACCTGCGCGCGGCGGCGTCAGCTTGCTGAAGCGGCTCGGGGTCAAGACGATCGTCGATCTCCGCTCGGCCTACGATGTGACAGACGACGCCAGGATCGCGGCCGAAAGTGTGGGGCTTCGCTATTCGTGGATGCCGATGAGCGTCTGGGACCCGCCGAGCGATGAAGAAACCAACCGGTTCCTCGGTCTTGTGAAGGATGATTCGCAAGGGCCGTTCTTCGTCTTCTGCGCCGACGGTTTTAACCGCACCGGAGAGATGAGCGCCATTTACCGGATCGCACACGACCGATGGAGCGCCGAGCAGGCGTTGAAGGAGATGGACGACTTCGGCTTCAGTCCGTACTACTACACGCTGCGAAACTACGTTTGGAGCTACGCGCGCAAGTTCCGACCCGCAGCCGTTCCCCGCGGCGCCCGCCGCTGATCCTCTGCGCCAAAAGTGAGCATTGCCGGCTATAGCTGCTCAGAGTACCGACTTCCTCTAAAGAGCTGTCGTTCAATGCCTCGAAAGCGCACCAGAAGGTCTTCTCTCATCGAAAGTGCCAATTGATAGGATTGGGGGCCTTTCATAACTAAGGGCATTGTCGTGAAATTGAGCGAAGGCTAAAGTGTCACCATTTGTGCCTTCACCTACATCGAGGCGCCTTCCTTGATGAGCGCCCTTCCGATGACGACCCGTTGAATCTGATTCGTGCCTTCATATATCTGAGTGATCTTCGCATCGCGCATGAACTTCTCGATCGGGTAGTCGCGGCAGTACCCGTACCCGCCGAACAACTGCACAGCTTCGGTCGTCACTCGCATCGCGGTGTCCGTCGCAAACACCTTCGACATGGCCGAAATCTTGCCGACGTTCTCCGCTCCGGCATCAATCGCTCGCGCCGCCGCATAAACCAGATGGCGAGCGGCTTCGACCTGCGTAGCCATATCGGCCAGCATGAATTGAATCCCCTGAAACGACGCGATCGACTGGCCGAATTGCTGACGCTGTTTAGTGTAGTCGAGCGCGAGATCAAGCGCGCCCTGCGCCAGCCCCACCGCCTGCGCCGCCACGAACGGCCGCGCAACGTCGAGCGTCATCATCGCGTGCTTGAAGCCCCGGCCTTCCGTGCCCCCGAGCATCTGCGAAGCCGGAACGCGGCACTCCTTGAAGTGAGTCTCGTTCACCGGCACGCAGCGAATCCCCATCAGGTCCTCGCGCTTGCCTATCTCAAAGCCCGGCCAGCCGCGCTCGACGATGAATCCCGTGACCCCGCGAGTCCCCCGCTCCGGATTCACGGTAGCGAAAACCGTGAACAGATTGGCCGCGCCCGCGTTCGTAGTCCACTTCTTATCGCCGTTGATTATGTAGTCATCGCCGTCGCGCCGCGCGTGCGCCTTGAGGCTGCCGGCGTCCGAGCCCGCGGACTTCTCAGACAGCGCGAACGCGATCAGCTTCTTTCCGGCGGCAATGTCCGGCAGGTACTTCATCTTTTGTTCTTCGGTGCCCCCGACGATGATGGGGAACGAGCCAAGCGCGTTGACCGCGTACGTGACCCCGATGCCGCCGCACGCTCGCGAGAGCTCTTCGACGACGATGCAGAGGTTCAACTCACCCGCGCCCGAGCCGCCATACTCTTTCGGAATCCAGACGCCCATCGCGCCGGCGTCTTGCAGGGCTTTAATGACGGTCCACGGATATTCGCCGGTGCGGTCCAACTCAGCGGCGACGGGCCTGACGTATTCATCGGCAATGCCGCGCATCAGGTCGCGATAATAAATGTTCTCTTTGGTCAGCAACTCATCCACGAATCGGTCCTCCAATCATCTGGTATAGCTGAGCTCCGCATCGTGTGAAAGGAAATGGATAATTGCACAGAGGCGGCGTAAGCGGCGCATTCTACCGTTCGCACTGACCTGAGTCAAACAAGCGACGGTGTATTCCTTCGTGTAACGCGTTCATTCGTTCTGTTCATTGAGAAATGCGCGTCTCGCCAACGTGGAAACGAATGAATTCGTTACTACGAGCATTATTCCGACAGGCTCTTTAGGCGGGGCTTTTTCTGCCTGCCTTTTTTGTTTGCTGCAACTGATCCAGGAAGCCTAGTGCCTGGTGTGTCGCTGAAAGAAGCTCACGATCATCGGCAATGCATCTTGAGGAAACTCGTGGCCGCCGGGATGGATGTAAGTCATCAACTCAGTGCCGTTGATTCCTCGCTCGGAGCGCGCGTAGCCGTCAACCTTGGCTTTGGTCTGGTCGCTCTGCAGGACCTTGCGCACCAGATCGACACTGTACGACTGAGACTGGAACGGCACGAGCGGGTCCCTTTCACCGGCGATGATGAAGATCGGTTTGGGAGTGACGCCTTCGAGCAGTCTGCCTCCCTGACCGGAAGCCGAACAGAACGCGGCGAACTTGTCGCCCCTCGTTTTCCAGAGCACGTTGACGAACCTTCCGCCGTTCGAGTGACCGATCGCATACACGCGGTTCGGGTCCGTTCGGTACTCCTTCTGTAGCCGCTCAAGAACCGCATCGACGAACTTCAGATCGCGGTCGCCAAGCTCACCCGGCATCTTCTGCCAGCCGGGCTTGAGGCCTTGTGGGTCGGTTATGCCCTGGACGCCCGGCAGACCCTGCATGTAAACGACGATTGCGCCGGGCCAGAGCGTGTGAATGCGGAATCTCCGCGCGGCCCCCTGAGCCCTGCCACCGTGACCATGAAAGAAGAACACCACCGGCGCCGGGGTCTTCGATGCCTGCGCGGAATCTGGATGAAAAATCAATGCAGTGCGGTCAACCCCGTCGACCCTGAAGCTTCGGTTTGACGGCGGTAGATCAGACTGAGCGCCGCCACGAACCCCTGGAGCCAACACCTGGACGAGAGCCAGGAGCACAAGCCCCGCGGCCAACACCGATAGTCGTTTCATTCTCCGACTCCTTGTCGACTTCCACCAGAACCTTACGAATGCTGCGCGCCTATCATCGCGATCTGACGTGCGTCACCTATTTAGATTGACCATCTGCGCTAAAGTCTGAGTATTCCGGAGACCCCGGTTAGGCGAGAGGCTGCATAGAATGGAGCCGGTGAAGGGACTCGAACCCCCGACCCTCTGATTACAAATCAGATGCTCTACCAACTGAGCTACACCGGCTTTCCGCATGCTTCATCGAGCGGCGCAGCACCATAATAGGTAATCAGTCTCCGCATCGCAAGCCTTGACCTGCCGAGCCCGCGAGGCCGACGCTCGCGCGGTAGTTTCCTCTCTCACGCTCGACTCCTCTATCATCCTCTCGGCGTCCTTGGCGACTTGGCGGTTCAGGTCTTCCTTGTCTTCGTTTCCGCGCGTTGGCCGCGGCAACCTGCTTTGCTATCATTCGCGCTCTATGCGAGGACTCGCGTTGGCCATCATCCGGCGGCTGCTCTTCACGATTCCGGTCCTATGGGCAGTCGTCACGCTGGTCTTCCTGCTGATCCACATCGTCCCCGGCGACCCCGCGCGGCAACTCGTCGGCGAGAACGCCAGCGAGGCCCAAGTCCAGGCCGTGCGCGCTGACCTCGGCCTCGACAAGCCGCTGTTCACACAGTACACCTCATACTGGAAGGGGCTCGTGCGAGGCGACTGGGGCCAGAATCCCGTCACCAGGCAGTCGGTCCTCGAGAGAATCTCATCGCGTTACCCCGCAACCATCAAGCTCGCGATGGCGGCGATGATTCTTGCGACGCTCGTTTCGATTCCGCTCGGCGTTACGGCGGCGACACATCGCGGCAGCCTCATCGATAGCGGCTCGACGCTCGTCGCGTTGCTGGGCATCTCGCTCCCGAGCTTTGCGCTCGGACCGCTGCTCATCCTGCTCTTCTCGGTCGAGCTTGGGATTACTCCGGTTTCGGGCGCGGGCGGGCTGGGCAATCTCATCCTTCCCGCCGTGACGCTGGCGGCGGGGCTGTCGGCGATCCTCACGCGCATAGTCCGGTCGAGCGTCCTCGAGGAACTCGGCGAGGACTACGTGCGGACCGCGCGCGCGAAGGGATTGCCTGAGAGAACGGTGATCTACAAACACGTCTTGAAGAACGGGCTCATCCCAGTAGTCACGGTGCTCGGACTTCAGTTCGGCGTGTTGCTTGCGGGCGCGATAATCACCGAGCGGGTGTTTTCATGGCCGGGGGTGGGCAGCTTGCTGGTCGACAGCATCAGCGAGCGCGACTACAAGCTGACGCAGGGCTGCATACTGGTGATAGCGGTGACCTACGTGCTGGTCAACACGGCTACTGACCTTGCGTATCGGTACCTCGATCCGCGAATCAAGATTGATTGAGCAGGTGGTTCGTGGTTTGTGGTTCGTGGTTCCCGGTTGGGCGGTTCTGAAGCAGGTGGAGGATGAACATCTCTGCGAAGGTGGGGCTTGGGGTAGTCGGGCTGCTGGTGCTCGTGGCGGCGTTATCGCCCTTGCTCGCGTCGTGGGAGAAGGTTCAAAGCCAGGACCTGGTCTCCCGGCTCGACCCGCCCGATCGCGTGCACTTGATGGGCCGCGACCAGTTGGGCCGCGACGTCATGGCCCGGATCATATACGGCACAAGGGTCTCGATGTTGGTTGGAATCTCCGTCGTCGGCGCGTCATCTATCATCGGAGTGCTGATAGGGGCGCTCGCGGGCTACAAGGGTGGGTGGGCGGATCGGTTGATATCCGGCTTCCTGTTCAACGTGTTTCTCTCGTTTCCCGGAATACTGCTGGCTATAGCGATGGTTGCGTTCCTCGGGCCGAGCATCAAGAACCTGATCATCGCTCTCTCAGTGATCGGTTGGGTGGGCTATGCGCGGCTGATGCGCGCGCAGGTGCTGAAGGTGCGCGAGTACGACTTCATCACGGCCGCGCGGGCTCTGGGCGCAAGCGATCTGAGAATCGTCTTCAAGCACATCCTGCCGAATTCGATTCAACCCTTGATCGTCCAGGCGTCGCTCGGGATGGCCGGAGCGATCCTCGCGGAAGCCGGGCTGAGTTTTTTGGGGCTCGGCGTGCCGGAGCCGATCCCGTCGTGGGGGAAGATGATCGACGACTCGCGAGAGTTCTGGTTCACCGCGCCGCACTTGTTCATTTTCCCCGGGTTGATGATTGCGCTATCGGTGCTGGCTTACAACTTTTTGGGAGACGGCCTGCGCGAACGACTGGACCCGAAACAAAGGGCACGCTGACGACGGGTGTTGAGAGTACCGACTTCAGTCGGGTCTTGTCCCCGGCCCGAGCAACAGCCCGACTGAAGTCGGTACTCTGAACGCCCGTAGCCCGCTCCACCGTTGCCGGACCAAGTCGCGTTATTCTGGATCAGGCCCAATGTCGGTTCCAAACTCCGCGTCGAGTTGTTGAACGAGGTGCGTCACCAACCGCCGTGACGGGCGCGACAACAGCCCACGGCGGCGAAGTTTACAATCCCGCTAGCCCGGACTGGCCTCCCCTCGCGAACCATTCGCGAGAGTGCGGCTACTCTCAGTGGGGTTCGGGTTTGCGTTCGAGCGGTGAATTCACCGGACGAAGGAGACGCATCAAAAACCCGTAAACCGTAAAGCTCACGAAGAAGGTGAAGAACCACGCGTACGTGTACAGCGAGTCAAAGAGGTCGACTGGCTGGCGGCCGGGATCAGCCGCGCGACGGATAGAGCCGGGAAGCACCGGCAGAACCGCAAACGCAAACGCAACGATGGCACGCCAGTTGAATCCCTTCCCGTAGCTGTACCGTCCGCCTTCGAGAAAAAGGTCTTTCAATGACAAGCCCTGCCTTCGAATCACCCAGTAGTCGCAGATCATTACTCCGCCGATCGCGCCCATCAATGCCGAGTACCCCAAAAGCCACGTGAAGATGTAGGCTCCGACGTTGCGGTATAGATACCACGGCATCATCAACACCCCTATCGCGGCGGTGATCAGACCGCCCGTTACGTAAGAGATGCGCTTCGGATTGAGGTTCGAAAAATCATTCGAGGGCGACACCACGTTCGCCGCCATGTTAGTCGTGATCTGCGCGGCAAAAATCACGATCATCGCAAACAACACCACCGGCAGACTCTTGAACTGAGATACCAGCTCGACGGGATTGGCTATCGGACGGTGGTAGATCAGAAACGTCGCCGAGGTCGTCGCCACTCCTATGAATGCGAAGGCCGTCATCGTCAACGGAAGCCCGAGCGCCTGCCCCAATGCCTGCGAGCGCTGGCTCTTCGCGTAGCGCGTGAAGTCCGGGATGTTCAGGCTTAGCGTCGCCCAGTAGCCGACGCTTGCCGTCAACGACGCCGGGAAGATCTGCCAGAAGGGGGCCGGTGCTTTTAGAGTCTTCGTCGGATCAACCTTAATCGCCTCCTTGATGATCTCTTCCCTCATCTGTGCGATGTTGTCCGAACTGAGCACCGCCGACATTCCGCCTGCCTCCGAGGTCGCCCACCATAACAGAATCGCGCCTCCGACCAGGAGCAGCGGCGCGGACCAGCTTTCCAAATATTTGATCCCCTCGATCCCGCGAATGATGATCGCCACCTGAAGCAGCCAGAAGACGCCGAACATGATGTACACGTGCCCCGGCACCGCGCTCCATCCGCTCCACATCGCCGTCGCAAGTCCGTCGAGCGCCTCGCCGCCAATCCACGTCTGAATGCCGAACCATCCGCACGCGACCAGAGCCCGCGCAATTGCCGCGATATTGGCCCCGCGGGTCCCGAAACTCGCGCGGCACAGCACGGGAAACGAGATGCCGTACTTCGTTCCCGCGTGCGCGTTGAGGATCATCGGAATCAGCACGATGGTGTTTCCGAGCAGGATCGTGAGCATCGCCTGCCACCAGTTCATGCCTTGCTCGATCAAGCCGCCGGCGAGCGTGTAGGTGGTGATGACGACCGACATTCCGATCCAGAGCGCGGCTATGTTGTAGGTCGACCAGGTGCGTTTTTCGATGGTGGTGGGCGCGAGGTCGCGGTTCCATAAGGGCGAATGCGACACGTCTTCGGTGAGCTCGACGAAGTCGCGGCTGACCGGCGCTACATTCTCTCTGTGGGCCACGTTGTTCCTCGTTGGGAGATTGGGTCTGCCGAGTTCCTGACTTCGGCGAGTGGGGCTACTGCGGGATGATACTTGAGGGAGTCGGGTTTACAAAGCGAGGATCAGCACCGCAGCAGAGCCACCGCGAGTGGTATTGAGAGGCTCTCCTCGGCATCGGCCGCAGGCGGGGCGGGCCGCTCGCTACCGCTCGCGGTGCTGACGTCGTCCAGCGGGGGCAAGCTGAAGCTTGAACTCAAAGCATCACTGCGCGGCGGCCAGCGATTCGAGCAATAACCTCAACTCCACCGCGTCCTGGTAATTCAACGCCGGGTCGGCAGCCAGCGCCGGGTCGCGCGCGCCGCCGAGGATGGCTTGCAGTTTGGGGAGGAGCGCTTTGCCTCTGGGACCGGCTTGTGTTTCCAGATACTCGGCGAGTTGCTGTGCCAGCGCGGTGGTCGCGGATTGGTCACGCGTCTGAATGGCCTCGGCGACAGCGGCGCACGCTTGCGCGCCCCATTCATAACTCTGCCCGCCGTCACGCCGGTAGGCCAGATAAGCTTCGAGCGCCCGCTGCCGCGCCTCGGCGGCGGCCTGCGGATGGCCGGTCCGCTGCTCCAGATCGTGGAGAATATCCCACGTCTTCCAGGGTTCAGCCGCGTGGCCATAAGGCTGGTTGCATTCGATGGCGCGCAGCAACTCGTGGCGGGCTTCGTCGTAACGTTCCAGCTTGATGAGCGTATCGGCCAGGTTGTTGCGAGCGGCTCCTTCATACCTCTGATCCGGTAACCTGACGTAAATATCCGCCGCCTGCCGGTTGCATGTCACCGCATCTTCCAGCCACCCCATCGCGTCATACAGATTGCCCAGCTCGCCGAGGCTGCCGGCTTCACCCGCAACCAACTTCTCCCGCACCTTGATCGCCAGCGATTGCCGGTAAGCGGACTCGGCCTGCTCAAACCGCCCGGCACGCTTGTGCATGATCCCGATCTGATGCCAGAAGACGGCGACGCTGCCCGGCTCGCCCAGGCTTTCAAAGCTGGCGCGCGCTTCGGTGTAAGCTGCCAGCGCCTCCTGATAACGCCCTTGCAGCATTCGGACCGTCCCGAGATTGCCTTTGCCCACAGCTACCCCTCTTCGATCATCAAGTTGCTCAGCACGCCGGATGGCTTCCTGGTAAGCTGCCGCCGCCTCATCCAGTCGCCCTAAATCCTGTAGGCAATCCGCCGTTTCGGTGATCGCTCTCGAGGGCATCCGTGCGGCCCAGGTGTCCCCCGCATCGGCGAGATCCTGGAACCGCCGCTGCGCCTCGCCGAGCGGCGTCAGCGCCGCTTCGGCTGCGCCGCCCATCCTCAGCACCCTCCCAAACAGCCAATGCGCCATTGCGATGTTATAGTCCGCCCCCCGATACGCCGCTTCCCCTGCCGCCAGCGACCGCTCGAGCAGTCCTTGCGCCGCCTGGTAAGCGTCTGGCAACTGGCCGCCTTCCAGCAGCCGGTCAATCTTCGCGCTTTCGGCCTGGAAGCGGGCGGGGCTCCACTCACTCTCCTGACCCAGCCGGAGCGTGGCCCCTTCGCGTGCGCGCGTCGCCCGGGCGAGCGCCTGCGGACGACCCAGCCTGGCGAGGAGGTCTTCCAACCCCCTCGCCAGGTCAACTACCTCGTCCGGCGTCGCGCGCTCCTCCATCCAGTCAAGCAGCGCCATCAGGTTGGGCAGTTCCAGCAGCGTCAGCCGGGCCGACAACTCGGCATCCTGACCCAGTTGCTGATACAGAAACCGCGTCAACCCCTGCATCGCCTCCGCCCAGCGCGACCGCGCCGCTTCCTGCTCCGCTTCGCTCAGACCGCGCAGCAGGCAGGGCGGCAGCGCCGGATCGAGCCGCAGGTGGCCGTAAGCCATCGCTTCCGCCAGCCCGACTTCGACGAGCGCTTGGCCAATGTTGAACGCGGTCTGCTCATCAACCTCAAGCACCTGTTGTAGCGCCCCCAAATGTGCCCCGCCGTGAAAGACGCCCAGCGCTTTGACCCGCTGCTGCATCTCCGGCGGCAGGCGGCGCAGCGAAAGTTCCACGCTGGCATAGAGCGAATTCTCCCGGTCGCCGGGATACCTGCGCTCCAACTCCGCGAAGATTCGATGCGCATTCTCCGTCGTCACTCGCAGCCCTTCCACCGCAATCCATCGCGCCAGCAGCGTCAGCGCCCGCGCGTGGCAGCCCACCGCTTCGACCAGTTCTTCGACTTCTTTGGGCGTATTACCCGCGTCGTCGTGCTTCGGCTCCAGCCCGGCGCTCTTCATCACCTCGCTGACCAGCTCGATGGCGTCGCTCGGGTCGAGCTCGCGCAATTCAACGGTGCGATGCGCGTGCGCGAACGGCTCCGGCAACGGCTCGCGCGAAGTGAAGATCACTCGCGTGGCCGGGTCTGCATCGAGAAAGTATTGGCAAAGCTCGAAGATTTCTTTGATCGAATCACGGGGATCACGGGGACTCCCCTGATCATTCCCCGTGCTCCCCGTGTCCCCCGTGGTTACACTATCCGGTAGTACGCTCTCCAGGTTGTCCAGCACGATGATCGTCCGGTGGTCGCGCAGCGCCCGCTCGACTTCGAGCCGCGCTTCTTTCATCGCTTCAACGTCGTCGGCCACGTACCACGTGTCGCCCTCCGGCAAGAGTTGCTGGCCCAGATTCATTAGCACACCGCGCGCGTAGGTGTACTCTTCCAGGCTGACAAAGGCCGCGCGCTCGAATCGCCGCGTCTGCACCAGCCATCGCGCCAGTTCCACCGCCAGCGTAGTCTTGCCTTCGCCGCCGCGGCCACGTACGACGACGTAACCCCGAGTGCGTGCGCTTCCCGGCGTGCCGGTCCCCGAGAGCATCCGCTCCAGCTTCAGCAAGTCGCGGCTGCGCCCTACGAAGCTGTGCTTCATCTTGTCGATCTCTTCGACCAGCTTGCCGAGACTCAACTGGCGTCGCCGTGTGTGCAGCCTCTCGGCTTCTTCCGACAGCAGGCCGGCGACGAGGCGCGGATCGTTCTCTTCCTGATATAGCACCGGCACGAACCAATCCTTGAGCCGCAATTCGCCCGCGCCCATCACCCGACCGCGGAAGTCATCGTCGTAAAGCGCGTGCTGCCCGGCCAGCATCGCGGTGCCGACGCGTTTGCCTTCGGCGAGCGCGCGGTAGAAAGCGGTCACGAAGCGGCGCGCCGTCTCGACCAGCACGCTGTGGGTCATCGCCACGACCGACGTCACGCCCTCGTCGAGCAGCTTTGCCGCCACCGAAGCCGCCGGCCTCTCTTCGGCCGCGCTCTGGCAGGCTTCGAGGAAGACCAGCGGGATGCGGTGTTCTCTGACCAGCGCGCCCAGCTCGTCCGCGCCAATCAACTGGCTCGCGCGTTTCTCGAGCTTGTCGGTGTCCTTCGGGTCTTCAAAGCAGAGCGCGCCCAGGCCGCGCCGGCGGTCATACACGCCGTGTCCGTCGAAATGAATCACGTCGAACGGGCGATTGGCCTCGCTTGCACGCTGCAACGCTTCGGTGAGTGCGGGCAAGGTCGGCCGTTCGAGGACGGTCAGCTCGGCCAGTTCGCCCAGCGACTCGACGGCATCAACCAGCGGGCGGGCGCTGATGCGGTGGTCAATGTAGCCGGAGCGCTCGTCTTCGGGGCGCGGACTGACCAGCAAGATTCGGATGGGAACGCTCGAAGCGACGGCAGGCTCGGGGCGCTGCTTCGGCAAACAACGGCGCACGCGGACGGGGTTCTTGCCTTGAAAGATAAAGGTGCGGTCGTCGTGCATCAGCTCCCAAGGCAAGGCGAGCAGCGCGCTGGCGGCTTCGCGGGCGGCGGCCTCATCGTTTTGGCTGCTGCCTTCGATCACGCGGCTGTCGACGAGGATCGAAAAGCGCCGCTCGACGTCGCCTGCGGTCTGCTGCCAATCGGCCAAGAAGTCGCGCGCGGACTTTGCGGCGGTCGCGGCGTCGTAGAGCTGCCGGCCCCACTCGGGCAGTTGGCCCTCGATTCTCTTGGCGCGTTCGGCGAAGAAGGTCGTCGGCCAGCGGTAATACTCTTCGAGATACCAGCGGAGGTCGTCCGTTTCAATCGGGCCGAGCGTCGCGGTGAAGTTGAACTCGGCGCTGTCTGCAGCGGGGCGAGTGGGATCAGCCGGGTCGTAGATCAATTGAGCAGTCGCTCGGGCGCGCCATTTGCCCTCGCCGATCTCTTCGAGTCTAGCGCCTCTGAGCTTCAGTTTGAGTTCAGCTACGGGGCGCGTCTGCGGTTCCGGCGCGGGCTGAACGTCATCGGGCAACTGTTCGCCGAGCGCGGCGAGGATTTGCGGCAAGGCTTCGCTGACCGCGCCGGTCTTGAGTTCTACTCGAATGCCGAGCGGCTCTTCGTCGAACCAGAGCGCGAGCGCGGAGGGCTCGATGCCGGGCAAGAGTAGCGGGATGACGCGATAGCCCGCGTCTTTCTTCTTTCGCTCGACTTTGAGCGCTTTGGTGATCTCTTTGCGCACCCAAGGCGAGTTGACCGTGTTGGTGCTGATTACGACGATCACTTGCCGGGCTTGTTCGATGGCGTCGTTGATCGCGGGCTTGAGCTTGCTGCCGCCACGCAGCTTGCGCGAGTCAACCCAGAGCGAGAGGTTGTGAGCTTCGAGTTTGACGCCAAGCTCTTTTACGAACTCGTCGTCCCGCGTGGCGTGCGCGATGAAGATGTGAGCCACTCGACTGAGCCTCCCGGCGCTGCGGATTCAGCCGGGCGTAATGTACACCATACCTCTTGATTGAGAAAGGTCTCATCTGATGGAAGAGCGCGAGAAGCACTCACCTCACCCTCGAAGCGCCTCTCCGGACTGAGCATCGAAGAGCACCGACTTTTCCATGCTGAGCCTCACCCACACCGGCGAGTCGATCTCCGCGCGGAACTCGGCCGGCGCTCGCGCTGTCAGCTTTTCATCCCCCAGCAGCAACACGACGACAGTCTCGTTGCCCATCAGCTCAGTCACGTAGACGCTCGCCCGAAGGTATCCGTCGCGCGATTCGTGCGAGACCTGAATGTGCTCGGGACGAATGCCGAGCGTCACTTGATCGCGGCCTGCCAACCGGCTGAGTTGCTCGTCGCCGAGCCGCAGTACGATGCCCGGCCTGACCAACGCGCGCGCGGCCGCGTCAATCCGCCCTTCGATGAAGTTCATGCTCGGGCTGCCGACGAATCCGGCGACGAAGCGGTTCGCCGGGCGGTCGTAGATGTTCATCGGCGCGTCGAACTGTTGGAGCCTGCCTCCACGCATCACGGCTACTCGGTGCGCCAGCGTCATCGCTTCGGCCTGATCGTGGGTGACGTAGACGGTCGTCGTCCCAAGTCCTTTTTGCAGATGCTTCAACTCCCCGCGCATCTGCTCGCGAAGCCTCGCGTCGAGGTTCGACAAAGGCTCATCCATCAGGTAGACGCGCGGCGAGCGAATGATTGCGCGAGCAAGGGCGACACGTTGCCGCTCGCCTCCCGATAACTCCCTCGGCTTGCGCGGCAGAAGGTGGCCGATCTCGAGCATCTCGGCGGCTCGCGTCACGCGCCCTGGGATTTCGTTTCTGGCGACTCGTCTCACCCGCAGCGGATAGGCGATGTTCTCGGCCACCGACATGTGCGGATACAGCGCGTAGTTCTGGAATACCATCGCGACGTCTCGATGCTGAGTCGGAATGTCATTGACGCGCGTCGAACCGATGAAGATGTCGCCCGACGTTACTTCCTCCAGGCCGGCCAACATCCTGAGCGTCGTCGTCTTACCGCAACCCGATGGACCCAGGAGCACGACGAACTCGCCATCGCCTATTGCGAGCGTCAGCTCATCGACCGCCGCCGCTGAGCCGAACAACTTCGTTACATTGTCGAACCTGACGCTCATCTCAACGAAGCCCCACGAAACCACGCCACCCGAAGTTCACCTTCAAAACGGGAGAAGTTTCAGTTGGGAAGAGGGACTTGTCCCCGCTGATTCCCTTGGCCTGGAGCTCGAAAAAAGCGGCGGGGACAAGTCCCTCTTCCCAACTGAAACTTGCAATGTTGACCGTGCCATTTATGCTTCGGCGCCGGCAGGGACTTTCCCAAACAATCCAGCCATCGATCACAGCCTGTGCCTCAATCACGGATACGCGCGTCACGCGTGACTCCTCACCCTTTCACGGCGCCCATCGACAAGCCCCTTACCAGATACCGCTGCACCGACATCGCGAACGCGAGTATCGGAACCATCGCAACGACACCCGCCGCGCTCATCACTCCCCACTTGATCTCATACTGCGTCACCCGGCCCGCTATCCCGACCGGCAGCGTCATCGCCGCGTCGGTCTGGGTCAGCACCAGCGCCATCAGGAATTCGTTCCACGAGATGATCAGGCAGAAAACGGCTGTGGCAGCCAATCCTGGGGTGACCAGCGGAAGCACGACCCGCCACAGCGCCCCAAGCCGCGAATCGCCGTCCACCATCGCCGCCTCTTCCATCTCGCGCGGCACCTCCTGGAAGAACCCCCGCATCATCCACACTACGAAGGGCAGGTTGAACGCCGTGTAGACGATCACAAGCGACGCGACCGAGTCGAGCAAACCGATGCCTTGCACCATCAGGAACAACGGGACCGCCGTGACGATGGGCGGAAACATTCGCGTCGAGAGTATCCACACCGACAGGCGTCGCCCTAGCTTCGCCGGCATCGTCAACCGCGTCAGACCATAGGCGGCCAGAGTCCCAACCACAATCGCGCATCCGGTCGACAAACCGGCAGCGATGACACTGGTAAGCAGATAGCCGCCGAATGACCGCGCGAAGAACGCGTCGTAGTAGTGCGCAAGAGTGGGGCTGAACCCGAACCACCGCGGCGGTACGGCGAACTGATCGACCTCGCTCTTGAGCGACATCGTGATCATCCAGTAAACCGGCGCAAGCGTCACCACCACCGCCAAACCGAGCACCCCGTATCGCCCCGCGTAACGTACCGCGTAACCAGCTCGGCCGACTTTGATGGGGTGTCGCGGCGTCCCCGTGTGCCGGCGTCGCCGTGTCTCCCCCACATCTCGCTTCATCACGCTGGCTCCTGACGTTGAAGCAATCGAATGTAAATCAGACTGACGACGTTGGTCATCGCCAACAACACGAACGACATTGCCGCCGCATAGCCGAAATCCGAGAACCGGAACGCCGTGCGATAGACGTACAAGCTGACTGTCTCGGTCGCATTGCCCGGCCCGCCCTGGGTCAGAATGAATATCTGATCAAAGACGCGAAACAGGTCCATCGTTCTCAAGAGCAGCGCGATCAGGATCGCCGGCCTCAGCAGCGGCAACGTGACGTGACGAAACGTCTGCCACGCGCTTGAACCGTCGATGAGCGCTGCTTCGTAAGGCTCCTGGGGAATGGCTTGAAGGCCCGCGAGCAGCACGAGAAACATGAACGGCGTCCATTGCCACACGTCGACCGCGATCACCGAGGGAAGCGCCAACGCAGTCGAAGCGGTCCACGTCAGCCGGTCCGTGTTCATCCCAGCGCCTTGAAGCGTGCCGTTGATAGCACCCGAAGTCGGATTGAGCATCAATCGCCACACCACGCCGACGACCACGGACGGCAGCATCATCGGGATCAACAGAATCGCGCGAAAGACCGCGCGGCCGCGGATCGACCGGTCCAACAACAACGCAAGTCCGAGCCCTAACAGAAACTCGAATGTCAGTGCGGTCGCCGCGTAGACTAGCGTGTGCCACAGCGCCGTGAGGAAGAAGCCGTCCGACGCGAGACGCTCAAAGTTCGCAAACGTCCACCGCACCGCGTCACCAGAGCCGGTTTGAAAAGCTACTTTGACCAGGTAGACGAGAGGGTAGATCGACAACGCAAGCAGCACCGCTACGGCTGGCGCGACCAGCAAGTAGGGCAGCCCGCGCTCGCGACGGATTGCCGCCCTCGCACGCGACGGTTGAGCGAGGCGCATTTCGCTTCCCGGCTTGTCGCTATCCGCGTTCATCGGCGTTCATCCGTGGCTGCATCTCTCATCTTCGGTTGCGCGCGATGATCTTCTCAATCTCAACGTTGGCTTGATTCATGGCAACTTCCGGGGACAACTCGCCGCTGTTGGCCTTCGACAAGAAGATTCCAAACGTGTTTTCGATTTCGTTCCAGAGCGGCGTGCGCGGTCGGGGTTTTGAAGTCTCGAGCGAGCGAAGCTGCGCCGGATAGGCGGGAAATCGCGCGAGCAGCTCGGGGTCCTCGAAGAGCGATCGTCGCGTCGGCGGGTTCACTCGCAGCGCCGATTGCTTCATCTGCTCGCGGCTCGTCGCCCACACGAGAAAATCAAACGCCGCGTCCGCGTTCTTCGAGCCTCGCGGAATCGCGATCAGCCAGTTGCCGATCTCGGCGCGGCCCGGATTCTTAGCTGCCGGCATCGTGGTGAAAGCCATCTTGCCGATCACGCGGGACCTCTCCGGGTCGTCGAACGCGCTGATCCACGCCGGCCAGTTGATCGACATCGCCGCCGTGCCTTGCAGCAGGTGAGCCGAGACCTCGTCCGCGTTGAAACTGACGTATCCCGGCGGCGCGTACTTGCCAAGATCGAGCATGAATCGCAGCGCGGCGACTGCTTCGGCGCTGTTCACGGTTGGCCGGCCTTCGGCGTCGAACATCTCCGCGCCGAACGCCCAGAAGATCGGCATGAAATCTGCGACGACCGCATTGCCCTGAGCCGCGCGCATGACGTAGCCGTACACTTGTCTGCCGCCGGGCGCGCCCGCGCTCTCGCGCTCGCTGATCGTCCGCGCCGCCGCCAGCGCATCGTCCCACGTAACGGGTTCCTTCAAACCATGGTTTTCGAGCAGGTCCTTGCGATAGAAAAACAACTGCGAGTTGCCGACGTAGGGCAGCGCATAGAGAGCGCCGGTTTCGTACGGCTGACGGCACAACGCGAGCGACGATCGCAGGAAGTCGTCGTCCGGTCCCGCAAGGTTCCGCCGGTTGAACATCGGAGTCAAGTCCGCGAGCAGTTCCCTTTCGGCGAAGCGAGGGAACCACGGGTCGTCGAGCATTATGAGATCGTATGCGCCGCTGCCCGCGCCGAGGTCGATCAATTCCTTCTCGAAGAGATTCGCGTAAGGGAACTCGGCTATGTTGACCCGCACGCCGGTTTGAGTTTCGTAATCGCGGGCGGCTTGTTTGAGCGCGTCGCCCTCGACTCCGGAGTTGACGGCGAGGGTGAGCGATTTGCCGTCAGGGGCAGCGCTTCTCCGGCACGCGCCAAACGAACAGGCGATGAGCAACAGGGATAAACAAAGGGAGATTGTTGATGGCAGCGAACCGGACTTTTTCTGCATAGCGTGTCATCTCGCGACGAGAGTTGCGATGGTCCGGTTGCACACGCGGATGCTTGGATGCTGACCGGCGGCCTGGGATGCTTGGTTCATGTTGGGAGGCAGCATTCTACAGGCGGCTGGTGCGCGCCTCAAGATGTGATTAGTTTGATTGACGGAGTCCGATCGCGACAGAACGCGGCGATGGGGGGACTGCGAATCACGACCGAATGGCCCGAGTGCGGAGGTCGCGGTAACGCTAAAATTATGGCGGGTCTATCCAATGCGTCGGCGAATTCCTGGAACCAGTTCAGAATGTAGTCGCGCGGTAGAACCGAAACGCGGCGGGTTGCAACCGCTACCAATAAGCACCAGGATCGCCGACAACTACTTTCCGCCTACCTGCTTCAACAACTCCCGGACCGCCGCATCAAGCTGGTTGTCGCGGCCCGTGTAGCTCTCGCCTATCGGTCGCTCCACCGGCACGTCAACCGGCCTCGGGCTCATCTCCATCACCTTGCCGTCGCTTCCCTGAATCCTGATGAACGGCAATCGCAAGCTCGTGCCGTCTATAAGCGTCACGTTGGTCGTGTAGATGATCCACCCTGCGGTCGGCTCGCCTACGACCTTTCCGAGTTTCAGCGTGCGGTATCCCTCGGTGAAGTCCTCGGCATCCGACAGCGAATGTTGATTCGTCACCAATATCGTCGGCGTTTCCAGCGCGCGT
Organism: Blastocatellia bacterium; assembly: GCA_035293105.1. GTDB lineage: Bacteria > Acidobacteriota > Blastocatellia > UBA7656 > UBA7656 > DATDOV01. The sequence goes on from DATDOV010000086.1 coordinate 49,458, forward strand.
TGTCCCAGGACCGTTCGGGCCGGCGCCGCCGGGAAGCCGCGCCGCGTCATCGTCAAATAAGGCCGCCTTCCCAGCACGTCTATCGCGTACACGTTCACAAAGCCGCCGTTGTTGTTGCGCACGTCGATCACCACTCCTTCACGCGAGTGGTTCTCGACGTCGAGGTCCACAAAAAGTTGAGTCAGCGAACCCATCGACATATCGAACATGTGCGCATATCCAAGCCGGCCGCCGCTCACTCTGGCGACGTAGTCGCGCTTCTCCTCGACCCACTTGCGATACAAGAGCCCCTTCTCGGTTTGCTGATTCACCGGCCGAACCGCAACCTCGCGCTTGTTCGAACCGTCTGCGGCGCCCGCGACCGTCAGCGCGACGCGGCGGCCGATCTTGAAACTGAGTAACTCGTCGAGGTTGGTGCGGCCGGTGATCTGATTCCCGTCGGTCGCCAGCACGTAGTCGCCGGGCTTGATCTCGCGGGTCACCGCCGCCGGTCCGAGCGGAATCACTTCCGTGATGCGCAACCGGCCGGAGCCTTCATACTCGCCGCGATCGAACCGCAAGCCGAGCCGCCCGGTTGAAGGTTGCGTAGACCCGAACGGCGCCGACGCGCCCGAGTGCGAGGCGTTCAACTCGCCGACCATCAACGACAACAGCCTTCGCATCTCGTCCGCCGTCCGCGCGCCGCTGATGCGCGGGGCGTATGTTGCTCGCACTGCCTGCCAGTCCACGCCGTGGTAGTTCGCGTCGTAGAAGTAATCGCGAAGATAGGACCACGCTTGATGAAACACCTCGAGCTTCTCTCGCGCGAAGTCCACGTCCATCTCCGCCGTCACCGCCAGCGGCCGCGGCTGGCGGGTGTCGAGCGCGACGACGTTGATGCGGCCCTGTTCGAGGTAGAAGACTTCTTTGCCGTCGGGCGAAAACTGCGCGTCGGATTTGAAGCCTAGCGTCGAGGTGAGCTGCCGCGCGACGGCGGGCTCCCTTGCAAGCTCGTCGAGCGAGTAGATGTAGAGGTTCTGTTGGCCGGCCGCGCCCGCGATCATCAGCAGCGATTTTCCGTCGGGGCTGATCACGTGGTTGTTGACATCGACGCCGACAGGCAACAGGCTGACTCGCTGGCGGATGCCGTCGAAGAATATCTCGACGGGCTTTTGCGATGGTTTCTTCTGTTGATCGGCAGTGGCGGGCGGCGCGTCGGTTTGAGTTCCGGGTTGCGCCGGCCGAGTCTCTTGAGGCGGTTGAGTTCGCGGCGCCATCGTGCGAGGCGTTTCTTCTTTGAACAGGTCGCGGAACTGGTCTTCGCGGAACTTCGGTGTGCGCGGGATCAAGTCGACTCGCGCGATCTGGCCGCTTTCGGTTCGCTGCGATGTGTCGAAGAGAATGTATGTCCCATCGGGTCCCCACGACACCGAGTTGTTGAAGACGTTCGACAGAAAGCTGACCGGTTGGCTCGCTCCGCCCGCAGCAGGAACGACGTGCGCGTTCTTGAACGACTTGCCCGACGTAGCGACGAACGCGAGCCACTTGCTGTCGGGCGACCACACGAAAGGCCGGTCGGGATTGAGCGGCGGCCGGTCAAAGTATCCCGTGGCGGCCAGGCGCTCCTGCTTCGAGTCGAGGTCCATCACCCGAAGCTCGCGCGCGTCCCTCTCGAACGCGAGCATCTTGCCGTCGGGCGAAAAGCGCGGCATCGCATCCTCCAACGCTTCCCGCGTGAGTTGAGTCTCGGAGTTCGTCGCGAAGTCGAAGAGGAATATGTGCGGTGTGCCTTCGCGGTCGGACACGTAAGCAACCTGTCGGCTGTCGGGCGACCACGCGATCTGGGACTCAGCGGCCGGACTGGTTGTTACGCGCGCTGCTTCGCCTCCGTCTTTCGCGGAAGCGGCGAAGATTTCTCCGCGAACGGCGAATGCGATCTTCTTGCCGTCGGGCGAGAGGGCAAGCTCCTGAATCTGATCCGTGAGTCGCAGGTGCTCGACCGCGGGTCCGGCGGGAAGACCGCGCCGCGTGATCGCGACTTCATTCGCTTGACCGCCCGGCAGGTCCAGCTTCCAAATTGCGAAGTTGCGCTCGAAGACTATCGTCCGGCCATCGTAAGAGATCGAGGGCCAGAGCACGCGGCCGTCCTTGAAGTGAGTGATCTGCTTGGATTGTCCGCTGGAAGAACCACGCAGGCCGGCTACGTGGATATTCTGCGCGCCGCTCTCGTCGGACATGTAATAAATGCTCTTGCCGTCGGCGCTCCACATCGGCCACATGTGCTTAGCGCCTCCCTCGGTGACACGTTCGTAAACGGGCGGCGAGCCCTGGCGCCTTGTCCAGATTTCGCATTCATCGAGATGGCTATGCCCCTTTCGCCACCATTGCGAAGCCGCGATGCCGCGGGCGGTAAAGGCTATCGCGCTGCCGTCGGGCGAGGGCGCGGAGAAATACTCGCTCGCGTATCGGTCGGCGCTCATCGGCATCGGAGTGCCGCCTTCAACGGCGACGCGAAAGACGTCGTTCATGCTCGAGATGTCGCGGCTGGTCGAGGAGAAGTAAATCCAGCGGCCATCCCGCGACCACGCGTCCAACTGATCGTTGGCGTCGTCGAACGTGAGACGCTTCAGCTCGCCGGTCTCGAAGGTGAGCACGTAGATGTCACCGTTGCCGGTCCGAGTAGAGATGAACGCGAGCTTACGGCCATCGGGTGAATAGAGGGGCCGCGATTCGTTTGCGGGATGAGACACGAGGAGCCGCGCTTCGCCTCCCGCAGCCGGAACCGTCCAGATGTCTCCGCCCGATACGAAAGCGACCTCGGAGCGATCGGGCGCGATTGAGGGTTCCGCAAACGACGCCAGCGACTCCGGAGTTGTCGGTTTCGTACGTTGAGCTGCCGCCGACACCGTCGTAAAAAAGTCAGGAGATGACAAAAGCAGAGCGAGTAGATAAACGCAGGAGCGTTTGACGCGGTGCATGGTTTCCTCCAAGGTGGTTGCCCCAAAGCCGCAATACAATATCACCGGCGCGAGCGAACGGCTACAATGGGTGCCGCGCCAGGAGGAGTTACGGCTAGCGAGGCGCTTCCCGTAGTAACGAATTCATTCGTTCTTCTTTTTTCGGAATGCGCGTCTTCGTAGTAACGAATTCATTCGTTCTTCTTGCTTCGGGGTGCGCTTCTCGCCCGTGTGGAAACGAATGAATTCGTTACTACGTGGGCTCAACGCGCGAGGCTCCCGGCGCACGCGGAACCAGGGGAGTGGGGACGGGGAGACGCAGGCCGGGAGACGCTCGGACGCATAAACGATGAGCGCGGATAGGCTGCCAGTCTATGAATGGACATCGACACACCGCACGCGAGGACGAGCAGGAGCTTGGAAGGCTAGGCTACGCCCAGGAGCTGTTCCGTACCATGGGCGGCTTCTCGAACTTCGCAATCTCGTTCTCCATCATCTCGATCCTCACCGGAGCCGTCACCCTCTACGGCCACGGCTTGAAGATGGGCGGGCCGTTCGAGATGGCCGTCGGCTGGCCGCTGGTCACGCTGTTCACGCTAACGGTCGTCTTGAGCATGGCGGAGCTTGCGTCGTCGCTTCCGACCTCAGGCGCGATGTATCACTGGTCGACGAAGCTTGGCGGCAAGGGCTGGGGCTGGTTCACCGTCTGGTTCAACATCGCCGGGAACATCACCGTCCTCGCGGGGATCGACTACGGCTGCGCGATGTTCGTCACCCCGCTGCTCGGCCTGGCCGCCACGACGCGAAACCTGCTCATCGTTTATGCGGCGATCTTGTTGTCGCATGCGCTGATCAACCATTACGGCATCAGGCTAGTCGCGTGGCTCAACGACTTCAGCGTCACCGTTCACATCATCGGCGTCATCTTGATTGTCGGAGCGTTGTTGCTCTTCGCGCCAAAACAACCTGCCGGGTACTTCTTGGCGCGAGTCACCCATAACGGAGAGGGATGGCCTTACTGGTGGGCGTTCGTGATCGGGCTTCTGCAGGCGCAGTGGACCTTCACCGGGTACGATGCGTCGGCGAGCGTCTCAGAAGAGACGGTCGATCCGCGAATGCGCGCGCCGTGGGGAATGGTAATGGCCGTAGTGGTCTCGGCCGCGGTCGGGTATCTGCTTCTGATCGGTTTGACGCTCGCGATCAAGGACATCCCCTCGGTGCTCGATGCCAAAGACGCGGGCGGCAAGGAAGTTCCCGCGGTCATCACGATCCTCGTGACGGCACTCGGCGCAAAGGCAGGAGCCGTGTTTTCGGGTCTCGCGGCAATGGCGATGTGGTTCTGCGGTCTGTCGGCAGTGACGTGGAGCTCGCGAATCATATTCGCGTTCGCTCGCGACAACGGCCTCCCGCTTTCAAACGTGTGGCGGCGCGTGAGCGAGAAACACCAGACGCCCACCGCCGCCGTTTGGCTCTGCGCAGCCGTCGCGTTTGTGGCTCTGATCTACAGCCGCGCGTATTCGGTTGTGACTTCGATCAGCGTCATCGGTCTCTACTTCTCGTATGTGATTCCCGTATACCTGGCGTGGCGCGCGAAGCTGAAAGGCGTCCCCATCGAACGCGGCCCGTGGCATTTGGGGCGATACAGTTCTGCGATCAACGTCGTCGCGATCGCATGGGTAGTCTTCATCAGCGTGATCCTCTCGCTGCCCGAAGGCATGCGTGCGGGCAAGACCATCATCGCGTTCACGATCGCCCTCGCGCTGTGGTACGCGGTATGGGAGCGGCGGCGGTTCATGGGTCCGGTATGGGCGGTGGGCGGTTCTGGAGTTCGGTGACCTGTCACCGCTTTGGTAGTCCCACAAGGCGGATGCCGCCCGAGGGGGCGACCAAGTCCGCGACGAACCTCGAATGAATAACGAAGAGCTTAAGCGCATTCTCTTGCTCGCCAACGAGTTCAAAGAAGGCGACCTTGCGGTTGGCGGCACGCGCGATGACCGCGAGCGAGCCGAGGCGCGCCGGGTGCTTGGGTCGCTTCGGTTGGGAGAGATCACCGGAACCGAGCTTGTGGAGGATGAGGCCACCGAGACGCTCGCACGCGCCGTTGACGGCAACCTCGCCGGCGAACTCGCGCGACTCACCGCCGCCGAATTGAAGAGTATCCTTTTGACCGCTGACGGCGCGGTGTGGTTGCGTCAGTATCGCGACGGGCTATCGAGCGAAGCCATCGCCGCCGTGGTGAAGCTGATGACCAACGATGATCTGTCGACCGTAGCCCGCGCCATCTTCAATCCCCTGCCTGGAGCCGGGGTCACGATTGGCTCTCCGCGCCATTTCGGCTCGCGCATTCAACCCAACAGCCCCGGCGACGATGAGGAAGAAATTCTGTTCTCGATCCTCGAAGGCCTCGCCTGCGGCTGCGGCGACGTGATCATCGGACTCAATCCCGCAAGCGACGACCTCGATACGATCGTCCGCCTCGAGGACTTATTGCGCCGGGTTGTCGAGCGGCTCGAACTGCCGACGCGCTACTGTGTGCTTTCGGACATCGTCAAGCAGACGGCGGCGCGCGCTCGCACCCAGGTCGATGTTGGATTTCAGAGCCTGGCCGGGACCTCGGCGGCGCTTCGCGGGATGGTGGGGCTCGACATTGACGAAGTGGCGGACCTCGCGCGCGGATTCTCGGGGCTCTACTTCGAAACGGGACAGGGCTCGGAGGTTACGAACCAGGCGGCCGCGGGCGTTGATATGGTGACGCTCGAGTCTCGCAGCTACGGCGTCGCGCGCTACATTCGCCGCCATGCGACGTCGCCCTCGGACCGCGACGAGAAGTGGATGATCGTCAACGACGTTGCCGGCTTCATCGGTCCCGAGGTTTTCCGAACAGGCGATCAGTTGTTGCGCGCGTGCCTCGAGGACACCGTGATGGCAAAGCTGCACGGGATCACGATGGGGCTCGACGTCTGCGCGACGTTTCATATGGGCATCGAGCCCGCGCGGCTGCGCCGGCTGACGGCTGAAGTCGTGGAACAGGCTGCTCCAGCCTATCTTATGGCCGTTGCCGGAAACGCCGACCCGATGCTCGGTTATCTCACGACCTCGTTTCGCGAGCATCCAGGGTTGCGCCGCCGGGTTGGGCGGCAGATCACAACGGCGATGCAAAACCGGCTTACGGCGCTGGGGGTGATGAACGACGCGGGTGAACTCGGGTCCGGCGGGACCGATACCGCAGAGCTTTACTCGGCTTACTTGAAGGACGGCGGGGACACGCGCACGCTTGAGGCCCTTCGCGATGAAGGAACGCGGCGGCTTGCGGTTCTGCAGGAACGCGGCTTCGATCTTGGTTACGGACAATCTGCTGATGCTCCGGAGGTGACGGCGCGGCTTGACGCCATATACGCGAATGCTCGTCGGGCGCTCTACGCTACGCTCAACGAAGGCGTCATGCACGCAATGGCGCCTCACCGGCTTCGCGTTAGGACACGCGCCGTCGACCGGGAGGACTACCTGATGCACCCGCCGTCCGGTGAACACATTCGTGACGAAGACGCCGCGCGAGTGGCTGCGCTTTACCCGGTACGCCGGCCTCAAGTCCAGATCGTGATATCAGACGGACTGAATGCCGATGCGGCGAACGAGAACCTGCGCACGTTGCTGCCTGCGCTGCGGCGCGAGCTCGCGGGTATCGGCTGCCATCTGGGTGAGACGGAGATCATCATCGACAATGCGCGAGTGAGGGCCGGTTATCACGTCGGCGCGCTGCTCGACGCAGAGGCAGTGGTCCATCTGATCGGCGAGCGGCCCGGGACGGGGCTAGATATGCTCTCGGCTTATTTGACCTATGGGCGCGACCGGGAGGGAAACTCGCGATGGAGTTCCGACCTCGATCATTCGAACACAACGGCGGTCTGTGGAATACATCCGAAAGGCAAGCGACCGGAAGCCGCGGCTCAAGAGATCGCTCGATGCGTGAGGCGAATGTTGGAAGAGCGTTGCTCGGGAGTAGCGCTCGGGCGGAGCCTCGATGGAGCCCGTCCATGAACGCCACGGGGCCAGGAGCCTGTCGGAATAATCAGGGGCCTCTACGTAGTAACGAATTCATTCGTTCTGTTTGTTGAGAAACCGCGACTCTCGCCAAGGTGGAACGACTGAATTCGTCACTACGAGGTGAGACGAGGTGAGTCCCTTCCTTGACAAGGCGAGTCGTGGGCGTAGACTTTAGTTCGTCTTCAGAGGCGCAATGCGAGTCACCGACACCAACGTCATCATCGAGGCCGAGCTTGACGCGGCACCCGCTGATGGAACGTTGCGTGAACTCGCCGACGCCATCAATTCGACTGATTCATTGCCGTCACTCGCCCGGATCAAAGAATGGTTCTCGGCCGTCGCGCTGAGACGACGTGACTACGAACGTTACCGCCTGTTCGATGAGCCCAAGTACGCGCGCAACCTGATCGCGCGTGGACAGCATGCCGAGTTGCTGCTGCTCTGCTGGCGCGCCGGGCAACGCACTCCGATTCACGATCACGGCGGATCGGTCGGCGTGGTGATGGTCTGCGAGGGACTCTTGACCGAGACGATGTTCGAGCGCGACGCCGAGGGCCGCGTCCAGCCGGTTAACACGTATCGCTGGAGTCCGGAGGGAATAACAGGCGCTGACGTTCCCGACATTCATCAGCTCTTGAATCTTCAAACCGACGGGCGCGACATGGTCACGCTGCATTGTTACGCGCCGCCATTGTCGGTGCTCAACACCTACAGCCCGCGAAGCTCTCGAGTGGGCCGATGGCGCGAAGGGTATTTCACGGGTGGCGCCGGCATCTGAAAAAAGCAGGCGGCGCGCCGTTGACGGAAGCGAGTTCAATGCGACAGCGAAGTTCCCATAAGCGCGGCGTGCGGGATGTGTTCAGCGTCCGACTGACCGCCTGTGTCCTGCTTATCGCACTGGTCGCGCTTTCCGTCGGCGCTCAATCAGGCCGCCGGCCACCGAAGCGCACCGAACCGGCTGCGCCCGTTCAGCCGCCTCCACCCGACGCAACCCCTCCGCCGCAGCCACCCGAGCCGGATAAGCCGAAGATCCCGATCCACGTCGGCGAGTCAACGAGCGGTATGGGCGGCTCGCTCTACTTGCACCGCACCGTGACCGAAGCCTGCGCGAGGCGATTGATGAAGTCGGCCGGCGCTCAGGTAAGCGCCGACGATAAGTGGATGACTCCGGGGGAGGCGAGCCGCCGCGCCAAGGCGTCTAAGGAGACTTACTTCCTGGCTATCGTGGTCGAATCGACCGGTTACTACGACGACCGCCGGACAAGCGCTGGCGCACGCGTGGAAGACGAAATCGTGATCGACTTCTCGCTGTTCACGCCGGAAACCGGAAAGCTGAAGGCTCACGGTCGAGTGTACGGGCGCCCATATCCGTCGACTTCGGGTTCGCCGCTTCCCATTCCCGGCTCGGCGCGCGTCGAATACATGCTCATGCAAGCCGGGGAAGACGTCGCGGATCGTGTGCTGCGAGCGCTTGATCTTACGGTGCCACCAACATGACCAGCGTGAGACGCGCGTCAGCCCCGCGGACGCCGACGTGCTCCAACTGGCGACTTCTTTGAGACTTGATTCGATAATGAATCCCACCCGGCCGCCGCTCCCTCATCACAACCCGAATCTCGCCGCGGGCAGGACGGCTCTGTTGATCAAATGAACTACGCCTTCGCCATCGACCACAGAAAGTGCATCGGCTGCCACGCGTGCACCGTCGCCTGCAAATCCGAGCACGATGTTCCAATCGGCACTTTTCGCACCTGGGTGAAGTACATCGAAAAGGGCGAGTATCCCGACACGCGGCGCTTCTTCTCGGTTCTGCGCTGCAACCACTGCGAGGACGCGCCCTGTATTACCATCTGTCCGGTGACCGCGTTGTTCAGGCGAGACAACGGGATCGTCGACTTCGACGGCCGGCGCTGCATCGGCTGCAAGGCCTGCATGCAAGCCTGTCCTTACGACGCGCTCTACATCAACCCGAACACCAACACCGCTGAAAAGTGCAACTTCTGCGCGCACCGCATCGAAGCCCGGATGGAACCCGCGTGCGTCATCGTCTGTCCCGTGCAAGCGATCATCTCCGGGGACATCGACGATCCGTCGTCACACCTCTCTCGCCTGATCGCCGCCGAACAAACTCAAGTGAGAAAGCCCGAGGCCGGCACCCGCCCGAAGGTCTTCTACATCGAAGCCAACGAGTCCGCGCTCATTCCAACCGAGCAGACTCATTCGACCGGATACCTGTGGTCCGAACAGCAACTCGATCCGGCGCTGGCTGATGATCAAGCGTTTGCCGCAGCCGAAGCTCGCGCGCGAACGACGTATGACATTGCGCACGACCGGCCATGGGGATGGAAGGTGTCGGCTTATCTGTGGACGAAGTCGGTCTCGGCCGGCGCGTTCTTCGTTGCAGCCGTCGCGATCGGGTTGGGCGACGTGTTGGGAGACGAGTTGTTCGATACCGCCGCGCCGGTCGTCTCGCTGGTGTTTCTCGCGGCGACCGTGGCTTTGCTGGTGCTCGACCTCAAGCGGCCCGAGCGATTCCTCAGCATCTTGCTGCATCCGCAGTGGAAGTCGTGGCTTGTGATTGGAGGCTATGTGCTAGTCGGCTACGGCGGGATGCTGACGGCGTGGTTACTCGTTCAGTTGATCGAGCTGCCGTCATTGGAGCCGCCGGTGATGTGGCTCGGGGCGGGGTTTGCGGTGCTGACGGCGATCTACTCGGCATTCTTGTTCCGGCAGGCGCGCGGCCGGGTCTTCTGGCACAGCGCGCTTGTTCCGGTGCATTTGTTCGTCCAGATGATCGCCGCGGGTGCGAGCGCAATGATGCTTGTGGCGGTGATGATGTCAATCATCAACGAGTCGCCGCTCGTGGAACCGGGGTTCGAGTTTCTGTACTACGAGTTGATGGGTGCTCTAGTCGCGCACGCGGCGTTGATGGCCGGCGAGTTGTTCATCCCGGAAGACAACATTGAGAAACGGCGAGCGGGTCGATTGATCACGCGAGGCGTCTTTCGGAAGTTGTTTTGGGGTGGTGCCGCGATCATCGGAGTGATAATGCCGTTGCTTGCGCTCGCGAGCGGTGCGGCGGAGTTCTGGCCGGTGACGACGTTGACGGCGGTGTCTGGGCTCGTGGGTTTGTTCTTGTGGGAGCACATCTGGGTTCAGGCGGGTCAGGCCGTACCGCTCAGCTAGCAGTCAGTTACCCGGATTTTGATGGACTTGGATTGAACGACGAGTAGCTTTTAGAGCATGGCCTCAGGCGATGCACAACGGACTTGGTTTCCTGGAATGATCGCGACGCTTCGGGGCGAATGGGACCCCCCGATGGCGTTCCCGCAGGTGATCGCGCTTTGTGATCGGCTCGACGGGATGCTCCAGGCGATTCGCTCGACGCGGAGAATCCTGCCGCCGATGATGCGCTGTTCGGAGTGTGGGTATGAGATGACTCTGTCTCAAAGCAGGTCAACCGGGCTTCGCACGCCCTTCCCGCCCTTGTTCATCACGTGAGTGTAAATCATCGCGGTGGTTTAGCCCGTGAGTCTAGGAGCCTGTCGGAATAATCCATGGTAGTAACGAATTCATTCGTTTCCAGGTCGGCGACGTGCGCAATTCCTTAACGATCAGAACGAATGAATTCGTTACTACGAAGAGCGCCTCGTTATTCCGACAGGCTCCTAGTCTCGCAACCTACTGCCTTACTGCGGAAACCATCCCGCTCTCTGGTAGCTTCGACTCTGAGCATTGAAGTAAGAAACCGCACCGTTCTCGCTTCGCTTGCTCATGAATTGACGAGGGTGTATAGTCGCGCGCGTAACGGAGCTCGCTATGCAGACCCCCGTCTCCGCATCAACATACCAGAGCACGCGGCGCCCGATGCAAGTCGTCGCGCCTAAACCCAAACTCCTCGATCAGGTGCGGCAGGCGATTCGCGCTCGCCACTACAGCAAGCGAACCGAGAGAACTTACGTGGATTGGATCAAGCGGTTCATCTTCTTTCATGGCAAGCGTCACCCTGTCGAGATGGGTGAGCCGGAGACACAGCCCATTTTTCATTTTCCATTTGAGATTATTTGCGATTTGTCATTGAAACCGCCACTGTTGGACTGGCCGATCTCCTTGTAGTTTGTGGGACAGGAGTTATCGTGGAATGTCGAGCATGAGAAGTGGAAAACGAGAAATGGAAAATGGAAAATGGCCTGAGCGAGTTGCGAAAAAGCTCTCAGACCAAAGCCGACGAGCTCGAAGAACGTCTGATCAACTTTGGGGTCCGCATCATCAAGCTCTCGGCCAATTTGCCGAAGACACCGGCGGGAAAGCACATCGCCGGGCAGATTCTAAGATCAGGAACCTCTCCGGCGCCCAACTACGGTGAAGGCCGAGGCGCAGAAAGTCATGCTGATTTTGTGCACAGGCTCGGTATTGTGTTGAAGGAACTCAACGAGACATTCGTATGGCTCCGGATGATCGAAGGCAGCGAGCTTCTGAAACGTGACCTGCTGACAGGGATCATGGAGGAGAACAAGGAACTCTGCCGGATTTTCACGTCATCACTCAAGACCGCCCGCTCAAACAGGACCGTTAAACCAAGAATGGCAAATGTCAAATGGTAAATGGAAAATGAGTCGGCTACGACATTCGGACGATTCAAGAGTTGATGGGACATAAGGACCTCAATACGACGATGATATACACGCACGTCTTGAACAAAGGAGGGCGAGGAGTACGCAGCCCAGTTGATAGGTTATGACCCGAGCCGTCCGGTCGCGGAAGCCCACTGGGGCTGCGTAGACGTGTGAGGTGCAACGATTCGCATAACACCCTGAAGTTCAACGTCAGCTCACACGCGCTAAACTGGCTGAATGAGTGTAGAAAATGAGACTAGAATCGACTGACCCGTATTGGGTTATGCGAACGGATGGTATATGCGCTTTTGCGTATAATTCATGTTGAACTAAACCGCTACGCGGTAGGTAGCAAGGCTTCTTCCCTCCCTCTATAAGCTCACCTCAGCAGGAGCTCAAAAATAATCAC
>DATDOV010000087.1:0-206060 GCA_035293105.1 Blastocatellia bacterium
CCCAAGGCTAAATACCTGGTAGCACTCATGCGCTGGATTTGTCGATGCCGGAGCATGACGGGATAGTCGTTGATCCAGGCGGGAATGGGACACCGCACATGGCGATAGCCCGTCCGGAATGATTTGCCAACCGTGACGGTCTTCGCGTTGGGAGTGCGCCGAGAGAAAGACTGCACCCGCGGACTTGAAGCAAAACGCGTCCGACGCGGCCGATGGATACGCGCGTCATAGAATGAACCGAAAAACTCAATCGGCCGTGGACTATATGAACGCCAACCTTCATCGGCGGTTGCCACTGATTGAATTGGCGAGCTTCGTCAACATATCTCGCGCCCATCTTTGCCGTCTCTTCAAAACCGAGGTGGGCGTACCGCCTGGACAGGAACATATGGCCTCACGCCATTACGATACCGAGCAGAGGAAAAACGCTTTGATTCTATTGAGAGACTCACTGGCTCTACAGGTGCCTGACGTTTGTCTGCCGAATACCAAGTCTACATTACTCGTTTCGTTCGTTCTTGCAGGCTTGACACCCAAACTGCCTTGCTATATATTCTCGCGGAATCATGAGGCCCGGCTCATAACACTAAAGGAGGTATGCACATGAGAATTAAGCAGATTGTTGCGCTCGTTTTTACCCTTGCGCTTGCAATGACCATTGCACACAGGACGGCGAGCGTCGTAAAGGCTTCGGTAAGCAATCCCGCTCCATCGGTAACTGCCGTCTTTGACGACGAATTCGAAGTAGTTGAGGAAGGCGATTCGGAGGCTGCTGCATGTCCTGCCAGCCACTGTGATGGACGAGACTATTGCCATTTCATTGAGAAAATAGGCAACTCGTGCTTCTATTTTTGCCATCGATGCCCCAATCATCCCTGTTAGCAGAGCCTCTATGAATGTTGGGAATCACGTTGGCCTTCTGTGCTGGGAGAAACTAGTTATTGTCCGCCATCTCTTGGTACCAGACGACTCGGAGCAGGGTTTGCGGAGCGTGCGATTCCCCCCCACAAGAGCGCTCGCGAGTGGTACAGAGTTGTGGTCTGAACAATCAGGTTTCTCCCAGTAACTTGAGCCTGACCCAATCTTCGACGCGGCTAAGGGGCCTTTAGTCGTCGGTTATGAGAAGCCAGCTAAAATGGGTGATTGTGTTTAGCGCCGGGACAACCATAGTTTTTTGCGCGAGTTTTGTCCTGTTCTTCTTCTTTTCGCAGAGGGTGGATCCTGGCGCAGGGCACCCATCCCGACAGCGACGGTTACGAATCGAAGTCGGCAAGCCGATTCCAGAAGGTGAATTGGTTGATCTATCGGATACGCGACTCGGCGAGGATGCCCTCAGGCGCGGGAAAGTGGTACTGGTCTTTCTCATTCCGCACTGCGAACCGTGTCAGAGGGAGGGAGAGTTTCTCAATACCATCCTCAATCGGCGAAAGGACGTCAGGTTCTATGGGGTTGTGAGCTTTGGCGAGCGACAATCTGTCCTGCAAGCTGCCGCAAGCGAGTTTTCGATCAAGGTGTTTTACGATCGGGACCTGCGAATTGGGCACTCGCTCGGGATCAACCAAGCTCCCGTTAAGGTTTTTCTGAAAGAGGGTATAGTAGAGAGGTTTTGGGAAGGCGCAACCGTGGAAGACGAGGACAAGCAATCGTTCATTAAATGGCTGGACGAACTTCAATGAACCAAACCGGAGGCGAAGGACCGCAGGGAAGCGTTGGAGGTGCGTAATGAGAACATTAGCTTCAATCGTGTTTGTCTTCATCCTTGCTTCTAGTTTTGGCGAGGTTCGAACTGCCGTTCGGACTCCGACGTTTCAGCGGGAGGAACCTGCGAAAAAGGCGCAATCGAAGCCCGACACCGCGGAAGCGGCTAAGGATCGCCGCGCCGAACCGGAAGATCGAGCTAAAGAGCAGTTCCACATGAGGCTCGTTGTCATGTTGCGTTCGATTGGTGACGAATCGAAGAAATGGAACGACCCGATGGCCGCCGCGAGCCTTCAAGCTCAGGTGGCTGACCTTACCTGGGAAGCCGACCCGGGAATCGCACTCGGTTATCTGATGCAGGCATGGGAGACAACCGGCTTGATAAGAGAAGAGAACCGCGAGGGTGCATCTCCTGAGGTCGTAGCGCTTCGCTCGAGACTAACCGCGTCGCGGCAGATCGCTTCGCGGCGGGAGGTCTTGCTCATCGCCAGAAAGCGACGTCCAGACGTTGCGACTAGGTGGTTAGATGAACTGGCGAAGGACGCACAGTCGGAAAGCAAAGCAACACGGAGCGGGGTCCTTGACGACCGCACGGCCCACAGTGCTCTGCTGCTCGCTATGGCAGCGGACCTCGTAGATGGAGAGCCCAAGGTTGCGGTGGAGTTGGCGATTGAGAGCTTGCGCGACGGCATATCCTTCAGACTCCAGAACGTGCTCATTCGACTCCAGCAGAAAGACTTCAATCTGGCTCAACAGGTCCTTCGCGCTGCTTTCTTCAGGCTCAGAACTGTTGGGCTGCTCGATCCCGACGAATTGATGATTCTGTTTGCATACCTCTACACGCCGGGGGTGGTGCCTTCGGCCAACCTCACTGGCGACCGCGGTCACATCAGGGCCGTGACTCCAAACGAAAAAGATATTACTCCTGCGGGTGACCTCAAGCCGGAGCTCTCCATGGAATTCTTGAGATTGGTCGCAGACATTCTCCTTCACGCGCCGTTGCCTTCGACAACCGCGGATCCGCTGATTGCGGCCCGCTCACAGACAGGCGTCATTACTTTTCTAATGCCTCGAATGCAAAAGGAGTTGCCCGACCTGGCTGAGACGCTTCGGCAGAGAATGGCGCAACTGGAAGTAGACGCGCGATTTGTGTCAACGCCCGATCATATACCAGTTTCTGCGAGAACCTCGGATTCAAGGGAACCCAATGAGGATTATGACGAACAAGGGGTCGAAGAATTGGCGCAGAGAGCTGAAAAGGAATCCAGTCCGGCACAACGCGACAGGCTCTACGCTCAGGCTGCGCTCTCTACGGCCGAGCGCGATTACGAGCGGGGATTCAGTTTGGCAAAGAAGATCGACGACAAGCTGCTGCAAGCAGGAATCGTAAACTGGATAGCATACCGCGCCGCGCTTCATATTATCAGCGCGAACAAGATCGATCTGGCCTACGAGATCATTCAAAAAAACGAAGACCACGCGCAGCGTGCGACTTGCCTGGTAGTCGGAGGACAGTGGCTGTTAAAAGCGAAGGACAGGATTCGCGCGAGTCAGTGGCTACAAGAAGCCAGATCGAACGTCGCGAAAGCCGAGCCTGACGAGAGTCTGACCCGCATAACACTGGGGGTGGCCGCAGTGTATGCTCAGTTCGACGCCGTAGCCGGCTTGGAGGTGCTGACAGACGCCATAAAGCTGTTTAACAGGTTTCCTCTCGCGCCGGGCGAACGAGTGCCTCGGCCCAAACGGGTCCCCGGCTTTAACTTGCCCGACTTCTCCGATGGGCCGAGCGGCTTCGGACTGAACGCGGTCATAGCCGCTTTCGACCAAGGCCAATTCGAAGATGTCGCCGGCAGACTTAACCAGATTGCAAAACCGGAAGTGCGCGGGGCGGCCCTTCTGCGTCTTTGTCGCAAGCACCTACCTAATGCGACCGCCGCAACGCGCTAGCGGATGGGGCGGGGCGATCTGTCGAACATGCGGGGGTTGTGTCTTCCGCTTATTTCGCGCCAATCGGTTCCGGGACATCGTGGGTTGCCGGCTCTGGCATCTATCGAAAGGCGACGACGCGTCGCATTCGTTTTGTCGCGCGTTGTCGACTCGCCTGGCGGGGCGCGCTACATGGCCCCATCTAACTACCAGCGAAGCGCCGAACGTGGTCGCAGGCAAAACACCGCCTTCAGCCACCGGTTGGCGTTGTTGTTTCCAAAATCAACTTGCTTTCATCCGAACGGAGGAAATACATGCTACATAGAGCGCCGAAGATACTGTCCATTCTCGCGATGGCCGTGGCGTTGCACCTGGCTATGCCGGTTACCTCTACACGCGCTGTCAATCACCATAACCATATACTTCGGAAAGCCGAGGACAACGTACAAGAGATTGAGGCGATGCGGCGCGTGCGGCGAGTCGATGACTCGTCCACGCGCCTTTTTCTTGCGCCGAGCCGCAGTCAGCCTAACAGCAGAATCAGAATCGAACACTCAGCGATCCTGAGATCAACCGCGGCGGCGAGTACTGGACCGGAGTGAACTCGCTCTCCTTGGCGATTTGATAAACCCGACCTGTCGCGTTCTCGACGTTTACCTGTAGGCTCAATCTGCGCGCCTCCCGACGAAACAAATCGACGCCGAGCGAGAAGTTTGCCACCAGGTGCTCAGGCAATCTGACGCGCACCTCGTCGATCTCGGCCAGCGTTCCGCTCCCATACTCAAACGCCGCGCTCGCCCACACGCCGCTGCGTTTCTCACGCCACGTTTCGCCCGCTACCGCCGTGTGAACCTGATCGAACGCCGCGGGCGCGCGCTCAGCCGCTTCGATCTGCTCGAACGTGAAGCCGCCCGACACCGGTCCCGTCTGGAATACCCGCTGAGCCGTGTAGCCGAAGTATCCCGACAGCCCAAGCCGCGCGATCTCCTTCACCTCGGAAAAGAACTCGAGGCCGTACGCCTTGCCTCGCGCGAAGGTCGTCGGCGCGAACACCCGCACGTTCGCAAGCTCGGTGGTCTCGAACGAGTGGCGGTCCGACCGCCAGTACGCCGTCACCCGCACGCCGACCTTATCGGTGAACGAATGATTCACGCCCGCTTCGAAGTGATTACTGCGCGAGCTGCCGGGCGGACGTCCCTCGAAGCCAAGCGATGCCGATAACAACAAGTTCTCGATTGGCGGCGGTGAGAAGAAGCGATTGTAGGCGAAGTGCAAGACCGTGCGTGCGCCCGGCATCCCGTAAGCCAGATTGACGCGCGGGCTAACGGCGGTCTCGCTTGTCACCAGCCTGTAGCGGTCGAGGCGCAGGCCGACGTTCGCAGTGAAGTTCTTCAGCGGACGGATCTGATCTTGAAAGTAGGCGCTCGCCTGTCCGCCCGTCTTTCGGCCGCGAAAGTCGAACGCGCCGATCTCGACTTCATTCTCACGCGGATCGAACGACAGGTCCTCGCGCAACCGGAGCAGCATCAGGTCTACACCGGCTTTGATCTCGTGGCGCGACCCGATGTAGAGCGAGTAGTCGCTCTTGAATCCAGCGGTCACGTCGTTTCGCAGTCCGCCGGCTTGGATCGAGATGGGATCGCTCGTCGGCATCAATCGCGAACTGACCAGGCGCTCGTAGACCGACGTCGAGATGGCCGACGCGCTCGAAAAGACATGCTCCCACGACAGCACCGCCGACTGTTCGCGATTCCGCTGGAAGAAGTCGCGTCCGCGCAACTCGTCTTCAATCGTGATCGGCAGCTCGAAGTTCGTCCCGCCCGCCGACAAGACGAGCTTGAAGAAGTCCGCCGTCCCTGGCCTGTAATCCAACTGCCCGAAGCTTCGAGATCCCTGGCCGAAATCGTGAATCGTCCGGGGCTCCGGCGTATTCAGGAACCGGTTGTTCTGAAATCCCTGGGCGTACAGAAAGTAGCCGAGCTTCTCCGTGTGTCCGCCGAAGTCCACCGCAAAGTTATTGCGGCGATGATCGCCCGACCCCAAGGTCAGCCCGCCGTGATTGTTCGCATCGAACCCCGACCGCGTGACTATGTCGAGGATTCCGCCGAAGCGGTTTCCGAACTCGGCAGGAAACCCTCCGGTGATCACGTTGACCGATTGAATGACGTCGGGCGCAAGTCCCGGCGTGAACATCTGATGCGGATTGTCGAAGAACGAGACGCCGTTGATGAACGTGTTGAGCGAAAGCTCGTTGCCGCGCAAGTGCACCAGATTGTCGTGGCCGCTCACGGCGCTCGACACGAAGGGCGTGATCAGGTCGGTCACCTGTCCGCACCGGCCGCCAGGCAAGCGACAAAGCTGCTCGCAGGTGAGCGTGGTTATGGTCGCGGCTTCCTTGTCGTTGAGCAACCTGGCGCCGGTTGTGACGGTCATCTGCTCGCTGACGACCGCGACCGGGTTGAGCTCGAACTCGATCTGCTCGGTGTCCCGGGGGCCGATGGCGAGCGCCAGCGCTTCGGGGTAGTAGTTGCCGGCGGTCGCGCGCAACGTGTAGTTCCCCGGGCTCAGGTTCGCGAAAGAGAAGCGCCCGGCTGCGTCTGTCATTGCAGTTCGTTCGGTCGCCGCCGGCTCGCTTTCGAGTTTCAACGTCGCCCCTTCAACCGGCGCGTGCGTAGTCTTGTCGGTGACGGCGCCCTGGATTCTCTGCTGAGCAGAAGCCACGGACGCAAGCAACAGCATCAACAGCGTGCCCAGACAAACGCGACGCGCGAGCCGGCGATTGAATCCCCGCGTATCCGGGTGCGAATTCCACTTCATCAAATCGGTCTTCATCGCAAGTCCTCCTCTCCGACGGGCGGTTAAGGCCCTGGCTGCAAGAAGCGAAGGCAGTGCTCGACGCGGTTCGCAGAGACGGCGATCTGCGGCCGAGTTGAACAACGCCGGCTTCGATGGTTTCGAGATCAGACTTCCAGAGCGATGAAGTGAAGGGGCGGCGCTCGTGGCGAGAACGCCGGCGCCTCCGGCGCGTCGTTTATTGTGGGCGGAGCATTTGGGGCTAAGAGGATTGCCCGGATCGCAGTGACGAACGGAGTACGGGACCGACGTCCCTCGCGCAGTTGGCGGCTTGAAGGCAGGGGCGCCAGGCATCCCTCCGGACACCGGGAAGAGACCGTCGCGACGATGACCTGTTCATGTTCCTTCGGGGCGGGAGACTGGCCTGCGACCCTATCGTGACGAGGAACGCAACAACAGTGACGCTGCTCGATGCAGCATGACATCGAGCAGACATCCGGCGAGTCGAGCGTGAGGGCTAGCTCCGCACAGAACAGCCCTAGCGCCAGAACCATCAGCGCTGATCCAGCCAGCACTCTTGCCGGCGGCCCGATCGTGCGGATCAGCATGCGCCCTCCCGCTCACTACAACCAATGGATTCAATCAACCCAACCCGGAGCTATTCAATCGACGTTGCGTGCGATCTTATTCCAGGCGGCGGTCGAAGCGCCAGCGACCTGGACCGCGGTTATGAATCCCGCTCCAGGTGAGCAATAAGTATGCCTGCCGGAGTAATCCCGCGTAAGCTCGACGGCATTCGGCTTTAACCAGAAGGGAGCACCATCGGCGTGCGCTTTCGTGTACCAGCGTGAACCACGCCTACGCGCCGAGTGGTTCATCGAGATACAACCCAACGCGGCTGAGGCGGCTGAGATTGAATCGGGCGCCGCAGCGTGCGATAACTTGCGTGAGAAGCGACGAGGATGGCAGAGAAGAAAAGAGCGGTTGTGTTATTGAGCGGCGGTCTCGACTCGGCGACGGCGCTCGCGGTAGCTCGTTCAGAGGGCTTCGCCGCGTTCGCGATCTCGTTTCGGTACGGCCAGCGGCATGCGATTGAGATCGACAGCGCACGCCGCGTAGCCCAATCGCTCGGCGTCGAAAGGCACTTGATCGTAGATGTCGACCTTCGAGCCATCGGAGGTTCGGCGCTGACCGATGACGTTGCGGTTCCGAAGGAGCGTTCGCCTGGCGAGTTGTCCTCGGCTGGCGGGATTCCGGTCACTTACGTTCCGGCGCGCAACACGATCTTCTTGTCGTTGGCGCTGGGGTGGGCGGAGGTGCTGGGAGCTGTAGACATCTTCATCGGGGTGAATGCGCTGGATTATTCGGGCTATCCCGACTGCCGGCCTGAGTACATCGAAGCGTTCGAGAGAATGGCGGATCTGGCTACGAAGGCAGGGGTCGAAGGCCGGGCACGTTTTAGGATTCACACGCCGCTGATCGCGATGACTAAGGCCGAGATCATAAGGACGGGCCTTGCGCTGGGAGTTGATTATTCGCTCACGCACAGTTGTTATGATCCGACGCCGGATGGCCGCGCGTGCGGGCAGTGCGATAGTTGCCAGTTGCGATTGAGAGGGTTCGCCGAGGCCGGCGCCCGCGACCCGCGGCGCTATACGCGACCCTGAAGCATCGATGTTCTTCGGGCTTATTCCTGTTGAGTTGGGCAGCATACTGTGGTAAAAGAGCGCGCAGCCAGCCAGCCCGGCCGGTAGAGCGCGTTGATTAGAATCAGCAGCGAACCTCATTCGCGGTTCTTGTCTGTGGGGGCTCTGAACGACTGACAAGTCTTTTCTATTCGGGGGAGGTGAGGCATGCTCCAGCGTATATCGAGCCAGTCGCGCTCGCAGTGGTTTTGTCGAGTGCTCACACTATGCGGTTTAGCTTCGCTTGTCGGCGGTCTCATCTTGTGGGCGGTGCAAGGGGCAATTCGCGGGGGCGCGACTATCACTACGCAACGCGTGTCCGAGAGCAATACTCGCAGATTGAGTCGGCCAACTGCCCGCACGACCCAGAGCGCAGCATCAGACGCCCCAAGCAACCAACGCCCAACCCTGCTTCGACTCCAGAGAGTTGTTGAGCGGCACATCTCGGGCGGGCAAACTCATTTGTATCGTCTGACTCTGTCAGCCGGGCAGTATGTGCACGTTTCTGTTGAACAACGCAGCGTCGATGTCATCGTAAGGCTGTTCGCGCCTGACGGACAGCAGTTGGCTATGGTCGACAAGCGGTATGGCAACGTCGGCGCAGAGGCGATCCGAATAGTTGCGACGATGTCCGGGGAGTATCTTCTCGACGTACGCCCGGTTGGTGAACATCCAGAAGCGGGACGATACCGAGTGTGTATAGAGGAATTTCGCCCGGCGTCCGACGAAGACGAGGTTCGGATCCCTGCACTGCAGATTTATGAGGACGCGTCGGGACTTCTGGCGCTGCACACAGCGGATTCAATGCGCGAAGCCATTGCGAAATTCGCTGAGGGTCGCCGCATGTGGCATGCCATCGGAGACCGGGAGCAGGAAGCCGCAGCTCTTCTCGGAATGGGCGAGGCGTACAATCAGCTTGGTGAATATGAGCAGGGACTGGCCTTGTTCGATCAAGGTCTCTCGTTCTGGCGTCCCTTGGGTGACGGGGCGCGCGTGGCATCGATCCTCACTGAGAAAGGCGAATCTTACTACTACCTCAGCGAGTATCAGAAGGCGTTGGAGTGTTACGACGAGTCACTGGCGATATGCGAGACCATCAGACGTCCTGATGTGAGAGCTTGGACACTGAACAACATCGGGTCGGTCTACGATGTGCTCGGCGACAAAGAGAAAGCCCTCGACTACTACCATCGGGCGTTTCTCATCTATACGAGAATGGATCCCGGCTATGAGAGGTCTCGGGGCACGGCGATCACGCACACGAACATGGGCGGCGTCTATGTAGCGCTCGGCGACTCGCCGAAGGCGCTGGACCACTTGATGCGCGCGCTTCCCGGATGGCGCGCTGTCAGCGATCGCTGGGGGGAGGCGCGCATGCTTCACCGGATTGGCCTGGCCCACGCCGCCTCCGGCGACACTGCGCGAGCGCTGACGTCCTATGACGACGCCGTGCGGTTGTGGCGAGAACAGGGCGACCGCTTCAACGAAGCCAAAACAGTCGACGCGACCGGACTCGCATATCTCGCCGGCGGCGACAGTGAGAAAGCGCTCAGCTTCTTCCAGCAGGCGCTTGCGACGCGGCGCGCCATACGCGACCGTCAAGGCGAGGCCGCCGCCCACTACCACATCGCGCGCGCCGAACTGCATCGCGGAAACCTGATGGAAGCGCGAGCGAACATAGAACAGGCCCTCGCGCGCGCCGAGTCCGTGCGCACCAAGGTTGCCAGCAACGAGTTGCGCTCCTCGTACCTCGCTGCCGTTCGCGAATACTACGAGTTCTACATAGACCTCTTGATGCAATTGCATCGCTTGAACAAAAGGGAGGGATTCGATGGCGTCGCGCTCAGCATGAGCGAGCGCGCCCGAGCCCGCACGCTGATCGAGATGCTGGTCGAAGCTCGGGTGGACATTCGCGAGGGCGTTGACCCGAGGTTGCTCGAAGAAGAGCGGGACCTGCAACATCGGATCAACGCGACAGACGCGCGCCTCAGGCAGTTGTCGAAGGCAAGGTACGTTGCGGCAGTGGATGTTGCGGCGGCAGCCTCCGATATCGACGCAATGGTGGCCGATCTCGAAAGGGTCGGCGCGCGCATAAGGCGCACCAGTCCACGATACGCCGCCCTGACCCAACCCCAGCCGCTGACGTGCGCCGAGATTCAAGAACGCCTGCTCAACCCGGACACCATGCTGCTCGAATACGCGATGGGCGACGAGCGAAGTTTTCTCTGGGCAGTAACTCCGGCATCGATCACAACGTTCGAGTTGCCTGGGCGAGCGGAAATCGAAATGGCGATCCGGCGATTCTATGAGCTGCTGACCGCGCGCAACAAACGGGATAAGCGTGAGACCCTCGAACAGCGCCGGGTTCGCCTCTCGCGCGCTGACGGGGAGTATCCCGATGCGGCGCGCACCCTGAGCCGTCTACTCCTGCAGCCCGTGGCGGGGCAATTGGCAAACAAACGGTTGCTGATCGTCACCGACGGCGCACTACAATACGTACCGTTCGCCGCACTCCCGATCCTCGAACTGGATGGGGAGAGCGCGGAGCATGGACTTGGCTCGTTGAGGCCGCTAATTGCTGAACACGAGATAGTCAACTTGCCGTCTGCGTCGGTGCTTGCCGTGCTTCGCCAACAAACGGTCGGACGCGCCGAAGCTCCGAAAAGGGTCGCGGTGCTCGCCGATCCCGTCTTCGACGAGATGGATCCGCGGCTGGGATCAGCCCGGCGCGCTCGAACTGCGGTCCCCGGATCGCCGCGTCCACGTGTCCCCGCGTCTCTCCGTCGGCCTTCAGATCTTGAGCGGTCCGCGAGCGAGGTTGGCGCCAGCGGAGGGGGCTTCTTGCTCCCGCGCTTGCTCTCCTCGCGCCAGGAAGCCGCAAGCATCTTGAACCTCGTTGCAAGCGAAGACCGAAAGGGGGCGCTCGACTTCGACGCGAGCCGCGAGACGGCAACGAACCCCGAACTTGGCGAGTACCGAATCGTTCACTTCGCCACGCATGGACTGCTCAACAGCGTCCATCCGGACTTGTCCGGCGTCGTCCTCTCGCTGGTGGACCGCCGTGGCGAGCAACAGGACGGCTTCCTCCGGCTCCACGAGATCTACAACCTCAAGCTGCCGGCAGACTTGGTTGTGCTAAGCGCCTGTCAAACTGGCTTGGGCAAAGAGATCAGAGGCGAAGGTCTGATCGGCTTAACGCGCGGCTTCATGTACGCCGGAGCGCCGCGGGTTGTCGCGAGCCTGTGGAAGGTCGACGACGAAGCGACCGCCGAGTTGATGAAGCGTTTCTACGAAGGAATGCTGAACGACAAGCAGACGCCGGCGGCTGCATTGAGAAATGCGCAGATCGCGATGTGGAAACAGAAGCGATGGCAGTCGCCGTTCTACTGGGCGGCGTTCACGCTTCAGGGCGAATGGAAGTGAGGAGAGATGTGTTTAGGACGCCATCTTCATCACGTCTTTCGCCAGCCATGGAGGAGCAGGTCCGCGAGGACTAACCGGCTGAACACCAGCCGCAGTGTTGAGTCTTACCACTGAACTCACGCTATCGGCCCTCGTGGGTCTCACAGTTTGTATCGATGGCGAAATCATCACAAAAAGAGTCCTGGCAATTGGGCCAAGCGGCTTTTGATCGGCTGCTCTCTTGGCTCGACCCGGACCGCGAGCGCGCCGGAGAGAAGTACGAACAGATTCGCGCGAGACTCATCAAGATATTCCAGTCGCGCGGCTGCCAGACGAGCGAGGAACTCGCCGACGACACGATCAACCGGGTGACGCGCAAGGTTGCGAACATCGCCGACGGATACCAGGGCGATCCGGCGCTCTACTTCTACGGGGTCGCGCAAAAAGTCTTCCTCGAATACGTGACCCGCAAGCCGCCGCCCCCTCCTCCGCCCCGACTTGATCAGGAGGAAGATCTCAACGAAGAGTACGAATGTCTCGAGCAGTGCCTCGAGCGCCTGTCACCAAGAAGCCGCGAGCTGATTCTGCTTTATTATCAGCGAGACAAACAGGCGAAAATAGACAGCCGAAAGGAACTCGCCGCCAGGCTCGGCATCGCATCGAACGCTCTGAAAATACGAGCGCTCAGAGTTCGCAACCGCCTTCGCGATTGCGTGACTCAATGCTTGAATAAGCGGGGATCGGAATGAAACCGATTCCCCCGCCCGGACATAGAATGATAGAAGCACATAGGCAGGGACGGCGGGGTTGAGGCAGCAAATGGGGACCGAAGAAACAGGCGAGGAGTACAGACTCATCCGGCGTTATCTGCTCGGCGAGTTGCGGGAAGGAGAACGGGTAGATATCGAGCGCCGCCTGATGACCGACGAGGAGTGCTTTGACAGCCTGCTGCTGGCCGAAGCCGACCTCGCCGACGAGTACACGCGCGGCGAGCTTTCGGATTCGGACCGTCAGCGGTTCGAGGATTATTTCTTGCTCGCCCCCGAACGGCGGCGCGATCTGAGGTTCGCGAAAGCGCTGACGAAATACGCTTCAGCAGCGAGTTCTGCGCCCTCGCCGGTTCGCCCAAGCGCGACCGCCGATCTGACGCGCCCATTGTTTTGGTGGCAATCGCTCGCCTCCTTCGGGCGTCCTCGTCGTCTTGCAATGACGCTCGCGCTGGCTGCGGTCTTCGGGCTGCTAGTCGTTACCGGTGTCTGGCTGTTGAGCGAGAATAGACGGTTGAGCAGCCGTATCGAGCAGCTTCAATCTCAACAACTCGAGCCGGATCCGAGAGTCGAAGAGCTGCGTCAACAACTAGCCAACGAACGCGCGCGCAGCGGAGCACTCGGTCAACAGCTTGAACGAGAGCGAATCGAGCACGAAGAAACCGCTCGGGAGCTCGCTATATTGAAGCAGCAAGGCTCGACGGACGGCGGACGCTCCGGACGGAGTTTCGTTTCAGTTGTGTTGACAGCAGGGATGATGCGCGGCGGGGGTGAGCTTGCCACGGTTACGGTTACGCCCGGAGTGCAGAGGGTGCGATTGCAGCTAATTCTGGAACGCGACGACTACGCGGTTTATCGAGTCGACCTGCGCAATGATCAAGGCATAGAAGTGTGGAGCAATCAAAAGCTGACCGCCGACCGCACGAATACCGTTACAACGTTGGTGGCAAGCGTGCCGGCAAGACTCCTGGCCAGAGGGGACTACATCGTGACCGTGAGTGGCGTGACGCCCGCCGGGAATCAGGAAACAGCCGGCAGGTATGGTCTCAGGGTCGTGGCACGGTAGCCCGTCGTTCCCCGAATCCATGTTCTAACAACTCAGGGACGCTCCCGGTCTCTCTGCTCGCAACTCGTCGGTTTCGTGACTTACCTCGGTTGAGAATCCCAGAAGCGAAACCTTTCAGCCAGAGCGCGCATAAGAGAATGAGACATGAAGGTGCGCAACATCCCCAAGGTTGCGTCAGGGTGATTTCTGTGTCGCGACCGAATGGGGCCTCGCAAACCGAAAGATTCACGAGCGTGACGTGGCGCAGGCCGCGTTAGGAAAACTCAGAAGGGAGATTCGATCATGACGATAAACAGATCAGCCCTAGCTCGCCTGTTGACGGCAGGGGCCTTGTTCTCAATCCTCGCGGTACTCATCTGGCATCCAGGCGTGCCCAGCTCGGCGGCACAGGGGGGCTTCGAGGGTGCGATCCTCACAGTGACTCCGAATGCGGGGCAGAGCTTCGACCTGACTGCTCTTCCCGTGGGCCCGTTTTCTGTCGAAGGAACGATCGAGACAGTTGGGACGGGCGGGACCGGCACCTTCCGAAGATCGGGCACGAAGCTGTCCAGCGGATTCGCCATCGTGAATGACGTCTACGAGCTCACCTCTCACAACGGAGCCATTATGGCCCAGGGAACCTTGAAGGGTGCGGTAGTAGGCCTGATTGAACAAGCCGACCTCCTCGCTGTTTCGGGCGGTGTAGGCACATTCAGAGGAGCGAGCGGCGAGATGCAGCTCAAGACGATTGACGCCTCCAACGGGGCCTTCAGGGCCTTTCTCGAAGAAACTCCGAGGCGGCGCCGTAGCAGGTAGAACTCAAACGTTGCCCCACCCCGGATTCTCGCGGTGGCCGTGGCGGGGCAGGCCTCGCAACGGACGCAGAGTCGGGTCACATAACAAAGTCGCGACGAATACGAAAGGAAACTATGAGCCATTCGCCAGGTCGATTACTCCGCGCCACGTTGGTGTCGACCCTCATTGCCTTGGCGCCGATGGAAGCACTTACCTGCAGCCGGCAGGAAGAAACGCTAACCAACGAAACCATAGTGACGATGACCAAGGCGGGTTTCAGTCCGGGAGTCATCGTCGGCAAGATTCGATCATCGAAGACCAATTTCAACATGTCGATGAGCGAGATGCTCAAGCTGAAACAGGAGAACGTCGCCGACGCGGTGATCGAGGCGATGATAGGCGCTTCTCAGCCGGGAGCGGGCGCGCCGGCGCCGGTCAATGCGGCGCCAAAGGCCGATCCGAACGATCCCGCCTCGCCACACGAGCCCGGAGTCTACTTGCTGAAAGAAACCACGGACCGGCGCGAGATGATTCAGATCGAGCCTTCAGTCTACTCGCAATCCAAATCCGGCGGCTTCTTCAAGTCGGCGGTGACCTACGGCATCGCCAAGGTGAAGTCGAAGGCGGTGCTCGCGGGCAATCAGGCGAAGATCCAAGTGAATCACCGCCGGCCCGTCTTCTATTTCTACTTCGAGGTTACGCAGTCAGGCTTGAGCAGCTCGGGTAACGTCTGGCAGGGAGCCTCGACAACGCCAAACGAGTTCGTGCTGGTCAAGACGGAAGTGAAGAAAAACAGCCGCGAGCTTGTAGTAGGCGAGTTCAACGCCTTCGGCGCTCAAAGCGGAACGCTCGACAAGTACGTACAGCCGTTCGACTACGACAAGATCTCGCCCGGCGTGTACCGGGTCACGCCTCGGAGCGATCTCGCCGACGGTGAGTACTGCTTCTATTACGGCGGCTCGGCGGCGATCCCGACCTACGGCTTCGGTTCGGTTGGAAGTCCGAAAGTGTTCGACTTCGGAGTCCAACAACCCCGGCTGAATTGATCGACACGCTCCGCCTGAAATAGCACCAACGACCTGCGCGGGTACCGTCCCTTTCGTCCAGGCTGGAGCGGTTCAGACTCCGATTCGACGCCGCAGCCGCAGCAAACGGCTAAGGTTAGCCGAGAGTAACCCGGATCGAAAAAAAAAGCTATCGAAGTCCTCCCGGCCCGGCCGGAACATGACACGCAGTTACTCTTGTCCGATGTCCCACCGGAACCAGGTCGGCCACCGGTTGTTCGCCGCCGGCGTCCCACCGCGCATGGACCGGCGATAGCCGGCAGCGCTTCCCAATCACGCGCATCAGGAGCGGGGCCGGGAGTGCGCGCCCCGAACCTTAGGAAGTTGGAGGTACTGTGATGATTAGGTCCTTTTCCGGCTCGATCACTCTGAGATCGTGCTTGCTCGTCGTCGTGATTGCCGCATTGCTTCTCGCCATTCCGGCTGTAGACGGTTACGTCTCCGCAGCGTCGCAAAGCGATGAGCCGTCCGTTAGCACCGCGTCGGCCGTGTCCAGCTTCGCTATCGTCCCTGAGCAGTACACCAAGGCGCACGCTGACCTTCCAAGCAAGAGACACGCGATCTCAGTCGACGCGAAAGAGGTTGCCTACTCGCTGCCGCCTCTGGATGACCGGTCTATCGAGAAAAAAAGCCCGAACCAGATCGGGATTGGAAGACCCGTCGGCATCTTGTCGAACGCGCACGGCAGCGTAACCGCGAACCCGGACGGAACCCGGATCAGGCTCCTCGCCATCCAGTCGCCAGGGGCCATCGCGCTCAGAGTGCATCTCGAGAGCTTCGACCTGCCGCCCGGCGATGAGGTCTATGCCTATGGTGTGTCCGATGACAGCCTTGTCGCCGGTCCCTACACCGGCCGAGGGCCCTACGGCGCCGACAAGGAGAGCAATGGCTTCTGGACGGACACGATAGCGGGCGATACGGTCATAATCGAGCACTACTCGAGGGGCGAAGAGGCCGGCATATACATTTCGGAGCTCTCGCATATCTTCGCCAATATTCCGGGTGTGGACCTGGCGCCCAACGTGCTCTCGTGCCACAACGACGCCATGTGCACCGCCGACCTCGAACGGGACGCCGTCGCCAGAATAGTCTTCACCAGCGGCGGGTCATCTTTCGTCTGCACGGGGACAATGATGAACAACCTGGTGGGGGACTTTGCGCCGTATTTCCTGACCGCGAACCATTGTGTTTCGGATCAGTTCGAAGCTCGAACGGTCGAGGCCTACTGGTTCTATCGCACCACCGCGTGCAACAGCGGGGCTGTCAGCGGCGCTTTTGTGAGGACCTCGGCGGGGGCCCGCGTGTTGGCAAATCAAACGGCGCCGGATTCTTCATTGCTGAGGATCTTCAACACGGTGCCTGTGAACCTGGTGTATTCCGGATGGGATTCGGCGGCGAAGGTCATCGGCACTCCCGTCTTCGGCCTGTCTCATCCGGGCGTCGGGGTTCCTCCGTCGATTGAATCCTACTTGAGGCGGGCTTCGGGGACGATTACCTCGACTACGACTTCGTGTGGCGCGACCGGTCTCGTCAACGGCTTCATAGCAGATTGGACGTCGGGGCTGACCGAGCCTGGATCGAGCGGGTCGGGGTTGTTCGCGACCGATGGCGGGACCCGTCTGGTGGGAGTCCTGAGTTGCGGCCCAGTCACGCCAACTTGCGCCGACTTCGGCGTGTACGGAAGGTTCTCCGACTTCTACCCGGCTATTCGGACCTTCATGGAACTGGGCGACTCGACGGGAGTTTGTGCGCCCACCCCGATAAGCATCGGTCAGACGGTAAGCGGCGCATTGTCGTCGACGGATTGCCCGTCACGTGTGAGAGGATCCGGGTATTTCTCGGATCGATACTCTTTCAGCGGAACCGCCGGCCAACAGGTTTCGATCTCCCTTTCATCGACCACGTTTGACACGTACCTCTACCTCGTCGGCCCCGGTAAGTCGCTCGCCGGCGAAAACGACGATGGGGGCGCTCCAGGCCCTACCGATTCGCGCATACCCGCGTTCAGTGGCCTGCTGACGCTACCCGCAACAGGGATGTACGTGATTGATGTCGACAGCTTCTCCCTCGGCGCGGCGGGAGGTTACAGCCTGACACTGGGCGGAGCCTGCACGAGCTCGATGTCTGTCAGCAGTATCAATCCGACCAGCGGCAGTATCGGATCGAGCGTGACGATCAGCGGGAACAACTTCACCGGCGTGACCAGCGTCAGGTTCAGCAACAACGTCAACGCGAGCTTCACCGTCAACAGCAATGCACAGATCACGGCGACCGTACCCAACGGCGCGGTAACCGGATCAATTACGATCAGCAAGCCCGGCTGCCCGGATGTGGCGACCCAGACGTTCACGGTATTTCAGCCGCCCGTGTGTCCGCTAGTAAACGGCATAAACCCAACGAGCGGCAGCGTAGGAACCAACGTCACGATCACCGGCTCCGGCCTTTCCGGAATCACAGCAGTCACGTTTGCGCCCAACGCGCCCGCTTCATTTGTGATCGTCAGCGATTCTCAGGTTGGAACGACCGTGCCCGCCGGCGCGCAGACCGGGTCCATTACTATCAGCAAGACGAGCTGCGCAAACGTCACGACTCCGGTGTTCACCGTCAACCCGCCTCCGCCGTCCTGCCCCACCGTCAGCGGAATAAACCCAACGACCGCCAGTGTGGGATCAAACGTGACGATCAGCGGGAACAACTTCACCGGCGTTACCAGCGTCAGGTTCTCCAACAACGTCAACGCGGTATTCACTGTCAACAGCAACACTCAGATCACCGCGACCGTACCCCTCGGCGCCATAACCGGGCCAATCACGATTAGCAAGACGAACTGTCCCGACGTGCAAACTCCCCAGTTCACAATCCCCGTCGGTCCGTGTATCGCAGTCTCGATACCGACGTCACTCACTGGAGGGTCGGGCTCGACCGCCGCGGTTCCCGTCAACGTGGCCTCGCTCGCGGGGCAGAACGTCGTCTCTTACGATTTCGTTGTCAGCTTCAACGCGGCGGTGCTGACGCCTGCCAGCCCGCCCTTCGAAGTTGCCGGCACACTCAGCAGCTCGATGACCGTGACTCCGAACACCTCAACCCCTGGCCGCCTCACCATCTCGGCCTTCGGTACATCGGCGCTGTCGGGTTCCGGGACGCTCATCAACCTGAGGTTCAACGTGGCGGGCGGTGTCGGAGGGTTCAGCGACATATCGTGGGTGAGCTTCAGGTTCAACGAAGGTACGCCGTGCGCTGCGACCTCGAACGGCCGCCTCACGGTTGGCGGCGGTGAGATATCGGGCACGGTCACTTACTGCAACGGCGCGAGGCCCGTACTCGGCGTGTTGGTCTCCGCAGCCGGTTCACCAGGGGGCTCCGCCACGACCTCGAGCGCAGGCGCCTACACGATCCGTAACCTCGGCGGCGGTCCCTACACCGTGACTCCGGCCAAGTCCGGCGACGTGAATGGCATCAGCTCGTTTGACGCCGCCCAAGTTGCGCAGGCGGCGGCCGGACTGATTACGCTGTCGAGCTGCCAGCAGGTCGCCGGCGACGCGAGCAACAACGGAAGCCTGTCGTCCTTCGACGCATCGTTGATTGCGCAATTCGCCGCCGGTATCTCTAATCCCGGGTCGATCGCCGGCACGTGGAAGTTCCTGCCGCCCAACCGCTCCTACCCGAGTCTGAGCGGTTCCCAAACCGGTCAGAACTTCGAGGCGGTGTTGGTGGGGGACGTATCGGGGAACTGGACCCCTCCGGCGGCCACGCTCGTTCCTTTCCGCGTCGAGCCGCGATTCCTCGACAGGCCGCGCCGAGGGTCCCTCGGCTGGCTTCAGTCGCCGAGCATCAGGTCGGGGCTTGCGTACTGGTTCGGGCCGGCCGACTACTTCGCACGCAACGATCCGTGACGGTGCGCGAGCCGAGCAACCCTCGCGAATCGGGGTTCATTGGGAGTCGTACTGGAGACAGCCGATGAAAAGAGAGTCTGCAATGATACGGTTTTTCCTGCCTCTGCTGGTGTTGATCTTCGTCGTGCTGCTTTGCGCAGCCAGCATGAACACCGCCGCCTCTCGGGCGCGTGAATCGCGCAATGAATCCGCGGGGCATCTGTTCGAGTCGGAGCCGCGCCAAGGGCAGGTAAACGTTTCGTTGCCGCAGGCTTCGGGGGCAACGGGCGCTAGCGTCATGCTGGCCATCACCGCGAGCAATCTTGCGGGCCTTGGAGTCGTGGCCTACGACTTCACGGTCGGATTCGACCCTGGGGTACTGCGATTGCAAAACCCGCCGGTCGATTCGGTCGGCACGCTTAGCAGCGGGATGACGATAACGCCCAATGCTTCGGTGCCCGGCCGCTTGACCGTCTCTGCGTTCGGCACTGTTCCGCTGAGCGGCGCCGGCACGCTGCTGACCATGAAGTTCAACGTTACCGGGGCGCCGGGTGCGATGACCGATCTCACTTTTCAGCGCCTTCAACTAAACGAGGGCACGCCGGCCGCGAATGCAATCGACGGGAGTTTCACCGTCGGCGGGGGCGGAATGTGCAGCTATCAGGTGACGCCGGCGACGGCGTCATTCTCGCCGAGTGGGGGCAGTGGCAGCTTCACCGTGCTGACGGCGCCCCCGACCGGCTGCGCCTGGACGGCGACGAGCGACTCCCCGTGGCTCGTGACCAGCAGCAGCGGCGGCGGCTCGGGTGGCGTCACGTACACGGTCGCTTCCAATCCGAGCCCTTCGTCGCGGACCGGACACATAACGGTTCAGGGACAGACCCACACCGTTACGCAGCTCGGAGGCGATGCCTTCTGCACTTACTCGCTCGCGCCGTCCTCCGCGTCGTTTCCGGCAAGCGGCGGCGCCGGCAGCTTCAGTGTGACCACTCAGCCCGCGACCGGCTGCAACTGGATTGCAGCCAGGGATTCGAGTTGGCTGACGACCAACAGCAGCGGCAGTGGATCGGGGACCGCGAGCTACGCCGTCGCGTCCAACGGTGGACCAGGGCGCACGGGCGCCATCACCGTTCAAGGTCAGACCCACATCGTCACACAAGCCGGAGCCAGCAACTGCGTTCCGGTGTCGATTTCGTCCTCCCTGCGTGGCGGCCCCGGATCGCCCCTGACGGTCCCAGTCACAGTCGGAAACGTCTCGGGCCTCGGCGTCGTCGCCTATGATCTGGTCATCAGTTTCGACCCCGCTGTGCTGAGCCTACAGAGCCCGGCTTTCGATTCGGTAGGGACCTTGAGCGGCGCGATGACAATCACTCCGAACGCAAGCATGGGCGGCCGTATCACGATCTCCGCGTTTGGCACCACCGCGTTGTCGGGAAGCGGCACGCTCGTCAATCTAAAGTTCAACGTCATCGGAGCGGCGCCGTCGTGCAGCAACCTCACCTGGTCCCGGTTCACGTTCAATGAGGGAACTCCGTGCAACGTCACCACCGATGGCCGCGCCTGTGTTGGCGCCCCTGATGGTCCCGTGATTCTTGACGCGTCGGTAGAGGGGAAGAAGCTGATCGTCAGGGGATCGGGATTCAGCGTCGGCGCGGAACTCACGATGGATGGCGTGAAGCAGAAGAAGACGCGCAACGATGAGCAGAATCCCACGACTGTCCTCATAGCCGCGAAGTCGGGAAAGAAGATCGCGCACGGGCAAACCGTCAGGCTTCAAGTGCGGAACAATGACGGACGGCTGTCGCCGGACTTCCGGTACACTCGACCATAGGAGCCTATCGGAATAACGATGCGCTTCTTCGTAGTAACGAGTTCATTCGTCCTACTCGTTCTGCTTGTTGAGAAATCGGCGTGCCACCAACCCGGAAACGAATGAATTCGTTACTACGAGGGAAAAAGAATCATTCAAGCGCGCATCTTCAAAGGTGAAGCCTATTATGTGGCGGAATGTCTCGACCTACCTGTAGCGTATGCCAAAGCTTAGGAGATTGTCGGGTGCTGAAGTGGCGGCGCTCTTCCGCACCTTCGGGTTCCAAGCAGCCGCTCAGCGGGGCAGCCACATCAAGCTACGGCGAATACCCGCCGATGCTCGAACCAGACGCTGACAATTCCGAATCACGCGGAACTCGACAAGGGAACTCTCAAGGCCATCTACGGCCAAGCGCAACGCTATCTTTCGGACGCTGACCTGCGACCACACTTCTACACCGACTAGATAGCGGCGCCGATTGCTCCGGGGGCGTCTTTGTTATAACCTCCCCATCCCGCATCGACCCAAAATCCATCGTGAAGGACAAGTGGATGGCCTGGACCCAAGTTTACGACCCGTTCGGTGTGTGGTGGCTCTCGACTCTCGTCGCTGCGTTGCCCGTAGTCGTGCTGCTCGGACTGCTCGCCATCTTTCGCGTCAAGCCTCACTGGGCTGCACTCGCGGGCGCCGCCACTGCCATCATCGCCGCAAGCACCGCGTTCCACATGCCTTGGGCGCTGTCTTCCGCCAGCTTCATCTTCGGCGCGGCGTTCGGTCTCAAGATCGCCTGGATCGTCACCGCCGCAGTCTTCCTCTACAACATCTCGGTCCACACCGGCCAGTTCGAAATCATGAAAGAGTCGGTCGCCGCGATCACTGCGGATAGAAGACTTCAAGCCCTGCTCGTAGCGTTCTGTTTCGGCGCACTCATCGAAGGCGCGGCCGGCTTCGGCGCCCCCGTAGCTATTGCCGGCGCGTTCATGATCGGACTCGGCTTCAAACCGATGCACGCCGCCATTCTCAACCTCATCGCTAACACCGCGCCCGTCGCGTGGGGCTCGATAGGCACGCCGGTCCATACGCTCGCTGCAGTGACTTCGCTGCCCGAACCGGAGCTGAGCGCGATGATAGGCCGCATACTTCCCATCACTGCGCTCATCGTGCCCTTCTGGTTGGTGCGCGCAATGGTCGGCTGGCGGGAAACGTTCGCGGTCTTGCCCGCGATACTCGTCGTCGGGGTTTCGTTCGCCCTCACTCAGTTCGTCTGGTCAAACTACGTCGATAGCAACCTGGTGGATATCGCGAGCGGCGCGGTTTCGATAGTCGCGACACTCCTGTTTCTTCGCTTCTGGCAGCCGCGCAGAGTCTATCGCTTCAATGAGGACGGCGAGCGGGATGAGCGAACCACGGGGATCACAGGGAACACGGGGAGAGGAGAAAAGGGCGAGGCGGAGACGGGGGGGCGGGGAGACGCGGGGAGGGGGGAGAAACGCGACGGGGCGATGGGGGGACGCGGCGAGGGGGAGGGACTGGGAGACGCGGAGACACGGGGACGCTGGGACCCGGAGAGCGGAGCTACGAACAAAGCCGGTTCGCATACGCCGGGACAGATTGCGCGGGCGTGGATGCCGTTCGCGATGCTGACGCTCTTCGTTCTGATTTGGGGACTGCCGGCGACCAAGAATGCGATGAACCGTTGGACTACGCCGGCGTTCGAGCGCGGAGGGTGGGATGTTCCGCTGCTCCACAAGGCCGTCACTCGCGCTGCGCCGGTCGTCCGCGAACCCGCCCCCGAACCGGCTAAGTATGATTTCAACTGGCTGACCGCGACCGGCACCGGCTGCTTCTTCGCGGCGATCTTGGCCGGGATCATCCTGGGTGTTGCGCCGCGTGACCTTCTAAAGATCTTCTGGAAGACGCTCGTGCGCATGCGGTTTGCAATACTGGCAATCTCACTGATGCTCGGGTTGGGATACGTCACTCGTTACTCTGGAATGGACGCGGTGTTGGGCCTGGCGTTCACGCGAACCGGGTTGTTGTTTCCGTTCTTCGGTACGTTGCTTGGATGGCTGGGTGTTGCGCTGACGGGCAGCGACACTTCTTCGAATGCGTTGTTCGGGAGCTTGCAGCGAATCACCGCCGAGCAGTTGGGCTTGAGTCCGATCCTGATGTGCGCGGCCAACAGCGCGGGCGGGGTGATGGGCAAGATGATCGACGCGCAGTCGATAGTCGTGGCGACGGCGGCGACCAATCAGGTCGGCAACGAAGGAGCGATCTTCCGGGCAGTGATGCTGCACTCGATCGCGTTGGCGTCGATCGTCGGGCTGATCGTGCTGGCGTATGCGTACCTCTGAATGGGGCGTCGCGAGGAGGTGTTTGCTGGCTGATAATCAGCCACTCAGCGGTTGATTACCCGCCACTACAAAGCAACCAGAGATAGACGGCCGGCTGGTCAAACGGAGCGACCCTCCACCCGGCATCGTCGAGCTTCGGATCGATTCTCCGTTCGCGTGTTTGTTTCTCGGACTCCGATTCCATAAGCGCTGCTACAAGAAGCTTGCGAGCAGCGTCTCCCGAGTCACCTTCGCTTCCACTTCGTTCCGCCGGGTGTGTCCTCAAGAAGGATTCCACGCGCCGCTAAATCATCTCTGATCTGATCCGCCCGATTGAAGTCCCGGTTGCGGCGCGCCGTGTTCCGCTCCTCAATCATCACTTCGATATCGGGGTCCAGAAGCTCAGTCTGTTGTTCTCCAATCACACCCAGCACTGCGTCGATCTTCCCGAGCAGCGTGAGCACGGCTTCGCGATCGCCCGCGCGCAACTCGCCCGCATCCATCGCCGTATTCACGTCGCGCACGAGATCGAAGACTGCCGCCAGCCCGTTCGACGTGTTCAAATCATCGTTCATTCCCGCTTCAAACCCTTCGCGTCCCTGCTCTACCAAAGCCTGCACCCGCGCGTTCGATCCCGGCTCGCCCCGATGATTGCTCACCCGGCGGCGGAAGTTTCGCAGCCGTTCGAGTGAACTGGTCGCCGCGTCGAGTCCCTTCAGAGTGAAGTTCAACGGCGTGCGATACGGAACCGACAAGAGCAAGTAACGAATCGCATCCGCCGAGTATCCCTTATCGAGCAGCATCCGAACCGTGTAGTAGTTGCCCTTCGATTTCGACATCCGCTCGCCCTCGAGCTGCAGAAACTCGACGTGAAACCAGCTACGCACAAACGGCCGGCCGGTCGCGCCTTCCGACTGAGCGATCTCGTTCTCGTGATGCGGGAAGACCAGATCGACGCCGCCGCAGTGAATATCGAACGACTCGCCCAAATACTTCATCGACATTGCCGAGCACTCCAGGTGCCAGCCCGGACGTCCCACACCGAACGGCGTCTCCCATCGCGGCTCGTCGTCTTCCTTCGGCGCTTTCCACAAGACGAAGTCGCGCGCGTCGGCCTTTTCGTACTCGTCGACGTCCACGCGCGCGCCGGCGAGGTTGCCTTCGACCTTTAAGCCCGACAGTCTTCCGTAGGTGGGGAAAGATGCGATGGGAAAGTAGAGAGACCCGTCACTCTGGTAGGTATGACCTCGCTCGGCCAGTCGCTTCATCAACTCGACCATCTCCGCAATGTGCTCGGTCGCGCGCGGCAACACCTCCGGTCGTTCGATGTTCAAACGGTCGAGGTCTTTCAAGAACTCAGCGGTGTAGAACTCGGTGAATTCCCTCAGCCCTTTGCCGGCGGCGCGCATGTCGCGGATGATCTTGTCCTCGACGTCGGTTATGTTCATGACGTGCCGGACCTGGTAGCCGAGGTACTTCAAGTAGCGGCGCAGCACGTCGACGGCGACGAATGTCCTGAAGTTCCCTATGTGACCGTAGTCGTACACAGTCGGACCGCACGCGTACATGCGTACGAGGTTGTCCTCGAGTGGTTTGAACTCCTCGAGTGTGCGCGTGAGTGTGTTCTTGAGCTTGAGCATTTGAGCGTTTCGAGAACTCCACGGGGATTTGGCCAAGCTGGCTGTAAGAGGGTATAGAAGCCGAGCGAGGCGTGTCAACGAATGCGATTTCGATGTGCGCAGCGTTGACTGATTTTATTGAGGTGCCGCAGCTCGCCGTGCGGCCTTTTGCGATATGCAGCCCGCCTTCAAGATTGCCAAAGCGGCGGCGACTCAGCAGACGCCGGCCCTGCGGCGCGGGGAGCCTCAATATCGCGCTGTTGTTTGAGGCTCGCGACAAGACGCCGGTCCCCAACATGGCGCAAGAAGTCGCCCAAAGCACTGAGCGCTGTAGCCGTGGTGAAAAAACGACTCTGGTCTCTTATCAAAGTTCCGACCGCGTTCGGCAGATCGAGCTTCCACTCCTTGGTCAGCCACGGCTGCGTATCGTTACCGGCCGGGACGCGCATAACCGGTTGTGAGCTCCAGCTTCCGTCAGCGCCTTGATGAGTGATGAGCCAGATGATCGCCCGACAGACCGAACTGCTGCGGGCCGCATCGTCGTCAAGCAGCAAGAGAGTCTTCAAGGCCAGCGCGGTCTCGAAGGCGGCGTCTTCGACGGTTGCCGTTCCCCGCCAAGCCCCCTCGCCGGACTGGCGCGCCTCTATCTCGGCTATCAACTGCTTCCTGTAACCGTCCGCGAATGACTCGCCGCATATCTTCAACGCATACAGAGCGTGGTACGTCGAGTAGAAGGAACTGTCCCACCAGTAGGCTTGCCAGAAGCCATCCGCCTCCCGCTTACTCCGAAGATAACCGAGCGCCCCCCGGATCACATCGTCTTTCAGATCAAGCCCTGTCTTGATCAGCGCCGCTAACGCAACAGCCGTCACGTCAATGTGACTCGCGGACCAGCCGCCAAACTCTGCGCCTATAGAATCGGGCAGATAGGTACCGAAGCCGCCATCCGTCTGGCGGTACATCAAGAGGCTCTTTGCGGCTCGCGCTATCGCACTGCGGTCGACTTCGGGCGCAGCAAGCAGATAACTCATCACCCACGCTGTCGTGTCTGCGTCCGCCGGAGCGCGTTCATTGGCCGCCCATCCCCGTTCACCTTGCGAGCCGATCGCCTGGCGGACCAGACGCCGGAGCAGTTTTTCAAGGGCACGGTCTCGAGCTTTTCGGGCCGGGCCTGCGTTTCGGCGCCACTCGACGAGCGAACACCCGACGAAGGCGCTGACCCAGACCGAGAGGTGCTGGTCAAACACCATGAAATCGGCGAACCCAATGCCCGGCTCGAACCCGCGGCAGAAGAACTCGACTGTGCGCGAGCCGGCGTCCGAAACGCTGCCGGCGAGAGAGGGCACCGGGGGCGGGACTTGCGTATGCCGGACCGACTGAGGAGGTGAGATGCCGATCAGGCTGTAATCATACTTGTCACGCTGCAGCAACAACTGCCGCGACCCGATTGCCAGGTTGGAGCGAAGACCTGATACGCCCATCTGCACGCTGTTGAGAAAAGTGGTCCATCTCGGACAATTGATCCCAGCGACGCATCTTCTCGCGCGCTCGAAGTAGCTCATCGCTTCATCGAGGTAGGTTTCAGCGATGCCGGCCAGGTACAGGTGCTTTCCGATCAACTCGACACATTGATCGCCTCCGCGGGTTTCGACCTCGCTCTGCAAACCGCAAGCGGTGATGACGCTGGTGAGAAGATACGTGTACGTTCCGTCTCTCAAGTCGCTCTTCCAGTCGCGAAAGTCATCCACCATCTGATCCGCGAGGTAGTACAGATCGAACGAACGTTGCAGAGGCTTGAGCAATTCTTCACGTCGGGTCAGACCGCAGAGCACCAGCACGATGAGTTTGGCCATCGATGACTTCGCCGAGAGGATGCGGTAGAGGTCCTGCGGCTCGTAGGGGCGGACGACTCCTGTGTGCTCCTGGCGTTCGAGCAGAGTCGCCGTGCTGAATTCCTGATGAAGCTGCCGAATGCGCTTCCAGGGAACGGGGCGGCCGGCAAAGAGGTCCCCGATGATCTCGAACGCCTTCAAGCTATAGGCGTTGCTGACGAGGATAGCCGGCCCCTCCGGAGCTCCCCGCTGGTCCATCAGAATGTCGTCGATCAAAATGTGATAGAGGTACAACAGGGCCATCAGCGACATCTTTCGCAACTGTCGCGCGCCCAATTCAGGGAAAGCTTCGGCGAACAGAAAGGGGAAGTAAGTGTAGAGGTTCTTTCCGTCTTCGGCGCCGTCCAGCGCATAGAAACGTCCGCTCAGTTTAAGGTCTCGGAAGCCCGGAATCGTCGCGCTGATCCCCAGGAAGGCTCGCCAGGTTTTGCGGCCCTCGTCTTGAAAATCGACCGTGGCAACGGCGCCCCCTCGATCAACCCTGCTGATCATGCCTGCGCCTTCCGCGCGAAGACTTGGCGGAGGTTTCGGACCAGCTTCAACGTTTGGCATTGGTCTCTCCCAGGCTGGCCGGCTGATTGAAAGCGACGAAGCCGCTCTCGAAGCTCCCGCCGAGATTCCGGTTCTCCCACCGTACAGCGTTCCGTGATCTGAGGCTTGGCGGACTTGCCCCGGCGGGCTCGACCGCGACACCGGTGATTTGCAAGGCACCTTCCACCTTCACTTCGGTAAAGTCGATGTAGCCGATTTGCCGCCGTCTCCAGAAGTCCACGAGCTTGAGCACGCGATTGGGTTTGCTCCCGTCAAACTGGAGAGACCGCGACAGGTCTACATCCACCTCGACCACGCGCGCGCCCTTGTCCCAGCTTCCGGTGAAGAAGGGGGCCTCCGGATCGGCGTAATGGCCGGCCAACTTGACGTCGCTGGTGCCCAGCAGGACCGGCAAGTTTGCCAGCGCGAACTCGTCGTAGTACTTCCAGTCCGCAGGCTCGCGCTGCTTGACGCGATTCCAAAGAAACTCGTGCTGCGGTGCGAACGGACGCATCAACAGTCGCACCCTTGCCGTGGAGTCCTCCCTGATCGCCAGGCCGATGTTGCAGGCCGAGACTTGTACCTCAGGCGGCGAGCCAAAGAAGTGCCCCGATGGGTTTGCGCGGTCATTGCCAAACACGAAGGGCTGGGCGGCGGCAAAAGCCAGAGCGACAAGTGAGTATCCGAGCAGTTGCGGCCGGCTGACGCGGAAGGTCCCGCCCTGATCTTGCGAAGACCGCGACCCGATGCCAAACGGCAGCAGAATCCAGATCAACAGCAGAAAGACTATATGAGGCATATGCCGCGAGATGGTTATGACGCCCTCGCCGTACCCGGCCGCGAGCATGACAACGCTCAGCACGATCATTATCCCGATCACCGGCGCGGCAAGCGCCGCAGTCACGAGTGAAAAGCGCGATCTGTAGCTCTTGGCGGGAAAGAACTCTGCAAGCTCACGAAAGAACAGCCGGAAGAAACCCAAAACAAAAAGCGACCCGATGAGCACCCACAGCACTTTCAAGACGTGCTGAGCAAGCGGCGAGAGCCCAAGGAGGAACAACGCTTCTCCCACCTCTTTGTACCTGGGCCACCATGGAGGCATGAGGCCCGAGCCGATGACCAGCAGCAGGCCCGACAGGCCGCCGGTGAGGATTATCAGAAACCGTTTTTCGCGGCCTTTGATTCCGCTGGCGAGGAGACCCAAGGCGAGCATCGAAACAAGCGTATTCGCCAACGACCCCGCCAGCATCACCAGCGCCTCCTTCCACGCCGGCGTGCCCAGCGGAAAAAGAAAGATGCTGCGTCCGCCTTCGGCGTCAATCTGCAGAAATGGAAAGTAGCCGCCCAACGCAAGAGCGGTGCAGCCATGTGACATCTCATGAATGAATATCAGCCCGTGCCCGACAATGTAGACCGCCAGAGTCATCTTGATGGCCAGCACGACGTAACCGCGTTTGTTGTCTCCTGCGATCATGACGTTCCCCTCTTGGCGCGACGTTGAAACAGCCTGAATACGGTCTGACTCAGCAGCCGGTAGATGAAGAGGAAGAAGATAAGACTGCCCAACAGCCGCCCCATGCTGACGAGCGTCTCGCCTGCGCCCTTTCCCAGGCTTCTCGTGAGCTCTGCCGAGGCGTGAGCGAGGCGCGTCACTTGCGCGGGAAAAACGGTGACAAGCAATAGAATGACGCTCGCGAAGAATGTGATACTGATCAACGAGTAGGTTACGAGCAGCAGCTTTCTCCCCCGGCCGGCGATCTGTCGCAACACCGGTATCTCGCGCGCGAGGCCGAGGCTCCAAAGGACCGTCTCCTTCACCACTCTGAAGCCCCGCCTCTGCAGGTTCACTACGCCGCTAAGGTCTACTAACAGCCAGTAGCCGTCGAACTTCAACACAGGGTTGAGCGAGAAAAGCACCATCAAGTCCACCGAGTATATCGTCGCGCAGGCATACCGGCTGCCGGTGAGCAGGAAGTAAAGGAACAAGGGGACTGTCGACAGGAGTTGAAAGTAGATGCCTCCGAGATCGATTACAGCGCGCTGTCTGCCGGGCAGCCGCCAGGACCTGCTCAAGTTCACATAGAAGGCCGGAAAGATCAGATACAAGCAAACTCCAATGGCGCCGTGGTCGCACCGATAAGCGCGGCACGCGGCTGCATGTCCGAACTCGTGAAAGACCGCCGTACCCAGCGCCAGCAAGTAGAAGATGATCACTTCCGATGCGACGAATGATATCTTCGGCCGCGTCGCGAACCACTGCTGGTAGAAGGCGACATGGGTGACGAAGATCGCCGCGATGGCCGCCACCGCGATCGGAAGCTGGAACAGCCAGGTCAATCGCGATACGACCGGGGCAGCAGCTCTGGGGGAGATCAGAGGAAAACGGAACACGAAATCCAGCGGCAACTTCCCCTTGCGAGCGGCGGCCTGAGGCGGAGCGGGAGGCGCGGCTGCGTCTTCAATCAGACCATTAGGCTGCAAGTAGCGCGACATGATCTCTTGCACCTGATCGTGGGAGACTGGCGCTCCGTGCTGTTCGGAGAGGATCTCCGCTATATCGTGCAGGCTGTGTTCCCCATCAAAGAGTTGCGCTATCTGTTTAAGCCTCTCGGAAACAACGAAGCTCCTCCCTTCCGGGGTCGTGACGACGAAGCTGGGCTCGGCCGAGGCTGAATCCAGCGGGAGGATCTCGACCGCGCGCTTCAGCCGGTACTTCTTACTCGGATCAAGTTGGATACTGTTTGCGACTAAACTCATTCTAGTAGTCACCTGCCAGGAAACCAGTGCTCGTCCGCCGGGACCTCGCCCCTGCCTTCCTCGGCGGTTGGTTTGGAATCCGGCCCCCGCGTCCCCTTCGGGACAAAAACCTTGCGGAGCCACGTCGCCATTGTGGCTCCGTTCAAACCCACCGTCGGAGTAGTTGGCAGACGAGCACCGAGGATTATGACCACGGAACTACACGTGGCGAGTGTTGGTTTCGAGGAAGCCATCGACCCCCTCGTTGGCACCACCGGACCGCTGACTCTAGTCTGGAGTGAAGACTTCGGTGATGCACAGTTCGGCGCCGCATAGCTGGAAGCACTCACCGCCGCAAAGCTGTGTACACTCAGCGCCGCAAAGCCCAATACATTCGGCGCCACAGATATCGGTCGTACATTGGGCGTTACAAGTGCAGTTCGTGCCATTACAGCCGCAATTCTGGCCGCAGTCGTAGCAGAACTGGGCTTCTGTTATCTGCAGGATTTGGAGTTCCAACCTGTCTTCCAATTCCTCGATTGACAGATTAGCCATAACGTCGTGGCTCAATGGCTGGACCTGTTGCATACCATCACCTCCTTTCTTGCGCCGCCGGCCGAACCGGGGGCTTGATGACGAGGGCCTTCAAAGAACGCAACCAACCCTGGGCGGTCAGGGCGGCTGGAGCCGTTAGGTGAAGACTGGGACTTCACCGGAGCAGAGTTGGGCGCACAGAGCGCCACAAAGCGTCAAACATTCACTGCCACAAAGCGTCGGACACTCCGGGTTGCAGCAAAGCGTTGAACAATCGCAGCCGCAGTCGGCCATCGTTCCGCAACAGAACGCAACGCAGTGACAGTGGCAGACGGTCACGCATTCTCCCGAGCACAGCCCCCCGTCGCACGAGCAGTCATAGCAGAACTGCACCTCGTTTATATGCGTCATCTGCATCTCGAGCTTTTCTTCCAACTCCTCGATCGATAGATTCGCCATCACATCCTGACTCAACGGCCGAACCTGTCGCATAAAAACACCTCCTCGATGGGTGTGCTGCCTGGGCGATAAACACTAAGCTTGGACTTCGCTCACAAACCGGGCGTCTTGCTCTGGAGTCTGCTCCTCCTCGTCGAGCGGGGCCTGTTGTGTCTTAACCGCGTTGTGCAGACCTTGCTTGAAGAACTTGCCTGCGACGTATATGAAATTTTCCTGGTACTCGTAGCAAGCCGGCGCCATGATCGTGCCCTTGTATGCGAGAGGCAACGTGGAACAGCCGCCGAAATGGAAGAACGCGTACTTGCAGTTCCTGCATTCGTCGATCTGCTGAGGGGACCTCCGCAACCACGTTGCCCCTAGTTCGTTAAGGGTAGGGCCCGCCTGCGAGTACGCGCCCACCTCCAGCCCGGCGACGCCGACCGTGTCCCAGCACGAGTATATGCGGCCGAGCGGATCGAAAATGTACATGCCGGTCGTGGCCGCGCACGGCTCGACGGCCTTGTAAATCCCCAGCAAGCTCCTCTCCATGTACTGTTTCAACTTGGGCGGTATGCCGTCGTCGGGCGCAGCCATCTTCGAGGACCCGTTTAGCGAGGGTGGATTCCGGTCAAATGACTTGTGCACTTCATAGGGCGCCATCAGCGGAGGGACCGGCTTGTCGCCCTTGCGGAATTCATGAACCGGATAGCCGTAGATGCCGAAGTTCTTGTGCTCGAACAGCCCGCGCCGGGTCAGGTCCTCCACGACCTCCTTCGACCGGTCTATGGTGTTCCAGTCAACGTGCAGCCGCACCGATATCCGGACGTTCGTTTGTTCCAGGACCGCCTTTACGTTCTCCAGTATCTTGTCGTAAGTGCCGTTCTTGTGACGCGGGCCAATGCGTTTGCGGTCATGGACATCGATAGGACCGTCAAGCGTTATTTGAAGAAAGGTGATCTTCTTCCCCCCGAGGAGATGGACGAAGTGATGAAGGTCAACACCGTTTGTGATTGCTCCGAATCCGTATCCCTTCCCAACTCCTTTTTCAACGATGTACTCGATGATCGGGAGGGTCTCCTTCATGAGCGGCTCACCGCCGTAGAGCGTGATACTGCGCCGCAGCTTCTTGAGGTCCTCTTCGGCGCGGTCCGGGAAGCGGCGGCGCAGGAGAATGTCCATCGAGTCGTAGGCAGCATCCGCCATCGCTTCGGTCATCACGTTCTTGAGGATCGCGAGTTTTGAAAGCTGCACCCGCGCGTCGTTCTCAAAACAGTAAGGACATCGAAGATTGCAGTCGTAGATCGGGACGATCATAAACGCCGGTGGCTTGCCCGTGAGGTTCTTGGCATGTAGGAATCCCGCCAGGCGCTCTACGTAGCGGCGTTCCTGTTCGGTTGACATTTCGGTCAGGTAGCCACGCTGTTTCAGCAGCTCAACGCTCTCGGGGAGCACTTCACCAAGATGCCGGCTCTCGAGGGATTGCCTGACAATCTCCTGGTCGCGAGTCTGCCACGTAAGGGCGGGGTCTGATCGATCGAGCAGGAACCTCACAACTTCCGGGGTGACTTTATCGACTGCGCCCGAGTAGCCGTGTATCAAGTAGTAGTCATCCGTGTCGGGGAGTTGCACGTAGATCACATAGTTG
Organism: Blastocatellia bacterium; assembly: GCA_035293105.1. Lineage (GTDB taxonomy): Bacteria > Acidobacteriota > Blastocatellia > UBA7656 > UBA7656 > DATDOV01. The sequence continues at coordinate 32,586 of DATDOV010000087.1, forward strand.
CTTGCCTTCATCCCCGAGGCCCTCCTTTCATCTGGAGCTTTCGCAACCAAACGCACACTATCTTCAAACATCACCGAGGATTCGAGCCGAAACAGAGCTCTAGTACCCCCCACCGCGCTGTGTTTGTAGCATTCTACGGAGAGACGGCGAGGGAGTCTGTGACAGCTATCACCGCATAATGTGATGGCTTTTATACAAGTACATTGCCGGTTGAGCCACACGAGACTGATGCAATGATCGGCTGCTCGCCGGGCTGCATTCTGCGCGTGCCGGTTGTAGGTCGCTGAAGTATAATCTGGCCGCCCGATCAGATTCGTGAAAGGAGCTACTAAGATGCTGACAAGATTCTTCGCCGCATTCGCGATGGTCGTTTTAACGCTGGTCCCGCTTCGGGCCGGCGACGGCGCCAAGGTCGTGATCAAGGAATGGCCGACGGCAACCGCCGGTTCGTTTCCTCACGACCCGGCAGTCGCGCCTGATGGCTCGCTCTGGTACACAGGCCAGGCTTCGAACACGCTCGGCCGGTTGGACCCGAAGACGGGCGAGGTGAAGGAGTTTCCACTCAAGACCGAGAAGTCCGGGCCGCACGGATTGGTCGCCGACAAGCAAGGCAATATCTGGTACACCGGGAACTACAAGGCTCACATCGGCAAGCTGAATCCCAAGACCGGTGAGGTGACCGAGTACCCGATGCCCGATCCGCGCGCGCGCGACCCTCACACACCAATCTTCGATCAGAAGGGCACCCTCTGGTTCACCGTCCAGCAAGGCAACTTCGTCGGCCGGCTCGATCCAAAGACGGGAACCGTCACTCTGAAGCAGTCACCGACGCCGAACTCGCGGCCCTATGGGATCGTCGTCAACTCGAAAGGCATTCCGTTCTACTGCGAATTCAACAGCAACAAGCTCGCAAGCATCGACCCGGGGACGATGGAAATCACCGAGTACATGCTGCCCGAGGGCGCGCGGCCGAGGCGACTGACCATCACGCCCGATGACGCCGTCTACTATGCGGACCACATTCGAGGTTACCTGGGCCGTCTCGATCCGAAGACGCGCAAGGTTGACGAGTGGCCCTCGCCGGGCGGAGCGCAGTCGCGGCCTTACGGAATTGCAGCGACGGCGGACGGCATTGTGTGGTATTGCGAGTCCGGGTTGAAGCCCAACACGATTGTTCGCTTCGATCCGAAGACGAAGTCGTTCGCTTCGTGGCCGGTACCATCGGGCGGCGGAATAATCCGGCATATGGTGGCAACGCCCAAAGGCCAGCTCTATCTTGCGTGCAGCGGCGTGAACAAGATCGGAATAGTTGAAATAGGTCGTTGACCGCTTGCGCACGTGAACAGGGTCCCCACGCTTGACATCGCGCGCGGCTGTGATAGATTGCGGCCCATTCAAGGCAGGGCTTCTTTGGTTTCGGTCGTGGAATTGAAGTTGAATCTACTTCTCGGTGGAGGCGTGACATGGGAAAGATCAACGTGGGACGTGTCATTCTTGGAGGTCTGCTAACGGGCGTTGTGATCAACCTCGGCGAATACGTGCTCAATGGGGTGATCTTCAAAGCCGACTGGGAACAAGCGATGAAGGACCTCGGAAAGCAGCCATTCGGCGACCAGGCCATCGCGATTTTTGTTGGGGCTGGGTTCCTCCTCGGCATCGTCGTGATTTGGCTATACGCCGCGATTCGGCCGCGATTCGGCGCCGGAGTCAAGACCGCGATCTGGGCGGGCTTGTTCGCCTGGTTCTTCGCCTCCCTTTACGTGACGATTGGGATGTGGCCGTCGGGAATCTTTCCGGAGCGGCTGCTGCTGATCGGCTGCGCGTGGAGCCTCGTAGAGTTCTGCCTCGCCGCCGTGATCGGCGCGTGGCTCTATAAAGAAGAGGCGTGACGCTCAGCGTTGGCGCGTCCGCATCGCATAAACGCGCAACGGCCCCGCGCTCGCTCATCTCAGCTTCATCGCATCCAGCTTCAACAGGGTGTGGAGCAGCACGTCTGCGCCGTTGGCGATGTCTTCGGGACGTGAGAACTCGCGCGGTGAGTGGCTGATTCCCGCGACGCTCGGCACGAAGATCATGCCGACCGGACCGAGCCGCGCCATCTCTTGTGCATCGTGACCCGCGCCGCTTGGCAGCAGCTTCGTCGTGAAGCCAAGGCCCTTCGCGGTGTCGTCGATCAACTTCCGGATGCGCAAGTCGGTCAAGGCCGGATCGATCGAGTTGACCTCGTTGAAGCCGAACTGCGTGCCCGTTGCTTCAGCGATCTGGCGGGCCTCGGCGCCGATTCTCTCGAAGAGCATCTGAACCTTATTTGCGTCGAGGTCGCGCAGCTCAAGTCCCAGGACGACCTTGCCCGGGATCACGTTGTAGGCGCCGGGCAGCGCCTGAAGCCTGCCGACGGTTCCGACCTGACGCCCAGGCACACCGGTCACGATGCGATTCACAGCGTCGATGAACCTCGCGGCGGCCAGCATCGCGTCGCGGCGTTGATTCATCGGCGTAGTGCCGGCGTGATTGGCAAAGCCTTCGATGGTCACGTCCCACTGCGTGATTCCGACTATGCCCTCGACGACACCGATGTTGATCTTCTCGGCATCGAGAATCCCGCCCTGCTCGATGTGAAGCTCCAGATACGCGGCGATGCTGCCGGGTTTGCGGCGCGCGCTTGCGAGCATGTCAGGATTGCCGCCGATGAATTTGATTCCCTCGCGAATCGTCCTGCCGCTGCGAGTCATCAGGCCTAACTGTTTTTCGGTCAGCTCGCCGCTGAGCGCGTGGCTGCCGATCGTTCCGCCCTCCTCGTTCTGGAAGATGATCACCTCGATCGGATGCCGGGTCGCGACGTTGTTCTCGGCGAGAGTCTGGGCAGCTTCGATCGCGCCCATCGAACCGACGTCGCCGTCGTAATTGCCGCCTTCGGGTACGGAATCAATGTGCGAGCCCATCACGAGCGGCGGAAGGCTCGGGTCGCTTCCGGCGCGGCGGCCGACGAGATTGCCTGCGAAGTCGACGCGGACGTCTAGTTTCGCCGCGCGCATCAAGACCATCGCGTACTCGCGGCCAAGCAGGTCGGCTTCGCTGTATGCGACGCGGCTCACTCCGCCCTGTGGGTTCTTGCCGAACTCCGAGAGGGCGGCGAGGTGATCGCTGATGCGTTTGCCGTTGACGCGAAGCCGGGGCTGCGATCGGACCGGGCCGGTCGCAATCGCGCCGAGCGCGCCAAACAATCCCAGGTTGAATTCTCTGCGGTTCATCATCTGCTCCTTTGCTCTGCTAGTTCTCGCCACAAGGGCACGAAGTCACAAAGAAGACACGAAGCGTAACCTTGGAGCGGCCACTTTTTGTCTCAGTGTCTTGGCGGCGGAGTTCCCTTTTCTCCTGTCAGGACTTCAGCATCTCTCTCGCGTGACGGCGGGCGGTCTCGGTTATCTCCGCGCCGGTCAGCATTCGCGCGAGCTCCTCGACGCGGCCGCGGCGGTCGAGCCTCTCGGCCACGACTCGCGTCCGGCCTCCGACGACCTTCTTCTCGACGAGCAGATGGGCGTCGGCGAAGCGCGCGATCTGCGGCTGATGGGTCACGCAGAAGACCTGATTCGTTTCCGAGAGCTTCTTCAACTTGGCGCCGACCGCTTCTGAGACGCGGCCGCCGATACCCGAGTCGATTTCATCGAAGACGATCGTGCGCGGGAACTGGGTCGGCTGAGCAATCGTCTTCAATACGAGCATCAGTCGCGATGCCTCGCCCCCGGATGCGACTCGCGCGAGCGGGCGCACGGCTTCGCCGGGGTTCGCCGAGAAGTAGAACTCGACCCGGTCGAACCCGCGCGCGGTGAAGCTTGCGGACGCCACAGCCGACTTGAGTTCCTGTTCCGATGGCGCTTCGATTCGGACTTCCAGTCTCGCGTGTTCCAGCGCGACTTCGGCCAGCTCGCGCACGACCGCCCGTTCGAGCTTCTTTGCAGCTCGCACGCGCTCGTCGTGGAGCCGCCGCGCCGTTTCGACGTAAGCTGCGCGCGCGGCAGCCATCTCCGCCTGCAGTTCTTTCTCGCGTTCATCCGAGCGTTCGATCTTGCCGAGACGTTCCTCCGAATGCGCCAGGTGCTCGAGGGCCGCTTCAATCGTGCCGCCGTACTTGCGCTTGAGCCGGCCGATCTCGACAAGCCTGTTCTCGATTTCATCGAGGCGGCCGGGTGAGAACTCCAACTTGTCGCCGAAGGCGCGCAGGGCGAACGCGAGGTCCTCGATCACCGCACGCGACGATTGCAGGTGCTCGACGTAGGGGCGAAAGGCGAAATCGTACTCGGCGAGCTCTTCGACCCGGCGGGTCGCCTGTCCGATGCGCGCGGCGGCCGAGTCGGTGTCGTCGTAAATCAGCGCGAAGCTCTCCGTGCATAGCGCGGTCAGCTTCTCGACGTTCGTCAGGCGGCGGCGTTCCGCTTCGAGGCGCTCGTCCTCGCCCGCCTCGAAACCCGCGCGCCGCAGTTCGTCAATCTGAAACTTGAGAGTGTCGATCAGTTGCAGCATCTCGGCCTGATCGCGGCCAAGCTCCTCGCATTCACGCTTGAGCGCCGACCAACGATCGAATCGAGCGCCGGTCTCCTCAAGCGCGGCGGTCAGCCTGGCGAAGTGATCGAGGATCTCCATGTGCCTGTCGGGGTCGAACAGCGTCTGCTGATCGCCCTGACCGTGGATATCGACCAGGAACGGTCTGAGGTCGCGCAGCAATGACTGGGAAGCGAGTTGGTGATTCACAAATACCTTGTTGCGGCCGGTTGACGACAGTTCGCGCCGGATGATGATCTCATTCTCATCGGCGCTCGGAAGCTCGATGCCGGCGCCGGCCAGCAGCTCTTTCATATCCGGGTTCGGTCCTGCGTTGAACAGGCCCTCGATGAAAGCGCGCGCTTCGCCCGACTTGATAAGGTCCGAAGTGAAGCGCCCGCCGATCAACACGCCCAGCGCGTCGACGATGATCGATTTACCCGAGCCGGTCTCGCCGGTCAGCAGATTGAGCCCGCCTTCAAACTCGACCTGAAGGTCCGAGACGAGTGCGATGTTCGATATGTTGAGCAGGGTCAGCATCGGACATGTGAAAAGCGCGCGGCCAAACTTAACTTTGCGAGTCCAGCGTGTCAAGCAACAGACCAACGCCCTCAAGCAGATCGTCGGCGATGAGCGCGGGCTCGCACGGCCAGAGATCGGGCCTCGCGATCGTCTCGCGGCCGTAGCCGGTCCGAACCAGCACGCCGCGCGCGCCGGCGCTTGCCGCCGCGTTAATGTCGCAAGACTTGTCGCCGATCACGTAAGACCGCGCCAGATCGATTCCGTGTTCCCTCGCCGCAGCGCGCAACATACCGGGCTTCGGCTTGCGGCACTCGCAATCGCGCCTGTACGCCGAGCCGCCGAAGTCGGGATGGTGCGGACAGTAGTACACCGCATCGATGCGCGCGCCCTCGCGGGCGAGCTCCTCGATCATCCGCTCGTGAATGCAGACGAGGGTTCGTTCGGAGTAGAGTCCGCGCGCGATACCGGATTGGTTGGTGATGACGACGGCTTTCATCCCGGCTTCGTTGATCTTGCGCACGGCCTCGGATGCCCACGGATAGATGACGAGGTCGTCGGGAGTCGAGACGTAGCCGACATCTTCATTCAGGGTCCCGTCGCGATCTATGAACACGGCTCTGGTCATAACGAGGACTCATCATTTATCGCTTATCGTTTCTCGCCGTGGCAAGTCTCAGTACAATACGTCAGCCGCGCCAAGCAGCGAAGAGACGTTGTGCTGCACGAAGTCGATTCGTATCCGCGCCGTTGCTGCGCTCTGTCGGAACCCGCCGGCCGCGCGTCCGGGGTTCGGCAGCAGCAGGCTGTTGGCGGCGGTGTATTGCTGCGAGAGTTGGAACCGCACGCAAGCCCTTAGCGAACCGGCTATCCGTTCGGCGCTCGGATCGCTTGTTGACCTCGCGAGCCGGTAAGCCGCGACCATTCCTTCGGCGCGCGAGGCAGCGGCGGTCGAAGCCGGCGCACCCGGACCAAACCCGCCTCGGTACTCCGGCGGAGCAGTTCCCAGATACTGGTCCGCCATCATCGCGTGCGCAATCGCGATCGCGTGCCGGGCGTAGCTCGCTGCGGGATCGACTTTGTACAACGCTTCCAGCGCCTGTATCAACCACGCGTCGGGCGGCAGCGCGCCGGCTTTCCGCTGGGACGCGATCAAGAAACTCGCGCCGCGGCGCGCCGATTCGATCAACCGCCGCTCGCGGGTCAATTCATACAATCTCACCAGTCCAAAGATAGCCTCGCCGGGATAGTAGAGCGAAACTCTTGCGACCGGCTCGTCCCCGCGCACGCGATAGTAGCTCTCGAACGAGCCGTCCTTTCGCTGCAAGGCAATGATCAAATCGGCGAGCCGCTTCGCACCGGCCAGGTCCGCCGACTTCGGATCGAGTTCGGCTTGCCTTGTCAGCGCGAGTAAGGCGAGCCCATTCGCCCCGAGCTTCGCCTTGCCGTCATTGTCCAGGACGTAGAAGGCGCCCGAACCTCGCGCGTCGCGGAATCGAGTCTTCAGAAACGCCACCCCGGCGCTCGCGGCATTGAGGTACCGCGCGTCGCGGGTTCGCGCGTACACGTCAAACAACGATAGAGCCGTGCCCGCGTGACGCAGAATGTTGTAGCTCCGCGTGCTGAACCTGTCCTCGACCGGGTCATAGTAATAATGAAAGCTCCCGTCGGGCTTTTGCATCCGGATAAGGTAGTCGCCGCCGGCGCGAGCTGCGGCGACGAGCCGGTCGCGGGTGATCTCCTGAGCGTGTGATCGGGATTCGGGCGGCGACTGCGGGATAGCCTGGGTGTCCGGCGCGCGCCCGCCATCGAACATCAAGCTGGCGCAGATAAGGATGAACGAAAGCAACCGCCCGGTCATTCAGAGTCTCGGCTTGAAACGTCGTATGAGTTCCGCGCTCGATGGCCAGTGAGGAAGGCGCGGCCAGCGCAGCTCTTCGCCGGGCCGGCACAGGTTCTCGGTTCCACCCTGGAAGAATCGCGGCGCAAAGTGAAGCGGGTGGACGACCTGGCCGAACCACTCGCGCTCGATCTCGATCAACTCGCGCAGAAACTCGGGGAGGTAGTGCATCAGCGCGATCGCCGCGATCAACCCATCGTTTGCGAAGTAGAGATCAAGTAACGCGCTCCTCAGCGGCTCGGGCAGCTCCGATATCAGATCGAAGGTCAGCGGCTCGCCCGCCGCCGCAAGAAACAGCGCTTCGCGAAGCGAGGCGGGCATTCTTTGGAGGATCGCAGTCATAACGTCCGACGGTGTGCCGCCGGCCGCTGCCGCGAGCGTGAGGCTCAACGCTTGATCCGCCGCGAAGCCCGACGCCTCCAATACTCCGAGCAATTCCGGTGCGCTCAGTTGGTACTCCGGCTCCGGCGACGGCTCGGGTGAGACCGTACCGCGCGGTGTCTCGACCCGATTCGATCTGACGATAGGGATGTAGCCGTGGATGGGAGACCGGACACCGACCTCGAACTCATACTCGCGGCCGGGAAACACGGTCATCCAGTAGCGGCCGCGCCGGTCCACGTCGAAGAAAGCTTCGTTGCGGCCCTCGATCTCCGTGAGCTTCAACGTCACCCGGAACGTGCGCGCGTCTTCGGGTGAGAAGTACCGGGTCAGCGCGTCGAGGCTCGAGGGACGAACATCCCAGTAAACGAATACGTGAAACGGGTCCTGAAGCATCGCCCGCACGATTTCGACGTCGTAGGACTCGGGGATGGGCTGCCCCTGGTCGATGAATGATCCGCCGGCGAGTGGTGCGTCGATAAAAGGGGCTTGTGCGGCGGCCAGCGGCGAAGACGGTCTCAAAACGAACAACGCGGTGTCTCCTGTGAGGACTAGGTGCTATCACAAACTACTCGGGCTGCCGTTCTCCGAGAGTGGCAGCCCGATCTGTCCGAGGATGGCTTGAGTTGTACAAGCGCGGTCTCAGGACCTTTCATGGGTTGCCGCGGATCCGACCGGCGGGCCGGGCGCGGGCTCGGGTTGATGTTCGCGCTCAGGCGGATGTTCGCGCTCAGGCGGATGTTCGCGCTCGCGGTCCGTGACCATCGGACCCCTGCTGTGGTGGAAGTCCCGGAGCCCTCCGCGCGGCAGTGAGACGGTGGAGATCGCGTGCTTGAAGATCAACTGTTCCTGCGAACCCGCCTCGAGGATCACCGAATACTTGTCGAAGCTCTTGATCCTCCCTGTGAGCTTCACGCCGCTCATCAGGTAGATGGTCACGTTGCTTCGCTCTTTTCGGGCACTGTTGAGAAAGCTGTCTTGTATTGTGTTTTGTTGTGTTGTTGTTTTTTCCATTTCCAGAAGACTCCCCTTCGCTAAAAAGTTTGTTAGGGTGATTGAACCTAACATATCTAACTTGTTGCGGGCAAGCGTGAGGCCCTGCTGGCTTGACACTGACTCACCCATAACCTACAAACTAAGCGGGCCGCCCGACTGCGAGAGCGCGTTCCTCTATGCGCGGACTGTTCATAACACTTGAGGGAATCGATGGCTGCGGCAAGAGCACGCAATTCGAGATGCTCGCTCGCGCGCTGACCGACCGCGGACTGCCGGTGACGACGACGCACGAGCCTGGAGGTACGGGGATTGGCCGTCAGATTCGCCCGATCCTGATGTCGAAATCGCAAACGGGGCTGGACCCACTCGCCGAGTTTCTGCTGATGGCTGCGGACCGCGCGCAGGACGTCGCCGAGAAGGTAAGACCGGCCCTCGAACGCGGTGACATCGTGATCGCCGACCGTTTCATCGATTCGAGCGTGGCGTTTCAAGGCTATGGCAGGGGAGTCGAACTGGCCGCGATCACGGCGATCAACAGGCTTGCAACCCGGGGCCTCGAGCCGGACCTGACGATCTTGTTTGACCTTGAACCCGCGACGGCCGCCGGGCGATTGGCCGCGCGCACCAACGGTCCGACCCACGCGGAAGACGAAACCGCGACGACCAGGTTTGACGTCGAGGCCATCGAGTTTCACCGGCGCGTTCGCGAAGGCTATCTGAAGCTCGCGGCCGAGCACCCCTCGCGTATTCGCGTGGTCGATGCGTCCGGCTCGGTCGAAGCGGCGCATGAACAGGTGATGGCGTTGGTGATGAGGGTCCTGAGTCCTGAATATGCTAGATGACGAACTCGTAATCGAGACGCCCGAGCGAGTCGAGCTTCACTTCATTCTCGCCAACGTCGGCAATCGCTTTCTCGCGGCGGGCATCGACCACCTGATTCAATTCGGTCTACTGCTCCTGCTGCTGCTTCTCTCGGCGGCGATTGCGGGTTGGGGCTGGTTCGCGGACATGGGCGGCTGGATGGCGGCTGTCACTGTCTTTTTGGTGTTCGGGATCATCTGGGGTTACTTCGTCGCTTTCGAAACACTGTGGAATGGCCAGACGCCGGGTAAGCGAATAATGAAACTGCGAGTCGTTCGCGAGGATGGGAGGCCGGTGAGGTTCTTCGAGGTCTTCGTGCGCAATCTGATCCGAATAGTCGACTTCCTCCCGCCGCCCTCCTATGCCATCGGCGTTGTGTCGATCATCTTCAGCGCCCGCTCGAAACGCGTAGGTGATTTCGTCGCGGCGACGGTCGTCGTGAAAGAGCGCGCAACCGAAGCCCCGTCGCTCGACGAGATCATCAAGGTATCGGAACTTGAGCAACAGCGAGTCGAGCGCGCCGCCACTGCTCCTTTTGTTGCCGATATGCGGCTGCTCAGCGACCGGGAACTCCGCGCGGTCGAAACGTTCCTCAAGCGCCGGTATGAGCTGTCGGAGATCAACCGCACTGCACTCGCCGCACGCATAGCCCACCCGATTTCGCTCAAGCTCGGAATCGCCGCCGATCAACTCCCCCCCGAGGTCGTCCTCGAAGAGATCCAGCGTCAACATCAAGTGCAGTCGCGGTACTTCGATTGATCGATTGATACCCGCGATTGACCGATCACATCGCGAAACGATAATGTGGATGACCCGGATCGGAGCGTGCTAAGACACGGACCCGAACAACCGGGGAGCGACCATGGCAAAGCAAGGAGACACGCAATGACTTCCCACGTGCGCAAGCTGCTCGCCGTTTTGTTTCTGATCGTACTGCTGACGCTCGCCGCTTCCACCGCCGGGGCACAGAGCGAGATCGACATCCCGTACCAGAAGTTCGTTCTGAAAAACGGCCTCACGCTGATCGTTCACGAAGATCACAAAGCGCCGATCGTCGCCGTCAACGTCTGGTATCACGTGGGCTCGAAAAACGAGAAGCCGGGCCGCACCGGCTTTGCTCACCTGTTCGAGCATCTGATGTTCAACGGCAGCGAGAACTTCAATCACGATTACTTCGAGCCCTTCGAGCGAATCGGCGCGACCGACCAGAATGGCACTACCAATGAAGACCGCACCAACTATTTCGAGAACGTCCCGTCGGCGGCGCTCGACGTTGCTCTGTGGATGGAATCCGACCGGATGGGTCACCTGCTGGGCGTAATCGACAAGGCGAGGCTCGACGAACAGCGCGGCGTCGTGCAGAACGAAAAGCGGCAGGGCGAAAACGAGCCTTATGGAAAAGTCTTCTCCGTCGCAACGCCGAATCTATACCCGGCCGGCCATCCCTACTCGTGGGAAGTGATCGGCTCGATGGAAGACCTCAACGCTGCGAGCCTCGAAGACGTGCGCGAGTGGTTCCGCAGCTACTACGGCGCGGCTAACGCGGTCATCGTCATCGCGGGCGACGTCGACGCGAAGACCGCGAAAGAAAAAGTCGAAAAGTACTTCGGTGATATACCGTCGGGGCCGCCGGTCACTAAACACAACGTCTGGATCGCCAAACGCACCGGCGAACATCGCCAGCAGATGGAAGACCGCGTGCCGCAGGCCCGCATCTACAGATTCTGGAACGTGCCCGAGCGCGGTTCTGCCGACGCCGACTACCTCACGCTGATCGGACAGGTGCTCTCATCGGGCAAATCGTCGCGGCTCTACAAGCGGCTGGTCTACGACGATCAGATCGCAACCGACGTCGAGGCGTCGCCTTACCTCATGGAGATCGGGGCAGTCTTCTACATTCAGGCGTCGGCGCGGCCCGGCGAATCGCTCGCAAAAGTGGAGAAGGCCGTGGACGAGGAGATGGCTCGATTGCTCGCGGAAGGGCCGACCGCCGCCGAGCTGCAGCGAGTCAAGACCCAGTATCGCGCGGGCTTCATACGTGGCATCGAGCGCATCGGCGGGTTTGGCGGCAAGTCCGACGTGCTTGCCATGAATCAGGTGTACGCCGGAACTCCCGACTACTACAAGACGACTCTCAAGCGAATGGCCAATGCGACCACCGCCGACCTCAAGGCCGCCGCTAACCGATGGCTGTCGGACGGCGTCTACGCGCTCGAGGTCCACCCCTTTCCCGAATACGCGGCCGAACAGACCACGGTCGATCGAACGAAGCTGCCCGAGCCGGGCCCGCCCGCCGACGCGAAGTTCCCCGAGCTTCAACGGGCGACGCTTGCGAACGGCCTCAAGATCGTGCTCGCCGAGCGCCACTCGATCCCGCAGGTGAACTTCCAGATGTTGATCGATGCCGGTTACGCGGCTGACCAGTTCAACCTCGCCGGGACCGGCGGAATGACTTTCGGCTTGCTTGACGGCGGAACGAAGCGGCGCACGGCGCTTCAAATCAGCGATGAGTTGATGATGCTCGGAGCCAACCTAAACGCAGGCTCCGATCTCGACACGTCGTCGGTTTCGATATCGGCGTTAAAGGAGAACCTCGACGCTTCGCTCGACCTGTTCGCCGACGTGGTCCTGAACCCGTCGTTCCCGCAGGAAGACTTCGCGCGACTGCAGAAACAACGGCTGGCGCAGATTCAACAGGAGAAAGTCCAGCCGGTCGGAATTGCGCTTCGGGTCTTCGCGGGACTGCTCTACGGCGCGGGCCATGCCTACAGCAACCCGCTCACAGGCACCGGCACTGAAGAGTCGGTATCTAAGCTCAAGCGCGAAGACCTTACGAAGTTTCATCAGACCTGGTTCAAACCGAACAACGCGACGCTGATCGTCGTCGGCGACACGACGATGGCCGAGATCAAGCCGAAGCTCGAAAAGCTGTTCGCGGCCTGGCAACGCGGCGAGGTCCCCTCGAAGAATATCGGCGCCGTGGCTTCGCAACCGAAATCAGTCGTCTACATGGTAGACAGGCCCGGCTCGGAGCAATCGCTGATCCTCGCGGCCAACATCGCGCCGCCGAAGGCCAACAAAGACGAGAGCGCGATTGAAACGATGAATGCGCTGTTGGGCGGCAACTTCACTTCGCGGATCAACATGAACCTGCGCGAGGACAAGCACTGGTCTTATGGGGCCGGCTGTTTCGTCCTGGACGCGCGCGGACAGCGGCCCTTCATCGCTTATGCGCCGGTGCAAACCGACAAGACCAAAGAGTCGATCGCGGAGCTCGTGAAGGAGCTGAATGGCATCATGGGCAGCCGGCCCGTGACCGGTGATGAGCTGGCGAAGGCGCAGGCTTCGCTGACGCTGACGCTTCCCGGATCGTGGGAGACGATGACCGCGCTCAGCTCATCGATCGCCAACATCGTGCGCTTCGGTTTGGATGATCGTTATTATGACTCTTATGCCGGCAAGATTCGCGCGCTCAAGATTCCGGATGTGATGCCCGCCGCGAAGGTGACGATTCAGCCCGACAAGCTGGTGTGGGTCATCGTAGGTGACCGCGCAAAGATCGAAGCGGGAGTGCGCGAGTTGGGGCTAGGCGAGATTCGATTGATCGACGCCGATGGCAAGCCGGTGAAGCAATGAACCCTCAGTAACTGGGGAATGATCCAATGATTCGAAACATCTCTTTGGGAGGACGTGATTCGATGAAAACCGCTACCCTCAATCACCCCGTGCGCCGCGGACCAGTCGCGGTTCTGTTCCTGGTGGCTTTCGCCTGCGCACAGTCGCCGCCGAAGACCGCACCACCACAGCAATCATCGCCGGGCAAACTCCGCCATTACGACATAAAACTCGCGGACTTGCCGGCTCCCGAAGTGCTGACCGGGCCCCGCAACCAGTCTCGCGTCATTCCGAGGCCGGAAGGCGCGGAGCTTTCGCTGCCGCCGGGATTTCAAATCAGCGTGTTTGCTGAAGGCGATTTCCAACAGCCGCGCGGGCTCGCGCTGGCGGCGAACGGCGACGTGTTTGTGACCGAGCCGCGGGCCAATCGCATAACGATACTACGCGATTCGAACAGCGACGGCCGCGTCGATGAGCGTTTTGTGTTTGCCACCGGACTCACGCGCCCGTATGGAATGGCCTTCTGGCGTGAGTATCTCTACGTCGGAAACGCGGACTCGTTGGTTCGATTCAAGTACAAACCCGGTCAGACGAGTGCGGAAGGCGCGCCCGAGAAGCTCGCGAGCTTTCCCGCGACCGGCCACTGGACGCGCAACGTGATCTTCAATCAGGCGGGGACGAAGATGTACGTGGCAGTCGGGTCGGGGTCGAACGTCAATGCCGGCGAAGATCCGATACGCGCGGCGATTTCCGAGTTCAATCCTGATGGCACAGGGCATCGCGTCTACGCGAGCGGAACTCGCAACCCGGTCGGGCTCGCGTTCAATCCGGCGACGAAACAGCTATGGGCCGCGGTCCAGGAGCGCGACCTGATCGGCGACGACCTGGTTCCCGAATACGTCACGTTGATCAAGGAAGGCGCGTTCTACGGATGGCCTTACTCATATCTCGGCCAGCACGAGGACCCGCGCCGAAAAGGCGAGCGGCCGGACCTCGTCGCCAAGGCGATTGTGCCGGACGTTTTGATTCAAGCGCATTCAGCCGTGCTGGGCATGGTCTTCTACGAGGGCAAGATGTTCCCGGCGGATTACCGGGGAGAAGCGTTTGTGGCGTTGCACGGCTCGTGGAACCGCACGTCGCGGACCGGGTACAAGATAATTCGGATAAGGTTCAAGAATGGGAAGCCGGTCGGCGGCTACGATGATTTCGTCACGGGCTGGATGCTGGGTGAGGACAAGCCGGAGGTGTGGGGCCGGCCCGTTGGTTTGCTGGTGTTGAAAGACGGGTCCATGTTGATCACGGATGATGGCGGCCAAAAGATCTGGCGCGTGACCTATTCGAGACCAAGGAAGTAGCCTGCCGCTGACGCGGTTGAAGTTGGGATAATTCCAGGGCTCCGATCTGCCGCGCCCACGTTGAGATTGACGGGCAGCCACGTTGAGGTTCTGGATTCGGTTTGTCCAATTGAATCACATCGGACGACCGCGAGGATTTAGTTAGAATCAGCGCGACTCCTTCTGAGGCTGCAACCGGAGCGAGGGCTGTTAACAGTCAATCAACAAACTCGGATCGCCCGTCACCGCCACACGCGCTCCCTGCGGCCGTCGTCGCTCAAGCGCTTGATGTAGACCCTACCCGCGGCCTCACGCTTGCCGAGGTCGAAGCCCGCCGTCTGCGCTACGGACCCAACGCAATCCAGTCCATCCGGCCGCGCGCGTGGTGGCGCATCCTCGCCGGCCAGTTCGCAAGTCTCATCATAGGTCTGCTCGCTTTCGCTGCGGCCGTGGCGTGGGCCAGGGGCGATCTGATCGACGCGGGCGCGATACTCGTCGTCCTAATCGTGAACGCGCTCGTGGGCTTTGGCACCGAGTGGCAGGCCCATCGCGCGCTCGATGCGCTTCGGCGTCAGACTCTCACGACGGCGCGCGTGCGTCGCGACGGCCGCGAGTTGAAAGTCGACGCGATCGAGCTTGTTCCCGGCGACGTCGTGATCCTGAACGCCGGAGATCGCGTGCCCGCCGACGCGCGATTGCACGAAGCAGCGAGCCTGCGGGCCGGCGAGTCCGCGCTGACCGGCGAGAGCGCGCCCGTGAATAAATCAATCGAGCCGGCGCCCTCTGATGCGCCGCTGGCCGAGCGCTATTCGATGTTGTATCTGGGGACGACCCTAACAGCGGGCCGAGCCGTCGCCCTCGTCACCGCCACCGGTGTGAATACCGAACTCGGGCACATCGGCCGGCTCGTCGCCGAGTCTCCCGAAGAGGCTACGCCGCTGGAAAAGCGAATGGCGGAATTGGGCCGCAGGCTGGTCTACATCGTGCTCGCAATCGCGGCGGTCATTCTGGTCGCGGGTTGGATAAGGGGCGAGAGCTTCTGGGCGATGGTCGAAGTCTCGATCAGCCTGGCTGTCGCCGCCGTGCCTGAAGGACTCCCGGCGGTGACGACGCTCGTGCTCGCGATCGGCGTGCTGCGCATGGCACGTCAGCGCGCCATCGTCCGAAGGCTGCCCGCGGTTGAAACGCTCGGCAGCACGACGATCATCTGCACGGACAAGACCGGAACGCTGACCGAGAACCGAATGACGGTGCGGGAGTACCGGCTTGCGGATGGCCGCGTTGTGGAGTTGGGCGACGGGGCCTCCATTGGTGGTGACGAGTTGCTGGTCCGGATCCTGCGCGCGGGTGTGCTGTGCAGCGAAGCCGCCTTCGAAAGGTCGGCCGACGCTGAGATCAGCGCGATCGGCGACCCGACTGAGACCGCGCTGTTGGTTGCGGCCGACGCGCTTGGCGTCGAAGTCCCGTCTGAGCGCGCTGTCTATCCGAAGATCGCCGAACGGCCCTTCGATGCGGCGACGAAACGGATGATCACGCTTCATCGAACGGGAGACGGCTCAGTCGTAGCATTCATGAAAGGCGCGCCCGCCGTCGTGCTCGACGCTTCGACGAGCTTCTACACCACCGCCGCCGATGGTTCTATCGTTACAGCGCCTCTCAGCGACGCCGCGCGAAACAGGTTCCTCGGCGTGAATGAAGAGATGGCCAACCGTGCTTTACGGGTCCTCGCCCTCGCCGAAAAGTGCTTCGAGGGCGAGACGGTCAGCGCGGGGTTTGGCGCGGATCTCGAAGAAGCCGGATTCACGTTTCTCGGACTTGCTGGAATGATCGACCCGCCGCGCCGCGAGGTCCCCGAAGCGATCGAGCAAGCGCGGGCGGCGGGCATCCGAGTCGTGATGCTCACGGGGGACCAGATCAACACCGCGCGGGCAATCGCTCGCGAGCTGCGCCTTGGCGGGGACGCGGAGCAGGCTTTTCACGCCCGCGACATCGCCGGCGCAAGTCCCGATCGCGTCGTCGAGATGGCCCGGTGTGCGACCGTCTTCGCTCGCGTGTCGCCTGAGGACAAGCTCCGAATTGTCGAGGCGCTTCAACGAACAGGCGAAATAGTCGCGGTGACCGGGGACGGGGTGAACGACGCGCCGGCCTTGAAGCGCGCCGACATCGGGGTGGCGATGGGCGAGCGCGGGACCGAGGCTGCAAAAGAAGCGGCGGACTTGATCCTAGCCGACGACAACTTCGCGACGATCATAAGAGCGGTCGAGGGCGGCCGGACGATCTACGCGAACATCATCAAGTTCGTTCACCTGCTGTTCTCGGCCAACTTCGGCGAGGTGCTGGCGATCTTCATTGCGATCCTCGCCGGGTGGCCGCTGCCGCTGCTGCCGCTTCAGATCCTGTGGGTCAACCTTGTGACCGATGTGTTTCCGGCGCTCGCGCTCGCGCTTGAGCCGGCCGCGCCGGGAGTGATGCAGCATTCTCCGCGCTCGCCTCGGGCCGCGTTGTTATCGCGTCAGTTTCTGGTGTTGATCGGGTGGCAGGGCGCGATGCTCGGAGCGATTACGCTTGGTTGTTACTGGTGGGCTTTGGAGCGATATGGAGCAGGCCCGTCCGCGCGATCTATCGCGCTGCTGGCGCTGATCAACGTTCAGCTCGGCCACTTTTTCAACTGCCGCTCGCGCACGCGTTCGGCGATCGAGGGGCTGTTTAGGAACTGGTGGGTGTGGGCCGCGGTGGGGATCGTTGTGGTGCTGCAATTGATGGCCGTCTACTTTACGCCGCTTGCTCACGTGCTGGGGGTGGCCGCGCCGCAGCCGGGCGACTGGACGGTCGCGCTGATTTCAGGCGTCGCGCCGATAGCAATCGTTGAGGTGACGAAGCTGATAGCGAACAGGGGAGCGGCTCGAGGGCGGGATGTCGTCGCTATTGATTCCCGCCCGGGTTCGGCGTAAAAGTCTATTGCCGTCGGACTTGAATGCCAGCGCTATCGCCGAAGTGGAGGAAGCCATGAGGCCAGTCAGAGCCGTATTCGCATCACTCGTCGCGGCATGTCTGCTTGTCTCAGTCGGCCGCGCGCAGGAAAAACAAACCGATATACCACGCAAGGACCTGGCGCTCGAGATAGTCTTCGAGAATGGGCCGCCAGCCTACCAGCGGATCAATCCTCCCGGCACGAAACCTGGCTCGATGTGGTTCGCGCGCTTCAACCGCATCGCCGATTGGCAACCCGCTCCAGGCACGGAGCGCGTGGCCGCCGTCAAGTTCGCTCCGACAATTGAAGGCGACGGGGTGAGGGTGGTGGTGACGGCGCTCATCGGCCGGTTCCACGACAAGGAAGAGCCGGTCGCCGTTTACGTGGCGCGCGAGGGCGAACAGATCGTCGTCGAGGAACTGACGAAGTTCGGCGTCGTTCCATTCAAGTTCTCCGTGGTGAAGGTCCGGGGCTTCGAAGCGCCTCTCCCGCCGGTGACGATCAACTCACCTTCGCTTGAGATGATCAGCCTCGAGCCCAAGGACTCGGTTCTCCCCACGTACAAGCTGGCGTTGCGCAACGTCTCCGCCAAGCCGGTCATCGCGATCGAAGTGCACATTCTTAGAGAGGGGAAAGCTGCGGTCACCAGCACGCCGCGAGGCGAGCGCGACGCGCCGCTGATCGAACCCGGGGCGACCTATCAGGCTACGATTGCAGCCGGCGGCGACGGCCGCATGACGAAGCGCGGGTTTCGACCGAAGCCGCCTGCGGGGATACTCATCCGCACAGTGGTCTTTCGAGACGGATCATACGAAGGCGACGCCGTGAGCGCCGCGCACGTCAGGGCTGGACGGGCCGGCCGCAAGCTCGGGCTCGCGCGGCTGCTTTCTCTTTTTCAAGACGTTGCTGCGGAGCGGACCGATTCCGATCCGGCGAGGACACTCGCAAAGCTGAAGGCTGCAGCGTCGGCGATTGGCGACGACTTCGACGACGTGATTGTCGAGGAACTGCTCGCGGAGGTCCCGTCCCCTGGCGATAAGGTCAGGCAGAACCTCGCGATCTCAGTCCAGGTTGGTATTCACACGGTGAAAAGGGCCGTTCTTGAGGAGATCGAGGTATTCGAGAAGAATCGCGGCGATCACTCCGACGCTGCGGCGTTACGCGACTGGCTGGCACGGTCCAGAGCAAAGTATGAAGAATGGCTGGGTCGACTTCACTCATAATGGGTCCACATCCGCAGTACCTTCACCACGTTTTCGCTTTTCAGGACCTGATAGACGAGGCGGTGTTGAATGTTTATCCGCCGCGAGTACGCGCCAGAAAGGTCGCCAACTAACTTTTCATAAGGTGGCGGTGTCTGAAATGGGTTCTCGGAAAGAACCTTCAACAGGGCCTCAGTCTTGGGACGCAAGCCTGCGGCGGCAAGTTTCTTCGCGTCTTTCTGCGCTTGCTTTGTATAGACGACCCGCCAACTCACCAGGTCAACTCCCCAGAGCATTCCTCAATCGGCGTGGTGATCCCTTCCCGGATCGACTCCCGCATTCCCGGAATGGATAGCAGGTACAGTGTCTCTTGTATTGACCGCCAGTCATCCTCCGACACAAGGACGCCGCTGAGCGACTCACTCGTTATCTGTATCGGTTCATGAGAACTCGCGGCCTGGCTCAGAAGTTCCTGCAGGCGCTTTCGGGCTTCTTCAGCAGTGATTACTTTCATGATTCTCCCCTGGCGCTTGGCCAGTCAACGTTAGCATAACATGAGCGGCTTAGCTGAGAGGAAGGATAAAACAATAGAGACCGCTCGAACACACACCATCGCGCTTGAGGATTGCCACTTCCGTGCCCATTAAAGCGAGGCGGCGTGACCGGCCCGCCTGCTGTGACCGACCCGCCTGCTAGCGCAAGCCGACGAACTGCGCTACAACTTCCCTTAGAGGTTGGCCGGAGGGCAGAGCCAGCGATGATCAGCTATCCCGCTCATTACTCATCCGACATCGTACTGCGCGACGGCTCGACGTTGCGGCTAAGGCCGATCAAACCCGATGACGCGCCCGGCTTGATGAGTCTCCACAACCGGCTTTCACCCAAGAGCGTCTATTACCGCTTCTTCGCGCCCGTCCCCGAGCTGACCGAAGAACGCGCGACCGAGCTCGCTACGGTCGATTATCAAAACAGCTTCGCGCTCGTGGCCGAGATCAACAACAGAATCGTCGCCGTCGCGCGTTACTACCGCAATGCCGAAGCTCACGGCCGCGCGGAGGTCTCCTTCGTGACCGAAGATGCGCTTCAAGGCCGCGGCATCGCTACGCGCATGCTCGAACGGTTGGCTGAGATCGCACGCGATCACGAGATCAACACGTTTGAGGCCTATGTGCTCGGCGACAACCGCAAGATGATGGACGTGTTCCTCACCTCGGGGTTCGAAGTCGACCGCAGGCTCGAGGGCGGCTTGTTCATCGTGACCTTTCCCATCATCCCGACTCCCGTCTCCGAAGAAAAAGCCGCCGCGCGCCATCAAGCCGCCGCCAGCGCCTCGGTCCGCGTCTTCTTCGAGCCTAAATCGATCGCGGTCATCGGTGCGGGACGCGGGCGCGGCGCCATCGGCGCGGAGATATTTCACAACCTCGTGGCTCAGGGTTTCCAGGGCGTCGTCTCTCCGGTCAATAAAAGCGCGGGCGTCGTCGGCTCGTCGCGCGCTTTCCCCCGCCTCACCGATGTGCCTGGGGACGTCGATCTCGCCATCGTCGTCGTGCCCGCTGCGGACGTTGAGGCGGCGCTTGACGATTGTCTGGCGAAGGGCGTGCGCGGGATTGTCGTCATCAGCGCCGGATTCGCTGAAATCGGGGCGGCCGGGCGCACGCGTGAAGCCGCGATTCTGGAAAAGGTGAGGGCGGCCGGTGTCCGGCTTGTGGGGCCGAACTGTATGGGCGTGATCAACACCGATCCGGCTGTGTCGATGAACGCGACGTTCTCGCCGGTCTACCCGCCGACGGGGCGAGTCGCAATGTCCACTCAGAGCGGGGCGCTGGGACTCGCCATTCTCGCCGATGCGCGGCGGCTCAACATAGGCATCTCGACCTTCGTGTCGGTTGGCAATAAGGCCGACGTGTCGAGCAATGACCTGATTCAATACTGGGCCGATGACCCGCGAACCGACGTGATACTCCTTTACCTCGAGAGCTTCGGCAATCCGCGCAACTTCGGCCGCATCGCGCGTCGGATATCGCGGCACAAACCGATCGTGGCGGTGAAGTCCGGCCGCTCGCGAGCCGGCGCACGCGCTGCATCTTCACACACCGGAGCCCTCGCCTCGACCGACGCGGTGGTGAGCGCGCTCTTTCGCCAGGCGGGAATCATCCGCACCGATACCTTGGAAGAGTTGTTCGACGTTGCGAATCTGCTCGCGCATCAGCCGGTGCCGGTCGGGCGGCGAGTCGGTATTCTGACCAACGCGGGAGGGCCTGGAATACTGGCGGCCGATAGTTGCGAAGCTCACGGCCTCGAGCTGCCGGCGCTCGCGGACGCGACGGTCGCTGAGTTGCGGTCTTTTCTGCCCGCAACGGCAAGCGTCGCGAATCCGGTCGATATGATCGCTTCGGCGACGCCCGAGCATTACCGCCGCTGCACCCGAGCGTTGCTGACGGACCCTAACATCGACAGCCTGATCGTGATCTTCATCCCGCCTCTGCTGACCGCTCCCGAAACAGTGGCGGCCGAGATCGTCCAGGGTGCGTCCGAGGCGGGTAGCAAACCGGTCATCGCGAATTTCATGGGCGTCGAAGGCGCGCCGGGTATTCTGGCCAGCATCCCCAGCTACACGTTTCCCGAAGCAGCAGCCGCCGCGTTGGCCCGCGTCACGTCGTATGGCGAGTGGCGCCGCCGGCCGCCGGGCAGCGTTCCTACGTTCGACGACATCCACGCCGAAGCGGCAAAGGCGATCGTGGGGCGGGCGATTGCGCGTGGCGGCGGGTGGCTCAGCCCGGTTGAGGTTCACGAGTTGTTCGGAGCAGCCGGCATCGCGATGGCCGACAGCAGGTTCGTGGCGAATCTGGACGACGCAATGATCGCCGCGCGCGAGATCGGCTTTCCGGTTGCGCTCAAGGCCGTTGGTCCGGCGATCATTCACAAGACCGACGTGGGTGGGGTCGCGCTGGGTCTCGACAGCGAGGCGGCGGTGCGGGCGGCGTATAACGACATGGCGGAACGGTTGGGGAGCGACCTCACAGGGATGCTGGTTCAGGAGATGGTGGAAGGCGGCGCCGAGGTCGTTGTCGGATCCGTTCTGGATTCGACCTTCGGGCCGCTGGTCCTCTTCGGGAGCGGCGGGGTACTCGTCGAGATGCTCAACGACGTCGCCTTCCGGATGCACCCGCTCACCGACGTCGACGTTGATGACATGCTGAACGAAGTGAAGGGTACTGCGCTGATGCGTGGCTATCGCGGAGCCGCGCGGCTGGACGAGGCGGCGCTTCGCGAGTTGATGATGAGAGTGTCGGCGCTGCTGGAAGTATGCTCCGAGATTCACGAGATGGACGCGAATCCGGTCAAGGTCCTCGAGAAGGGCGCGGTTGTCGTCGATGCGAGAATCCGTGTGGCGCGACTGGTTGAAGCTCCCCCAAGCCGGCGAATTGCGTATTGAGGATTGGGTGATTGGATCATTGAGTCATTGAGTCATTGAGTCATTGGATCATTGAACAACCGGCCCAATGACTCGATCACCCAATGACCCAATGGCTGAATGACCCAATGGCTCACTCACCCTATGACCCAATAACTCAATCACCCAATGGCTCAGTCCGGTTTCATCCCATGGACGAGAAGCGCTCGGGCTCGACCTTGAACAGCACTCTCACCTCGCCGGCTTGTGCGAAAGGGTACTTGTCTTGCCCGAGATACTTCTTGGCCATCTTATCTATGTGGTCGCGAGCACCCTCCTCGGTTATCTCGGCGACGCGGCCGCGAACTTCGAGGTAGCGATAGGGGTTATCGGGATCGACAATCGAAATCGCAACCGACGAGCTGCGCGCGATGTTTTTGTCCTTCTGCCGGCCGCGCGCCGAGTTGACCAGAACGTATTTCCCGTCGTAGTCAACCCACACAGGCGTGACTTGGGGACTGCCGTCGGGCATGACGGTCGCGAGATTACCAAATGCTCTTTTCTGAAAGAGGTCGGCGTACTTTTCGGGTATGGCTTTCGGCATGGCTTCCTCCTGCGAAGACTGACTTGTTGAACGTCTCCGATTTTGAACGACGAGGCCCGGTTTTGTGAAGCCCCCGTGGAGTGCGGCGACCTGGCGCCGCTATGGTAGTCCCGCATGAAAGCGTTCAAGATGAGGACTACCGTTCAAGATGAGGACTACCATAGCGGCGCCAGGTCGCCGCACTCCGCAGGGCTTGGCGGTTCAACTGCTGACTTGATAACCTCGACATCGAGGACAAAGACGATGAGCGATGGCACGAGACTCGATGCGCTGGCTATTGGAGCACATCCCGACGATGTTGAATTCTCTTGTGGCGGAACCCTGCTCAAGCTGATCGCGCTTGGCTACCGCGTCGGCGTGCTCGACATGGCGCGGGGCGAGATGGGAACGCGCGGGACGGCCGAGATTCGCATGCGAGAAGCCGCGGCTGCCGCGGAAGTTCTGGGGCTTGCGGTGCGCGACAACTTCGAAGCTCCTGACGGCCACATCTGGTTGAACGAAGATTCCCGCGTGCGGATGGCGCGCAAGCTTCGCCAGTACCGCCCGCAACTCGTTTTCACGCATTACTGGGAAGACCCGCACCCCGATCACGCACACACGTGTCAGATCGTACGGGAGGCGGCGCACGTAGCAGGGCTTGCGAAGTACGATGCCGAAACGGGCCAGGAACGGTTTCGGCCGCGAGCCGTCGCGCACTTCCTGTTCCCGCGGACGGTGGTTCCGAGTTTCGTGGTCGACATCAGCGAGTTCGCTCAACGAAAGCTGGCCGCAGCCGAGTGCTATCGCTCTCAACTCTACGACCCTGCGAGCAGCGAACCCGAGACTCAGATCAGCCACTCGGGGTTTCTTAACAGGTTGGAATCAAAGCAGCGCTTCTACGGTTCGTTGATCAACGTAGAGCACGCGGAGGGGTTTGTGGTTCGCGAGGCGCTCAACGTTCACGACCCAATCAGTCTGTTGTCGCGCCGGATGAACATGTACTCGTAGTCCGTTGTCAGTTGTCCGTGGTCAGTTGTGCCTCTTTTAGTGCGAGTTGTGCGTTCGGTTTTCGGGAGGCCCTCTCAGCGACTGGCAAGTGGCCGCGGACAACGGACCACTGACAACGGACAACGGACTACCGACAAAGCATGAAGATCGGCATAACCTGTTACCCCTCGTATGGCGGCAGCGGCGTTGTAGGCGCGGAGTTGGGGATCGAGCTTGCGCGGCGCGGCCATTCGATCCACTTCGTCAGCTACGCGCCACCGATGCGACTGGGCGATGGCGCGGCACTTCCCAATGGGATTCAGTTTCACCCGGTGGATATGCTGAGCTATCCGCTGTTCGAATATCCGCCCTACACGGATGCGCTCGCCTCGAAGCTGTTCGAGGTTGCCTCGACCGAAGGTCTCGACCTCTTGCATGTCCACTACGCGATACCGCACGCGGTCAGCGGGTATCTTGCTCGTGAGATGCTTCGGCCTTCGCGATACCTGCCAGTGGTGACGACCCTGCACGGCACGGACATAACGCTTGTCGGCCGCGACCCGTCATTCCTGCCGATCACGAGGTTCGGCATCGAGCAATCGGACGCCGTGACCGCGATATCGCGCCACCTTCGCGACGCGACGCTTGAGACGTTCTGCACCGGCTGCCGCATTGAAGTCATCTACAACTTCGTCGATACCGATTACTACAAACGCGAATCGAATGATGACGTGAGGAAACAACTCGCCCCTGGGGGGGAGAAGCTCCTTCTGCACATCTCGACCTTTCGTCCGGTCAAACGGATAACCGACTGCATTGAGATTCTGGCTCGCGTGCGAGGGAATGGTTCTATTGCGGCTCGGTTGATCATGTGCGGCGATGGTCCCGAGCGGGCGGAGGCTGAAGCTCTGGCGGCGAAGCTTGGGGTTACCCGCGCCGTTCAGTTCGTGGGGAAGCAGCCGCAGTCGCAAATCAGAGACTATTTGTCGGTGGCAGATTTGCTGTTGCTGCCAAGCCAGACCGAGTCATTCGGGCTTGCCGCACTCGAAGCGATGTCGTGCGAGGTGCCGGTCATCGCGACTCGCGTCGGCGGCATTCCCGAAGTCGTCGGCGACGGCGAGTGCGGTTACTTGTTCGACGTTGGCGACGTCGCAGGAATGTCCGAAGCTGCACTGCGAATACTCTCAGACGACCGCGAGCGGGAGCGGCTGGGCCGCAGGGGACGAGAAGTCGCCGCATCGCGGTTCGCGACCGGAATGATCATCCCGCAATACGAGGCGCTTTACCAACGGGTCATTGGGAAGGGCTGATCCTCGGCACGCATCCCGTTACGGGCCATGCATTAGGCGAGCAGAGTCGAGTCGGCCGAGTGCGAGAATCCGACGACCCGCGGCAGCAGTATTCTGGCTGGTGATGAGAGCGGGATGGCTTGTCGAAACAGTGACATGACGTGACTGACAACTGACATGTCGTCGATTGACTCGTCCAAATCGCTGTGTGAGAAT
The DNA here is from genome assembly GCA_035293105.1 of Blastocatellia bacterium. Lineage (GTDB taxonomy): Bacteria > Acidobacteriota > Blastocatellia > UBA7656 > UBA7656 > DATDOV01. Next base: position 57,373 of record DATDOV010000087.1, read on the forward strand.
GACGCAGGCGCCGCATCGGCCTTGCCGCCTTTGACAACGGACTGCCCCCAGCGTCATCTTTATCAAGTTCGCCTCGAGGAGTGGAGTCGGCGACTATGGAAATCAGGCGCATTGGCAACTATCGCATCATAGATTATGTCGGGAGCGGCGGTTTCGGATCCGTCTTCAAAGCGGAGGACATCAACACGCCCGGCCGGATCGTTGCGATCAAAGAACTCCACAAGAAGCACACCCGTAGCGCGGTCATCAAGCAGCGCTTCTTCCAGGAAGCGGTCGCGATGGCGCGGCTCGATCACCCGAACCTGCCGCGTCTTTATACATTCGGCGAAGACAACGGCTGCTACTACCTCGTGATGGAGTTCATCTCCGGCAAGCTGCTCACCGACGAGATCAGCCAGACCGGGCCGATGAACCCCGCTCGCGCGGTGTCGATCATCTCGCAGGTCCTCGACGCGGTTAGCTATGCCAATCGAAGCGGGATCATTCACCGCGATCTCAAGCCGGACAACATCATGCTCGTTGAGGGCGGGCCGGAATTAAGGGTGAAGGTGCTCGACTTTGGCATCGCGCGGATGGTCGGCGGCGAAAGCCTCACGTTGGTCGGAGAAGGCTTTGGGACGCCCACCTACATGTCGCCTGAACGCATAGCGAGCACGTCCGAGATTGACCAGCGAACGGACATTTATTCGGTTGGAATCATCCTCTTTGAAATGCTGGCCGGCAGAGCACCATTTGAGTCAAAGACGACTGATCCAGCGGTCTACTGGTCGGAGATGCGCCGACTGCACGAAACCGAATCGCTGCCTTCGCTCGCAGAGTTCGGAGTGGGGACTGAGATCGAGACCGTCGTCAAAAAAGCAACCGCGAAGCAGGTCGAGAATCGCTACACGACTGCCGACGAGATGCTCGCCGGCCTCAGAGGGTCCGCTGCGATTCAGCCTGCTGCGGTTTCGAGCGAGGGCGCGGCAAGGCTGGCCTTGACGACGCTCCCCGGCGCAGCCGAGGTCTACGTGGACGACGTGCTCCGGGGATATTCGGATGAGATGCGCGGCAAGATTCTGATCGACGGGCTGACGACGGGCTTGCACACAGTGAAGGTCCTCAAGCAAGGGTACAACGAGTACCGGATCAACGTGCTGCTTGAGGCCGGCCGGCAGACCGACCTCCAAGTCGCGCTTGCCGCGCGCGCCACGATGGCGATGCCGCCGTCGATCGCGACGACTCCTGTTGATGCGACCACGGAGAGAATCCAGAATGAGGGCGAAGCGCGCACTGCGATGCTTCTGGTCGAAGGGGTGCCGGCCGGCAGCACCGTCTTCGTCGGCACTCGGCCGGTCACGATCGCGGAGCAGGACGGGCGGGCTACGGTTAAGTTGCCGCCCGGAGTCCACGAGATTCAAGTGACCGCGCCTTCGGGAGTCTCGCGCCGACAGGAAATCACCGTCGGCGACCAGGAGACCGGCTCGTTGAAGACAGTGACGCTCCCGTTTCCGCAGACGAAGGCAACGCGAGCGATACCGAGAGGATCTTCTCCCGACCGCGCTGGTAACGGCAAACGGGTTGCTTTTGCCGCGGCGGTGGTGATGATGGGCGCTCTGGCTCTTGCAACAGTGTTTGTGCTTCGCGGCCCCGGCAGCTCAAGCGGTGAACCGTCCATCGCCTCAACCGCTCCTCAACCATCGGGAGCCGAAACGCAACCAAACGCGTCATCGCCGTCGCCCGATACCCAGACACTCACTGCCGAGACCGAGCGGTTGCGAAGAGAGAATGAGGCGCTAAAGAAGAAGCAGCAGGAAGAGCAGAAGAACAAGGAGCAAGACGCGGCGAGCGGACAGGAGGAGAACAAACTCCCCGGAAGCGAGTCCGCACCTGCCTCGACTGCTCCGCCAATTCCCACGCCGCCGACGGCCGAGCCTTCCGCGCAGGAAACTCGACCCGGCAGCGGGTGTGTTGTAGTGACAGTCAAAGATGCCAACGGCTCGCCCGTTCCACGCGTCATCGTGAGTATCGGGCAGCTTTCAAGCGATGCGGCTGTTCCCTTCAGGGGACGCACAAATGAGCGTGGCCGGATTCATCAATGCGGTTTGACTCCCGGCCGCGCCGTTAGCATTCTCGTTCGCGGTCCGGCCGGCGCCCTCCTTGGCGGCAAACAAGCCGTGGTTTCGGAGGGCCTGACGGCCGTCGAGGTTCAACTCAGCAGCGTACCCGCACGCATCAGTTCGCCTGACGATAACCCCTCACTCCGTCCGCGACGAAGGCCCTTCCCGAAGCGCCCGTAGAAGGGCCTCGCGTTTGGGATAACGCCGTTTTGACAAACGCCGCAGAGCGATAGAGGGCGGATGTCGAGACGCGTACCTATCTCGCCGCAACCCCCGGCACCCCGTGCCCTTCGGCGCTGCCTGCGAACTGAATCTCCTTAAGCTCGAGCACGTCAAACGCAGTTCCTGTGCGAGTGATCAGCACCGTGAATCGGTCCGTCTTCGCGCGTTGAATCGGCACGCAATGGAACGACACGACGAGCTTGCCTTGCTGCCCGCCCAGTGACTTGTAGACGTATGTGCACGGTTCTCCCTTCGCCATCTTGGCGTCGTCGTGCACGAACACATATTCGCCCTTGAGAAACACGTCTAACAGCTTGACGGGTTCGGTGAACTGTATGACTGCCTGATCCTTCTTGAAGACGTTAGTGCTTCCCTGTGCCGAGAGCACACCGCTTACTACGAACGCCGCAACGAGTATCGAAAGCGATACGAAAAGACGTTTCATGACGAGACCTCCTCGGCCGTCGGCGGCCCTGTGCGAACTCTACGATTAGAATGACAACAAAATGATTCCACGGGCTACTATAGGCGCGCGTCATCCTGGAGGCTATGACGCGCGTCACTCGCGATTGTGACGACTGTCACGTGAGGCCTGGGCTTGGCCGTCGTTGACACTCCGGTGAAGCGTCTGGCAATGTTCTCACTTGCGCCAGGCGCCTCCGAGGCGACATGGCGACCGGCTGGCGAAAAGGAGATCGAACCTGATGGCAAAGAGAGGAACAGCTCGTGCGGTGCGATTGACGTGCCCGAAATGCGCGAGCCCGTTTACGGTGGTGGCTTTTATCTCTCAAGGCATAGATGCTTCGGATTACTGGAAGGCGAGAGCTGAAGAACACGATTGCGAGGGCCATGCCAAAGCGATTGCATCAGCCCGCTCGGGCGACGGCACCAAGAACCCGCTGAAGGCGTCGAAAGCTGCGATGCGCGGAAAGAAGTAGGCCGCTACGATTTCGTTGGGCGCAGATCAATCGGTGGGCGGCCCCGACCCGGTTCGCCCATTGACTGCCGAACGTATCTGCACGAGAGTCGGATTCCAGATGCCGTTGAAGCCAGGATCCATGCCCAAGTCGTTGCCATCCGCTCCGTCAAATCCCAGGCTGTGGCGGCCCGCGTGGTAGGAGCTGCGCACGAGCGGCCCCGCTTCAACGTATCGGAAACCCCTCGCACGCGCTTGTTCTCTCAGGTGAGTGAACTCGTCAGGCGTGTAGTATCGCTCGATAGGAATATGGCGTGGGGTTGGGCTGAGGTACTGCCCGATGGTGAGGATCTCGCAGCCGGTCTCACGAATGTCGCGAAACGTTTCCAGCAACTCCTCGATCGACTCGCCAAGCCCCGCCATCAACCCTGATTTCACGAGAAGTGGGTAATCGCTCTTTTTCGCGCTGGCCCGGCGCAGCACCTCCAACGATTGATCGTACTTCGCGTCGGGCCTCACTCGCTTGTACAAGCGCGGGACTGTTTCCGTGTTGTGGTTCAGAACATCGGGCCGCGCGGAGAGGACGGTGTTGAGCGCTTCCTCGTCGCCGCAGAAGTCGGGAATCAGTACTTCGACTCGGCATCCGGGGTTAAGGCGGCGAATCCAGCCGATAGTCTCTGCGAAGTGACCGGCTCCGCCGTCCGCGAGTTCGTCTCTGTTGACGCTTGTGACGACCGCGTGGTTCACGCCCAATCGTGCGACCGCCTCGCCGACGTGGCGCGGTTCGTCTGGATCGAGGGGTCTCGGTTTGCCCTTGGCGACGGCGCAGAAGCCGCAATGGCGGGTGCACACGTCGCCCAGAATCATGAAGGTCGCCGTTCCCTCGCCCCAACACTCGAAGATATTCGGGCAGCGAGCTTCCTGACACACGGTGTGGAGGCTCAGGTCGCTGATAAGCTCGTTCACGCGCTCGAATGATCCGTCGGCGCGAATCCTAACCTTCAACCAATCCGGCCTCGGTCCTGTCAGCTTCGGTTTTGCCATAAAAGGAAGCGATGAGCGTCGGCCGTTTACTCACCCTTCATCGTTTTTCCTTAGGAACTGGTGGAATAGCGAGGCGCTTCTTCTCGTAGTAACGAATTCATTGGTTCTGACTGTTGGGAAACTGTGCGCCTCGCCGACGAGTGAAGGAACGAATTCGTTACTACGAAGGATCATTCTGGGAGGCTTCTAGTCTCCTGCCCCAACCTCCACGCCTTCCTTCTTGCGGTCGGCGCGTACTTCAACCGGCGCGGCGACTTCGGGCCTTGGATGACGACGACCAATTATCGCCCGCGCGGCGCGGCCTACTGGACCCGTGAGGATGCCCATTCTTTCCATCTGCCGGCGCCACGCGTGAGTCGCCACCAGATCATCGAGCAGCGAATACGCAACCGGTGTGACCAGCAGCGTCAACAGCAGCGACAGCGACTGCCCGCCGATCACGACGACGGCGATCGCGCGGCGCTCATCAGCTCCCGGACCGGTTCCCAGCGCAAGCGGAAGCATCCCCGCGACCAGCGCCAGCGTTGTCATGAGAATCGGGCGGAGACGGTCGCGGTTCGCTTCGATGATCGCCGGGTACCGCTTCATCCCGGCTCGCCGGAGGTTGTTCATGTGGTCGATTTGAAGTATCGCGTTCTTTTTCACGACGCCGAACAGCACGAGGATGCCCAGCGCGGAATACAGATTCAACGTATTGCCGGTCAGCCAGAGCGACAGCAACGCGAAGGGCACCGACAGCGGAAGCGATAGCAGGATCGTGAACGGGTGCACGATGCTCTCGAACTGTGACGCGAGGATCATGTACATGAATATGACCGACAGCAGGAAAGCCCAGATGAACTCATTGAACGTGCGCTCGAGTTCGCGAGCCCGGCCCGAGACTGCCGTCGTGTAGGCAGGCGGCAGATTCATTTCGGCCGCCGCATCGCGAAGCGCTTCGAGCCGGTCCGCAAGGGCATAGCCAGGCGCGACGTTACCCCGCAGGCTGACTTGCCGCTGCCGGTCCAGCCGGTCGATTCGTGATGGACTGGTTGAAGCCTCGATCTTCACCAGGTTGTCCAGCCGCGCGAGACCTCCCGCTGCCCGTGGCACGTACAGGCGGGAAATCGTATCAGGGTCATTCCTGTCGCCGTCCGTGAGCCGAAGTTGGACGTCGTAGTCCTCATTGGCGGTCGGGTCGCGGAATCGCGAGACCCTCTGATCACCCCCTACCATCAGCCCCAGCGCGGTGGAAACGTCTTCGCTTGAGACACCCAAGTCTGCCGCCCGCGGACGGTCGATCCAGACGCGGAGTTCCGGTTTGTCGAGTTTCAAGCTAGTATCCGAGTCCACTATTCCGAGGTCCGGCGCTTTCTCCCGAAGCTGCTCCGCATAAGCCGCTAGCTGCTCGAGTTCCGGTCCGCGCAACACGAATTCGATCGCGAAGTAGCCGCCGCCGCCCATGTTGAACGAAGGCGCGTTGCGAACCGAAGGCCGCAGGTCACGAAACTTCCTCAAACGCCTGCGGACCTCCTGCATCACCGTCTGCTGAGAATAGTTGTTTCTGAACGCGTCGAGCGGCCGGCCTTTGATCGTCTCTTTCCACAACCGCGCCAGCGAAAACGACCGCGCGTCGATCGGCGCGATTCTCACGTAGGCGCTCCCCTGGTTCACGGAGCCTCCGAAACCGAACCCTCCGCCCGCATTCGCAAGCACGATTTCCACGCCCGGCGTCGATCGCAACTCCGCTTCCACCGCCCGCATCGCCTGGTCCATCGAAGCCAGGCTCGTGCCTTCACGCGCCGTCACGCTCACGTCGAACTCCGACTCGTCAACATCGGTCGGAATGAAGTCCTGCTTGACGACCGAGTAAAGCGGAAAGGATGACGCGATGACCGCTACGGCCAGAACGGCGACAACGATCCGATGGCGCATCGAGAAGGCCAGCGACTTCGCGTAACTCCGGTCTATCCACGCGTAGAAACCCCTTCGGGACCTGGCTTTATCGTGACCGCCGTGCGAAGCCGCGTCCTCCGCCCGAAGCAGCCGCGCGCTCATCATCGGCGTCAGGGTGAATGAGACCAGCAGGCTGACCATCACCGCCACCGCCGCGGTGATTCCGAATTGATACAGAAAGCGGCCCGAGATGCTCGACATGAACGAGACCGGGATGAAGATGACTACCAGGCTGAGGGTGGTCGCCATGACCGCCAGCCCAATCTCGGCCGTGGCCTCGCGCGCCGCTTCGAACGGGCGAATCTTCTTCTCCTCCACGAAGCGGAAGATGTTCTCGAGCACCACGATCGCATCATCGATCACCACGCCGACCATCAGCACCAGCGCAAGCATCGTGACGCTGTTCAATGTGAAATTCAGCGCCTTCATCATCCCGAACGTGGACACAAGCGAAGCCGGAATTGCGATGCCGGCGATCATCGTCGCGCGCCAGCTTCGCATGAAGAGCAGCACCACCAGGCACGCCAGGATGCCCCCGAGCACCAGATGCAGATCGATCTCTTCGAGCGCCTCGTAGATGTAGCGTGACTGATCGCGGATGACCTCCATCTTCACGTCGGCAGGGAGCTGCCCCTTGATTCGGTCAAGGTTGGCTTTAGCCGATTCGATCACCTCGATCGTGTTGGCGGCCGACTGACGGCGGACTTCAATCGTCACCGTCGGGACGCCGTTTAATCGCGCCACCGACCGCTGTTCCTTCGTTCCGTCTTCCGCCCACCCGACGTCCTGCACCTTGACGGGCGCTCCGTTGATCGTCGCGATGACCAGATCGTTGAACACCTTGGGGTCAGCTACGCGGCCCATCGTCCGAAGCTGCTGCTCGCGAGAGCCGGCGGTCACGTTCCCGCCCGGCGCGTCGGCGTTTTGTCTCACCAGCGCGTTTCGAATAGTCGTGATCGGAATCTGATAAGCGGCCAGCCGGTGGGCGTCAACCCAGACGTTGATAGCGCGGCTCAATCCCCCGACAATGCTGATTTCGCCGACTCCCTCTGACCGCTCGAGTTGGGGCTTGACGACCTTATCGGCGAGCTCGGTCAACTCGCGGACCGGCCTGTCGGCAGACAACGCCACGGTCATGATCGGCCGCGAGTCGCTGTTGAACTTCGAGATCACCGGGGGATCAGCGTCGCGCGGCAGTTGGCGGACGACTGTGGCGACGCGATCGCGAACGTCCTGAGCGGCGACGTCGATGTCGCGGTCCAGATTGAAAGTCGCCATCACCATCGACACGCCCGGATTCGATATCGAGCGGAGTTCGCTGATGCCCTCGACAGTGTTGACTACCTCTTCTATCTTGTACGAGACCTCGCTCTCCACTTCTTCAGGAGAAGCGCCGGGCAGAAACGTGCGAACGCTCACGGTAGGCACGTCAACCGACGGAAAACGGGCGACCCCAAGTCGGAAATAACTCGCGGCCCCGACTACCACGAGCGCCAGGATGATCATCGCCGCGAAGACCGGCCGCTTGATACAGATTTCAGCAAGCTTTTGCATAACCACAAACCACAAACCACAAACCACAAACCACAAACCACGAACTACTCAACCACCGTCACCGGCTGACCTGACTGCAGGTTGCCCGGGTCAACGACGACCAACTCGCCTACAGTGATTCCTGACAATACCTCAGTCCATTCGCCGGCGCGACGGCCGAGCGTGATCGGCTTCTCGACCGCCTTGCCGTCCTGCACGCTGATCACCTTGTCGATTCCGGCGAAGCTCACGATTGCGGCGGACGGCACCGCGATGGCCGGGGCCTTGTCCTCCGCCACTATGTCGGCGCGTGCAAATGAGCCGGGCCGCAACCGCCCGTTGTTGCGAACCTCGGCCTCCACCACCAGGATGCGATTCTGAGCCGCGATCGAAGGACTGAGCCGCACGATGCGGCCAGAATAGGTGTTCGAATCGCCTTCAACCGTGACGCGCACTTCGAGACCGGATCGTACTTTGTGAGCCGCACGTTCGGGGACTTCGGCGCGCAGCCGCAACGGATCCGTGCGCACGATCGTCACCAGCGGCGTGCCCGCCGCGAGGTATTCGCCCAAACTCGCGCGCTTCTCCTGAATCGCGCCATCGAACGGAGCGTGGACTGAGGTATCGGTGAGTTGCTGTCGGGCGATCTCGAGCTCCGAGCGCCGCTGGACCACAAGCGCTTGCCGGTTGCGAATCTCTTCGAGCGCATCCTGATGGCGGCTGAGTGCCACCTTGTAGGCGGACTCAACCGCGTCGAGTTCCGCGCGAGAGATCACGCCATTGTCGAAGAGCGCTCTCCCTCGATCCCGCTTGAGCTCGGCTTCTTCCAGGAGAGCGCGAGCCTGCCTGACCGTACCAGTGTCTTCGATGTTAACTCGATCGTCACTTCCGTCGGGTGGCAAACCGAGCCGCGTACGCGCCTGCGCGAGCCCGGCTTCGACCTGGCGAAGACGAAGCTGATAGTCTTGCTGTTCGAGCTGCGCGATCAGTTGGCCCTTGCGCACTACGCTGCCAAGATCAACGGTGATTAAACTGATTCTACCGGGCACTTTCGCGCTGACGGTCGCTTGATCGAATGCGGCGAGACTCCCGGTTACCGTTATCGTGTTTTCCATTGGCATCGCCACCGCGCGAGCCGTCTTTACCTTTCGCGGCTCTCGCGCTTCACCGCCGGGACCTTCCCTGGCGGCGACGGGATAACCACTCTTACAGGCGGAGAAAAATGTGAGGGCGGCAACAACGCTCACGCCGAGCGCGAGGAGATTGCCGCGGCTGTCAGGGCGCGAGGCCTTCGGGGTTTCGTTCGATCTCTTGAGGCTTGAGAACATTGGTTCCACTCGATGAAGCCCTTCCAGTATATGACTGAATGGAGTCTGCGTGAAGGAGCCTTGGTCCCGGATGAGATCCGCTAGAGTCGTCGAGCGATCTCATCGAGGGCAGGTCAAATCAGTGCGCGTGAGCTCATTGTCCGGATGATGGCTTTTCACAACTTCAAGAGCGCGCCGGTCTCCCCTGTTTCACGAAGTTCCAATTGACTGATACGCGCGACCCCCGGTTGCAGTTACATCCAACCCTTGTCGGACCTAACGATCTCGCGATCAAAGGCGCGGCCAAAATGAGTCGCGGCGGCAAGGGCGACCTCGCGGAGGTCGATGCTTCGTCCGAGCAGCCGTGAAAGAGAGGTGACTCCCTTACCCGTTATGCCGCACGGCACGATCATCCGGAAATACGACAAGTCGGTGTTAACGTTGAGCGCGAAGCCGTGACTGGTGATCCATCGCGCGATGCGAACGCCGATGGCGGCGATCTTCTCATCGCCGACCCACACTCCGGTCAGCCCGGCGATTCGCGTTCCTGTGATTCCGAAGTCGGCGATCGTGCGGATCAGGACCTCTTCGATGTCGCGAACGTAGCGATGCACGTCGCAGCGGTCCGGTTTCAGATTGATGATGGGGTAGCCGACGAGCTGGCCGGGTCCGTGATAAGTGACGTCGCCGCCGCGGCCCGTCTCGTGAACTTCGATTGACTGTTCGCGGAGTTGGTCCTCGTCCGCCAGTATGTTGCCAGCGGGTGCGCCGCGCCCCAGAGTGAAAACATGCGGATGCTCGAGCAGAAGCAACTGCTCCTCACCCGTGCCTTCGCGGAGTCGCTCGACGGCTTGCTCTTGTAGTGCGAGTCCGTTCGAGTATTTTACCACTCCGAGCAGCCGCGCTTCGCAAATCCGCCTCGCGCCCGCTGTTCGTGATGCTCCCTGATCGGTCAAGCCAGATGTCCTGCCTCACTGTCCGTTATCGTGAGACATCATGCAATCTAAGCCAGCGTGGAACCAATTACGAGTTATAACTCGCCGATTCGATCACGTCGCGCACTACGGCGAGAAACTGATCGGCGACTGCACCATCGATGATTCGGTGATCGAAGCTCAGACCTAACACGCAAATCTGCCGGATCGCGATTGCGTCGTCGATGACCACCGGCCGTTTCTTGATCACTCCCACACCAAGAATTGCAACCTGCGGCTGGTTGATTATCGGCGTCCCGGTCAAGCCCCCGAAGATCCCGGGATTCGTAATCGTGAACGTTCCTCCCTGCACCTCGTCGGGTTTGAGCTGTTTGTTGCGCGCCCGCTCGCCCAGGTCATTCACCGCCCGGGCGATGCCGAGCAGCGATTTCTCATCCGCATTGCGTACGACGGGAACTATCAAACCCCAGTCGAGCGCCACGGCGACTCCTATGTTCATATCTTTCTTGTAGACGATCTGGTCGCCCCAGACCGCGGAGTTGATGATCGGCCATTTCTTGATTCCCTCGATGACCGCCTTGATGATGAACGGCATGAAGGTGAGCCGTACACCGTCGCGATCGAGGAATTCGCCCTTGAGCTTGTCTTTCAGTTTCGCCGTCTCAGTGAAGTCGACTTCCATGAACGACGTGACGTGGGCGGAAGTGCGGCGGCTTGCGGTCATGCGTTCGGCAATGCGGCGGCGCATGATCGACATCGGCTCGATCTCGTAGCGGTCGCCTTCGCTGAACGGAGGCGGTCCAACCTCCGACGGCGCCGCGGGAACGGCCAACGGTTGCGGCGGGCGAGGTGGCGTAGATGGCGCGGCAGGTGCTGCAGCGCGAACCGGCGCTGCTTTGCCCGCAGCCGCGCGGCTGTCGATGAAGCTGAGAATGTCGTTCTTGGTTACGCGGCCGCCGATGCCCGTGCCTTCGATTTGAGAGATGTCTATGCCGTGTTCGGCGGCGATCTTTCTCACGAGCGGCGATGATTTCGTTCGGCGCAATTCCTCAACCGATTCAGCGGGCGCGCCAACACGCTCGAGCGCAGGCGGAGCGGGCGGGGCCGCAGCAGAGACGGCCGCAGGCGCCGGCGGTGCCGGCTGCCCCGCTTCGACGGCAGGCGGGACCGGCGCGGCTGGGGGCGGCGACACCGCGGTTTCAGGTTTTGCTCCCGCGCCGTTGATCACCGCCACCACGGTGTTGACCGCGACCGTCTCGCCTTCCTTGACCAGAATCTCCGAAAGCACACCGGCGGCCGGGGAGGGGATCTCCGCGTCGACCTTATCGGTCGATATCTCGAATAGCGGCTCGTCGCGCTTGACTGCGTCACCGACCTGCTTTAACCACCTGACGATCGTACCCTCAGCGATGGACTCGCCCATCTGAGGCATCTTCACTTCTTCGCTCATATCTCTCCAATCTTTCTACCTGGAACCACCGGGACAGGGGAGAAGTGGGGAACACCAAGGAAAAACTCATAAGATGCTGTTCTCCCGATGGAAAGGACGGAGGTCATTCCCACTTAAGACGCCCCGTGCTCCCTGTGTTCCCCGTGGTTCATCACTCAGTATGCCGCAAGCGAACGCGCCGCCTTCAGCACCTTGTCAACACTCGGCAAGAAGAACTCTTCGAGTGGAGGCGCGTAAGGGACCGGCGTGTCAATCGAAGTCACTCGCAAGATCGGGCCGTCGAGGTAGTCGAACGCTTCTTCGTTGATTACCGCGGTCAGTTCGCCCGCCATTCCGCCGGTCCGCGTCGCCTCGTGCAGGATGATCACCTTGCTGGTCTTCTTCACCGACTCGACGATGGCTTCGCGGTCAAAGGGAAGCAGCGATCTGAGGTCGATCACTTCTGCGTCGATCCCTTCCTGCTGCAATCGCTCGGCGGCGTCCAGCGCAGTATAGACCATCGCGCCGTAAGTTATTATCGACACGTCGCGGCCCTCTCGCCTGATCGCAGCCTTGCCGATGGGAACGATGTAATCATCGGCCGGCACCTCCTGCTTGATCTTCGGATTGCGGTACAGAAGCTTGTGTTCGAAGAACAGCACCGGGTCCTCATCTCGGATTGCCGCTTTGATCAACCCCTTGGCGTCGTAAGGCGTCGAAGGCTCGACCATCTTCAGGCCCGGGGTATTCAAAAAGAACGACTCGACGTTCTGCGAGTGGAACGGCCCGCCGTGCACGCCCCCGCCGCAGGGTCCGCGCACGACGATCGGGATGCCGATGCCCTGTCGGTAGCGGCTCTTCGCCGCGTAGTTGGTCAGAATGTCGAAGCAGCACGAGATGAAGTCGATGAACTGCATCTCTGCAACCGGGCGCAGTCCCATCATAGCCGCGCCGCACGCCGCGCCGACAATAGCGCTTTCGGAGATCGGCGTGTCGATCACGCGCTCGGCGCCAAATCGCTCGCTGAACCCTTCGGTCACCTTGAACGCGCCGCCGTAGACGCCGATGTCTTCGCCGAGCATGAAGACGCGATCGTCGCGCTCCATCTCCTCCCACATCCCCTGACGTATAGCTTCGAGCAGTGTTATAGCAGCCATCAACCCTCACTCCTGGAAGACGCGACCTTGGTGCCCGCACTCCCGCCGCCGTCTTCTGCGTAAACGTCGCCAAGCGCGGAATCGGGCGCGGGCGGCGGCTGGCTTTCAGCCCAGGCCAGGTCCGCGTCGAGAACCTTCGCGACTTTCCTGGCGACGTCTTCTATTTCGCCGAGGCTTGCGACTTTCTTTTGGGTCAGTTCTTTTTCCAGGTAGGCAATGGGATCGCGCTTGCGCCAGTATTCCAGAACGTCTTTCGGGACGTAGGACTGATTGTCGTGAGCGGCATGTCCCCGCATGCGAAACGTTTTGGCTTCGATCATCGTCGGGCCGCCGCCATTGCGAGCGCGCTCGACCGCCCGGCGCGACGATTTGTAAACCGCAAGCGCGTCGTTGCCGTCTACGATTTCGGTCGTCATCCCGTAAGCCTTGCCGCGGTCGGTCAAGTTGAGGACCTTCATCTGTTTGGTGGTCGGCGTCGAATACGCGAAGCCATTGTTCTCGGCGATGATGACCAGCGGCAGGTTTTGGACGGCGGCGAAGTTCGCCGCTTCGTGAAAAACTCCGGTGCTGGTCGCGCCATCACCAATGTAGACCATCCCGACCGTTTTCTTCTGTTGCATCTTAGCCGCGAGCACGACGCCGTTCATCACCGCCACCAGCGTGCCGAGCGGACTTATGGTGCCAATGAAGCCGCGCTTGAGGTCGGTGAAGTGGATGTTCTGGTCCCGGCCGCCCGAAGGCGAGGTTCCGCGCGCCAAATACTGCGCGAAGACTTCGCGCGGGCGTGCCCCCATCACCAGCATTGCGCCGAGGTCGCGGGTCAGCGGAGAAACGATATCGCCGTGAGTTCGGTCGAGCGCATAGGCCGACCCGACCGCCGTCGCCTCCTGACCAAGACTCCTGAAGAGGCCCCCGACGATCTTCCCCTGCTTCAGCAGATTGTCGAGCCGGTCCTCGAGCGAACGGGTCAACCGCATGAAGTAGAGCAGTTCGAGTTGCTGGGGTTTCTTCAGTTCCATCGGCGGACCGTCCGTTGTCCGTTGTGCGTGGTCAGTTGTCCGTAGTTACTTGGCGGCTGTTGTGCCTTTGAAGCCACGAACACCTCACAACGGCCCACTGACAACTGACAACGGACACTAAGCATTTATCACCATTCCGTGCACGTCTTCCGCAGCTTCGTGGATTCCCTCTGCGACCGTCGGGTGCGCGTGAATCGTCTGAATGAGTTCTTCGACTGTCGCCTCCATCTGCAAGGCTGCGCAGCCTTCTGCTATTAGCTCGGTTGCGTGCGGCCCGATGATGTGAATTCCGAGGACCTCGTCGTAGCGTGCGTCGCTGACGATTTTGACCAGCCCCTCGGCGGCGCCCAGAATTCGCGCCTTCGCCAGCACCGTCATCGGGAAGCGGCCGGTCTTGACTTCGTATCCTCGCTCGCGCGCTTTCGCTTCGGTCAGGCCGACGCTTCCGACCTCCGGGTAGCAATAGATACAACTCGGAACGCGATCGTAGTTGATCGGGCGCGGGTTTTTGCCGGCAAGGTGTTCGACGGCGACGATGCCTTCGGCCGATGCGACATGCGCGAGCAGCGGCGTCGGAATCACGTCGCCTATCGCATAGATGCCCGGCTCGGCGGTCCGCATGTACTCGTCGACTTTGATGTAGCCGCCCTCGGCCTCAACGCGGGTGTTCTCAAGCCCGAGCCCATCGGTGTAAGCGCGGCGGCCGACCGCTACCAGCAGCTTCTCGGCGGCGAACTCGCGGTCCTGATCGCCGACCCGCGCCTTCACGCGGACCTGCCCGGCTTCCCTGATCGCCGATTGAAAACTCGCCGACGTGAAGAACTTTATGCCTTGCTTCTTGAATGATCGTGCCAGCTCGGCGCTTATCTCTTCGTCTTCGATCGGCAGCAGGCTCGGCAACAGCTCCAGGATCGTCACCTCGCTGCCGAACCGCGCGAACATCGAAGCGAACTCGACCCCGACCGCTCCGGCCCCAAGCACGATCATCGACTTCGGAATCTCATTAAGCTCGAGCGCTTCGTCGCTGGTTATGATCTGAACGCCGTCGATCTCCAGCCCCGGCAGCGAACGCGGCACCGAACCGGTCGCGATGATCGCGTGTTTGGTCTGAATCGACTGAGACGAGCCGTCCGCCCCCGCGATGGTCAGTCGGGCCGGGCCGTCGAAGCGCGCCGTGCCCTTGAAGACCTGGACCTTGTTCTTCTTCATCAGGAACTCGACGCCCTTGGCGCCCTTGAGCACAATCTTGCTCTTCTGTTTCTGCGCTTGTACGAAGTCGAGTGAGACTCCAGTAGCCACGATGCCCAGCTCTTTCGCGCGTTTGAATTCGTCAAACACGTCGGCGGTGTGGAGCAGCGCCTTGGTGGGAATGCAGCCTCGAAGCCCGCATGTACCGCCGAGGTATTTGTCCTTCTCGACGATTGCCGTCCGAAGACCAAGCTGTCCGGCTCTCACCGCTGCTACGTATCCGCCCGGCCCGGCTCCGATTATTGTGACGTCGAACACTTCCGAATTTGAACTCAACTGAAGCCGTGCCTCCTTGTCGCCCGGACCAATCCCGGCCCCGAACACCGGACCGATTCGTTAGTTGAAAGCTATCTGCACGTCGTCGCCTTCGACTCTGACCTCGAATTTCTCGACCGCCGCACCCGGCATGATAGGTGAAACGCCGTCGGTGAGGTTGTAAACCCAGCCGTGCCACGGACACTGTACGGTCAATCGCACGGGATCGCAGAAGCCTTCGCCCAGCGGTCCGCCCCGGTGTACGCACGTGTTGTCCAGGGCGTAGAACTCGCCGTTCACGTTGAAAAGCGCGATCAACCTTCCATTAACTTCGACCGCCCTCCCCTCGCCCGAGGGAACATCGGACCGATTAGCCACCTTGATGAACTCTCCCATTGAAGTCTCCCATGCGTGCAAGTTGCTGGCTCACCGCAACATCCAAACCCCGCCGAAGGACAGCCATCTTAGCAACTGGGTTACGCTCGTTTCAAGCAGGATTGCCGAGCCGACGATGAAACAGCAGTTCGAAAAGTTCATGCGTCTGAATCGTCGGCAGGCCGGTTTCCGTCTACTATAAACGGAGAGGTAGATGGCTGCTCTGATTTGTGACAACACCGGGCCAGGAACGGGCGAGGGGACTCTGGATCCAGCGGTCCGCATCTTCGGGATTTAGCGTGTAGACCAGGAGGTACTGGGTCATGTCAGCGGTATTCATACGAGCGGAGATTTCCGCAGAAGATCTGAGGCTTTTGCTTTTAGCGTATGGGATTGAACACCCATATCGGGTGATCGGGTTCGACGAGATTGCACAGGCGATACGCCACGCCGGCAAACACGCGATAAGGGCCGGACTCGCGCGACTTGCTGAAGAGGGACTGGTGACCAAGTTCGGCGGACGCTACTGCTTCAATAAGTCGATTCCGCTCGAAGTGCAAGGCGTGATCGAGCGATCTGTTACTCCCAGCGGCACTATTCGAATAAGCACCCCGTGACCGTCCGCGCGCTTCCCACATTGACGCCGGCTGCCATTATGCAGAACCGGCCAAATGGTCCGCTAGTAGACGGCTTCAGAGCGATCGGGTAGGATTGCGCCCGAGATGATCTACGACATTGCAGGCAGGGTCGGCGTCAAGGACTTTGTCGCCGAGGCCTCACTGAGAGAACAGCTCCTGGGTCGGCTCCCAGCGCTGGGCGTCAAGGACATCTCTATGGGCGAAACCTGGATTGAATTCTGTGGCTCGAGATTGCACACGCCAACGCGCTTCCTGGCAGGCGTGACCTATGGGCGGATTTGGATTACTACCGAAGCTGAAGAGTCGGTCATCGCCTACCAGCTATCCCTGTATGAGTTCAGATTCCTCGCTTCCCTAGGCCAGTCATGAGGGATTGCAGTATTCTATGGCTGACTCCCTTATGTCGCCTATGTCGCAGGCCGCAATCGAGAGAAACGGCAGGTACTTTTGTGACGCTTCATCGAGGATCCGCTGAGGCGGGCTCACCGGGACCTGAGAATACGTATGAGTGACAAACGCTTCCGCATCGCGTTCTCTTTCGCCGGAGAAAAACGAGACTTCGTCGCCGAGGTCGCGGCCATTCTCTCGAAGCGCTTCGACAAGGGCAAGATCCTATACGACAAGTATCACCAAGCCGAGTTCTCACGGAGCGACCTCGCCTTTTATCTGCCGGACCTTTACGAAAAAGAGTCCGACCTCGTCGTCGCTGTCTTCTGTCTCAACTACGAGAAAAAGGAATGGTGCGGGTTGGAGTGGGACGCAATCTTCGGCCTTCTCAAGAAGCGCAAGGTTGACGAAGTTATGCTCACCCGGTTCGAGGGTGTTGAAGGCAAAGGTCTTCGTGGCCTCGCCGGTTATACCGACCTTGATGACCTGACGCCTGCGCAAGCCGCTGACCTTATCCTCGAACGACTCGCGCTGAACGAAGGCACACCCAAAGAGCCCGAGGCGCGCACCTTGCCGGAAGCCCTGCAAACCCTCCTCGATGCGGTACGCGACCCCGCAGGCAGCGTCGTTGTGTCAGTGGCGCAAGCCAAAGCCATCAAGGACCACGAGCCTGCCGACCTGACCGAATTCAAATTGTCCCGTATCGCGGAGTGGTCACTGCCGCGCTATCACCTCGATAGGCGTTTCGTCAATTTGACGCTGCTGCTGGACAAGGGCGAAAGCGACCCGCAGCGCTGGCAGCCGCACCCAAACGCTGAAGACTTCCGATTCAACGACCTGCGCAAAGTGCTGCTGAAAACCGAAAATGATCCCGCGCTCGTGCTGTTGGGCGCGCCCGGAAGCGGCAAATCAACTTTGCTGCGGCGCTTGCAACTCGATCACAGCATTGACCGCCTGCGCGGCCCCAACGAAAGTGCAGAACAGGTCAGCTTCTTCATTCAGTTGAACGAGTACCGCGGGGAGCAGAAGCCGCGTGAATGGCTGATGACGCGGTGGAAGCAGAGCTATCCGCTGCTGCCATCGCTGGCGACCTATCTGCAGTCAGGGCGCGCGCTGCTGCTGCTTGATGCGCTCAATGAAATGCAGCCCAAAAGCGGCTCCAGTTATGACGAGCTTGTCGGGTTATGGCGGGAGTTCGTGCAGGAAGCTTCACGCAATCGAAACCGCACTCTCTTCTCGTGTCGCAGCCTGAATTACAGCGCCCCCCTTAGCAGCAAGGACCTGCGCGTGCCGCAGGTGGAAGTGCAGCCGATGAAGCCCGAGCAAATGCGCGCTTTCATCAAAGCCTACGCCCCCGTACACGAAGAGCGTATCTGGGGTGAACTGGACGGCTCCCCTCAATTCGGTCTGTTTCAGACGCCCTACTTCCTCAAACTGCTGTGTGATCAGGTTGAAGCGACGGGGGACTTGCCGAGGGGACGCGCCGGGCTGTTCACCGGTTTCGTTCGGAAGGCGCTTAACCGTGAGATAAATGGCGAGATGTTCCAACCGGGCCGGCTTTTGAGCCAGCGGGATCGCAGGATACTGTTGCTGAACCAATGGGAAGGCCCGTTTGACCTGCCGGAGAGCGGCGTGCTCGTCCCCAAACTCAGCCTGTTGGCTTTCTCAATGCAGGAGAATGGCATGAAGAACGAAGGCGCGCAGGTCCGCATCGACTATGCCGACGCCTGCGACCTGATTGCCGATGAGCGTGCTGAAGACATTCTCACCGCGGGAGTCGCGCTGAATGTGCTGGACGAAGACCCGAAGATCACCTTCTTCCACCAGTTGTTGCAAGAGTATTTCGCGGCGCGGCGATTGGCCAAGGAGCCGAACCCGGCGCTTGTTCACGTCGAGTGGGCGGTCGAGAAAGTCAGCCCGACGCTGGCAGATGCGCTCGCCGGTCTGGCCGATGGCGACCCGTTGCCGCCTCTGCCACAGACGGGGTGGGAGGAGACGACGCTGACTGCTTCACCTATGGCTGGGCCGATGGCGCCAACGGGAAAAGACCCGCAGGGATTCATCCGCGAGCTGATACCGCACAATTTGCCGCTCGCTGGGCGCTGTGCGGCTTCACCCGAAGTGAGCATCAGCGACGACGTGAAGCGCGAGATTCAGACCGCTCTGATCGCACGCACGCAGGACCAACGCGCCGACCTGCGCGCCCGCATCGCGGCGGGCGAGGCGCTGGGGTTGTTGGGCGACCCGCGCTTCGAACCCCGCACCGGGCCACACGGTGATTACCTGCTGCCGCCGCTGGTCGAGATTCCCGGCGGAACGTATCCGATGGGCGACGATAAGGGTGATTACCAGGATGAAAAGCCCGCGCACACGGTCGATCTCGCGCCCTTCCGGATCGGCCAGTTTCCGGTAACCAATGCCGAATACGCATTGTTTATGGCGGCGGGCGGTTACGACGACGAGCAGTGGTGGGACACGCCGGAATCGCTGGCGTGGCTGCGCGGGGAAGCGAGCACCGAAGGCAGCAAACAGCAGTGGCGTGACGATCGAAAGACCGTTCAAGGTTGGTCAGAGGATTACATTCGTGATCTGGTAACGCAGAAGCGGTGGACGTCAGAACGAGCAGAAAACTGGATCACCTGGCGCAACTGGCCGGATGAACGATTTGAGCAGGCGCTCAATGAATCGTTTCCCTCTGGCCAAACCTACCGAGAGCCGTCGAGATGGGACGACACACGCTTCAACAATCGAGCACAGCCGGTCGTCGGTGTGACGTGGTTCGAGGCGCGGGCCTATTGCAATTGGCTGACGGCAAATGTCCGCGGCATCTCTGAAAAAGGGGAGAAGGTTTTCCGGCTGCCCACCGAAGCCGAATTTGAAGCGGCGGCGCGCGGTAAAAAGG
Organism: Blastocatellia bacterium; assembly: GCA_035293105.1. GTDB lineage: Bacteria > Acidobacteriota > Blastocatellia > UBA7656 > UBA7656 > DATDOV01. The sequence continues at coordinate 76,774 of DATDOV010000087.1, forward strand.
GGCGGCTGTTCCCTTATGGAAAAACTTTTGGTGTAAGCCGGAGCAACACTTTCGAGAGCCATATCCGGCGCACGACGCCTGTGGGGATCTTTGACAACGCCACGCCGGAGGGCGCAGTTGATCTTTCGGGTAACGCCTACACCTGGACATTGTCAATCTACGATCAGGAGCAGTTTCCATATCCGTACCTGAGCGATGATGGCCGCGAAGACATTTATCAAACGGGCGTTCGTCGCGTCCTGCGGGGCGGCTCGTGGAACTTCAATCATGTCAACGCGCGGGCTGTGTATCGCGACTTCGATCATCCAGCGATCCGTGACTACAATGTCGGGTTTCGGGTGGTGGTTGTAGTGCGTCCCCCTTCTCTTTAGGTTTTTCTGTCCTCTGTTTGGGGCGGTGCGCGAAGCGCAGGCGCGTAGCGCCAGCCCCTTCGGCGCAGCGGGGCAGAACAATTCAACCGGGCAAGGACGGTTTGGAATCCCACCCACGGCAGTGGGTGGATTGTTCAAGCTCAGCCTACCCAAGGAGCGCAGGGCCCGCTGCCACAATCCCACCCACGGCAGTGGGTGGATTGTTCAAGCTCAGCCTACCCAAGGAGCGCAGGGCCCGCTGCCGAATCCCACCTATGTAGAAGGGTGGATTTGTTCAAAGCTCAGCCTAGTCCGTCCTCAGGAAGGACTTCAACAATGCCGTCGTCAACTCACCACATGTGCCTACGTACGCCGAAGGCTGCCACAGCCGGTCCACTTCAGCCCCTACCAGCAGGGATGAAAAGTGCTTCGCGTACCAGGACTGACCGTTGTTCATCAGCGCCAGCGCGCACGACTCTACGCTCATCTTCGGCACAATGCGGACGATCAAGTGAACGTGATCCGGCAACACTGTAGCCGCATCAATCGCAAACCCCCTTTTGTGCGCAACGGCGAGCCAGTAACGCAGCAACTCCTCTCCAATCCGTGATCCGAACATCCCGCAACGATACCGTGTAGCCAGGACGATGTGATGACTCAAATCAAAAACCGTATGAGCAGCCGCCAACGCCTTCGGCTGCTCCGCCCGGTAGCGAAAGACAGGTGGATGCGATCGGCAGTTATATCCATGATGCTCGGCCTGGTTTTCGAGGTACTTCTTCACCGCGTCTATCCGGACTCGGCCAACCGAGCGGCCAAGGAACCCATCCGCCCACATCGGAGGCTGTACACGAAACTCGGGGCCGAGCAGGCCCGACAGATTGCCCTTCAGCTTCTGTAGAGTCTTCGAGATTGTGTCCGATGGACGCAGACTCAGAGCCAATCGGAGGTGGTCAGCATACACCGCCTCTTCGAGCAGGTGATAGCCGTGACGCTCGCACACTTCCGCTAGCCTGGAAGAACAAGCGTCGACACGAGCCGCGCTCGAGAAGATCACCTTTCGCCTGTGAGTCCGAAAACCGATGTCGTAGTGAAGCTGATAAGCGAAGCGTATCTCCGTCAGAGGCTCCATGGGCATGGCGGGAGGATACTCCCTGACGACTGAGCGAACAACCGGAGGCTGGCCCTCTAGCCTGAGCTTGAACAATTCTAGGCTGAGCTTGAACAATCCACCCACTGCCGTGGGTGGAATTCGGAGCAGTGGGTCAAGTCGGCTTCGTCTGTAGGCTGAACTTGAACAATCCACCCACTGCCGTGGGTGGGATTCGGAGCAGTGGGTCAAATCGGCTTCGTCTGTAGGCTGAGCTTGAACAATCCACCCACTGCCGTGGGTGGAATTCGGAGCAGTGGGTCAAGTCGGCTTCGTCTGTAGGCTGAGCTTGAACAATCCACCCACTGCCGTGGGTGGGATTCAAATCGCCCAGTCGAAGTCCTTCTGCCCTGCGGCGCTGGGGCTGGCGCTACGCGCCTGCGCTTCGCGCACCGCCCCAAAACAGAGAACAGAAAAACCTCAAGGAGAAGGGGGACGCACTACAACAACCACCCGAAACCCGACAAGGCCGAACGAGGAGTCACGGAGCGCCGGAAGAGTGTCGCCGCGATACACAGCCCGCGCGAACCCTTGAACGCCGTTCCACGAGCCGCCCCGCAGGACACGGCTCTTCGTAGTACGCAGACTCTCTTTCCGTGCGTCAAGCGCAGGCTTGTCGTAACTGCTCAAGCACCATTCCCATACATTACCGCTCATGTCCATCACCCGGTAAGGCGATGCGCCGTTCGGGAAAATTCCCACTGCGCTGGTCTGGCCGATGCCGGTTTCATATGTGTTACCCTTCGCGGCGTCGAAATCGCCTTCGTAAGGATAGAGACGCACGACCTTCCGCCTGGATGCGCCGCGTGCTGCCTTCTCCCATTCGTATTCGGTCGGCAATCGTACTGCCCATTCCCCAACCTTCTTCAAGTCATACGTGCTACCACGCCGCCACGAAAACCACCGGCAGAACGCCATCGCTTGGTACCAGTTCACCGTTTCACGCGGGTGATTGGCGAATTTGAAATACTGCTCGCGCATCGGGCGGTCGTCATCGTCCGCCGCCAGCCCATCGAACCACCGTGGATCGGCGTAGCCTTCGGGATCATCCAGAAAGGTCTGGAACTGCGCGCAGGTCACCGGATAGCGGCTGATGTGGAAAGTGGGCAGCGTGAGCTTTGGCGGCGGATTATCACTTTCGCTCTTATCTCCATACTGGAACTCGCCGCCGGGAATCTCTACCAAATCAAAATCGGGCAAGCCCTTGTCAGTAATCCCCACACCCGGACGATTGTCGAGTCCGGTCAGCCCCAATGCCCGCCCAACCGCCGCACGCGCTTTGGGATTTGGATCGCGTGTCAGATCGGTCAATCGCGGAATCCATATTCGGCGCAACTGTTCGCAGGTAGCATCACGAGTCGCGGGGGCCAAATCCGCGCCGCTGCGCATGATGCATTGCGCTGCCACCTCCGGGTTAGCCTCAGCCAGCCATTTGACGACCGGCGAGCAATCATCGCTGTACAAACCTGCGAGCAGGATGGCCGCCTCTTCCCAGTTGGTGCGCTCCCACCAACGGTCGGGTGGCCAGAGGTCTGAGGCGTCAAGCTTCCCAGCATTCATCTTGATCTGCATATAGCGGGCAGCGAAGTATTCCTGCAACAGTTGATGAGTGAAGCGCACGTGCTCGCCCAGGCTGAGGAGGCTTGCGCTGCCCGCCAGGTAAAGTTGCCGCTCATCCAGCACGGACTTAACCGTCTCTTTGGGCAGCACGGTCAACGCATCGCCTTTATCATCCTGTGCGCGGCGCATCTGCATCTCGTAGGCGACTCTTGCCAGTTCATCGGTCAGTTTCTCCTGCTCCTCGCGCAGTGCTTCCTGCTCTGTTTCAGGCAATCGTTTGCGTTCACGCTCCAGTAGAATCTCCACAAACTCCTGGAACAACTCGCCGCGGTTCTTCGGCAATTCGCCCCGGTTGTCAAAGACGTCGGTCAGCATCGAGAGCATGTATGGATTGCGCGCCAGCACCATCAGGCTGGAAGGTGTCTCGCGCAGCTTGAGCCAGCTTTGCCAATACGAATTGTCATTCTCACCCCACCCCCAACGGAAACCCTCCGGTAATTGCGGCTCGACCCAAAACACTTGCTCCGGTTCGGGCAGCTTGCCCGCAAACTTTTGCATAAAGCGTTCGTGTTCATGCTTTGCGGCCGGCTCGGCCAGCTTCCAGAAAAGCGCCTCGCCCTGTTCCTCGCCGAGATAGTGCCCTGCGAACTCACCGATGCGGATTGGATCAAGCGGCATGATGACGATGCGATCAAAGCCGAGATCTATTTCCTGATAATCCAGTTCGCGGCAAGAGACGACGGCCAACAACTGCGGGTGCTGATGTTGTTTGATGAAGGCTTCCACCTGCGGGTACTTGAGAGCGCGCTGACCGACGGGCAGTTCGTTCAACCCATCCAGCAAGAGCGCCGCGCGGTTCTGATCGAGCAGCACGTCCAGGTAGGCGCCCAACTCCCTCAATTCCGTCGCGATGAAATCGCGCAAGGGCTGCCTGGCCTCCGTCCAAAAACCCAACCTGATTAGCAGTGGGATGGGGGCTTGAGCATCTTGCAGCGCAGTCTCGACCAAATCGGCTGCCAGCTTGCCGAGGGTGGTCGTCTTGCCGCCGCCCGGCTCACCCAGCAACACGGCGCGTGGCAGGCGGTGGCGTATCTCTTCGACCGCATCGACAAAGCTATGCACCTGTGGCTGGTCGCGCAGGTGGCGGTCTTTCCCCGTGGCCACCCGTGTGAAGATTTGGCGCATCTCGGGGCGCCGCCTTTGCTGCGAGCCACCGCCGAGCGGAGTGTATCTCTCGGAGTGAAGCAGTTGTTCGTCTTTCAGCAGTTGCAGATACTTCAATTCCAGTTCGCGTGGCGCGTGGCGCGGCCCGAGGTTTGACAGCTTATGCAAGAGTTTGGGCAGCGCGGTCTTCTCGTAATCGCTGTTGAAAAACGCGGCAACTTGGTAGCCGCCTAGCAGAAGGGAGAAGCGCGGATCGGCCAGCACATTTTCCAGCATTAGCGGGATGATGAGTTTTTTGTCGTTGAGTTTTTTTAAGTCGCGGGCTAGTCCGATTTCATTCCGCACCGAGTCGCTATCGAGCGCCTTCGGCGTGAGGATGACAATGAAGGCGTCTGAGTTGCGAATCACTTCGGCGATTCTATCCAGCCATTTGTCACCGGGTTCGATGTCGCTGTCAATCCAGCAGGCGTAGCCGTTGGCGCGCAAATCGGCGATCAATTGATTGGCGAAGTCCGCATCCCCGTGCGCGTAGCTGATGAAGACAGTCGGATCTGGAGGCAGGCTATAGGTCATACGAATCGTGAAAAAGTCGTTACCCCGCGGCCTGATTCTCTGTGCGGGACAGAACTTGAATCGGTAAACCAGCCGGCCGCGAGGTGTGGACTGCACTCATCGAGTAAAGAACTTCAAGGTCGCAAATGTCGCAAATTAAGAAAGGGGATTCCCCATCGAAAGCCGTCTCCTTCCTTCGCGCCGGATGTGAATCTAACGCGATATAACTTCCGAATCAAGGTCACGCATGGCAGATTGCAATCCCTAACTTGCACTGTAGAGTCTATTGCGGCGCGGGGTCACGAGGTCATCGATCAGAAAGGCGCGTTGCGCGGGCTACGAACACGCGGGGACAAGTCCCTCCCAACCTGCTATTGGCCTGAGTGCGGTCGATGATCCCGGATTGCGCCTGGCCGGAACGTTTCAAACTCTGTACAACCCTCAAAGGATGGTGATTGCGGTTCACGATTGATAGAATTCCGGCAGCTATGGACGGTTCGTCCCTCGAGACGGTGTTATTGAAGCTCGCCATTGTATGCCTTCTGATACTGGCCAACGGATTCTTCGTCGGCGCCGAGTTCGCGCTCGTGGGCGTGAGGCGCGCTCGCGTTGCTTCGCTCGCTGCCGAAGGAAATCGCCGCGCGCGGACGCTGATGCGCGTGCTCGATGACCTGCAGGCGTACATCTCCGCCACTCAGCTCGGAATAACCCTGGCAAGCCTGGCCATCGGCTGGATCGGCGAGCAGACAGTTGCCGGCTTTCTCGAACCGGTGTTTCAACGACTGCTGCCGGGACCCGCGTCCGAGATCGCTTCACACACGATCGCAGCCGCGCTCGCGTTCGCGCTGATTACGTTTCTCGTGATCCTGCTGGGCGAACTCGTCCCGAAGACGCTTGCCCTGGATCGTACCCTCGCACTTGCGTTGGCGGTAGCGCGCCCGCTCGAACTCTTCTACCGGACCTTCAAGGCCCCCATCTGGCTCTTGAACCGGTCGGGCGAGTTGGTCGTGCGGCTCATGGGACTTAAGTCAACCGCGGAGAACACTGCCGCCTACAGCGAAGAAGAACTGCGGCACGTGATCGCGCTCAGCCATAAGAGCGGACACCTGATCGAAGACGAGCGCCGGTTCATCTCGAACATCTTCGATTTCACCGTCTCAACCGTCGAGAGCGTGATGGTCCCGCGCACCGAAGTCGAAGCACTCGACGCCGAGCTGTCACCGGTCCAGATGCTCGAGGTTTTCGAGCAAACCGGTTACTCGCGCATGCCGGTCTACCGCGAGTCGCTCGACAACATCATCGGGATCCTCCTGCAGAAGGACCTGAGTCGAATGCTCCGCGCGGGCGGCGAGTTCAAGCTCAATGAAGTGCTCAGGCAGCCTGTGTTTCTGCCCACGTCTGTGAAGCTGAACGATGCGCTGAGACGGCTTCGGCGATCGAGCGAGCACATGGCGATGGTCGTCGATGAGCACGGCGGCGTCGAAGGGCTGGTCACGCTGGAGGACCTGATAGAAGAGATTGTCGGGGACATACGCGACGAGCACGACGATACGGCCATGAGGCAAATAGTCGAACAACCGGATGGCACGTATCGAGTCACGGGCATGCTGTCGATTCGAGACGCAAATCGGCGGCTTGAGCTGGGCCTTCCAGAATCGGACAGCTATCACACGATAGCGGGCTTCATGATGGCGCGGGCAGGGCGGTTGATGCGGCCGGGCGAATCGGTCGATTACAGCGGCTTGCGTTTGACGGTCGCGTCCACGGCTCGCAATCGCATCGTCGAAGCGACGATCGAACGAATGAAGGACGAGAGCGCACGGCGAGCTCGCTCGGCTGAGGTCGTTGACACATCAGCTAAGCATCATTAATATCCCCGCCCGTTGAGCGAGACCCTGTTCATCATCAATCCCACATCAGCACGCGGCAGGACGATCAAGGCCTGGGCCAACGCGCGGCTCGAATTGAAGCAAGCGCGGCTGCCGTTTCGCGAACACATCACAAGCGGCACAGGCGAAGCGAAGCGCGTCACACGGGAAGCCGTCTCAGCGGGAGTGACGACTGTGATAGCCGTCGGCGGCGACGGCACGATGAGCGAGGTGGTTCGCGGCTACCTCGATCGTGATGGCCGCGCGATCAATCCGGCGGCAGCGGTCGGACTACTGCCAAGCGGGACGGGCTCGGACTTTCGCCGTTCGCTCGGGAAGACAAACATCGAGGACTTAATTGCGATGCTGGGCGAGGGAAGCACACGGTTAATCGACGCAGTTCGGGCCTCCTACACGAACCAGGCCGGCCTGCCGGAGTCACGCTGCTTCATCAACCTTGCATCATTTGGGCTTGGCGGCGATATTGTGAAGATTGTGAACGAACGGCGCTCGCTGTTGCCAAGGTGGGTCGGAGGTCGGGCGCGGTTCGTGCTGGGTGCGTTGATAGCGCTTGTGCGCTATGAGTGCACGGGGACGCGGGTTACGCTCGACGACCGTCCGCCGATAGCTGTCAAGAGCAACTTGATCGTCGTCGCGAATGGAAAGTTCGCCGGCGGCGGAATGATGCTCGCTCCCAACGCGGATATCGCCGACGGCCTGCTCGATGTGATACTCAGCGACCGGGCCGGGCGGTTCGACGTGATCGGAGAGTTGCCGCGAATCGGGCGGGGCGGGTTGCTCAAGAACCCAAAGGTGAGCGAAGCGCGTGCAAGAGAAGTGTCGATCGAGAGCGAGCGGCCTCTGGCGATCGACATCGATGGTGAGATGGTCGGTTATACACCGGCTACGTTGAGACTCTTGCCGGGAGCTGTTCGATTCGTCGCGTGAGGTTGCGTTGTTTTGAGTTCAACCTTCAGATTGCTTTCTTCGGTTTGAGTTCAACCTTCAGGTTGCTTTCCTGGAAACTCGGCAAGCTGAAGCTCGAACTCAGAACTTAATCAACGTCCCATTTCTTTCCGTAATCCAGCAGTGGATACTCTCGCCATATCTGTTTCGCCCTTTCCCGCCCAACTCGGTCCACGAACTCAGCAGCGCTGGACCACGGCCAGTCCTGCCAGCGGTCCACATAGCCATGATGTACAGGGTTGTGATGAATGTAATTCAATGTCGCCCAGAAATGGCGTTCGGACTTCATAGGCCGCTCGAAACAGTTGAACCACACTTTCCTGCCCCGCCGATCGTCTTCTCCGTTCCAGTTGAACGAGGAGCGTCCGTGAAACCGCCCGAGCGCGATCCGCACTTCTGCAATGCGCTCCGTCAATACAAGGACGTGATAATGGTTAGGCAGTATGCACCAAGCGTGAACTGCGCGACATAGACTTCCGCACGCGTTCAGCACCTCCCCTTCGCATTGGGCCATCCGTTCCAAGCTCTGGGCGACAATCGGCGCATGTTCGTAACAAGCGGCGGAGATCAGAAAGTGATGCTCGTCTTCGAGTTCCCAGTGGGGTGGCGAATGTTTTGGGAAACGACGGTGGCGGCGCAATTCCATAGCCCGCAGGCGTTCTTGATCAGTCATTCTGCGCCAGTCGTACATGTTTTTGGAAATCGGGCAAGCTAAAGCTTGAACTCAGAACTTGTTGTTTTGAGTTCAACCTTCAGGTTGCTTTCTTGGAAACCGAGCAAGCTAAAGCTTGAACTCAGAACTCGGACCGCTCACTTCTCCGCCATCGCGTCGGTGACCTTGATGCGCCCGGCGATGATGTCCTTCTTCGCTTTTTCGACTTCGTCGATGACTGATTGAGGTATCAGCGCGCGGTTGTAATCATCCAGCGCGTAGCCGATCCCCTCGTTCTCCAGGCCATACAAGCGAGGTCCGGGCTGGAAGCGATCTGCGACCAACTCCTCCACCGTCTTGTAGACCGCGGTATCCACGCGCTTCATCATGCTGGTCAGGACGAAGCCGGGTTTGACCCAGTTCTGGTTCGAGTCGACCCCGATCGCAAGAGTGTTGGTGTCTTCGGCCGCATCGAAGACCCCGAGGCCTGAATTGCCGGCGGCCTGGAAGATCACATCCGCCCCGCGTTCGATCTGAGCTTTGGCGAGTTCTTTGCCTTTGCCCGGATTGTTCCACGCCGCGTCGTTCACCCCAACGTAGTTATCGAACACCTGAATGTGCGGATTGGCGTAGCGCGCGCCTTCGGCGTAGCCGGTTTGGAACTTGTGGATGAGCGGGATGTCCATTCCGCCGACAAAGCCGATCTTGCCGGTCTTGCTCACGCGCGCGGCGATCATCCCGACGAGAAAAGAGCCCTCGTGCTCTTCGAAATTCAGCGACGCGACGTTTGGCGAGTCGATGAAGCCGTCGATGATGGCGAACTTGAGATCAGGGTAGTCGTGAGCGACGCTTTCCATGATCGGCGCCTGCGCGAAGCCGACGCCGATGATCAGATCGTATCCGCGCTCGGCGAACGCTCGCATGGATGGTTCGATCGAGGTTGGATCACCCGGCTCCACGTCGCGGAGCAGAATTGGAAAGTCCTGGCTCGCGCGCCTGACGCCCTCCCACGCGGCGGCGTTGAAGGACTTGTCGTCTTTGCCGCCGATGTCGAACACGATGCCGACTCGCTTGCGGCCGCCGGCTTCGTCGCGAGTGCCGAAGACCCCGGTGCAGCCGGGCACTGCCAGCGCGGCGATGAGAAGGAGGAGCAGCGCCGATTCTCTGAGTAGTAATGAACGCATTGGAGGTCGACTATTCATTTTGTTATCTCGGTGCGCTCAACGAGCCGGTTGTATTTTCTCATCACTTCCTTGAGCCGGTCATGCGGAATCGCAACCACTTTGTGATTGTCGGCGCCGGTCATCGTCTCGGCGGCGATCAGCGCGTTGACGATCGCTTCCTCCGTAGCCTGCACCGTCGCCTCAAAGATCGGGTTCATCTGATCGTTCGGCAGCATTGTCAACTGAGCCAGTCCCGCCGGCTTCGCGGCGTCGGGATTCGCAGTCGAGAACGCGATGAATATGTCACCCGATCCATTGCCGGAGCTGCTGCCCGTTCTCGCGACACCAAGAGCCGCGCGGCGCGCCAATCGCTTGAGTTGGTGCGCGAGCAACGGCGCGTCCGTGGCCACGACTGTGATGATCGAGCCAACGTCTTCTCTGAAAAAGCGTGCGTCGTACGACCCGATCGTCGTGTCGGCGAGCTCGGCTCCGACCGGCACGCCCGCGATTCTGAGTTGATTGCGCCGGCCGAAGTTCGCCTGCACCAGGACGCCCACCGTGTAGCCGCCCGACTTGTCGTCGAGCTTCCTCGACGCCGTTCCGATGCCCCCTTTGAATCCGTAGCAGATCATCCCGGTCCCGCCACCCGCGCTGCCTTCGATCACCGGGCCCGATTTGGCGGTGTCTAATGCGTCGAACGCGTGCTTCTCTCTGACGTGAAATCCGTTGATGTCATTCAGGAAACCGTCGTAGGTTTCGGCGACGACGGGCAGCGACCACCAGTAGCCCGAAGGATCGGGCGTGCCGTGTTTGACGCGCCACGCGATCACCGCATCACGAACCACACCGACGCTGTGCGTGTTGGTGATCATCACCGGCCCTTCCATAAAGCCGGACTCTTCAACCCACGTCGTTCCGGTCATCTCACCGTTGCCGTTCAGCGAAAACCAGCCGGCGAAAACCGGTACGCTGGCTGATTGTCTGCCGCGCGGCAACACCGCCGTGACTCCGGTTCGAATCGGACCCGAGCCTGTTTTCAGCGCGCCCTCGCCCGATATCAGCGTCGCATGTCCGACCATAGATACCTCGACTTTGTGCCCACACTCAGCGGAGCACGGCGTGGATGAGTCTCGGTGGCTCAACCGGCTCGGGTCCGATTGTGTACGCTTGCACGATTATGCTTGCCGCTTCGTCCGCGCGCGAAGCGTCGTTGTAGTGAATGTCCGCGAGGGGACCGCCCGCGCTCACTTCGTCGCCGACTCGCGCTTTCACAATCAGCCCGACGCCAAGATCGATTGGCGAGTCTAGTGTTGTGCGGCCGGCGCCCAGCACCATCGAGGCGCGTCCGACGGCTTCGGTGTCGATGGCTTGCACAAAGCCGACGGTGGTCGCGCAAATCGTCCTGACGTGCCGGGCGCGTGGCAGCAGATCATAATCGTCGGCGACTCGCGGGTCGCCCCCCTGGGATCGAATGATCTGTCGCATCTTATCGAGCGCCTTGCCCGACGAGATCGCCTCATCGAAAGCCGCTCGCCCGCTTTCGACGCTGTCGGCGGCTCGGCCTAACACGAGCATCTCCGCGGCAAGCTCGCGGCAGAGGAAGTTGAAATCGCCGGGTCCGTGCCCTTTCAATGTCTCGAGTGCTTCGATGACTTCGATCGAGTTGCCGACCGCGCGGCCGAGCGGCTGGTTCATGTCGGTTATGAGCGCGACGCACCGGCGGTTCATCCCACGGGCGATCTCCATCATCACTTGCGCGAGGCTGGTCGCTTCGGGCTCGGTCTTGAGGAAAGCGCCGCTGCCGACTTTTACGTCGAGCACCAGGCCGTTGATTCCCTCGGCCGTCTTTTTGCTCATGATCGAAGCCGCCATCAGCGGGCGGCAACCGACCGTCGCGGTGACGTCGCGCAGACCATAGAGTTTCTTGTCGGCCGGCGCGATCTCTTCGGTCTGGCCGATCAGCGCGGCGCCGACTTCTTTGAGCGTCGCGCGAAACTCGTCAAGCGAGAGATTGATGTTGAAACCGGGTATGGCTTCGAGTTTGTCGAGCGTGCCGCCTGAGTGCGCGAGCGCGCGGCCCGAAATCATCGGGACCAGGACCCCGGCGGAGGCGACCACCGGAGCGACGACGAGCGAAGTCTTGTCGCCGACGCCGCCCGTCGAGTGCTTATCGACGCAGATGCCGAGGTCCGAGAAGTCCACGACCTCGCCCGAGTGCAACATCTCTTCGGTGAGCGCGATGGTCTCCTCGCTGGACATGCCGCGCAGGTAGATCGCCATCAACAGCGCCGCCATCTGATAGTCGGCCACTTCGCCGCGCGTGTAGCCGCGGATCAGGAAGGCGATCTCCTGGCGGGTCAACTGGCCCCCGTCGCGCTTCTTGGTGATGATGTCGACTGCCCGCATCGCTAATCTCAAATTCACCGCGCGTCCTCGGCGTCTCTGCGGTGAATTAGCGCCGCGGCATGTGCGGCGATCGCTTCACCTTGCCCAACTGATTCAAGCCCCTCATTCGTTTTAGCCTTCACGCCGACGCACCCGATGTCGATTCGAAGTACCTCCGCCAGCCGCCGGCGAATGGCCCCGATATGAGGTCCGAGCTTCGGCTTCTCCGCCAGCACGACGGCGTCGACGTTAGCGATCCCAAACCCTCGTTCGGCTAGCATTTCGACGACGCGCGACAGCATATCGAGGCTCGATACGCCCGCCCACTTTGGATCCGTATCTGGAAAGTGACTGCCCATATCTCCGAGCGCTGCCGCGCCCAGCAACGCGTCGCAGATCGCATGCGCGAGCACGTCCGCGTCCGAGTGGCCAAGCAGTCCCTTCTCAAACGGGATCTCGATACCGCCGAGCACGAGCTTGCGGCCTTCAACCAGCCGGTGGATGTCATAGCCGATGCCGATTCGATTAGCGCCGCTCATCGTGGTTCGCTGAAGAACTCCCTGTGAATGACTTCGGCCATGCGCAGATCGAACGGCCGAGTGATCTTGATGTTGATGGCCGAGCCTTCGACTACCGACACCGGATGCTTCAATCGTTCAACCAACTGAGAATCGTCGGTTGCCATGACGCCATCGGCATACGCGCGCTCGTAGGCCTCGCGGATTATCGAGAGCCGGAATGCCTGGGGCGTCTGGGCGTGGTAGATGCGCCGGCGTTCGAGCGTCCGCTGAACGCGAGCCGACTTCACCTGCTTGATCGTGTCCGTGGCGGGTGTTGCGAGGATCGCGGCGCCGGTTATCTTCGCGCGCTCGATGACGGCGGCGATTTCTTCCGGCCTGACGAAGGGCCGAACTGCGTCGTGGATGGCAACGATGCCGTCGTCGTCGTCCTTGATGACCTGAAGCCCGCGGTAGACCGAGTCCTGGCGTTCAGCGCCGCCGCCGACTACGCGAGACACCTTGGTGACGTTATACCGCGAGACCAAGCCGAGCACTTCAGCGCTCAAGTTGGGTTGGACGACCAATATGATCTGATCTACGGCCTGACAGTCCTCGAATCGCCGAAGCGTATGCACCAGCAGCGGGGCGCCGCCCAACTCCATCATCTGCTTCGCGCGGTCGGTGTGCATCCGCGAGCCGATGCCCGCCGCCGCGATTATTGCGATGTTGAGCTTGCCGTCAATCACTGCGAGGCTGTGTGGCGCGGGGCGGCTGCGCGCCCGTCCTCACTGAAGCGGCCGAAGATCATCTTGCCCGCCGTAGTCTGAAGGACGCTGGTTACCGACACATCGACGTTCTTGCCGATCATGCGGCGCGCGTTGTCGACGACGACCATCGTTCCATCGTCCAGGTAAGCGACGCCCTGGTTGTACTCCTTGCCTTCCTTGAGCACGAAGACCCGCATGACCTCACCCGGCAGCACGACCGGCTTCAGCGCGTTGGCCAACTCGTTGATGTTGAGAACCGACACTCCGCGAAGCTGCGCGACCTTGTTGAGGTTGAAATCATTGGTCACGATCTTGCCTTCAAGCTGGCGCGCCAGCTCGATGAGCTTATGATCGACCTCGCGCACGTCGGGGAAGTCGGCCTCGCTGATGACGATCTCGTAGCTGCCCTTCTTCTTTTGCAGCCGCTGCAGAATGTCCAAGCCGCGGCGGCCGCGGTTTCGCTTGATCGAGTCGGCGCTGTCGGCAATCTGCTGAAGCTCGCGCAGGACGAATTGTGGGATGACCAGCGTCCCGGCCAGGAATCCGGTCTCCGCGATGTCCGCGACGCGGCCGTCGATGATGACCGAAGTATCGAGGACTAGCGGCAACGATTTGGCCGCGCCCTTCTCGACGAAGATGCCGCCGAGCGCCGTCAGATCGAGATAATCGCCTTTCACCGCGCCGACTATCAGCCCTACGTACCCCATCAACAACGTGAGCGCCAGCGTGAGGAACGTCTTGAACTCCGGGGCCATGGCAGGCGCCTGTTGCGCCGAGATTATCCAGCCGATCAATGTCGCCCCCGCAATGCCAAGTATCGACCCGACCGCTCCGCCGATGAGAGTCTTGAGGGTGGCTCGGCGAATTCGCGTTTCGAAGAAGATGATCGCGCCCGCAATGATCGCCGCTACAACCGCCGATAGTTTTGGGTTCTGGCTGATGGGAGCGAGCGAATAGCCCGCACCGAGGAGCGCCGCTACGAAGACGATACGAATTAGAGTAACGTCAAATCGCATATGACCTCCGTACGTCTTGCTTTCTTTATGCGCACCCGCCGTTCCCGCGAGGACGGCGCTGCACATCGTCATAGAGTTATAAAGTCCCTGATCCCGGCCGAGGCTTCGGAACGGACGGCAGGCAGGGGATCGCGGGCAACGTACTATTCAGGATTATCGACTCCGCCAACGCCGCCTGCCGCACGGCAGGCGTGATCACCGCCATCGCTGCTGCTGACCTCACAGCCTGCGTCCGATTCTCCATTCGACCGGCGATAATTATAGCCTAAGTCGCCCGATTTACTAGCTACTGTATGATCACTATGATCACTCGCGCGAACGCCGATGTAAGCGGAGTAGCCGATTCGTGGCTTGGGCCGGCCGATGCCGGGGGAATGGGGCCGCTTATGGGGAATCGCGCGGCCCAAACTTACACTATGCGTCACTCGACGCTGACGAGTTTTGGTACTCCCGATTCAGGGACGCCGACTGCCGCTACTCAAACAAACGACTTAGGGCTACCTGTACGGGCCATTGGCGCTGGCACGCTCATTGCCAACTGCACAGGCGTAGCTTTAACAAGTTACGCGGTGGCCGGGGCAACGGGGGCTGCGTCGGTCACCGCAAACTGAGAGAAGCGACAGACAAAACGCAACAAAAAGCTGGAGAGGATGAGGCAACGGGGGCTGCGTCATCCTCTTTGGTTTTTATGGCGAACGCTTCGCGACAAGATCAATCGGTACCGCCGCGCTCAGTTTATCTTGCCATCGTCCCCTAATCGCGTCGCATCACCGTCAGCGAGTATTTCGACGAGCGCCTCATAAAAGTAGTCGTGGCCGTTTATCCGCGTTGGATCAAACTGCGCGTCGAACATCTGCCGCGCCCGCTCGATGTCGGTCTGCAGCCTGCGGTATATGTCTCTGGATTGCCTCGCCGCCGCGATCTCGCGCCCATGATATAGCTTGATCTCCGAGACGAGGATTCTGGCCAGCAGGCGGGCGTCGGAGGGTTTGGCCTCGTCATCGTGGGCGCCGACGCGCGGCCTGCGTCGAAGAACATAGACCGCAATCGCAATGACGACCACCACCAGGGTCACGGTTAACGCAGTCCCTGTCATAGCTGACAAGCCTCTCCTCTGGTCTACGAGCTATCTCAGAAGAACCGCTTCGATCGCCTCCCCGACGTTCTTCACTCCGATCACTTCGATCCCATCATCGTAGTCGAGACCGGCGACGTTTCCGTGCGGCATCACGCACCGCCGGAAGCCCATCGCGTACGCTTCGCGCACCCGGCTCGACGCCTGACTCGCGGCGCGCACTTCACCTGCGAGGCCGACCTCGCCGAACACCGCGCAGCTTTCATCCACCGGGACGTTGCGGAAGCTCGACGCGATGGCCGCGATGATTCCCAGGTCGGCCGCCGGCTCGTCGATCGTGATTCCGCCTGCTACGTTCACGAACACGTCGCTTGCCAGGACGTTTAAACCTATCCGCTTCTCCATCATCGCCATTAACAAAGAGACGCGGTTCACGTCTACGCCTTGAGCGGTGCGGCGTCCCATCGCGTAGCTGCTCGAGGTCACCAGCGCCTGAAGCTCTACCAGCAACGGCCGCGTCCCTTCCATGCAAGCCGTGACAACCGAACCCGGCGCCCCAGCCGGCCGCTCGGTCAAGAACAAGCCCGAAGGGTTCGGCACCGGCACAAGCCCCTTCCCGGTCATCTCGAAGATACCCAACTCGTTGGCCGCGCCAAACCGATTCTTGACCGCCCGGATGATGCGATGGTTATGGTGGCGCTCGCCCTCGAAATACAGCACTGTGTCGACGATGTGCTCGAGCGCCTTGGGTCCCGCGATCGTTCCCTCTTTTGTCACGTGGCCGATCAGAAAGACGGGCACGTTCCGGTCTTTGGCGAGCATCAGAAACTGGCCGGCCGCCTCGCGGACTTGCGACATCGAACCCGGCGCGGATTCGAGCTTCATCGAGAATACCGTCTGCACCGAATCGACGACGATCGCGTTCGGAGCGAGCCGGTCGATCTCCTCGAAGACGCGCTCAAGACACGTTTCGGGCAGCAGGTAGAGCCCTCGCGGATTGATGCCGAGCCGCTCGCCGCGGAGTTTTATCTGCTTCTCGCTCTCTTCGCCCGAGACGTAGAGGACCTTGCCGTAGTTTCGCGAGAGCTTGTCGGCGACCTCAAGCAGCAGCGTCGATTTTCCGATTCCCGGCTCGCCGCCGATTAGAACGAGCGATCCCGGTACGATTCCGCCTCCCAGCACCCGGTCGAACTCCTCGATGCCGGAAGGCTCGCGTGAATCGTCCTGGCTTTCGATGTCGTGATAGTCGACGGGCGAGGTTTCCCTCACCCGCGTCGGCCCGCCTCGCATAGAAGGCTGGGGAACGGCAGACGGCGTCCTTTCTTCCACGAGCGAGTTCCACTCGCCGCAATCAGGGCAGCGGCCCATCCAGCGGGGCTGCTGGGCGCCGCATTGCTGGCAGACGAAGACGAGCCTGTTGTCTTTTGATTTTGCCATTGTGGACCTGCTGCGAGATTCTACAGGTGAGTGCGGACGCCGACAATCGGTTGATCCGCGCGGTCCGCGCGGTTCGTTCAACGCTGAGGCCGGGCCGCAAATGATCACACTATACATCCTTCGTTGAACCTCACTTGCCCGAATGGTAGGATCACGCCATGAGTTCGTCAGCCGAATCCGTCTTCGATTTGAGTCTGTCGGAGAAGCTGCAGTTAGTGGAAGACCTCTGGGATGATATCGCCTCCACGCCGGAAGCCGTGCCGGTTCACGATTGGCAAAAGGAAGAACTGGCGCGGCGAAAACAGAACCTCCAGAGCAATCCAGGCTCAGCGCTGAGCTGGCAAGAAATCCAGCGCCGAGTCCGCAGTCGATATGACCGCTGAGTTGATCTTCGCACCCGAAGTCGAACAGGATGTCCTCGAGGCTTACGCGTGGTATGAGATTCAGCGTGCCGGCCTGGGCGAAGAGTTTTTGACTTGCGTTGACGCTTGCATACAGACCATTCGCCGTCATCCCGAGATGTACGCCAGGGTGCTTGAGAATTATCGCAGAGCCCTGGTCAGACGCTTCCCTTACGCCGTCTTTTATGAGTCTTCGGAGGGCACGGTGACACTCTACGGCATCTTCCATACGTCGCGTGACCCCGCGAAGTGGCGCCAGCGTTTGGAGTCACGGTCGTAGTGCCGTCCGCACTCAATCTTCGACATGTTCGCCGCAAGGAGCCTGGCGCCGTCCATTCGACCATCATCGGAACGCGATGATATACTCTGCCTCAAAGTTGATGCTCTCACGCAAAGGAAAGAAACGTCATGACTAACTGGGCTCCGAAGAGGAGTGCGCTGGGGACATTCATTCTCGTGCTGCTGGCCGCGGTTGCCGGTCTGGTCCCGAAAGCGTCGGCGCAAGAAGAAGGTCCAACAATCGATGTCACGAGCTATAAGATCGCCGCGGAGCTACTTCCCGACTCTCACACGCTCAAGGCCGTCACCGTAATCACGTTCAAACCGGCGAAGCAAACCCAGTCGGCCGTCTTCGAGATGAACGGCTCGCTGGCGATCACAAGCGTCAAGGGTCCTGATGGCAAGACCGCGCTGCAATTCATTCAGGATCGGGTCAACGAGTTGAACGTCAAGATCAACCTCGGGCAGTTGTATCCGGCGGAATCCGACATAACCCTGACCTTCGAATATGCCGGCCCGCTCGCGACTTCCGAAGGCGGCCCGATACCGGATCGAAGGCTGGCTTACGTGGGGCCCGAGGGCTCATACCTGTTCTACGCGTCGCGCTGGTTTCCGTTTCACGGCTACGCGGCCGACCGCGCGTCATCGGAGATTACATTCACGGTTCCCGAGAACTGGTTGGTTGCCGGACATAGCGCCACCCCGGTGACGCCGGTTCCGACCAAGGACAAACGCCGTTCGTTCACGTTCGTCGAGCCGCAACCCACCCTGCTCGGATCGTTCGCGGCCGGCCAGTTCATCAACCGCACGGTGAACTCAGGGGGTATTCAGGTCGACCTGTTCGCATTGCCGGGAAGCGAAGCCAGGCTTGATGAGTTTGGCCAGGAGATCGCCCAAATAATCCAGTTTTGCAACAACCGGTTCGGCCCTTATGCGTTCGGCAATCGCTTCGTCGTCGCCGAAGTGGACGACGAGAGTTTGGATTCGTACACCGGCGCGGGGATAGCGTTCCTCGCGCATCAGACCCTCGTATCGCAAAGACCGCTGCCCGTCGGCGATCTCGCGCGCGAGGTCGCTTATCAGTGGTGGGGCCAGGCAGTCGGCTTGCGCAGCTTCGATGATTCGTTCCTGTCGCAGGGACTCGCGCAATACTCGTCGGTGTTGTACCGCGAGTCCCAACAGAGCGCCGCCGAGTTTCAAGGCACGCTTGCCGAAGTGATCGAGCAGGCGCTGGCGTTTGAGCAGGAGGCGTCGATAACCCGCGCGCCGATTCAACTCAACGATCAGTCTCCGGCTTATCGTTCGATAGTTTTTTACAAGGGCGCCTACGTCTACCATATGCTGCGCGGAACGATTGGCGACGAAAAGTTCTCCACGCTGATCAAGAACTACTATTCAACCTTCAAGGGCCGCAACGCGACGATCGACGACTTTGAATCGCTGGCCGACAAGGTCGCCGGCTCGAGTTTGAGGGGGTTCTTCGGTCTGTGGGTCGACTCAACGGGCGTGCCCGAGTTTCGGGTTGACTATTCGATCATCAGAACGAAGGAAGGGAAATTCAAGGTGCGCGGGACCGTGCGCCAGAACCTCGATTCGTTCCGAGGCCCCGTGGAACTGGCTCTGGAGGCCGAAGGCGGCAAGGCCACCAGGACTACGATGGAGCTGCGCGGCACATCGGCGGACTTCGAGATCGCTGCCGAGGGCAAGCCGCTTGAGGTCGTGGTCGATCCCGACAATCGCTATCTCAGAATCTCGGACGCCTTGCGCACGTCGGTCGTCGTTCGGCGGGGACTGGAGCATCTTCAGCGCGAGGAGTACGCCGAGGCCGAAGGGCAGTTTCGAGCCGCGCTGAAGCTCGACCCTCGCTCATCGTGGGCGTGGTACAACATCGGATTGCTATACATGGAGCAGCGCAACTGGCAGAAGGGGAGAGACGCCTTCACCGAAGCGTTGAACGGGAATCTGCAGCCGGCGTGGTTGGAGGTCTGGTCGTACATCTACCGTGGCAACTGCTACGACGCGGATGGGAACCGCGACCGCGCGGTTGCCGAATACAACAAGGCCAGGGAAAACGGTAACAACTACAATGGCGCCCAGCAGGCAGCGGAGAAGTACCTGGGACAGCCCTACAAGCGCGAGCGTTCGGCTGCGCCGGGCAGTTGAGGCGCCGTTACCGCGAGCGCTTGCTCTACGGTTTCGGAAGCTGCCACGAGCGAGTCAGGTAATCACTCAGCGTGAACGCGAAGAGAATAATCAGCCAGAAGAATCCCGCAACGACAAATACCCAGGTGAGTTTCGAGCTGTAGCGCACGTGCATGAAATAGAGCACCACCAGCGTCGCCTTGAAGACCGCGATCGACAACGCAACGATCGCGTTGAAACTGCCGAGATTGTAATTGGCGACGACAACCGTCGCCGCAGTCATCACCATCAACGCGCCAAAAACGACAAAGTAGATTCTTCTCGGGACGACGTGTTCCGACATTGCTCGCTCCTCAATGAACCTCGTGCGCGCCCAGCAGGTACAACAGCGGAAAGAGGAATATCCAGATGATGTCGACGAAGTGCCAGTACAAACCCGATAGCTCGACAGGCGAGTGGTACTCCGGAGTGAATCGCCCACGCCGCGCCATCAAGAAGATCACCGTCATCACTCCGATGCCCACGACCATGTGCAACGCGTGGACTCCGGTCATCGCGAAATAGATCCAATAGAACATCTGCACCTGACGCGGATCGCCGTTACCCTCCCACTTGAACCCCATGCCGGGTATCAGGTGATCCGTGTACTTCTTGTGATACTCGAATCCCTTCACAACCAGGAACGTCGCGCCGAGTAGAATTGTGAAAGTCAGGAATCCGAGCAGCGGCTTCCGCTTGCCGACTTGCGCATAATAGACTGCGAGCGCCATGG
Source organism: Blastocatellia bacterium (assembly GCA_035293105.1). GTDB lineage: Bacteria > Acidobacteriota > Blastocatellia > UBA7656 > UBA7656 > DATDOV01. Next base: position 96,973 of record DATDOV010000087.1, read on the forward strand.
TCAGGCTGCTGCAGATCAGCACCACCGTGTTCGCGAACCCAACATGCCAGTCGAGATGCGCGCTCGCCACCGTGAACGAGTGCGGGAATTTCGAGCGGTAGAGGATGTAGGCCATGAACAATCCGCCGAAGAACATGATCTCGGTGATGAGAAAGGTCCACATCCCGAGTGTGCCCGCCTCGCGCTGCTGTTCGAGACTTTCAAAATGATGCGCCAGCGCGGGATGGCCTGTCGTGTGTGTGTCAGCCAAAAGTCCGTCTCCAAAGCGACGAGTGCTTAATGATGAGTGCGGCGAAGCGTCGTTCATCGGCAAGTCATTATCACTCATCACTCATTGTTGTTCGTTTTCCCCTCGAAGTCATACGCGTCCCAAGTAACAACCGGCGTCTTCGCGAAGTTCTCCGTGGGCGGGGGCGACGCGGTCATCCACTCCAATCCGAACGCCTTCCACGGGTTGGCCGGCGCGGTCTTGCCGTACCGCATCGACCATACGAAGTAGACCATCGGGATCAAATAGCCGACGCCCAGGATCGACGCGCCCGCCGTCGACATCACGTTCAGCACCTGAAACTCCTCGGGGTAGGCGTAGTAGCGCCGCGGCATCCCGCGATAACCGAGCAGGAACTGCGGGAAGAAAGTCAGGTTGAAGCCGACGAAGATCACCAGCGCGCCGAACTTCGCCCACCCTTCCGGATAGAGCCTCCCACTGATCTTCGGCCACCAGTAGTGCAAGCCGCCCAGGTATCCCATGATAGTCCCGCCGACCATGATGTAATGAAAGTGCGCGACAACGAAATAAGTGTCGTGCACGTGAACGTCGAGGCCGAGCGCCGCCAAAAACAAACCCGTCATTCCTCCGATCGTGAACAGCCCGATGAATCCAAACGCGTACAGCATCGGCGTCTGGTACGAGACTGACCCTCGGTACATCGTCGCCGTCCAGTTGAACACTTTGATCGCAGACGGTATCGCAACCGCGTAGCTCAAGAACGAGAAGACCATGCCGGCGTAGATCGACTGGCTGCTGGTGAACATATGATGGCCCCAGACCAGAAAGCCGAAGACCGCGATTGCGAGGCTCGCGAACGCGACGAACTTGTACCCGAAGACCGGCTTGCGAGTCATGTTCGCGACCAGCTCGCTGATCACCCCCATCGACGGCAGGATCATTATGTAGACCGCCGGGTGCGAGTAGAACCAAAACAGATGCTGGAACAGGACCGGGTCGCCGCCGAGCGCCGGATCGAAGATGCCAACGTGAACCAGCCGCTCGAGAGCCACAAGCAGAATCGTGATCGCGACGACCGGCGTGCCCAGAATCATGATCAAGCTCGTCGCGTAGTGCGACCAGATGAAAAGCGGCAGCCGGAACCACGTCATGCCCGGCGCCCGCATCGTGTGAATCGTGACGATGAAATTCAAGCCGGTCAGAATCGACGAGAACCCCGTGATGAATATGCCGAGCCCGGTCGCGATGACGTTGCCGCTCGAGTAGTTCGAGCTGTAAGGCGTGTAGAACGTCCACCCGGTATCGACGCCGCCGACCACAATCGCGTAAAGCGTGAACAGCGCGCCGACGTTGTAGACGTACCAGCTCAGCAGATTGATCCTCGGAAACGCGAGGTCCTTCGCGCCGATCATCATCGGCACCAGAAAGTTTCCCAGCACTGCGGGAATCGCCGGAATCAGGAAGAAGAAAACCATCGCGATGCCGTGCATCGTGAACATCCGGTTGTAGGTCTCGGCCTGCACCAGGTCGCCCTTCGGCGTCATCAGCTCTAGCCGGATCAGCACCGCGAACACGCCGCCGAGGAAAAAGAAGAACGTCACCGAAGCCAGATAGAGCAACGCGATGCGCTTGTGGTCGCGAGTGAACAGCCACGACCTCCAGCCGTACTCGGCGTTGATGTAATGAGTGCGAGGTCCGGTATGAATAGCTTCTGCGGTCATAGTCCTTCCTACTGCTGAGGCTTCGCCAGATTCCCTCCCGGCTGCTGCGGTGCAGTGCTGCTCGCGCCCGGCGTCGATCCTGTGGACTTCTGCTGCGGCCCGATCGACTTGATGTAGGCGACAAGTTGCAGCACCTGCTCTTCGCTGACGACGCCTTGAAACACCGGCATGATCGATGGTCTGGGAAACCCCACGACCACCTTGGCCTGTGAGTTGAAGATAGACTCGCGAAGGTAGCTCTCGTCCGCCACGACGGTCCGGCCGTTATCCAACTCGACGCGGCTGCCGAACAGCCCTTCGAGCGCGGGACCTCTCCCTTGCGCGTCGGCTCGATGGCACTGGTTGCACGCAAGGTCCTGAAAGAGTTTCTGCCCTGCCGCCGCGAGCGACGTTGCCGGCGCGCCGCCTGCAAGCCACGCCTGAAACGCCTGCGGCTCCATCACCTCGACCCAGCCGATCATCCCCGAGTGGCTCGTTCCGCAGTACTCGGCGCAGAAGAGGTGATAGCGGCCGGGCTTCGTCGCTTCGAACCACGCCGTCGTGTACCTGCCCGGCACGACGTCCATCTTTATTCGGAAGGCCGGCACGAAGAAGCTGTGAATCACGTCCTCGGTCGTCATCGTCAGCTTCACGCGGCTCCCGAGAGGGACGTGCAACTCGTTGATCTCCTGCCTGCCGTCCGCGTGCTGGAACTTCCACATCCACTGCTTGGCCACCGTCGATATCTCGATCGCCTCGCTCGGAACTCGGTACATCTTGAAGTAGAGGCTCGCGCCCCAGGCGAAAACGCACATCGCGATGATCAGCGGGATCACGGACCAGATAATCTCCAGCTTGATCGACCCTTCGATGCGCTCAGGCATCTCATCCTCCGAGCGCCGGCGATACCTGACCGCAAAGACGAATATCGTCCCCGAGATCAACACGCCGAAAAAGATCGTCAGCCCAACCAGAAAAAAGAACAGCGCATCGACACCCCCCGAGACCGACGAAGCTTGTTCGGGAAACAATTGCGATTCCGGCTGCAAGAACATCTACGCCACCCCTCCTACCCCGACCTCCATCCGGGTCGCGCTCTTTCGGCGCAACAACAACAACAGCGCAACGATCCCGATGATCGTGACGATGCCGCCGAGCTTCATTATGTTCATCACCACCGGCCCGTATTTGCCCGTCGTCGGGTCGTAGTGGTAGCAGTACAAGAGCAAAGCATCGACGGGCGTACCGATCTTGTTCTCGGACGCTTCGATCAACCCGAGCCGAAGGTCCTTCGGCGCATACTCAATTCCGTAGAAGTAGCGGGCCAGCTTTCCCTGCGGCGTCAGGATCATGATCCCGCTTGCGTGAGCAAACTGGTTTGTCTTCTCGTCGAACTCGTACTTGAAGCCGACCGAGTTCGTGAGCTGTTCGATCGACGCGGAATCGCCGCTGAGGAAGTGCCAGCCGTCGGCGGCCCCCGCCCGCTTGTACCTCGCCATATAGCCTTCCTTCTTCGCCGCTGCTATCTCCGGAGTGTCTCGCGGGTCGAAGCTGACGGTCACGACATTGAACTCCTTGCCGACGTCGAACTTCAGAACATCGAGGCTGCTGGCGAGACCGTTCAATACCTGATTACACAGCATCGGACAGTTGTAGTAGACCAGCGCCAGGATGACCGGCTTGCCGTTGAAGAACTCCCCAAGGCGGACGCTTCTTCCTTGCTCGTCGCGAAAGACCAGATCGAGCGGCGCCAGTTCGTTCAGCCGCTGCTCGATGCCGATGTCGCGGAGAATTCTGGGCCGGCCCTCTTGAGGAGGCGCGCTCTGCAATGGCCCGGGCTGCGGCAGCGAACTCTGCGCGGTGGCCGTAAACACGAGGACCCACAATCCGAGGCAACCAGCCGCGATCATCCGCTGAGCACAACCGATTGCGCGCCGCCTCGAGTGAGCGAATCGCCCTCTAGCCGAAAATGCTGACTCACCCGCGACCGCCGACCACTGACGACCGACCACGGACCACAGAACACAGACCAATGACAACTGACCACGGACCAATGACAACTGACCACGGACCACTGCCAACTCCTCTCGTTTCACCTGTGCGGGAACATGCCCCGCTCTAACGCCAGCCGTTTCGCCTCCTCAATCGGCAGCCGGACGATCCCCGCGTCTTTGTTAACCCACCCGTAGCTCTTCAACTTCGCGGTCTCTTCCTCCCTCAGCCGCTTCATCGTGGGAATCGGGCCTTGCTCTTGAAGGTTCGGCGGCTCTCGCCGCGCCAACTGATCAATCGTGGTCGGCGCGAGCTGCAAGCGGGGCTCCGGCGGAAACACCTGCCGCTCGCTCGCAAGCGGCGACGGCGGCGGCTCAGACCGCGCCTCACGATTGTCGAAATAGCGGAAGAGCGCCCACATCAAGAGGAAACTCGCGATCGTCGCGACGGTCAGATACACGCCGAATTTGACGACGACGCGAACGCTGACGTCGCTCGTTTCGTGTCCGGCCGCGCGACTGGTACTCATCTCCTCATCGCGTGTTGTTGAGCCTTCGTCGCTCATTCCTTACCTGTACGGGCTCACCCCGTCTGCTCCTGAAGCTTGTGGCCCTCGGCGACGCCTGTTTTCTCGAGGTACGGATCGCCGAGCGGCAGCAGCGGGCGCGTCTTCAGCTCACGAATGAAGTACCACAACCAGACTCCGCCTAATCCGACCGGCGCTGCGAGGTCCATCCAGCTTATGTGAAACGCGCCTTCGTGAAAATTCGGCCCCACAAGCCAGAACAGATCAACCAGGCGCATCAGAATCACCACAACAGCCACTCCTGCAAGCCGCCGCGCGTTGCGCTTCAGGTCCCGCGACAACAGCAACAGGAACGGCAGCGCGAAGTGAAACAGGATGATCGCAAGTCCCATCCACTTCCAGGGTCCCGCAAGTCGGCGCACGTACCAGGGAATCTCTTCAGGCAGGTTTCCCGCCCAGACGATCAGGAATTGCGAGAAACCAAAGTATGCCCACAGCATCACGAACGCGAGCATGAGCTTGCCCAGATCGTGAACGTGAGTAGGCGTCAGCACGTCCGCGAGCGGCTTCGAATCGGCGACGAGCGTCAGCACGCAAATCACGAACGCCATCGCCGCGACGCCTTGTCCGCCCATGAACAGAATCCCGAACATCGTTGAGAACCACTCGGGGTCGAGTGACATCACCCAATCCACGGAAGCGAACGTGGCCGTCAGCCCATACAACAGGAGTCCGGGGCCGCTCACGACTTGCATTCGCCTGATGAGCGAGCGGTCGGCGCTTGAGTCTTGCCGGTGCGACCACTTGCTGAGCAAATGGCCGATCCCGATCCACACGACGAAATAAAACACAACGCGGCCGAGGAAGAACCACGTGTTGAGGTACGCGGATTTGTGCTGGAGCACTTCGCTTGCGGCGACGGCGGCAGGATCAGCCCAAACGAAGATCGTCCGCAAGCCGAAGGTCAGCGGCACAAACATCAACGCAAGCAGCGGGAAAGTTCGAGTCGCCGCTTCGAGCAGTCTTCTGATCACGAGCCCCCATCCCCCGCCCGACATGTGCTGGACCATCAACACCGCGAGGCATCCCAGCGCGATTCCGCACCAGAAGACGAACGCAAGCAGGTAGGAGCGAAAGAACTGCTGCGGCTGCATGAGGGCACCCGCGCCGCACAACACGAGCGCGCCGATCCCAACAATCAGCGCCAGCCGCTGAATTCGGTCCAATCGCAATCGCGCCGCGTCTTGAGCCGCACCCGTCATTGTCTGCCCTCTTCCTTCGATTGCCCCGCCGAGTTCAACTTCTCTCGGTCGGCAGCCGGCACATCTTCCAACTTCCCTTGCTGGGCGAGCTGCAGCGCGCGAATGTAGGCGACGATGGCCCAGCGGTCCCGCGCCGGGATTTGACTCGCGTAGTCGGGCATCGCGCCGAAGCCGTTCGTAATCACGTCGAAGATGTATCCCGGCGGCGCTTGTCTCAATCGGTCGATGTGAAACGACGGCGGCTGCCGATATCCGCGCCGTACTACCATGCCCAGCCCGCTGCCCGAGCGGTCGTGACACACGGAACAGAAGATGTTGAATCGCTCCTGCCCTCGATCGAGAACTTCCTTCGTCACCGGGAACGGAAATACCGTGGAAAAGCCGCGATACGCTCCCGTCGTAGCGGTCCCACCTTGCGCGCTCGCGCCCTGCGCCCGCGCAATCGTCGCGCCGATCGCATCGCCCTCTTGGGTCTTTCCCGTGTAGAACAGCTTGTCTTCTCTCAACTCTCCGCGCGCGACCGTTCCCGCGACGGGGGCCCGCGCCGTTCTTCCGTCGCTGAACGCCGCGGTTTCTCTTAAGGGCCTGTACTTCGGCTGGTTGTGCATGTCCTGCCGGCACGCGGAGAGGAAAGCCACGGAGATCAGGAGGAACGCGACGCGGAGACACGGGGACACGGAGACGCGGCGACCCTTTCCCCGTGTCGCCGTGTCACCGCGTCGCCGCGTCGCCCCGTCTCTCTCTCGCAGTTCAGTACTCGACATCGATCACCTCGCGAGCGCCGATGCTCTTCAAGAACTCGCGCGTCTTCTCGCGGTCGAACTTCGGGTCGTCCGACTCGATGCACAGGAAGAACCGGTTCCTGGTCGCAAGCTCGAAATGCTTCGCGTTGAACACGGGATGATAAGGCTGAGGCAGGCCGTTCAGCGCGAGCATTCCAAGCACCGCCGAAAGCGCCGCGACCAGTATCGTCGTCTCGAACGTCACCGGGATGAACGCCGGCCAGCTATTCAGCGGACGCCCGCCGACGTTGAGCGGGTACGCCATCACTGACGCCCAATACTGAAACAGGAACCCGCCGATGCAGCCGCACACGCCGCCGATCAGGACGATAAGGGGCAGTCTCGTGTGATGGAACCCGATCGCCTCCGACAGCTCTTCTATTGGGAACGGCGAGTAAGCATCCATCTTCCGATAGCCCTCTTCGTAGCTGCGTCGCGCCGCCACGACAATCTCGGAAGGGCTGTCGAACTCAACCATTAAGCCGTAAATGTCCGGACGGTCTTTCATCGTTTCATCTCTCCGGCGGCGTCCGCCGCGAGCCTCCGACTAATCCGTCGCGCCCTTCACCTCCGCCTGCGGGAGAATTGTCCTCATCTCGAAGATCGATATCATCGGCAAGAACCTGATAAACAAAAACAGCAGCGCCAGGAACAGTCCGATCGTCCCGACGTACATCGACCAATCCCAAATCGTGCCGGTGTACATCCCCCACGACGACGGAAGGAAATCACGGTGCAGGCTGGTCACGATGATGACGTACCGCTCGAGCCACATTCCGATGTTCACCACGATCGAGATAACGAACAGCATCCAGACTTTGTGCCGCACGCGTTTGGCCCACAGCAACTGAGGCAGGGCGACGTTGCAGAGTATCAGCGACCAGTACATCACCGCGTAGGGCCCCTTCATCCGGTTGGCGAGCATGAAACGCTCGTACTGATTTCCGCTGTACCAGGCCGTGAATGCCTCCATCATGTAGCCATAAGCCACTATCAACCCCGTCGCCAGCATCACCTTCGCCATGTTCCTCAGGTGCCGGTCGGTGATGAAATCCTCGAGCCCGTAAAACTTCCGCAGCGGAATCGCCAGCGTCATCACCATCGCAAAGCCCGAATAGATCGCGCCGGCCACAAAGTAAGGCGGGAAGATCGTCGCGTGCCATCCGGGTATGATCCCAATCGCGAAGTCGAAGCTCACGACCGTGTGAACCGACACGACCAGCGGCGTCGCGAGCCCTGCCAGCAGCAAGTACGCCGTCTCGTAGCGATGCCAGTGCCGCGCCGAGCCTCGCCACCCCATCGCCAGCATCCCGTAGATGATCTGTCCCGCGCGCCGCCGTGACCTATCGCGCAACGTCGCAAGGTCCGGGATCAACCCGACGAACCAGAACAACAACGACACTGTCGCGTAAGTCGAAACCGCGAACACGTCCCAGATGAGCGGGCTTCGGAACTGCGGCCACACCTGCATCGTGTTCGGATACGGCAGCAGCCAGTAAGCCAGCCACGGCCTTCCGGTATGAAGCAGCGGATACAAGCCCGCGCACGCGACCGCGAACAACGTCATCGCTTCGGCGAACCGGTTTATCGAAGTCCGCCACTGCTGGCGCAACAGCAGCAGGATCGCCGAGATCAACGTGCCTGCGTGGCCGATTCCTATCCACCAGACGAAGTTCAGAATGTCGAAGCCCCAGCCGACCGGAATGTTGATGCCCCAGATGCCGACGCCCTTCACCACGAGGTAGCCGATCGTGTACAGCAGCACCATCACGATTGCGAACGACAAGCCGAAGCCGACGAACCAGCCGAGCGGCGTCTTACGCGTGAGCGCGATCGTGCTGATCTTATCCGTGACCGTAGCAAACGTGTGGCCCGGCCGTATCACCGGCGGCACGCTCACCTCGGGCGGCATTGAATCTCGGCCCTGCATAATCGCTAGGACTCCTCCAACTCGCGGTTCCGATTGCGCACCGCGCCCAGATACGTTGTGCGCGGCTTCGTGTTCAGCTCGGCGAGCAAGCCGTAGTTGCGCGGCTCGCCCTTCAGCTTCGACACACGGCTCTCGGGATCGTTGACGTTGCCGAAGGTGATCGCTCGCGTCGGACAGACCGCCTCACAGGCAGTCACGATCTCGCCGTCGCGAACCGGACGATTCTCCTTCTCAGCGGTGATCTTTGCTCTCTGAATCCGCTGAACGCAGTAGGTGCATTTCTCCATCACGCCGCGGCTGCGCACGGTCACGTCAGGGTTGCGCATCATCTGAAACGTCGGCGTGTCCCAATCCTGATACAAAAAGAAGTTGAAGCGCCGCACCTTGTACGGACAATTGTTCGAGCAGTACCGAGTCCCGACGCAGCGGTTGTAGACCATGTCGTTCAGGCCTTCGGCGCTGTGAACCGTCGCCGCCACCGGACACACGACCTCGCACGGCGCGTTCTCGCAATGCATGCACGGAACCGGCTGGAAATGAGTCTCCGGATTTGCGTCGTCGCCCTTGAAGTAGCTGTCGACTCGCAGCCAGTGCATCTCGCGGCCGCGAAGCACCTGTTCCTTGCCCACCACCGGGATGTTGTTCTCCGATTGGCAAGCGACTACGCACGCGTTGCAGCCGATGCACGAGTTCAGATCAATGGTCATGCCCCACGCGTAGCCGTTGTAGGCATGCGGTTCGTAGAGCGAGAGGTCCTTGTGCTCACCGCCGGGGTGCTCAGGAGCGAGGCTGGGATGTTCCTTGTACCTTTCCAACGAGCCTGAACGCAGAATATCGCGGCCTTCTATCAGGTAATGAAGCTGAGTGACCGCGAGCCGGGAAGTGTCGTCCGTTTTTCGAACCTGCGCGCCCGATGCGAACCACGGCGCCCCGCTTGCGCGGATTGCGTTCGCGTTGAAGCCGGCGCCGCTCCCGATTCGTCCCGCCTTCGATCTTCCGTAACCCAGGTGAAGCGTGACAGAGTCGTCCGGTTGTCCCGGCGTTATCCACACCGGCGCGACTAGCCTCCGCCCCTCGTACTCGATTTCGATCTGGTCGGCGATGATCTCACCCGACAGACCGTTGACTTCGTTCTTGAGCCCGAGCCTTTCGGCCGTCGCCCGGCTGATCAGCGCGGCGTTGTCCCACGTCAGCTTGCTCAGCGGCTTGGGCAACTCCTGAAGCCAGCCGTTGTTGGCGAACTGACCGTCGAAGACCGTCGGGTCCGGCCTGAAGTTGATCTCGAATGACGCGGTGTCCGAAGTTGTCGCGGGCTTCGAGCTTGCCTCGACAACGCGCGTCTGCCAATCCGCCCTCAACGCTGCGTTCTTAGCGGGCAGTGCGCTGTCGGCGATGAGTCCGTCGTGAAGGCTCCTTCGCCAAAACTTCTCGAACTCAGCGCTGTCGCCCTGGCCTCGCATTCCCATCCAGTAACCGCGAACGATCTCATAGCTGGTGCGCTCGGGTTGATCCGAAAACGCGGCGAGCAACTCGTGAGCGGTCCGCCCATTGTAGAGCGGGGCAATCAACGGCTGAATGATCGAGATAGTGCCATCGAACGCGCGCACGTCGCTCCACGATTCCAGGTAGTGCGCTTCGGGAACGTGCCACTGGCAGAGTTCCGCGGTTTCATCTTCGTACAAGCCCAGATGAACCCGGAGCCTCACCTTCTTCAAGCTCTCGGCAAAGTTCAGATCGGCGGGCGCGGTGTAGACCGGATTGCCTCCGAGGATCACGAGCATGTCGACCTGACCGGCTTCGATGTCGCGCACAAGCTCGCCGAGCGACGCCATTCCATCCGTCGGGCTGGCTTCGATCGGGTCGGTGTAAACAAGCGTGTTGCCGACGTTGCCGAGCGCGAAGTTCATCGCGTGAGCAAGCGCGTGAACGGCCGGCGGCTGCGAATCACCGGCGATGATGAGGCTCGAACCGCGGTGCTCGCGAAGATCGCGGCCTATCGCGCGGACCGCGTGGACTAGTTCTCGGATTCCTCTTGCGGTTCCAAGCGAAGGCGGTGCAGTTTCAGCCTCGTTTTGCGCCTTTCTCGCGCCGACCTCGTAGGCCATCTCGCGGGCGAAACTTTCGATCTGGCTGGCGCGAAGCGAAAACCGGTGATCCGCCGACGCTCCTGTGGCGGTCGGCGTGCTCTCGACGGCGTAAAGCCGGTTCATCGTGCGGTTACCCGATTCGAGCCGACGGCGCGCCGCAAACTCCCGCGCATATCGCAAGTGGCTCGGACCCGTCGTCAAGAACTCAGAATCAAGCGACAGGATCACGTCGGCTTTGTCGATCCGGTAGACCGCGTTCACATACTCGCCAAACGCCATCCGCGCACCCTCGAGAGCATTGCCGCGGCCCGCGGGCTCGTACTGATGCCATTTCGCAAGAGGCAGCTCATCAAGCAGTGATCTTATCTGGCTCGCGAGCGTTGGCGAGGTGACCGAGCCCGTGAGTATTCGGAATCCGGCGCCCTTCAGCGATTTCTGAACTGCTAGCGCTGGTCTGACGGTCCCGAGAAACGCCGGCCATCCGCTGCGGCCAATCTCGCCAAGGTGAATCAAGGCACGGGATCGATCCGGATCATAAAGTCCGAGGATCGAAGCTTGCGCATAGACATCGCTCGCGCCAAGGCTCGCGGGATGATCGGGATGGCCTTCGATTTTGGTCGGACGTCCTTCGTGACTCTCGACGAGCACGCCCGTGCCAATTCCCGCGAGCGGCATAGCCGTCGCGTAGAACTGGGGCCGCCCCGGAATCAAGTCTTCAGGCTGCCTCGTGTAAGGCGCGATCTTCTCAGCCGGCTGTCTGGTGCACGCCGTCAGTCCCGCGAAGGCGAGCGAGGCGCCCATCAACTTCAAGAATCGCCGCCGTCCGGCCGGATCGGGGAACTCCGACGCGCTGTTGGGGAACTCGCGATGGAGAAGCTCTTGAAACGCGGGAGTGTCGGCGAGTTCCTCGAGACTCCGCCAGTACTCCAGACCGCTTCGATTACCCTCGATCTTGAGCTGTCGATCTTCGCTCATCGTATGATCGCTTTCTTCACGCTCGGTCTTTCAATCCCCAATCTGAAAGCCGCAATCCAAAATCCGAAATCCGAAATCCAAAATCGCTATCTATGGCACGTGCTACAGCTCGTCAGCACGTCCGGCGCGAGGATGTTGTACTCCTTCACCCGCCGTTGTCCTTCTTCGATCTGATTAGCGGGCGGCTCCCATTCCATGTTGAAGACCTCTTCGCGCGGCCTGATGAATCTCTCCGGCTCGCGGTGACATGCCAGACACCATTCCATCTGCAGCGACTCGGTCTGATAAACAAGCGGCATGAGATCTACCCGGCCGTGACACGTGGAACAGCCGACGCCTTTGTTCACGTGAATGCTGTGATTGAAGTAGACGTAATCGGGCAGGTCGTGCACCCGCGTCCACGTTATCGGCTGGTCATTCTTGAAGCTCTCGCGCACCGGTTCCAAGTACGGACTCTGCGACCATATCTGCGAGTGGCAATTCATGCACGTCTTGGTCGGAGGTATTCCGGCGAAGGCTTCACTCTCGACCGATGTGTGACAGTAGCGGCAGTCGATTCCCTCGTCACCCGAATGGTGTTTATGGCTAAACTGGACGGGTTGCTCACGCGGCACGAACGCCTGAGTGTTGTAGGAAGAGCGGTCGAGCATCGCGCCCAGCCACAAGAGCGCCGCGATGATGAACACGGCTCCAAAGATGCTCACCTTGGAGATCGAGTTAGTGCTGCGACGAAATATCTGACCCATGCTAACTCCTGCCGCTCGGCGTCAACGAGACGGCACAGTTTCAGACGATGGCCCCACCTATCGGAATAAAAAACGGCCGATCTGATTTCGTGGTGTTGGACTGTCGCGATCGGCGCGCGAGGCGCGACGAGTTCGGATTGCCGGTGGCGTCGTCGAGGTCTGATCGCGGTCGCATAATCTCTGCCCGCGGTTGATCGATCAAGAAGGAATTATGACTGATGATCCCCAATCGACTGCCACACGAGTGTATCGGTCACGGATAGTGATTCGAGCAATCCATGATCACAAGCTCCACACCGACTCCGATAAAGGACGTATAAATACCATTCCGGGCGCGAAAGGGCAATGCCGTTTGGTTTGATCAGGTCGCGGAGCCGATCCAACTCAGATTGATACAGGGGCAATCCGCGAGAGGCGCTAAGAGTACCGGCTTCAGCCGGGCAGTGACAGCGCCAAGGTCGACTGCGTTCGACGATTCAATCGCTCCCGTTGTCGCGGAACTGCGCGCGTAACGATGTGCAACTGCCCGGCTGAAGCCGGTACTCTCAACGCCTTCTTCTGAGTGCCGTTGTTGAACCCTGCGCGCGCTGGGCCAATTGGCAGGTGGTAGCAAGCGAATCTTTGTTTAATGGCGCGCCTGGCGTGCACGCCCATGGAGTGCATGGAGTGCACGCTCATTGCCAGTGAATAATGGCTCGTGTATACTGCCGACTGTTCTGGCGGAAGGCGCTGGGAAGTTTTCCGACGCGTTCTTCTCGAGCAGACAATCTTTGCCGCTATAGTGTAAGTGGTTAACACGCCGCCCTCTCAAGGCGGAGAGTACGGGTTCGAGTCCCGTTAGCGGTACTCTTAGATGTAGACGCTCAACACCGGGCCCAAGCGGGAACACCTTGGCCCGGTGTCGTTTTGCTGAGACGGCTACCTAACGGAGAAACCGCGCAAAGGCATTCCTGATTTCATTGGACGCGACGGCGAAGTTGAGACCCTCGAACCCTTTTCGCTTGAACGTTGTCACCCCAAGAACCTTACCATCTTTCGTGACCGGCGGCCCGCCGCTGCTGCCGGGATTGATCGTTGCATCCAGTTGGATCAAACTAATCCCGCTGCCCACAGTTCGTAGAGCGCTAATTATTCCTTTGGTGACTGTGCCAGACAGACCCAGCGGATTACCTATGGCATAAATCTCCTGGCCAACAAAAGCCTTCCCTGAGTCCTCGAGAGTCATCGCACTACACGAGCGGGCGTTCGTTTGAAGTAATGCGAGGTCGCGGCTTGTATCACGCGCAAGCACCTGTGCGGTAAATAACCTCTTCGTGGACGTCTTCAGGACTATCGTATCCGCGCCGCCAACTACATGCTCGTTGGTGACGACGAGGCAAGCCGGGGTCACGAAGAAGCCGCTTCCTTCCGTTCCCGTGTCCGTCTCGATCGCCACCGCACTTTCCACGGCCCGGTCGAGCATCGTCTTTGTTGAATCCAAGTCTTTTACTTCGTCAGCGGCTTCGCTCAGGACCTGCTCTGGCACACTTAGGGAGACAGACCCAAGAAGAGACTTGATACGGTCGGGACCAGACAAGAGTGCGACTCCAACTGAGTTGCCCAGCGTTGCTCGCTCTCTTTCGTAGGACGTACCATCCGCAAGGTCCAACAGATACAGTAACGCGGAGAGCCGATTCGTCTCGTCGAGGGTTCGGTTCATGGCACGCGATGCCAAATACCCTCCTACCAGTTCCCGGGAGCCCGTCGTCAATCGAGTTCTCATTTCCTGCCAACACCTGCTTTGCATACGTTCCATCGGGAGCAAGCGCGGCTCGAGGTTGCGGGCTTGAGACTTGTCTTCAGGCAACACACCAGCGATTCCTTCGCTATGGTCCTCAGCAAGAAACGATACGTTACGCTCAACCGTGAATCGCTGCACGGCCAGCTTGCTGGACACCTGAATGGTGGCTTCAATCTGATACGATCGGTATGCTTCGAACTTCTCATACTGGTATTGCTGCACGACTTCGCGCGTGATATAGGGAGAGGTCCGAGCCAATGCCCTGCGTAGGTTCGCAACTCTGCCTTCTGCTAATCCCTTCGCCAGTCCTGTGCTGAAGTTCGGATTCCTGGCGGCCTCCGCCACAGCGCGGTTGAGTTCTTGCTCGGCTGCGAATAACTCGGATTGCAGACTGACGTAGTAGGGGTTAGCAAGCTGGTTGTGGCCTGCGACGTAGGTCGAATTAACTGCTTCCGATTTCTGCTTGGGGATATCGGTAGAGGAACAGGTTGTTCTCTTCACGACAACTACAATGTCGGCTTGTTGGTCGCTAACTTGCAATACCCTACCCAGAGAGTCTCGTAGTGTCTTCTCCACGATGTTTCGCGTCAGCGAAGGGGAACAGCCAGTCGAGTCCCCAACAACGACGCGGGCTGTTAGGGCGGGATACGCCAGCGATTCCAGCTTATGCTTTTCGTCGGCCAGGCGTGCATCTGCCCTGATCCACGGTTCTGCCGTTCGTAGCGCCTCAAGAGCAACCCGCGCCGAAGACGCATCGGTTGCGACGAAAAGTCTTCTCCGCCCGAGGAGAACATCCGCAAGAACGGATGAGGTCTGTTTCGCCAGGTCCAAAGCCTTTTCATTCGTACCGTCGACCTCGGCGGCTTCTGAAGCCATTTTCAACGCGTCTAGTACTTGAGATGGGTTCCCTTTGGGCAACTTCGCCGCTTTCGACACTAGTTCATCCGAGATTTCTCTTCTTATCCTCTTCGACACTTCTGTAACGTACACGCTTGATGGCGCTTCGCGCTCAGCTCGGGATAACTGCTCAAGCGCATCCTTAGCCTGTCGTATATCCCACAGGGCTTGCGCCGCGTTAGCCCTCCTCGCGGCTGCGAGTTCTGCCTCAAGAGCCGGCAGCGTCAGCGGTGCTATAAGGGAATACCCTGGCAGCAGTGCTTCTCGATATACCTCCAGAGACTTAATCGTCTCTTCGACGCGCAGCAGGTCTCCTGCGTCCAATGCGGCCTGCGCGGCCGACAGCTTTCCACGTGCGGCCTCGATACTGTTCCGGACGTTTGCGAGCGACGCGACAGCGGAGGAGTTAGCTTGGTCGTATTCGACCGCACGCCTCAACAGAGTCTCCGCCTTGACTGCATTGATGTTCAACTGCTGTCGAGCTTCGGACTCGGCCCTAACTGATGCAACCTTACCGACCTCACTTAGCTTCCTCTGGTATTTTTTGTCATTCGGCTTCAGACGGACGGCCTCTTTGAACTCTTCGAAGGCCTCATAGACTTGATCCTGTTTAAGCAGCCTCTCCCCGTGCTTGTAGTGTTCTTTAGGCGTAAACTGTGGCTGCGCCGTCCCGATCCCACCGGCGATCACCAGAAACACGACTGCTCTGAGGACGCGTAACGCTCTTGTTGAATCTCGTGTTGTGCTAACCATCTGTCGTTTCTCCTCAGCTCCGCCAAGCCCTTGGGTAACCGGCAATCGACCTCGATGATCAAGTCCCGCCCCGGCGACCAACGTGCTTCTCAGGAGGTAGTCATATTAGCTCAGAACAGATGCTTATTAGTCATCATTTCTGCGACTGAGGTCTGCGTCTGCGGGGCGGCGCGCCTTCAGCAGGCCCAGAGCTAGCGGGAAGCATCTCGGCGACTTCTTGCACGATCTGCTTAAGCGTGGGCTCTGAAGCCGGGATCGCTTTGCGCCCGACGTGCTTGTGATGCGGGTAGCCCGGCAGTTGTGGATGATGCGGCGCATTGTCGTAACGGAAAACAGGTTTCTGATTGCGCACATACTGATAACGATAGCCACGTTTCACCGGACGGGCGCGCTCGATCACGATTCTCTCGCTAAACTCCAGTCGCGAACTGTCGGCGAAGTAGAGCGTGCCTTCCACCGTGCCGCGTTTGTGGTCGAGTTGGTCAAGATCGAGTTCGGCCGAGACAGCGGGGCTGATTTCGATGAGTTTGGCGATCAGATCGAAATACTGCCGCATGTCGCGCATCGTGTCCTCGTCTCACGCGGCCACATGTCGGAAGTGCTCGTGCAACAATGCCTGATAATCTTCAAACGCTCCGGCCCAGCGCATCACGTCGCGGCTGTCACCCATCTTCCCGGCCAGATAGCGGGCATAAAACTCGATGGTGCTCATCCCGAACTGCGCTTCATAAGCGTGCATCGCCTGGATCAGCGATTCGACGCTCTCATTCACATCCAGGCATTGTCCCAGGCGACGAATCAATTTCCGCCGCTGTGCCGGCGTCGTGTGTTCAAAGCCGATTCTCACTTTCGCCATGTTCGTTCGCTCCTCATCGACAGCAAAAAGAACCCAGTCGAAGTCGATCAGCCGAAGCATTTCTATAGCTGCCCAGACCAGTTGTCAACGTTAGCCATAGCGGTAATGCTGTGGTAACGAACTATGATACCACCGCGCCCAAAACGCGCCTAACGGGTGCAAGCCGTCATTGACGAAATCTCAGCCAGTTGGTTGGGTTCATACGAACGTATGCAAGGGAGTGCGAACCCGTACAAAGTGGCGATCTTGCCCTAAAGGCGGAGATTACGGGTTCGAGTCCCGTTACCGATATATCGAAATAGAGCCGCTCTAACGAGCGGTCTATTCATCTGCAAGAACCGTGAAACTAGCCACCACGCCTCGCTAATCAGATCGCTTGTCGGACCTTGGTCGATTCGGTAATGTTCTGCCATGAGCAAGACCGAGATTCTCAGCGAACTGCCGAAGCTCACGCCCGAGGAGCGTCAGGAGGTCCGCGAACTTCTTGCTGACCTCGACGGTGAAGATTGGCTCGACGATGGCGAACTCACCGACGAGGAGAAGCGGCTAATCGATGCACGCCTCGACGAATGCGAGCGCAATCCGACCGCCTTCGTCTCCTGGGAAGAGGCCAAAGCCAGGATGAACGCGAGCCTCACGAAATGAGGTTCACCGAGGCTACGCTGCCCGCTGCGATTTCCGACATCATCGAGGCTGCCCGGTCGTACGAAAACCAGCAGCCTCCAATTTTGTACGCGGCGCGATGTCCGATTCGAACCAGATAGAAGAGCTTCTCAGGCATTTCCTTTCGGGCCGCGTGGAGTGCTTCGATTGCTGTATCGCCGAGAAAGTGCTTTCCGAAGTCGGGTTCGATTGCGGCAAAGCGCCCGACATGTTCCGGTTCGAGCCTCGCCTTGAGCCGGTCGTCATAGAGCTGTTGCCCGCGAGCGACCAAATCGTCTTGCATCGCACTCTCGATTGTTGACGTCGTCATTCCGCCTCCTCCGGGTCATACCTACGAATGCCGCGGTGAGTATATCAAGACTCAGTTAATCGTGATAATTGATTCAGCTCCGCCGTTCCAGGCACACTCCGCCCATCCCCGAACCGAAGGGCAACAAGTCCGGTCAAACCACGTCGCGGTTGGATATTTGTAGTATGGATCTGGGATTGGATCGCTCACTCCGTTCGAAGTGAAATGTGCGCCGATGATTCTGAGAACAACCGCAACATTGAACTCCTAGCGGAGTTCGAGAGACCCATCCCCACCGAGCTATAAACATCCAACTCCTAACGGAGTTCACGACTCGCGGCGCCGCGGGCGAGAATGTCGCCATGATCTTGATTGCTGAATTCTGGGCAAGTGCCTCATTGTGAACGCGCCGTTGTTGCGCTAACCTACGCGAAATGACTATCCTTCGGGAAGGAGTCGTCAGCTTATGAAACAATCGTTCACAGCTAGCGTCTGGCAAGAAGGCGAATGGTACATCGCCCAATGCATGCAGGTTGATGTTGCCAGTCAAGGAGCGACGGAAGATGAGGCTCTCGATAATCTGCGCGATGCACTTGAACTCCACTTTACGCCGCCGGTCGCAACAGTCGTACCGCACGTTCGCAATATCGAAATCGACATCCAAGCCGCATGAAGCCGTTACCGTTCCGCGAAGTCAAACGCAAACTCGAGGCGGCAGGCTTTAAGGAAGCCGGACAAACGGGCAGCCACGTGAAGTTCGCGAAAACCACTGCCGCCGGCACACGAACCGCGATTGTGCCTAAGCACCATGACGTCGCTGCCGGCACGCTCCGCAGCATCCTGCGACAAGCTGGACTCAACGCGGAGGAGTTCGAAGCACTCTAATCAACTCATCCGCTTCCCCTTTTTCGCCGCTCGCGTTAATATCCGCGAGACCCGCGCGCGATACCAAGGGTCGCCGTCGGCCCAGCATCGCGCGAAGGCAATCCCGCTCATTGTCGGAACGATTCTCGAAAGGACAGAAAAAAACTAATGATGACCAAGCTGATTCCCCTCACACTCTGCACTGCTATTATGTTCGCCTCGTGCGCCAAGACCTCGACGCCCGTTCCGGAGAAACAACCCGAACCGAAAACGCCGGCCCGCGCCAGAAAGATGTCCGGACCCTTTCCCATTCTCCAGAATGGCAAAGCCGGATACATAGACGCCGCCGGCACGGTTGTCATTCCGCCTCAGTTCCAGGAAGCTCACAACTTCTCCGAAGGGCTCGCCCTCGTGAAACTCGCGGGCAAGATGGGCTTCATCGACACGTCTGGCGTTTTCGTCATCAGCGCCCAGTACGACGACGGGCGCGGTTCCTCAGAAGGGCTGGCGTTTGTAAAGAAAGGGAGCCAGCGCGGATTCGTCGACAAGATCGGCAGCATGGTTGTCCGGGCAGAACGCGACTTGATAGCCGTGTATGACTTTTCCGAGGCGCGCGCGCGGTTCAGGACCAGCGTGGGCATGATGGGGCTGGGCGGAAAGTGGGGGTTCATCGACAAGTCCGGCCAGAAAGTCATCCCGGCCAACTTCGATCGCGCGTACGACTTCTCCGAAGGTCTGGCCCCCGTCGAGACCGGTGGCAAGTGGGGCTACGTGGACAAGGATGGAAAGCAGATTATCGAACCAGGATTCGGCTGGGCGTGGCCCTTCTCCGAGGGCCTCGCGTGCGTGATGCTCGACAAGAAGCTGGGCTACATCGACAAGACAGGCCAACTCGTCGTCAAGAACGAGTTTGATCTGGGCAACTACTGGGTCGACGCGCTGATGCTCGAGACCGGCGGCGCCGCGGTATTCACTGACAAATCGAGAAAGGTCTTCGTTCAACCCCAGATCGGCTTCGCAAGTAACATGTTTTCAGAGGGGCTCGCGCCCGTGCAGGTCGGAGAGAAATGGGGATTCATCGATAGAACCGGACGGACAGTCATAGGCCCCCAATTCGAACTGGTTTCAAACTTCTCGGAAGGACTCGCAGCCGTCAAGTTGAATGGCAAGTGGGGCTACGTGGATAAGACCGGCAGCATGGTGATTCAGCCTTCGTTTGACGATTTCGCATCAGCCTTCATCGAGGGTGTCGCGAGCATTCAAGTGGGCGCGAATTGGGGCTGGATCGACAAGACTGGCAACCACGTTTGGAAACCGGCACATTGAAGCTCGAATCCGTGCTGTACACATGGAACAGGCTGGTCCCCGCCCACCCGCCGCGTTGGCCCGACACCGTGGGTGGCCGCAATGCTCGCAGGCTCGGGGGCCGTGGACGCGAGTGGGGAGCATCGGCGAAATGAGGTCCTATGCGCGAGACGATAGTCTTCGGTGACGAAACAATACCGGTTGAGCTGCCCGATCATACGGTGGTGATCCCCGCCAGCTTCAGCCTCGGCCTGCCTCCGGTCGCGAGCCTCGAACACACCGTTCGCAACGCCCTCACCGAGCCACTCGAGTTGCCGCCCATTCGCGACATCGCAAGGCCGGGCCACAAAGTAACGATTGCGTTCGATGATGCCACGGTCTCGTGTTTCGCGCCGGTTTGGGAAGTGGCGATAACGCAGGTGCTCGAAGAACTCGACCGCGCCGGCGTCGCCCGCCGCGACGTCACGCTCGTTTGCGCAAACGCGCTGCACCGCAAGTTCACCCGGATGGAGCTTGCGCGGCTCATCGGCGAGGGGCTGGTCAAAGAGTTCGGCTATCGTTTGATCTGCCACGACGCTGAGGACCACGAGAACCTGGTTCACCTCGGGCTGACCGCGTCGGGCTACGACGTGGAGGTGAACCGGCTGGTCGTCGAGTCGGACCTGACGGTCTACGTGAACACAAACTGCTATCGCGGTTTCAACGGCGGATGGAAGTCGGTCTGTGTGGGGCTGTCGAGCTACCGGTCGATTCGCTGGCACCACAATCCCGATGATATGTCGACGTCGCTGATGCGCAACCCGATGCACGACATGCTCAACGAGATGGGCGAGCATCTCGAATCGAAGCTCGGCCGCCGGGTATTCAAGATCGAAACCGTGCTGGCCGATCCCGAACACGTCGCGCGAATATGGGCCGGCAGCGTGCAAGCGACTCGACGCGCCGCGCTCGAACTGCTCAAATCGTCTTCACCGCCGCGTCGCGACGCGCTCACCGAAAAAGCCGACATCATTCTATATGGAATTCCCAACTGGAGTCCGTACGCCGCATTCTCGTCGATGAACCCGATCCTGACACTCATATCGACGGGGCTCGGCTACCTGGGCGGGATGATCGACGCGGTCGGCAAGCCCGGTTGCTCGGTGATACTCGCGACGCCTTGCCCGAACCAGTGGAACGACGTTCATCACTCGTCTTATCGAGAAGTGTGGCAGCGGTGGCTCAGCCGGACCAATGATCCCTATGTGATTCGCGACTCGGCGGAGGACGACTTCGCCAACCGCGCGGAATACATCTACAACTATCGCCACTGCAACTCATTTCATCCGGTGCATGCGTTGATGGCAACCTATCCGCTGAAGCGCTTGAAGCAGATTGGCAGGGTGATAGTGGCCGGAGCAGAGGAACCCTCGCTCGCTCATCACCTCGGATTCGAAACGAGCACGACGGTCGAGGATGCGATCGCGCTGGCTAAGCTCTCGCACGGGAGCGACGGGCGAGTCGCGTACGTCAAGTATCCGGCGATGACCAGCCGAAGGTGACAGTGCGCCGGTTACCCGAGGGCTGTCGTTCGCGATGACAGCGCGCGAGGAACAAGGTAAGACTAGACCCGAAGGAGACACACATGCCGAACATCCCAAAGATCACCCCATGTCTCTGGTTCGATGATCAAGCCGAAGAGGCAGCCGGCTTTTACACCGACATCTTCAAGAACTCCCGCATCACAAGCATCACTCGGTTTGGAGAAGCCGGCCGCGAGGTCCACGGTAAACCCGCGGGGACCGTGATGACGGTGGCGTTTGAGCTAGACGGCCCAGCCGTTTACCGCGCTCAACGGCGGTCCGATGTTCAAGTTCAACGAGGCCATCTCGTTCCAGGTCAATTGCGAGTCGCAAGCGGAAGTCGACTATTACTGGGAGAAGCTATCCGAGGGCGGCGATGAACAGGCGCAGCAGTGCGGCTGGCTCAAGGATAGATACGGCGTCTCGTGGCAAGTCGTGCCCGTCGTCCTGTTCGAAATGCTCGATGACCCCGATGCAGGGAAATCCCAAAGAGCGTTGGAAGCGGTCCTCAGAATGAAGAAGATCGACATCGCTGAACTGAATCGGGCGTATGCGGGATAGCGACTCGCAGGCCAGAAGCGCATGATGAAAGACTATATCGCAGTCGTCGAGAAGTGCCCTGACACCGGCCGGTATGTTGGCTACATTCCCGGGCTCCCTGGCGCGCACAGGCAGAGACTCTAGATGAGCTGAACGAGAATCTGCGAGAAGTTATTGGAATGCTGGAACATGACGCTTCGTTCCCCAACAGGTCCCGTCGTCCCTCCCATCACTGAGGGTTATCCGCCGCGATGTAATGCGTCGTGACCATCTCGGCGTAGGACTGGTATAGCCCTTCGTAGTAGTCTCGCAAGAACACGCTGATCTGCTGCAAGAGAGTCGCCGACCGGTGCCCCGGAAGCTGCGCCGGATGCGTGAACCGCGTGCTCGGAACCGCGCGGATGAAGAGACTCGCTTCGGTGATGGGCAGCTTGCGCACGTTCTCGGCGAAACCGGGGAACGATCCGCCCTGGAAGAGGTACTGCTCGACATTCGACGTGTAGAACGCCGTCACCGTATATCCGCCCTTCCGCAAATACTCTCCGACGGCCGCGAGCGCTTTCTTGCCGGCGAAGTCGCCAACAACCGGGATGATCAGATTGCGACGGTGCATATCGCGCACGAAGTCATAGTCCTCACGGGTCGCGAGAAAGTTTCCGAGCTTGCCGAACTGGTCCGGCTGCACGATCAGGTCTTTCAACGTCGGGAAGTAATAGCCGCCGCGCATGCCTTCCATCCGGTATTGGATGTCGAGGCCGTCGGCGCGGAAGCTCTTGTAGACGTACTCGAGGCTCGACTGATCCGCTTCCGAAAGCTGCACCTGAAAGTCGTCGCGGATCGCCTTGCGGATCGCAGCAAGGTTCGCCCCGTAAGCCGCGTCATCGGCCGGCGCCTGGCTGAAGTAGGCGAGCAACTCACTCACCGGCGAGTCAACCGTGAGCGTCTTCTCCTTCGGAAGCGGTATGCTCAGAAGCCGGGACAGGTACTGAGCGCGGTCGGGTGAGAGCTGAAAGACGGCCTTGAACATCAGGTGTTGAATCATCGCCTGGCGGCGGATGTCTACGATGAAGGCGATGCGAGGGCGAACCTTGGCGATGTAGGTGAAGTTCTGTTCCGGCCCGACGCCGATGTAAGCCCCGCCGGTCGCGCCGCGTTCGCGGAGCTTCGAGACCACGTGCAAGTAAGAGGTCTCGTTCGACGTGAAGTTGTCCGAGCGGAAGTAACCGCCCTCTTCGGAGAGGTCGCGAATGAGACGCGAGAACTCCGCGGCAGACAGGCTGTCGGGCTGGGGCTTTTGAGGCGGAGCGGCTTTCTGGGCTGTGGGCGATTGGGCTGCCGGCTGCTGACGCGAGGAAGGCTGCTGGGTTTGTTGCTGTTGGAGCGACGCAGTCTGGCGAGCGTACGCCGCCCCAGCGCCGCCCAACGCGAGCGCAAGAACGGCTGCCGCAACCCCACTTCTTAGCCGGCGCGGTTCTTCGAGTGGCTGATGACCACGGATTGTTGATTTCATCTCGGCTTCTCCGATTCACGTATTTGAATGCTGAAGCCGAGAGGATATAGCCTGCGGCCGGATGGCGTCCAGACAGTTCGAGACTCGAACCCATTCTGCGCGGCATCGGCGTTGTTCGATTCCTAAAATCAGGCTCTCAATGCCTCGCCGTTCCGACGTTCGCGCGAAGCTCCCCAATCGTCTTGCCCATATTGCTGAAATGCGAGAGCAGATTCCGCGCGAGCAACGAACCTTCCTGTGCGCCGACTGCGGCTTTTTGCAGGTGGGCAACATAAGCGTCCTGCCCGGCTTCTCGCTTCCTGCCCATGCAAGAAAGAGCCGCGGCCAATTCCATCTCGGGATCGCCGCCTCGAAGAGCAATAGCTTTGACGATCAACCCGTAGCCGTCAGTATCGCCCACAAGCTTCGCGCCCCGAGAGGCCTGCGAGTCATAGGCCCCTTGCTTGTAGGTTTCAATCAGATACCCGTAGTCAAACATCGCGAGGCCCGCAGCTCTCTTGTCTGATTTGACTCCGGCGGCGGGAATACGCGCCTTCAAACGAGACAGCAATTCACTAGCGACAGCAGCGTCCTTCGCCGAGTAGCCAACCTTTGAGTCAACCAGAGACCACACGCCGTACACGGTCGCCCTGCGAAGCGTTTCCATCCTGACCAGCACCGGCGTTTCCGGTGTGAGCAAGCCCAGCGTATCTTCGACCAGCCGGTTGATGTTGTAGTTTTTGTCGACTGCCCGCCACTCGGAGCCGCTCCAGGGCAGCGACCGAGCATTGCCGATGTCGAACGGGTGACAAATCAGAGGCGGCCCGGCAAGCGCGGCTTGCTGGAAAAGCATCAGACACAGAATCGAAGTTAGAGTTAGCGAGATCGAACGAAGCATCTTTTGGCGCATCTTGAACCTCCAGTTGGATTGAATTTCAGAGCCGGCAACTCGAAGCTTATCTTCGCGTCCGACCCTTAGACGGAGGTGGTCGATGGTTTCTTCCCTGTGCCGAGTCGAGTCAAGGCAGATTGGTCTGTTCTTTCTCCCTGATCGTTTTCTTCGATTCGAAGGGTCCACAATTGTTTGATCGAGCGCTGCTGTGATGATCCCCAATCGCGGTTTCATTGAACTAACGACACCTTTGCTTGATGAACCTTACGGCAACTGCTTGCACGTTGAAGATCCGTAGATGCTTGTGTGTTATTGATTGCGTCTTTTGACACGAACATAGTTCTGATAAGATTACACCTTCAGCGGTGATCGCGCATAGCGGCCGCCAAACTCTAATGGTTGTTTATTCATTATGGATTCACGCATTGTAATCCCCATCAGGGACTCGCTTACCGCGACGAGGCTTCTAGGTAGCTTGCGCGAGGAAGTGTTTCGCCCGTCCAGAGTCGATGATCGAGACAAGCACCAATTGGGCTGGCGTGTGGTGCGTGCATCGCATCCGATGGAGATCTCATTCCAAGAACTGAGATCGGCCACTTCTGAGGGAGTCAATGCGCTCGCCGTGCTGTGTGACTCCCTCGATTTCAGCAGAACACAGGGAGTGATTGAGCTAGTATTTGACAAAACATCTCTGGCGTTGGCTGAGGCCATGGGCTTCGGCAACCTTAGCAAGATACGTCCGCGTTCCGACGTTGAACTGACTTGGCATCGTCTGAAGGATTCGTATACAACAGGACCAAATACGTTCGAATTGAGAGACGAAACAGCCGTTGCGGCGCTAGCGCAACAGATCGTTGAATGCAGCGTTCGGGCTGTTGCGGACTTGTTTCCGGAGGGCCTGTCAGAGCTTGCGGATAGCGTACACCGCATAGCCACTGAGGCACTTCTCAACGTGTATGAGCATGCATTCAGGGAGCGTCAGGTCTCTCCTAGTGTTATGGTCTGTGCCTCGATGACCCGGGCTCGAGACTTCATAAGCCCCACGCAAGGCGCTGAGCATGAAGTAGAAAGAACCTGGGTTGAACAATTCGCGGATCGCTACATCTTCGACCTTGCTATCAGTGATGCAGGGGTTGGGATTCCAAGAACCCTGTGGCTCAATTCAAAGGAGCGCTATCCAGAGCTCTTTGATCGGCTAAGCCGGGTCGGTTCTGGAAGTGACAAGTTCAAACTGCTTCGTGCTGAGGTGCACCGAGTGCTCTGCATTGATGCATTCCATCATGAGTCAACCTGCAAGCAGGTACGCGAGTTTCATAATGATTATCATGCGCTCAACTGGAGAGGTCTCTATCGAGGGCGGCAGCGGGTCATCGCACTCGGAGGGTTCGTCGCGTTGTCTTCGGGAAAGGGGCGCGCGGGTTTCGCAGCGATTGGCCGTGAAGCACAAGAGTTTCTACATTCATTCGTCGGCGGCAGTGATCTACCGGGAACAACCCTGGTTGTTAGATTTCCATTACCCGTCGAACGCTTAGATTCACCGCGCACACCGAGGCCGTTAATACCACGGGAAGCCAGACCAGTTTTAACCCCTTCGCTGAGTAGGTGGCAGCACGCTGCTAGTGGGAGTGCGCGCAAGCTTCGAAAGGAGGGCCGCCGCGATAAGAAGAGTCAATTAGACGCGGCTCTCGTGGGGTTGGTCTTTCCATTTTGCCCACTTAGCTCCGAGCATTTAGGACCGGCGGGTCCGCGCAGCGTGATCCCAGTATCTCAACTTCTGCGCGAGTTGCGAACTCTGGAACCGGAGCTCATACCAATCCTCTTCTGTGTCGACCCGATGGACGAGCCTCTGTTTATCCTAGGTCGAGCTGCTGCCGACTGGAGTCTCGCGATGGGTCACCCGCGGCTCGTCGCAATCTGGCAATCGAATATGCGACGACTATCCTGGCGAGTTGCAGGCGTCGTTCCCGCAGAAGCGGTCGGTATGATACGTGAACTAGAAGACGAAGGAAGATTTAAGATAGTCGACGATACGCCAGAAGCATGCGCAGTGCTTGCGCGCGAATTGTCTGTGAACTACCCTGCCTTCGTCGACTTAGACCCTAATGATGTCGTAACACTCAAGGTGTTCGCAGCTAGGATCGACCCCGACTGTGAGCAGCAGGCCTTCGAGATTGCTTTCGCTGATCATTGGAGTCGGTATGAAGTCAAGCAGAGTGTGGTCACCGACGAGTTGGACCGACCGGTACGTTTGCACACTGGAACTCTCGTGCGCCGCTACTTATGCGTTCTCTATTTGGTCGAGAGTTCCACAATGCTTGCTTCCATCATTGGACGCAAAATGATTGACATACTCGCGGAGGCCCGGTCGCATGGGAAGTCGTGCAGTCTAGTAACCGATGATGACGGCAGTTCCTTCGTTGCTAAACGGTTGCTTTGCGATCAGGAGAAGCCTCCTCGCGCGATAACTCGACACGAAGCGCTCCGACTGCCTGCCGGGAGCGAGGTGGTATTATTTGTCGATGCAATCTTCAGAGGCAGAACGGTGACCGAGCTTGCGCAAACCTTGGCGGCGAGAAGCCTTCGAGTTCGAGGAGTCATTACTTGTGTCGACCTTAGGAGAGTTCCGGCCGAGACCATTAGTGAAGGCATTCCCGTGAGGACCTTGATGAAGATTGAGAGATTTCAGCCCGACGAATGCATGCCAGGGGCGTTGCCTGGTGTGGAGATTCAGGTTGACCGAGTCACGCATGTCCCAGTAATCGCCGACGCTTCGGATTTCCTGAAGATCGCTCCTACGCAAGAAGCCACGAACTTGTTGAGCCCGGGAGCTTTCGACCATGGCCTTCACCAACGAGGCGGTCGGTTGCACACGATCTCGCTTCCGGTCTCAAGGTTGTTAGCGTCAAAGAGAGCGGAATTGAACAGGTGCTTGATTAGGAAACTCCGAGATTTCTTGACAGAGCATGCAGGCAAGACGACAGATGTCGTGTTCTTCTATCGTTCTGAGAGTGAGATTGGACGAGAGGTTTCTGCGATTTGTAAAGGTCTCGTAGCTGAAGGTCTTATTAGACCTGGACAGGCGTACCATCGGCCCATTCCGACAGCCCAACGCGGAGCGAGAACCATATTCTCTCATATCGCGGTTGAACTGCTTGCCCAGTGTCAACCGCTAGATTCGCAGCTTTCAATGTTCACAACACGAGTGCCTGGCGACGAATTCGTCGCCCTCTATTTAGACGATGCTGCAGTGACGGGCCGTGCAGTGCGCAGCTTTGTGTTTCGCGCGATGCGTAACGCCAAGAGATTACCTAAGGCGATCATGGCGTTGATTGTAGTGAACAGATTGAGTCCGGGCGAATTACGTCTCTTCTCGCTGTGTCACACGCTTGAACCAGTCCTCGACACCCCACCGCAGGGCGCCGCCGGCGCGCCCGCCGTCGAGCTTGGCCCAAACGACTTAGAGATGAAAAAGCCGGCGAGCCGCCGCGTACCGTTTACACTTGACTCTCTTTTTAGGCTTCAAGTCTATTCGCGTGAGGAAGCAATTCGAAGCCACGCATTATTGCGGCGAGTGAGAGAACACGAAGCGATTCCCAACCGAGAAGTTCGGGGTTACCTCCAAACATTAGTCGATAAGCTCGGCAGCACGTCGAAAGAGCCCGTCAGGCATATCTTCTCGCCGAAAATGAGCAGTGATTCGGCTCCTCTATCAACTGGAAGCGCACAGCTTAGACATTTGCTCGCGCTACATCAGCAGAACGAAGGAGTCGTCGCTGAGATTCTAGGCACGTTTGCAGATCTTAAATCATCAGGAGACAGGACTCTTCTGAACGTGCTCGCGCTCGAGCCCGAGTTGTTGGACGAACCGCCGCTCAGCGGTAGTTGTCGTAGCGACATAGTCGATCTGTGTGTCGATACGCTGATCTCGTCTGGCAGTATCTCCGATAAAAGCGACTCGCTGGCAGTGCTGAGTTGGTATGAGACGCAGCTGTTCGCTAACCTTACTCGAATAGCTCCCCATCTGTTGCGCGACGAAAGCCTCTGCAAGCAATTGGTTTTGTTCATGCTGACAGTGTTTTCGCCTTCGGATAGGTATCGCAACCAGTTCCTCGACGCTATGGATCGGTGTTCAGATTCAGCGGACTCAGGCGTGAAAGAACAGGCATTGTGGGCACGCGACGCTGTGGCTGGTTCAGTTTCTTCCAACAAGAGGCTTCACGCAATAAAGTCCTTTGCAGATGCGGAATCGTGTCTTCGAGAACTGGTTGCTCGTATGGCCCGTCATTCGCCAGACTTAGACGTGCACTGGGAGGGCTTGATCAACCAACTTCGACCGATGCTAGAGGACTGGAACAACTATGGATTGCAAGAAGCAAGAAGCAACGTCTTTCAGAACATGCGGCCCGCATTTGACCTGGTAGACCAAGTATTCATTCCGGCGCTTGCGGCGCTGATCTTTCGTGCTCGCGATGTAGGTGACGAGGATGCTGCGATTGAATTGAGAGAGGCGCATGAGGAAGCGACTGTCTTACTAAGTCGTCTAAGGCCTCTGATTCCCGTAAGCGAAGAAGACGTTACCCATGAGAGAGTCTCTCAACTTCTTTCTGTTTTTGATGAGCTACGCAAAGTCACTTGGGCAGGAAAGTGGTCATCCAGCGACGTCTTAAGTTACGCCGACCTCGGGTTACAACCAGCGGCAATATGCAAGTTCCTCCCTCACTTCTACTCAGCGCCAGGAGTCGTTCTTTATAGGCTTATTAACCAAGCGCGAAGAGAAGCGGGGTTACCGCCCAATGATGTTGATCTCGGACCCAAAGTAGTTGTTTGCAATGTACCTGTGGATCCGCTGCGAAGGATAATGTTCCAGTTGATCGACAACGTTTCGAAGCACGGCGAGATTGCGAGCCTTGAACTTCAAATAGCGGCGAGCGACTCGGCCGAGCCAACTGAGTTCATAGTGCGGCTGAACAATCGCACGCGCCATCCAGAGCAACGCGAAACGAGCGGAGTTGGACTCAGAATCCTGCGAGACCTAGCAAGGAAGCACCAAATCAGGGTTATATCGGAGGAACGTGGAGATAGTTGGTTCTCAGAAATCGGGCTGAGCGATTTTTTTATTGAGGACACGACTCGCGTGAAGGGCTGAAATGAGATTCCTAATTATTGAGAATACTCGTGGTGACCTGGATTTGTTGCGCCTCAGGCTTGGACAGTGCTTTACCGACAGCGTGGTAGTTCCTCTACCCGGAAAGATAACTTCGACGTGGAAGCAAGCGAAAGCGCTGGTGGGCAGCGAGGGTCAGGATAAACCGGAACAAGTTGTATTCTTAGACTTAGCACTTGAGAGTAATGAAACTGCTGACGCCAGAGCCGGACTGCAGCAAGTCAGACAATTGATTGCGCAGTGTCCCACTGCCACTTGGATCGCATATACCAGCTATAACGAATTGGTCGAGTCAAACGATTGGAAAAACCTCTTTCAAGGTGTTTTAAATAAGCAAGAATGGAGCAAGCGAGAGCAGGACGAGGATTACGTTCGCAGGGTAGTCGAGTCGTCACTCCGAAAGAGTCGCGGCATCGGCGATCATACGACCTTCAACCATGAAGACTCAGCGGGAATGCGGAGCGTGTTCGCGAACTATTCGAAGGAAGCCCTTGAACAGCTAACCGCTACTGAGTGCCAGGGCTGGAAGGAAGTAAACATGAGTGCTCTTTCCTCTGGCTATTCTGGGTCGAGTCTCCTATTGATCACCGGCACGAAAGACTCAGCTCCCCGGCAGCTCGTCGCGAAACTCGCAATGCGTAAAAGCACGATCCAGAAGGAGTGTCAGGCATTGGACAACTTCAAAGCTGAATTAGGAGCTTTGGTCGGCAGATTTGCACGGCCGAGTCCTCCTATTGAGCTTTCAGAACATTCTGGTTTCTACTCGATTCAAGAAGCGGCTTCAGGGGAGACATTACTGTCGCTTTTGACTGACAAAAAGCGTTCCTACGACTCCGCCCTTACGACTGTGACTCGATTGGAAGTCAGTCAATATGGACACAAATGGCAAGCGGATGATGAGATAGAAAAGAAGCTAAGACGCTTCCATCTCAATCAGATTGATTTACATCGAGCTCGACAGTCGCGGGGTTTTCTCGAAGAAATCTCCGTCCACTTAAAGAAGCGCGGGACTTGGCCACCCAGCTTTGTAACGCCTAAGAAACTCTTCAAAGAGATAGGTCGATGCCTTGAGTCCTGGCCAGATCTCATCCGCCGTACACCACCATTGTGGTGGGTTCTTCAGCATGGTGACCTCAACACGCGGAACGTAATAATTGGAGAGGCGGGACAAGTGACATTTATCGATCTTCAACGGCTCGACCATTGGCCAGTCGGATATGACTTGGCAAGACTTGCCATCCAGCTACGAATTCGGCTTGTTGACCGGGCGAGCGGCGTCGAGTGGATTGAGAATCGATTAACGCAATGGTTTGCTGAGCCGGTTTTTGCGCTTAGGGAGCGAATCGATCCAGTGAGTTCGATTTGTCCTCCGGCAGCGTTCTGTGAGAAGGCGTTAAGAGAATTCATCGATGCGCAAGACAGCGCCGAGCACGAGAGTCTCTTGATAGGCGCACGGCTAGCAGCACTATTTGATATGCTTCGAATCCTAAGCTACGGGGATCTGTCACCCTTTAAGAAACTCTGGGTAGCAGTGAGTTGTTTTGAACTTATCTCAGGCTTAAAGGGATAGGCTAAGGGATAAGCTAGTCAGCGCATTGCAGGCGAATAAAAGACGCTGGAAGAGGAAGCGACCATGAAGAAGAATTGATTTCCCAAGGACTGGAGCGACGAGAAGATCCGTAGCGTGGTCTCACATTACGAGTGCCAGACTGAAGAAGAAGCGCTTGCCGAAGACGAGGCCATATTCAGTGATCCCACGAAGACCGTTATTGAAGTTCCCAGAGAATTACTCCCAGCTATTCGCGAGATGATCGCGAAACATCAACCCAACGCCAAGTGAGTCAGAGGTCAGAGATCAGGAGTCAGAGATCAGACATCGTTCGTCAGAGCAGAGAGCACAGGCAAACTCATCTAAGACTATCTGGACGCCGGCAGGACACCGGACAGCTCCGGTGCTAGTGTGTACACCCACTCCTTCTGTTCAACCGTATCGGGCACTGGGCGGCCGCGAGCTGTGGTGATGCGCTCAAATGCCTCCGCCGAATCCTCACCTAACGCGATGAGCACAGACGCCGCTATGAGAGATGACCTGCCGATGCCTTGTCTGCAATGCAAGCCAACACCCTTGCCTGACGTAAGAGCAGCCTCAAGTTTATGCGCCAAGGCGATAGTCGATTCGCGCGACGCGGGCACTTCTCGGTCGAGGATGGGAAAGGATATGAACTCGATGCCCTGAGCCTTAGACAATCTTTCTTCACTGCCCAGATCGAACTCTTCAATTTCATCGGCCGTCAGCAGCGAGACTATCGTGTCGAAAACCGCCTCGCGCCACGAATGAATTTCATCCTCTAACCAGTCGCCGCCTCTCGGGCGAGGCACAATGGCCAACCTGCCTTTCCACGGTCCCTCTATCCAGTAGTACTCCGTATTCATAAGGACCATTCTATGGGTTCGGCGCGTCTTTGGGAATGATTTCTCGGGGCAGGGCTTCAATATCAACGCCGCGGTCGCGAAGTACTGCGAGGCGGTGATGCCCTTCAATTACAGTCCCGTCTGGCCTGGTCTTGAGCGCGCCCGGACTGCCAGGTCGCAGCGAATCCAGGAGTTCATCCGTAGACAGCTTGCTGAACTGAGTGAGCTTTGGCTGGCTCAAAGAGCTATCAGGATGAAGTGATTTCAGTGGAGGGTTAGTCATAAGTCCAACGCCTGAGATCGCACACAATGTCGCTTTTGAGGTTTTCGTCTGCAGCGAAGCGTAGCATCAGCACGTGCTCTGGTTGCGGCGGGCGAGCAGCCTGTCGCGAATGCCCTCGGGATCAAAGCGGGCCTCATTCTCCGTGCGGACGCGACGGGCCTCTTCTCGGCGACGTTCAAGATACTGGCCTACCTCCCCGCGATTGTGGAGGACATGAAGTCAGAAGTCGAAAGTCAGAGGTCGTGTCGCACGTCGATCACGATCGCTTCTCCTCGAGCTTCTCCTTTACCCACACGTTCAACAGCGCCTCGGGAGACACTCCTCGCTTCTTGGCCACAGTGCGAATCTTCTTTGACAACGCGCTCTCGACAGGATAGTAGGTCGCCTCGGATTGAATATCGACCTCAAACTCAACCGGCTTGGTTTGATCCCAATACTCGGCGAGATCGTGCGTGTCCCAGAACTCGGCAATCTCTTTGTACGAGCCTGCCTTCGAAAGAGAGCTTTTACTTCTTGCCATATCGTCTCCGTTCCGACTCTGTCATATTCCGCGCGGACAGTATCAGTGCCTGTGCTTCTTTCTTGTGATGAAGAGACAATCAAATGTCGGCTCGCGTCTGTTGTCCCCAGATCTGAGTATGCATTCACTCCCCGGCGGTGTCCCTTTTCAACAAAATGAAAGCGAGGACGATTCTCGAACACCTCCCTGACCTCGTTCGGCTTCACCGCGTGCTTTCGAGCAATCTTATCGATGAGGTCTTCCAGCCAAATCAGACCGGTGATCTTCAAGGCACGTCTCCTGCTGAACTTTCGCGGTGATGCCGTGCGACTCTATCAGGAGTTCGAGATTCAGCCAAGCCAGCGCGTCACCGTCAACTCGATCTTCTGGCGGCGCGTGCCCGCTTCTATTTACAATGCAACGCGTGATGCAAGACAGTACGACCCAATCAGCCATCTCAATCCGCGGTATCACTAAACGCTATGGGAGACTCACCGCCGTCAGCAGTCTCGACCTCGAAGTCAATCAAGGCGAGATACTCGGATTCCTCGGATTGAACGGCGCGGGCAAGACTACAACCATCCGCATCCTGCTCGACTTGCTTCGGCCGACCAGCGGCAGGGCCGCGATCTTAGGTCACGATTGCCAGACGAAGGGTCTCCTAGCGCGGTCGCTCACCGGCTATCTCCCCGGCGAGCTGGGCCTGTATTCCGATCTGACCGGCCGCGACGTGTTGGATTTCTTAGCCGGACTCAGCCGGCAGACGGTTGACCGAAACTACCGTCGCAAGCTCCAGGATCGCCTCGAGCTTCCCGACAGCGACCTGCGCCGAAAACTGCGCGAGTACAGCTCTGGGATGAAACGCAAGCTCGGACTCCTTCAAGCGTTGCAAGCAGACTCCCCGCTGCTGATTCTCGACGAGCCAACCGAGGGTCTCGACCCGCTGATGCAGGAGTCGTTTTATGAATTGTTGGTCGAGCTCAAGCTCCGAGGGCGAACGATTTTCATGTCGTCGCACGTGCTCTCGGAAGTAGCGCGAGTCTGCGATCGAGTTGCGTTGCTGCGTAAGGGTGAGCTTGCGCTGCTTTCGTCGGTCGAGGAGATCCGCAGGCTGGCTGCTCGCCGCGTGAGGGTTTCCTTCACCCAAGACGTGAAGGTCACCCTGTCATTCCCGGTCGGTCACGAGGTCGTCGAGATCAAGCCGCGCGTCTGGACCCTGCGGGTTGAAGGCGTGCTTGGGCCGCTCCTGAGTTCGCTCGCGCCGCTTCCGGTCGAGGACATAGAGGTTGAGGAAGCGCGGCTCGAAGACGTGCTGATCAAGTACTATCGGGGAGGCGCGCTGTGAAAGGCCCTTTGATCCTGCTGGCCCATTCGCTGAAACGGGTTCGAACTCTCGTCATCGCGATGGGAGTCGTGCTCGCGGTGTTTCAGGTGTTTCTGATCGTCGTAGCGCGATCGATTCATCGGTCCGGGTCGTTCGAGCAGATGGGCGAGCTCATGCCGGCATTCGTTCGCGAGTTGGTAGGGCCGTCGTTCACAAGCCTGATGTCATTTGGTGGAATCGTCTCCCTCGGATACTTCCATCTGGCGGTGATGGGTTCGCTGGTTGGGTTATCGATAGCTCTCGGGACGATGCCGACATCCGAGATCGAGACCGGCTTTATGGATTTGATTCTGTCGCGTCCGCTCGCGCGTCATTGGATAATCACGCGCTCGATCATCGTGATGGCGTGTTCTGCGGCGGCGGTGCTTGTGGCGATGATGATGGGAACGTGGCTGGGCCTCGAAGGGCTTGCGCCGGAGGACGCGGCGTGGCCCAAAAGCGAGTTGATAGGGTCGCTCGCGATCAACCTGGCGGTGTTGATGCTGTGCTGGAATGGAGTAGCGATGGCTATCGGGTCCGCGTCTCGACGTCGCAGCGTGGCGGGCGGAATTGCGGGACTGCTGGCGCTGGCGATGTTTCTTTTGGATTATGTAGCTCGCGCGTGGGAACCGGCCGAGCGCGTGGCGTGGTTGTCGCCGTTTCGTTACTACAGTCCGTTCGACTTACTGATGGGCAAAGCGCTGCCGGCCAGGAATCTCGTCGTGCTCGCTGCCATCGCGGTCGCCGGGTTCATGCTGGCTTACGCTTTCTTCTCGCGAAGGGACATATCACACTGAGAGAGTCTGAGAGGCAGGCTTCTCATTCAATGGGCTTTCGTGTCGCGATGGTTAGGCCCCGACAATCGGTCGCCTGTCAGCGGCGGCGCTTGTGTTGCTGACAGCTTCCGCCGTCTGACACAGCGCGGGTTCTTGGAGGTGCGGCGCGCTGATCCCAGGGACGACCGGAAGCGTTGCCCGTTGGGATTTAGCCCGCCGATTGCCGGCGCCGCGTGGAGTAGTCGAGCGCGAGAATCTGAAGCACACCCATAGCGTCGGCACACAGCTTGCCCGTTGTCCCACGTTCTTGTTTGCTATCATCCCGGACGCCTTGACTCCCACCGCGCCTCGCAATATTGTGGGCGTCGCCGCAGTGGAAACGCCGGCAGTCGCTCACCGCTATCACTCGGACCCGTCTTGGATTTCGAGGGTCTCGTTGGAGGTACGATCATGATCAACAAGCTTCTTCGCCCCACGTTGCTGGGGCTCTTTCTGGTTTCGCTGTGCCTCGGCGCCTTCGCCCAGTCGAAGAAAGGCACGCTCGATAAAGAAACTTTCATGAATATGGAGAGCGTCAGCAATCCGGCGATCTCTCCTGACGGCAGGCAAATCGTCTTCACTCGCACATGGGTCGATAAAGTCAAAGACGAGTATCAGAGCAACCTTTGGATCGTCGATGTCGATGGCACGCGGGTTCGCGAGCTGACCAGCGGTAACTGGCGCGACAGCTCTCCGGTCTGGTCGCCCGACGGCAAGCGCATCGCGTTTCTCTCGGACCGCGATAGCACTAACCAACTTCACGTGCTGTGGGTCGACACCCGCGAGGTTGCTCAACTCACCCACCTCGAGCAGGCGCCTTCGGGAATCAACTGGTCGCCGGACGGCAAGTTGATCGCCTTCACCGCGTTTGAGCCCGACAACGACCCGATCCTCGCCGTGAAGCTGCCCGAGCGCCCGCGAAACGCGCAATGGGCCAGGCCTGCGGTGATAGTCAACCGCCTGTCCTGGGCCGCCGACGGCAGAGGCCCGTTGCCGATGGGCTTTACCCAGATATACACGATCGACTCGGTGCTGGGCGGTACTCCCCGCCAGATTACTTCGGGCAAATACAGTCACAACGCACCCGACTGGTCATCGGATGGAGGCTCGATTTACTTCTCGGCGATTCGAAAGCCCGAAGCCGAATACCTTCGCGGGGACAGTGAAATCTATTCGGTCGAATTGAAGACTCTTGAAGTCAAGGCGCTCACCGATCGAAGGGGACCGGACTCGGGTCCACAGGTCTCGCCCGATGGCCGCTGGATCGCTTACACGGGCTATGACGACAAAAAGTACACGAATCACGTTGCGAGCCTTTACCTGATGGATAGCGCGGGCGGAAACAGGAAGATGTGGGTCGGCAACCTCCCGAGCTCGCCCCAAGCGGTGCGGTGGGCGCTCGACGGGTCGGGCGTCTATTACAACATGGAAGAGGCCGGCTCATCGCACATCTACTTCGCTCCAACCGGCGGACCGGCGCGCAAGGTGACGGATGGAGTCGAAGACCTGAACGGTTACTCGCTTGCAAACAACGGCCAGATCGCGGTGATCAGAACGACCTTCAAGGAGCCCGGCACGCTTGTGACTTTCAACGTGAAGGACGCAGCCAATCGCAGGAAGCTCGTCGACGTCAATGAAGACGTGCTTGCGGGCGTCAGGCTCGGCGACGCCGAAGAGCTGTGGTTCAACTCGAAGGATGGGCTGAAGGTCCAGGGCTGGTTGATCAGGCCCGTCGATTTCGATTCGTCAAAGAAGTACCCGATGGTGTTGTGGATTCACGGCGGCCCGTGGTCGATGTACGGCGTTGGATTCAACTGGGCGTTCCAGAATTTCTCGGCTAACGGCTACGCGATGTTGTACACGAACCCGCGGGGCTCAACCGGGTACGGGCAGGATTTCGTCAACGGGATTCAGTATTCGTATCCGGGCAAGGACTTTGACGACCTGATGGCCGGAGTCGACGCGGCGATTGCGAAGGGCTGGGTCGACGAGAAGAACCTGTTCGTGTGCGGCGGCAGCGGCGGCGGCGTGCTGACGGCGTGGATAGTCGGGCACACGGATCGGTTCGCGGCCGCAGTCTCGATGAGGCCGGTGATCAACTGGCACTCGTTCGTCGGGACTACGGACGGTCCGAACTGGTATGACCAGTTCGAGAAGTATCCGTGGGAAGACCCGATGCAGTACGCCGTGCGCTCGCCGTTGCACTACGTGGCAAACGTGAAGACGCCGACGATGGTGATGACAGGCGAGGCCGACTTGCGGACGCCGATCCGGCAGAGCGAGGAGTACTATCGCGCGCTGAAGATACTAAAGAAGGACACGCTGCTGGTGCGGATGCCCGACGAGTATCACGGCTGGCGAAGACCGTCCCACCAGTTGCTGCAGCAGCTCTACCTGCAAGCGTGGTTCGAGAAACACAGCCGGAAGGAGAAGAGCAACCCATAGGCGCGCACGACAGATGAGGAGGACCAATCAGGCGTCGCGGGCAGCGCGGCGTAGCAGGGTTCGGACTGAGCGCAGGCGGGCACTTCACTACTCGGCCATCTTTGCCTTCGGATGCGCTTTGTCGTAGACCTCCATCATCTTCTCCATCGACACCTGGGTGTAGACCTGCGTTGTCGCCAGGCTCGCATGGCCCAGCAACTCTTGAATCGCCCGCAAGTCCGCGCCGGCCGATAACAGGTGCGTCGCGAAAGAGTGCCGCAGCGAATGCGGGCTGACGTCGTGAAGCAGCGCGCACTCTTTAACGCGCTTGTCGACCATCCGCCCAATCGAGCGAGTCGTGATTCGCGTGCCCTGATAATTCAAAAACAGCGCCGCCGGATCGCGCCGGGTCTCGGGCGCTTCGGTTAGCAGTTCGTCGCGCACGCCGAGGTAATCCCCGAGCGCCTCTTTCGCTTTCGAGCCGAAAGGCACGATTCGCTCCTTGCGGCCCTTGCCTCGCACGAGAATCGACTCGTGCTTGAAATCGATGTCGTCGAGGTTGATCCCCGCAAGCTCCGCAACGCGCACGCCGGTCGCGTAGAGAAGCTCGAGTATCGCGCGGTCTCGTTTGCCTAGAAGGGTGCCGGTGTCGGGAGTCTCGATCAGGTGAAATACTTCGTCGATGGAGATGACCGTAGGAAGCCGCTGGTCCTGCCTCGGACTCGACACCAGCTTCGCCGGGTTCATTTCAAGCACCTGCTCGCGGCAGAGGAACTTGAAGAAGGTGCGCAGCGAGGCGAGCTTCCGCGCGATTGAAGACTTCTTCTTGTTCTGCTGGTAGAGCTCCGACAGCCACTCGCGAATCGTGATGTGGTCGATCTGGTGAACATCAATGAAGGGCCGGTTCCCGTCTCCGTCGGGCGGACAGAGGTGATCGTAGAACTGCTGGAGGTCGCTCATGTAGCTGCGCAGCGTATGCTCGGAGACGTTGCGCTCGTACTTGAGGAAGTCGTGAAATCGGTCGATGTACTCTTGCATGTGCTACCAGATTCCTGCGGCGCGCCACTGGTCCTCGACCTTCGAGTCCGCTGCCATCTTCTTCACCTCGGCTTTCGACAAGCGCCGGCCGAACCGCTTCGACCCATCGGCGATCTGATACGCCGTCGCCGCTACGGTCGCAACCGCCGTCGCGAAGTCGCGCGGGTCGGCTTTATCAACAGTGTCGGCGATCGTGTGATGGACCGGGAAGTAAGACGACTCGTCCTGCAGGAGGATCAGATTGGGCACGCCTTCAGCCATGAACGCGGCGTTGTCGGTTGCGGCAAACGCCGAGTGCTCGATCATCCCGACGCCGAAGTGAGCTACCGGTTTCATCAACTGCTCAATCTCTGCGTCGAGGTCCGTGCGGCCCATTGAAAACCAACCAAGCGGCCGGCCCGCGCCGATGTCCATGATGATGGCGGCGACCGTGCGGTCCATCTCATCGCTGTGACGGCGCACGTACGCGTTCGAGCCGAGCATGCCTTCCTCTTCACCCATGAACAACACGAAGCGGATCGTGCGGCGCGGCCTGAGGCCGAGCGCCTTGATCGCCCTTGCGGTCTCCATCACCGCTGCTGTTCCGGCGGCGTTGTCGAGCGCGCCGGGGCCGAGGTCGTTGGAATCGAGGTGCGCGCCGACTAAGACGATTTCATCGGGGCGCTCGCTTCCGCGAATCTCGCCGACAACGTTCGTGGTCTCAAACGCCGGCCCGATCTTGTTCGAGACCTCGATGCGAACGCGAGGCCTGCCTCCGGCGGCGAGCAGGCGCCCGACGAGCCCGACGTCTTCGCGAGCCAGATTCAATGAAGGGAGCGCCGCGATTCGGGCGTTGAAATCGACCGGCGCCGTGTACTGCATCGTGTGTTGCTTGTCGGAGGCGACCACGAGAGCGATG
This sequence comes from Blastocatellia bacterium, assembly GCA_035293105.1. Lineage (GTDB taxonomy): Bacteria > Acidobacteriota > Blastocatellia > UBA7656 > UBA7656 > DATDOV01. The sequence goes on from DATDOV010000087.1 coordinate 135,988, forward strand.
GCTCCGGCGTCCTTGAGCTCGCGCGCCAATCCGGGCGTGCGGTAGAAGTTGTAGATCACTTCATCGAGCGTGACGCCTGACGGAGTGGCCAGCGCGACAGCGCCGCCGAGACGGCCTTTGACGCGAGCGACGTCTTCAGGACGGCCGCCGCCGACTTCCACGATGTCACCTTCGATCGGACCATTGGTGCCGGGCGACCACGTATAGGAAGCAACCGAGAGCCGCCGGTTCCCATGCGAGACGAGTGAGGCCGACGCGGTTCCGCGCTCCCACGAAACTGGAATTGTAAACGGCTCGCGGTGAACGTTCTCAAGACCCAGTCGCTTCATTTCGGCTTCCATGGCCTCTTCCGCGCGGCGCGCCCCGGCGGTGCCGGTCAGGCGGCTTCCGATTCCATCGGCGAGTATGGACAAGTAACGGAGTTGTTCGCCGTGAGTGACGACTTCGCCGACGATGCGGGAAGCGGGATCGCTCGCGGTTTGGAAAGCGCCAGTGGAAACGGCAAGGGCGCCAAGAATCGAGCAGATGAGGAGCGAGTGAAGGAGCTTGCGCATTGAACGATCCTCCCGTGAAGAGTCGGCCGCGGTCGATGCCGCGAACGGTGAGTATAACGCAGCAGCAGCGTATGACTGTAGCCTCACGCGGACGACGGCGGGCACAAGTGCCTCTTCCCAACCTGTTACTCTCCGAGTTGACGGCTGCAATTCACCTGGCCGGAAACGAATTGAGGATGCCAGCACGCTCTCCCAACTGCGCGTGGGGTTAACACCCTCGTTCCCAATCCACCGGCTATGCCTTCTCGCTCAGATTAACCAGCCTCTCTACAATCTCAATCGCCGCTCGCGGGCGGGCCAGCCGGAGCGAGTGCTCGCGCATTCCGGCGAACCGCTCCGCGTCGTCCAACAAGCGGTCGATCTTGTAAGCCAGCACCGGAAGATTATTGCACCGAATCGCGACGCCCTCTTCGAGTAGATGATCCGAGTTGCGCTCTTCCTGGCCGGGTATCGGATTCACGACGACGAAGACCAATCCTTTCGCGAGCGCCTCTGAAGTCGTAAGTCCGCCCGGTTTGCCGACGATGATGTCCGACGCCGACATGTACTCGTCCATTTCCTTCGTGTAGCCGATGACCTTCACCGCAACGTTGTGACCGGACGGAACCGAGGCCGCCACGTGATCAAGCTGAGCCTTCAGCTTCTCGTTGCGGCCGCAGATCGCGATCACCTGCACGGAGTGACGAAGCTCGAGAAGGGAAGCCAGCAGGTTTCTGATCGGCCCGACCCCGAAGCCGCCCGTTGACACAAGGATTGTCATGCGATCTTGAGCGAGCCCGTGCTTCGCGCGCATATCGGTTTTGCTCTTATCGCGGGCGAAGACCGGATCGATGGGAATCCCGGACACGGTGATCTTCTCGCGCGGAATGCCGAGCTTAACCAGATGCTCGCGCGTTTCGTCCAGCGCCACGAAGTAGTGCTCGTAGTGATGGCACAGCCACATCGCGTGCACGTCGAAGTCGGTCACGACGACGGCTTGTTTGGTCACAAGCCGCTGCTTCGCCTTCAACCACGAGATGATCTCGGCCGGCAGAAAGTGCGTGCAGACCGTGATGTCGGGCTGGTACTCGCGTAGCATCTTCACGAACGGCCGCGTGTTGAGCTTGTCGAATGCGAGCCTGCGGCGTTCGTTCTTCCACGGCTTGTCCAGCGCGTCATACATCCAGCCCATCACTTCCGGCGCGCGGTTCACCATGTCGATGTAAGCCTTCGAGTAGAGACTGCGGAAGAGCTTGTTCGTATAGTCGAGCGCGTCGACGTGGCGGACTTCGCGGGCGGCGCCCGTATCGGCAAACGCGCGCTCGATCGCCTCGGCGGCGCGTACGTGACCGGCGCCCGAGGACGCTGACAGCACTAAGACTCGATTGAACATTGGCGCAGGCGCTTCGGTCACATTAAGCACGCCATGCTGAGAAGTCCGCAAGCCCTAGTCAGGTATCAGGTTGTCAGGAGCGTGCGTCAGCTTTTCGCGCGCGCGGCCACTCAAACGCATAATGCCACCTCGTGAGGGTAATCGGCTATTGTGCGCCACTTTTTTGCTGCCCTTTTTGATGCGCTGCTTTTGATATTCCGCTTGCTTCTCGTCAATTTCTTTCTTTGGAACCGACATAATCTTGCGGGCGAAATCTTTGAAGCGGTCAGCCTCGGAATGGGTGGTTGGGATTGATCTGGGTTTCCTTTTCATGGCTGTATCATAACAGAGCTTGCCGCGAACTGTGTGAATTGACGACTATTCATCGGACAAGCTGGTAGTCGTTTTCATTTGCGCCGCCCAATCAGTTCGCTCAATATGAGTACTGAGCTATCCCTGTAAATTTTTGCGATAACAGGTGGCGGCGTTAGGTCGAGCATTCGCAAAATGTGGGGCAACGCCCGTAGAATGATGGCGACCTGTTCTTCTCCCCCCAAGTCGGCTCTAGCTAAGAGAAATGCGCGACCCCTTGCGTTTCTAATCGCTCGTCGTTCAAGCCCGTTATATTGATCCTTGCTTAGGATTACCCAACCTCGACGTGCGATCACGGGTAACCAGTCAACATCGTCGGCGTCTTCGGCAAAATGGTCGCGGTGCATTTCCACGCGCGCGCCGACGCCCTTCAGCGCATCGCGAAGATCGTAAGTTTGCAACGCGCGATCTAAGAAGAAAGTGTAAAAGCTAAGCGACTCTAAGTTCGTACCGGATCGCGTCTTCGATTTCTTCTTCTTTCCGGCCATAATCGCGGGCAATATAGGAAATTGTGTCGCCTGCTTTGTAGCGTTCAGCAACGACGCGAGTCGGCAACCCTGTGCCGCTAATGACTGGTTTTCCGAAGGAAATGTAAGGATTGATTACCACATTTCTAGGTTGTTCTGCATTGCCTAGACGGACGAACGGATATAAACGTGCAGCTCTCCCTGTCGGGTCATGCTCTACCCGTGTTAAGTAATTCTGCAATATTTGTCGCATTGCCATCTGACCGTCATGCCCAATATTAATGAGATCGCCATAGTGATCAACAAACAAATTCACACCATCAGTTTCAAACCTGTGTTCGGCTAGAGGGTGACGTGAGTGAAAACGTTTTTGCAGAGACCGAATTGCAACACGAATTTTAGGCAAATCTATCTTATGCTTGCGCCTCAGGCTGCTTAGAACAAAGGCCTCAACCAAATTGGTATAAGAGAGGAGCGGAATCTCAGGATCGGGCAACGAAAACACGGGCCTAAACAGCTTTCTGCCATTCTTGGTGTTGTAGTAGTAGCCTTTTATCCATGACCTTAAGGTTGGCACTGGGAGGTTAAGATAAGTCGCCGCATCAACGAACCTATATGCCGGAATCTCTCGAGGGTCACAGCCCCCGTATATGTCAAGCTCTGAAGTATCAGCCCGCATCCTGACCCTCCTCAAAGCTGGCCCTGGCATTGTCGTCGTTGCATACTTGGCCGTCTGTGTTTGCTTAAGACGACCAGAGACTATCATCATTACTCTCAGATTTCAAATGTTATCGCTTAAGGTCTAGATCGATCCCCCCAGCAGTGGCAATTCCGCATCGGCCATTTCAACCGAGCTCCCCTGTTAATTGCTTGTAGGTCACTCTGCGCCCGATGATCATCTGTGATACTGCAAGAAAGCGAATCTGATCTGTCACCTTGCGGGCGTTAAATCGGAATGATTGCTCATCAAGGTATCTGAAAAGATGGAACGGTTCGACACTGACATAGGTGCCTTTGATGCAACGCTTCAACAGCGACCAGAAGTTTTCGAGGCCATTCGTATGGACATTTCCCTCAACATACTTCACGGCATGGTCAACTACCTTGTGGACGTACTCATCAAGTCCTCGGCAAGAACCAAGATCGTCTGTATGAAGTTCGGAGCCTTCTTTAACATCATCTCTGACCGCTTCGTGAATGATGTCCTTGCGTCTACCCGCGATTACTTTACAGCGCACCCTGCTGCCTTCATCGCATCTTTCGAGCAATCCCATCACGGCAACCTTGCCGACAAAGCCAGTCTTGGAACTGATCTTCTCGGCTCGTTTGTTCTTGTGCATGAATCTGGCTGCACCGCGGATGAAGGTTTCGTCCGCTTCGACCGTATGACCGTCTCCACCCAATTTTTCAAAGGTTCCGGTTTGCATCGCCAGTCTGATTCTATGTGCGAGGAACCAAGCAGACTTCTGAGTGATGCCGAGCGAGCGGGCAATTTCATAGCTGCTGATTCCGTTCTTGGCATTGACGATCATCCACGTAGCGCAAAGCCACTTATCGAGGCCAATAGGCGAGTCTTCCATAACCGTGCCCAGCTTGACTGTGAACGTCTTTTTGCAAGAGAGACACTGCCAAGTCAGACGGGTAGAAATGAATGTGTAGCGGTCAGACGTGCAGTGCGGGCAGGCGATGCCGTTGGGCCAGCGAAGCGAGATCATGAAGTCGAGGGCGTTGTCGGGATTCGCGAAGTAAACAACGGCCGCTTGAAGCGTTTTCGGGAAGGCGTTTTGCTTCTCTGTCATAGTCCGGCGATAGTATCACGCACTGCTTAACTGCGTCAAGTATATTATTACCCTCGTGAGAGGGAAGCCGCTGATGTTCCAACCTACAGGGAAACAACGCGCTCATTCCTCGTCGATCACCCTCCGTGCGAGATGGGCAACCTGCACTCACGCGAATCGACTTGCGCAATGAGGATGCCTGACTAAGAATTCTTGGGCCTGGTTTGACGGAGTCTCCATCAGCCGGGCGTAACCCTTGCAGAGGTATCAAGAGGAAGCCATGAAGAAACTGTATACCGTTTTCGTGCTCGAGCTAGTGCTGCTTGTCGCGCTTGCGCCCGTCATGCTGGCGCAAGACGGCATAGGCAAACAACCGCCGCTCGCGAAGAAAGTCCCACACGTTACCCAGATTCACGGCTACACGTTGAAGGATGACTACTTCTGGCTTCGCGAGAAGACCAACCCGGAGGTCATCAAATACCTCGAAGCCGAAAACGCTTACACCGAAGAGGTGCTCAGGCCGACCAAGGGACTCCAGGAAGCGCTCTACAAGGAGATGCTCGGCCGCATAAAACAGACCGACTTGAGCGTACCGTCGCGCATCGGCGAGTACTTCTACTACTCGTGCACCGAAGAGGGCAAACAGTATCCGTACATGTGCCGCAAGAAAGGCACGATGGACGCCGCCGAAGAACTGCTGCTCGACCTGAACAAGATGGCTGAAGGACATTCGTATCTCGGGCTGGGCGCCTACAACGTCAGCGACGACGGCAACTGGCTGGCCTACTCGACCGATACGAACGGCTATCGTCAATACACGCTTCACGTGAAGGACCTGCGCACCGGACAGACCTTAAGCGAGAGCATCGAGCGGACCGGCTCGGTCGTGTGGGCCAACGACAACAAGACGCTCTTCTATACGACCGAGGATCCGGTCTCGAAGCGATCCGACAAGTTCTGGCGTCACGTCGTCGGCAGCGACAAGAGCGATTTGATCTATGAAGAGAAGGACGAACTGTTCGACCTCGGCGCGAACCGCTCGCTCGACAAGAAGATCATCTTCGTCGCCTCGTTCGCGAAGACCTCGAGGGAGTTTCGCTACTTGCCGGCCGCGACTCCAACCGGAGAATTCAAGATCGTCCTGCCGCGCCAAAAAGATCACGAATACGATGTCGATCATTATCAAGGCCGGTTCTACATCACCACCAACAAAGCCGCCAAGAACTTCCGAGTCGTGACCGCGCCAATCGACGATCCGTCGGAGAAGAACTGGAAGCCGTTCATCGCCCACAACCCGAAAGTGAAAGTCGACAACCTGACCTTCTTCGCCAGCCACCTCGTCGTATCGGAGAAGGAGGGCGGACTCAATTACCTGCGCGTGATCGACACGAGGACGAAGCAATCGCATCGCATCACGACCGACGAGCCCGACTACGCGTTGTTCCTGGGCGGCAACCCGGAGTTCAACACGACGGTCGTGCGCTTCAACTATCAATCGATGGTCACGCCGTCGTCGGTGTACGACTACGATATGAACACGCGGGCGCGAAAGCTGCTCAAGCAGCAACCGGTGCTGGGCGGCTTCGATTCGAAGAACTACGAAGGCAAGCGTATCTGGTCGGTGGCGCGCGACGGGACGAAGGTGCCGGTTTCGCTCGTCTACAAAAGGGGCGTGAAGTTCGACGGGAGCGCGCCGATGCTGCTGTACGCCTACGGGTCTTATGGCGCGTCGATGTCGCCGACCTTTTCCTCGAACCGGCTGAGCCTGCTCGATCGCGGAGTCATCTACGCGCTGGCCTATATTCGCGGCGGCGGCGAGATGGGCGAAGAGTGGCGCGAGCAAGGCCGAATGATGAATAAGCTGAACACGTTTTACGACTTCATCGACGGCGCGGACTATCTGGTTAAGAACAAGTACACGTCGTCCGACCGGCTGGTGATACACGGCGGAAGCGCGGGTGGATTGCTTATGGGCGCGGTGGCGAACATGCGGCCGGATTTGTTCAAGGCGGTCGTCGCCGAAGTTCCGTTCGTCGACGTGATGAACACGATGCTAGACGCTTCGCTGCCGCTCACGACGAGCGAGTACATCGAGTGGGGCAATCCTAACGAGAAGGCGGCGTTCGACTATATGATCAAGTATTCGCCGTATGACAACATCGCGGCTAAGAACTATCCGGCGCTGCTTGTGCGAGTGTCGCTCAATGACAGTCAGGTGCCGTATTGGGAGGGTACGAAGTTCGTGGCCAAACTGCGGGTGACGAAGACGGACAAGAACCCGCTGTTGCTCAAGGCGAATATGGGCGCGGGTCACGGCGGGTCTTCGGGGCGCTACGACGCGCTGCGGGAAGCGGCGTTTGCTTATGCGTTTATGCTCTGGCAGATGGGAATAACGAAATAGGAGTCACCCGACAGATGGGCGGCCAACGCCGTCCATGCGCCGGACTCATTGCCGCCTTGAAGCTCGCAACCTACTGTAGAAGCTTCTTATCAACCGCGAGAAACCTGTTTCACCGTTGGATTGGAGGGTCGGAATGAACACACACAACTCGATTCAAAATCGCCGTACTTTTCTCGGCGGCTTAGCGATGGGAGCTGCATTCTTCGCCGTTCCCGGGCTCTTCGCCGAAGAACTCGTGCGAACCCCGCGACAGACCGAAGGGCCCTTCTACCCGGATAAGCTGCCGCTCGACACCGATAACGATCTGCTGATGATCAACGACTCTGTCACGCCGGCCGTCGGCGAAGTCACATGGCTCGGCGGGCGAATCCTCGACGCACGCGGCGAACCAGTCCGAAATGCGCTCGTCGAGATATGGCAAGTCGATAACAACGGTTCCTATATCCACAGCAAGAGCGGCAACCGCGACAAACTCGACAAGAACTTCCAGGGCTTCGGGCGATTCATGACCGGCTCGTCGGGCGAATATCAATTCCGCACCATCAAGCCGGTCAAGTATCCCGGCCGCGCTCCTCACGTCCACTACGCGGTGAAGATCAAAGGGATGGAACGGTTCACTACGCAATGCTACATCCAGGGCGACCCAACCAACGAAAGCGACATGATTCTGCGAGCGATCAAGGACCCAAGAGCAAAGGCCTCGGTCATCGTGCCTTTCGTTCCGATGAAAGGCTCGCGGATCGGCGAGATGTCAGCCCGATTTGACATCGTGCTTGGGCACACGGCGTAGCAGGTCAGGTGCTCGAATCCGCTACGGCGAATCAGCGAGACTTGTCGCGTCTGCGAAAGCGACTCCTCAGCTTCCGGTCCCTCAATCACAACGCCTCGGATTGACGCCGGCATTCTATCCATCGCGCTTCTATTTGCGCGCTCGGAGCCTTATATTATTTGCTGATTCCGGCCTCCTTCGACTCTTGCCACGCACGCCAGCATCGTCGGGATGAGGACCGGAATGACGAATCGATTCCAGGTTTCAGTGTTCCCCGATGAGCCGGCACAAGATCATCACGATCGTAGGAACAAGGCCCGAGGTCATCAAGATGGCGCCGGTCATCCGCGAGCTCGAGCGTCACGGCGCCGTCTTCGATCACACTCTGGTTGCGACCGCCCAGCACCGCGAGATGCTCGATCAGGTGCTCGCGGTCTTCTCTCTCAAGCCCGACATCGACCTCGACTTGATGGAGCCAAACCACAGCCTCGCCGAGTTCGCGTCGCGCTCACTCTCCTCGCTCTCGGAGTTGTTCTCGCGCTTGAGGCCCGACACCGTGCTGGTGCAAGGCGACACCACGTCGGTGATGACCGCGGCGCTTGCGGCGTTCTATCTTGGCATTCGCGTCGGGCACGTCGAAGCGGGGCTCAGAACGGCTGACCGACGCAATCCGTTTCCCGAAGAGATCAACCGCCGACTGGCCGCGTGTCTGACCGACCTGCACTTTGCGCCGACCGAACGGGCGCGGCTGAACCTGCTCGGCGAGGGAGTGCCGGACGACGCCATCTTCGTCACCGGAAACACGGTGGTCGACGCAATGAGATCGCTCACGATGAGCGACGGCTTTGACGACCCAAGCCTCGCGGGAATCGATCTCACGGGCAGACGTTTGCTGCTAGTGACCGCGCACCGGCGGGAAAACCATGGCGCGCCGCTTCGCTCGATATGCGAGGCGCTGAAGACCCTCGCCGCGCGCTTCGATGACCTCGAGATAGTCTATCCCGTGCATCTGAACCCGAATGTGAATGGGTTGATTCGCGAAGAGCTAAGTAACACGCCGAGAGTTCACCTCGTCGAACCCGTCGCGTACGTCGACCTGCTGCGGCTGATGAAGCGGTGCTACTTGATACTGACCGACTCGGGCGGCATTCAGGAAGAGGCGCCGTCGTTCGGGAAACCGGTGCTGGTGCTGCGGGAAGTAACCGAGCGCCCGGAGATCGTCGAAGCGAACGCGGGACGAGTAGTCGGAACGGACGCCGCGCGAATTGTCGAAGCCGCGAGCCTGCTGCTTGATGACAAGAGCGAGTACGCGGCGATGAGCGCCGCGCGAAATCCCTTCGGTGACGGGCACGCGGCGGAGAGGATCGTCAGCATCCTTGCGCAGCGGCTCTAGCTGACGCCGTGTGTGGTCTGTCTCTGGATCTCCGCGTCGTGTAGAATCTCGTCCCTGTTAGGCAGTTACTAAAACGGCGCGACGGCGCACGAGGTACGACAATGACGAGAAGAAGATTCATCAAGACGAGCGGGGCGACGGCGCTTGGGGCAGCGGCGCTGAAAGCCGGCGAGAGTCCGGCTCCCGCGCAACAAGGGAAGCCCTCACCGCCAAAGACTAACACTCGGCGGCAAGAGGTTACGACCGAACTCGCGCCCAAGCCGGTCGGTCCATACAGTCAGGCGATGGTAGCCGGCGACATGATCTACGTCGCGGGTCAGGGACCATTCAATCCCAAGACGGGCGTTATCGCGGGGCAGGGCATCGCCGAACAGACCGAGCAAACCCTGGCGAACATCAAGGCGATCCTCAAAGCCGCGGGCGCGACGCTTTCGGACGTCGTCAAGGTCAACGTGTATCTGACTGATCTCGGGGACTTCGCCAAGATGAACGAGGTCTACTCGCGCTACTTCAAGGGCGAGCGCGACGGGGCGTTCCCGGCGCGCGCGACCATCGGCGCGAAGCTGCTGGCGAACATGCTTATCGAAGTCGAATGCGTCGCGATCAAGCCAAAGCGATAGGCGGCTCCCGGCCGACGTTGTACCGGACGATACGAAGGCGGTGACTTCGCGCGTCGCGTCCTAGCTCGAGCACGGCGCGCTGATGGCAGCCAATGTCCTCAACAGTGAGCGAGCCGTTCGTGCCATCGTCAAGATTGTACGGGCCCACGTTCGCTTGAGTCGACTGCTCGCGTCAAACGCCGAACTAGCCCGAAAGCTTGACGAGTTGGAAAGGAAGTATGATCGGCTCGATGCGATTCGCGAGTTGATGGCGCCGCCCGCAGGTAAACGCAAGGAGATAGGATTCCTAGCGACGTCGGTAGAGGATGACGATCAGCATTAGAAGAAGCGTCGATCTGGAACCGACTTCGGCGTCTACCCCAAACGCAAGTTGCCGAGTTGCCCGCGAGAAACTTCGTGGTCCCGTGTATGGCGGTCGGATGGTATAATCTCTATCTCGATCACACCGCGAGATAGCCGATGAGCACTAAGGCCGCGAATTATTCCGATGTCATACAGCAGTTGCCGCCCGGAAGCACGCTCGTATTGCAACGAATCGCTTGGGACGAGTATGAAGCCGCCCTCGCCGCCGCCGGTGAAAACACGGGCTTCCGGCTTAGCTATGATCAAGGAACCTTGCAGATCATGACCATCTCGCCCGAACACGAGAGCTACACAGACCTCATTCAGAATCTGGTTCGTCTGTGCACGTTACGTCTGAGAATCAAGCTCCGGTCTTTTGGCTCCGCGACGATGAAGAAGATACAGGCCGCCAAGGGGTCTGAGCCCGACTGCTGTTTCTATGTTCAAGGCGCCTCCCTCATCGGCAACAGGAAGCATGTTGACTTCGCGGTCGACCCGCCACCCGATATCGTCGTCGAGGTGGATATCAGTCACGATTCAACTTCGAAGTTTCCCATCTATGCGGCGTTCGGCGTGCCTGAGATTTGGCGCTACGATGGGAAGGCTCTGACGATTTATCACCTGAGGGAGAACGAGTTCGTGGCGGCGTCCGCGAGTTTAGCGCTCCCCGTGCTCACGACCGACGTCTTGACCGAGTTTGTCAACCGGACTCAAGACGAAGACGAGAATTCGGTACTGCTGGCATTTGAAGAGTGGCTGCAGGCCCACAAGCCATGAGCGACACGGTTCTGCGCCGGTCCTTCTTGAGTTCGCCCGGGCGAGCGCAGGGCATTCGGCAATGATTGGAACCATACGAGTAGGCGACATCATCGGCTTCAGAACTTTCAACAGCGTCATTCGTTATGGCGAGGTGGTGGGCTTGCTGATGCGCGGTGAGGCCGGCCGGCCGACCCGTCGGGATGAGGTTAGCGTCAGGCTCAAGCCGGACGGACACGTTGTAATGGTCCAGCGGTGGCGAATCGCCGAGCGGTACGATTACCGAAAGCTGAACAAAGCCGCGCGGCAACCGAGAACCGGTGCCGTGATCACCACGCCGAGAGTTAAGGCATGAATTTCAGGTTTTCAAGGATGTTCATCCTCGCCTGGGCGCTGGCTCTTCCCGCAGGTGTCGCAGTCGGCCAGGCTGCCAAGACGGCGCCGCGAGGCTGGCCGGCTCGCGCACAAAACGATGTCGCGAAGGCCAAAGCGGACGTGGTCGCGGCAGCCACGGACTATAAGCAGAGCCTCGAACGAGTGCTGCGCTTTCAAAGCGATGACGTGAAAGCCGCCGCCGAGCGGTTGGACAAGCGCAAACCCCAGTTCGAGCAAGGCATCATCTCAAGAGTCGAGCTTGAGGGGGCCGAGCGCGCGCTGGGCGATGCGCAGTGGAAGCTGCAACAGACCCAAAGACAAATCGCCGAAGCAGACGCGCTGATCGCCGAAGCAAAAGCCTTCGAGGAGTCGACGAGACTCCCGGTTGGCGGATTCACAACCACCGCTGCGCTGATTCGCTTCAACGGGCCTGTTCATTGGACCCTCGCCGACGCTGCCAAAGTCGAGAGCTTCTACTCGACGAAGTTCGGTCACGCGCTTCCGATCAGCGCGTACGGCCAAACGCCGGTGCATGAGCGGCTGGGCTTCGACCATCACAACGCGATCGACGTCGCCGTCCACCCCGACGGCCCCGAAGGCCAGGCAATCATCTCGTACCTGCGCAGCAACGGAATTCCTTTCATCGCGTTTCGCTTTGCGGTACCCGGCTCGGCGACCGGCGCGCATATCCACATCGGAAGTCCTTCTCCCAAGCGGTGAGCCTCCAAGGTCGGCCAACCGCGCGCCGAGACGACGCAGAAGCAAGTTGCGCTGAGTGCTCTCGGCGCTCTTGGCGCCGTGCTGGTTTCACTCGCTTTTCATCACGCGAAGTAGATCCACAGCGCGATCATCGTCACGACCAGCAACACCGCGAACGCGATGTTCAACCGGCGCATCGAGCGAGACTTCAGTTCGGCCGTGGATACGACGCCTCGCTCCTCGACCGTTTGCCACGTCAGGCCCGCGATCTTCGTCCGGTCCGGTGCGCGAGTAGCAAGGCTCACGCCGACGAGCACGACGACGCACACTCCGAACACCACCGCCGCAAAGTGCAGGAAGTTAATACCGATGAAGTATCCGAGGAACCCGCCGGGCAGACTCTGGCCGTACACAACTTCGAACACGAAGCGAGCCGCGCCAAGAACGAATCCCAGCAGCAGCGCTGCGAAAGCTCCGTGCGCGTTCACCCGCTTCCAGAAGACTCCGAGCAGAAAGACCGCCGCGATCGGAGGCGCGACGTAAGCCTGGACCTTCTGCAGGTAGACGTACAGCTCGTTGCTGATGCGTCCCATGAACGGAATCCACAGCAGTCCCAGCAGCACCATTCCCGCGGTTGCCGTCCGGCCGACGAACACCAGATGCCGCTCCGAAGCCGTTGGCCGAAGCTTCTTGTAAAAGTCCATCGTGAAGATCGTCGAGCTGGAGTTGAACACTGCGCTGAGGCTCGACATCAACGCGGCAAGCAACGCGGCGACCATCAGTCCTTGAAGTCCCGCCGGCATCAACCTCACCACCAGGATCGGAAACGCCGTGTTCGAGTCGGCGGCCATCTCATTCGGATAGAGCACGCGCGCGATCATCCCGGGAACGATCAGCATGAAGACGGGCAGTATCTTCAAGAAACCGGTTACGGTCGTTCCCCCCCGCGCGTTCGGGACATCCCTGGCCGAAAGCACGCGTTGAACGATCACCTGATCCGTGCACCAGTACCAGATGCCGAGTATCGGCGCACCGAAGAAAATCCCCGTCCACGGGAAGTCTTGATGGGCCGGAGGCTTGATCATGTGAAAGAAATCCGCGGGCAGATTCGCTCGCAAGCCGGCGAATCCACCCACGTGTTCGAGCCCGATGAACGTCAAGACGAGCGCACCCGCTATGAGGACTACAGTCTGAATCACCTCGGTGTAGATCACCGCCGCGAGCCCGCCCGCAATCGTGTAGATGCCCGTCGCAACGATGATCGCAAGCGAGCTCTGCCACATGCTCCAGCCGAGCACCGCGTGCAGAACGATCGCGCCGGCGAAGATCGCGACCGATATCTTCGTGAAAATGTAAGCGATGATCGAGACGCTCGCCAGATAGGTCCGGCACGCGCCGTTGTATCGGCGTTCGAGGAATTCGGGCATCGTGTAAACACGCGAGCGAAGATAGAACGGCACGAAGACCCACCCGAGTATCAACACGATGATCGACGCCAGCCACTCGAAGTGGCCGACGGCCATACCTGAAGACGCGCCGGTCCCCGAGAGCCCGATGAAGTGCTCGCTGCCGATGTTCGACGAAAAGAGCGACGCGCCTACCGCCCACCACGCTACGTTGCGCCCTGCGAGAAAGTAGTCGGTCGTCGTGCGCTCACGCCGGGCGAAGTAGTAGCCGATCGCCAAAATCACCGCGAAATACAGCACAAGGACCGCGTAGTCAATTCCCACCAGCTTGCCTGTACTCGTTTGAAGCAACATCGGCATGTTCGCCATAACGTTTACCCTTCGTCGGCGCGTGTGCGGCCGTACAGCTCGGTCAGCTCCTTGAGCCGCCGGCTTAGTTCATCAGTCAGCGCGCGGGCGTCGAACCTCCACGTCCAGTTCCCTTCGCCGCTCGCCGGCAGGTTCATCCGCGCACGCGAGTCCAACCCGAGTACGTCCTGCAAAGGTACGATCGCGGTGTCGGCCACCGAAGCAAACGCAGCAGCAATGAAGTCCCAGTTGATCTCTGTTCCATCCGATCTCAGATACTTCAAACAGTAGGCGCACTCCTCCCCGATCTGCTCGTCGTCGCGCGTCGATCCCTCGCCCGCCTTGCTGTTGAACCAGCCAATGGTCGTGTCGTTGTCGTGAGTGCCCGTATAGACGACGGAGTTCCGAACGTAGTTGTGCGGCAGGTCGAGATTAGTGGCGTCGCTCCTGAAGGCGAACTGCAGTACCCGCATGCCGGGGAATCCGAAATCGTCCCGAAGCGCTTCGACCTCAGCAGTGATGACGCCAAGGTCTTCGGCGATGATCGGCAAGTTGCCGAGGGCTTGGAGTAGCGTCGCAAATAACTCGCGGCCGGGCGCCTTGACCCATCGGCCGCGCTTGGCAGTCGTCTCCCCGGCCGGCACTTCCCAACAGGCCGCGAACCCGCGAAAGTGATCGATCCGAACGAGGTCCACCATGTCGAGCGTCGCTCGCATTCGTCTGATCCACCAGTCGAAGCCGTCGGACTTCATACGCTCCCAATCGTAAACGGGATTGCCCCATAGTTGTCCCGTCGCGCTGAAGTAATCGGGAGGCACACCGGCGACGACCCGCGGACGTGCATCATCATCGAGCTTAAATGACGTTCGCCGCGTCCATACGTCGGCCGAATCGTAGGCAACGTAGATCGGCATATCGCCGATGATCTTGATTCCGCGCTCGCGACAGTAGCGTGCGAGGTCCGACCACTGGCGAAAGAAGATATACTGGTAGAACTTTTCCGCTTCGATGCGGTCGAGGAACAATTCGGCGGCCGAAGTGAGGGCCCGCTCCTCGCGCCCCGCGCGAAGCGGGTCCCACGTGTCCCACGAGCCGCCACCGTTCTCGTCTTTCAACACGCGATAGAGGGCGTAATCCTCCAGCCACTCTCCCGCGCTTTTGCAGAACGCCGCGAAGTCGGCGCGCAACTCATCGCCGGCCTCGTGCGTGAAGTTCTCATGGGCCTTCGCCAGGATCTTCTTCTTGTACTCGATGACAGCCCCGAAGCTGACGCGCTCGGATGAAAACTGCGGGATCGGTCTCAGGTCGTCACGCGACAACAGTCCCTCATCGACGAGCCGGTCGGGGCTGATCAGCAGCGTGTTGCCGGCGAATGCGGAGAGGCATTGATAAGGAGAGTCGCCGTAGCCCGTCGGCCCGAGCGGCAGCACCTGCCAGAATCGCTGGCCGCTCGCTGCAAGGAATTCTGCGAATCGATAGGCTTCGACGCCGAGGTCGCCGATCCCGAAGCGGCCGGGCAGCGACGTCGGGTGCAGGAGAATACCACTCGCTCTGGAAGACTCAACGTTCATCTCGCAGGTTCGGTGCGTTCGCTTCTCGCCCACGCCGGCCACTAGATTACCCGCGCTCGCTCATTTGGTCGAACCGTTTTCTCGTGAACGCCTCAGCGAGCAGCCCGCCGCGAAGCCACAGCTTCGAGCATCGCTTGCTTCGAGTCGGATGCGAAGCGCTTCTGCAACGCGCGGCTCAGGGGATACCCGGCTATAGTCAGAAAGTGGTTGGGACGTGAGAACGCGAATACCTCATACCACACTTCGTCGTCGTCCTTGCGCCATTCGACGGTGAATCGCTCTTCGCCGCGCTCGACATGCTCCTCCAGCGTGCCGTAGGCGAATCCGAATCTCGCGACCGGACCATCCTCGTCAATCACGTAGACAATTCGCGCGGCGTTGAGTGACCAGAATCCGAAATGCCGCGCCAACACAGCCACATTGCTGCCGCGTGCGATCGGCGCTTGAGAATCAAATAACCGGACCCAACCGATATTGAACATTTCCCAGTTTCTAACCGCGTCAACGGCCCGGTCGAAGTCTTCGTGGCCTTCGCCGAGCCTAACGCGATTGTGATCCACGTTGTAACCGCCGGGGCTCGCGCTTCGAGATGCGCCGGTCTCCGGATAAGAGAACGAAGAGTGTTCAGCGGAAGCGAGGAACGCGGCGATAGCTTCAGGAGAAGGCTGGCGTAGCAATATCATCGACAGTCGTGCAGCCGCGCTCGGCCCTCAGCGTAATGTGAGTGATCTCGGGCGGCGCGTTGATCCGGATGGGCGGGCCCGTCGTTCCCAGCCCGCGATTGACGTACAGGTGGGAGCCGCCAATCTTGAACAGCCCCGCGACGAACATCGTGGCGAGGCTCGCGGGGCTGATGATGAGATCGCCGAAGGTGAACGCTATCTGGCCGCCATGCGTGTGACCTGACAACGTCAGATGAATGCCGGCCTTCGCGGCTGCCTCAAAAGTGTTCGGCGCGTGCGAGAGCAACAGGGTGGTCTCATCAAGCGGGATGCCTCGGAGCGCCTGGTCGAGGGTGCGAGACTTAGATCCCCTGCCGATGTAATCGACGCCGATGACGTTGAGCTTCGCTCCGTTCACATCCACGTACTCATTCTCGTTCCTGAGCAGTTTGAATCCCGCGGTGGCGAATCCGCGGGCGAGCTTCTCCTCCGACCCGGTGAACATATCGTGGTTTCCCAGGCAAGCGTAGACGCCGCGCGGGGCTTTCAGCGATGAGATCGCTTTCAAGAAAGGCGCGACCTGAGAGTTGCTGGTCGCGACGAAATCACCGGTCAACGCCACGAGGTCGGCGCTCAGGTCGTTTGCGATCTTCACGTACTCGGACATCTTCTCTGAGGTCATGAACAGACCGGCGTGCACATCGCTCAATTGCACGATCGAGAATCCGTCAAGTTGAGATGGGAGTCCCTTGATCGAAACGACGACGCGCTCGACAACCTTTCCGGCGCGCGCGGCCACGGCGCCGTAGGCCGAAACCGCGAACGGCATCGACGCCACCGCCGTGAGCCCCATCTGCAAGAATCGGCGCCGCGAAAGGTCCATGACTTTCACGGTGGCGTCCTGTTCCCACGCTCGCCATCTCTTCTTGAAGAATTGCGCGGCGGCAAAGGTCCCCATCACGAGCGGTGACGCCAGTGCAAACAACAGCGAGCCGAGGGTCCAGATGAAAAACAGGTAAGCGAACGGGCGCACCAGGGCTTCGTAGCGAGCCGGCGGAGAGTAGAGCAAGACGTAGCGCGGCGTGAAGAACCCCTCAACCAGAAAGAAGAGCAGCGGGATGTTAATTGCCGCGACTAACGCGGTGACGACGGATTTCAAGCGCTTTTCCCGGCGCTCGCCGAGTTGAAGCGAGCGCAGCCCGCGCAGCATTGCTCGCAGCACGTAGAACTGCAGAGCAATGAGCAGCAGTGACAAGCCGAGCCTTGCAGCGATTATTGCCATGTTAGCCGCTCACGAACCCGATTAAATGCGCCCCCTTCTTTTCCGTTCGCCTGAGTAATCGAGTGAGTTGAAATGATATATGCCGCACGCCGTGACATCAACGTCACCGAGCAACAGGCGGGAAGGCAAACCAGAAAACGACACCGGGCGCTTGCGCGTCAATGTCCGTGCGCATAGAATCGCCGGGCCGGTAACGATCAAAGTTGGTTCGACATAAGGTTATTCGCCCGACCACGCTCCACACGGGCGAAGAGAGAGCAACGACAATCTGAAGGCCCAGTTCCGCCCAAGGAGGAGACAATGAGCATTGAGAATCAACCTCAACAACCGTCGATCACCAAGCCCCAGCCCGTGGTCGATCAACAACAACTCGAGATGCTCAAGCGGCAGAAGCGCGACAATCAGAACCTGTTGCTCGGGGCGCTGGGCGGATTGGGAGGCGCACTGGCAGGGGCCGCAATCTGGGCAGGCATCACCGCCGTGACTGATTATCAGATAGGGTGGATGGCCGTCGGGGTCGGGTTCCTCGTGGGGCTGTCCGTGCGGAAACTCGGGCAAGGAATTGACGTCAGTTTCGGGATCGTCGGCGCGGGGCTGTCGCTGCTAGGCTGCGTTCTGGGAAACCTGTTCGTCATTTGCACTGTGCTGTCAAGGGTACAGGGCGCCCCCTTCTTCCAAGTTCTCTTCAGTATGGACTCCGAGACGATGATCAGACTGATGAAGGTGACGTTTAGCCCAATCGACTTGCTCTTCTACGGCATCGCGGTGTACGAGGGGTTCAAGGTCTCGATCGTGCGGATCACCGAAGCCGACGTTGCGAAGTTCATGAAATAACCGCGCTACTCGCCCTCTGGCGTCAAGCAGCCGGGCTTCGTGCCTTCTAAACAAGGCAAACAGTGGCAGGCCCTTTGGCCGGCGAAATAGTCCTTCGCGCCGCGGTTACCTTCGGCCGCTTCGCATTGGGCGGCGATCTCGATTGCCGGGGCGCTGGGGGCCTCGAGGTCCGCGATCATCGCGAGGACGATCGTCGCGCGGGCGATCATCACGCTCGAAACGTGGCTGTCGGTCTTCCTCTTCCGTCTCGCCGCGCTCTTCGCGCAACACCGCACGGCGCGAAAGGCGGATCTTCCCCGAAGGATCGACGTTGATCACCTTGACCAGCAACTGTTGGCCCTCTTCCAACTCGTCACGAACGTCGCGCACGCGGTACTCGGCTATCTCCGAAA
The DNA here is from genome assembly GCA_035293105.1 of Blastocatellia bacterium. GTDB lineage: Bacteria > Acidobacteriota > Blastocatellia > UBA7656 > UBA7656 > DATDOV01. The sequence goes on from DATDOV010000087.1 coordinate 154,360, forward strand.
CGTGAAGCAGTCCGTCGGTGCCCGGTAAAATCTCAATGAAGGCGCCGAAGTCTGCGATCCGCTGCACCGTGCCGAGGTAGGTCTTGCCCAGTTCAGGGACGGCGGTGATTTCTTCAATCGCGCGCTTGGCCTCTTCAGCCGACGCGAGGTTGGCCGACGCGATGTTGATGCGGCCCGTGTCCTCGACGTCGATCTTGCAGCCGGTCCTCTCGACCAATCCGCGGATCACCTTGCCGCCCGGCCCGATGACGTCGCGTATCTTGTCGACGGGAATCTGTATGGTGAGAATTCGAGGCGCATACTGGCTGATCTCGGGCCGCGGGCTGGCGATGACGGCCTCCATCTTATCGAGGATGTAGAGCCTGCCGGTCTTCGCCTGCTGAAGCGCGTCGGCGAGTATCTGGGCATTGACGCCGGTGACTTTGATGTCCATCTGAAGCGCGGTTATGCCTTTCCGTGATCCCGCCACCTTGAAGTCCATATCGCCGTAGTGGTCCTCGGCTCCGGCAATGTCCGTGAGTATCGCGTACTTGTTCCCTTCCATCACCAATCCCATCGCGACCCCGGCCACGGGCGCTTTCAAGGGAACGCCCGCGTCCATCAAAGCGAGCGTGCCGCCGCAGATGGATGCCATCGAGCTTGAGCCGTTCGATTCGGTGATGTCGGAGACGATTCGGATCGTGTAGGGCCACTCAGTGTCGCCGGGCAGCATTGGCTCGAGCGCTCTTCTGGCGAGCGCACCGTGTCCGATCTCGCGCCGGCCCGGCGACCCGATGCGGCCGGTCTCCCCGACTGAAAACGGCGGGAAGTTGTAGGCAAGCAGGAAGCGGCGCTTCACTTCGCCCTTCTCGATGTCGTCCATGTACTGAATGTCTTCGCTCGTCCCGAGAGTCGCGGTCACGATAGCTTGGGTTTCACCGCGGGTGAACAGGGCCGAGCCGTGCGTGCGGGGCAGCCAGCCGACGTCAATCGCGATCGCGCGGATCTCATTGAAGCGGCGTCCGTCGGGCCGGTGTCTCTTGTTCAGGATGTCGTCGCGGAAGACCTTTTCCTTCAGGTCGTCGAATATCCTCCCGGCCATCGCCCGCTTTTCGGGTTCTTCTTCGGGGTACGACGACACGGTCCGTTCTTTGAGCTGGTCTACGAGTTTGTAGCTTTCGATCTTCTCGTGCTTGGCGGTGTCGAGTGCATCGCGCAACTCGTCGGTGATACGTGCTTCGATCTCGGCGGCCATCTGCTCGTCGAGCGAGGGTTTGACGGCCTCGCGCTTGGTGATCCCGAGCCGCTGGTACATCTCCTTTTGCAGGCGGCAGAGCTTCTTGATTTCGTTATGTCCGAACATCAGCGCTTCGACCATGACCTCCTCGGTCACTTCCTTGGCGCCTGCCTCAACCATGACGATGGCTTCTTCAGAACCGGCCACCACAAGGTTGAGGTCGGAAGCGCGTGTCTGGTCGTAGCTCGGATTGACGATGAAGCGATCTTCGATCAACCCCACGCGGACGCCTGCGATGGGCGTCTCGAACGGAATGTCCGAGAGGTACAGCGCCGCGGACGCTCCGGTGATAGACAGCACGTCGGGGTCATAGTTTTCGTCGGCTGACAGCACGAATGCGATCACCTGGGTGTCGCCCTTGTAGCCTTCCGTGAACAGCGGTCTCATAGGCCGGTCGATTTGCCGGGATGTCAGCGTCTCCTTTTCCGAAGGCCGGCCTTCGCGCCGAAAGTAGTTTCCGGGAATGCGCCCGGCCGCGTAGCCGTACTCGCGGTATTCAACCGTGAGCGGGAAAAAGTCGAGTCCCTCGCGAGGTTTGCCTCCAACAGCCGCCACCAAAACGATCGTGTCTCCATAACGAACTATGACCGAACCGTGTGCTTGCTTAGCTACTTTCCCTGTCTCAATGGAAAACTCTACTCCGCCCATCTGAACTGAATCCTTCAACTCCATAACTTTCTCCTTCCCTCTCCGCTGCGCGCCCCCGCGTACTCCCTGGGGCTGACAAGGCTTTGTTCTTGCTGGGTGTAATCGGCGCGCGATTGCAGTAATTTGTCTTTTCCGCCGTCTGTTAGATTAAGCCGCCGCTTCACGAAAGGTCTCTTGGTCAAACTCTCTCAATCAAAATAAGCCACGTCGCGCTTGTCCTGTTACGGAGGCGCTCCCGTGGCTTCGTTTGCTGGATTATCGATTCGGCATGCGCCGGAGCGCCGACGCCTGACCGGGCCGTTGGACACGGCTGTGAGAGCGTCCGGTCTCTTGCTGATCTGGTCGTTATTTTCTTATACCCAATCGACTGATGACGTCACGGTACCGGTCGGCATCCTTGCCTCGCAGGTAGTCAAGCAGGCGTCGCCGCTGGCTCACCAACTTTAGTAGGCCGCGCCTGGAATGATTGTCCTTGACGTGGGTCTTGAAGTGCTCCGTTAGGCCGTTGATCCGCTGGGTGAGCAGTGCAACTTGAACTTCCGGGGAACCCGTGTCACTCGCGTGCGTCTTGTACTGGCCGATTATCTCGCCCTTAGCTTCCTTGGCTAAAGCCACTTTGCTGATCTCCTCGAAACTTTCTTCGTTCTCCTTGAACTTGAGCAAGTTAACACACGCCGCCGAGCGATGTAAAGGCCGTAACAGACGAGACGGAGACGGGACGGGAATGGTAACGGAAGGCAAGAAGCGCGGACCTGTCCGGCCTCAAGGTCGGGCGGCGGGTGACGATTGAACATTTGATGCGCTATCGCCGGCGCGTAGGGCGGTCGCTGCTGAGCGTTTTCAGATCTTCTCCGGAAACGAGCACGCGGTTGGTTCCAAGCGTCACAACAACGTCCGCGCGAGGCCGTTGCGACTTCAACTCGACTTCCCTTTCCAGGGCGATATCGTGTGCGCCGGGTTTGGAACTCCGGCCCAGATAATCGAGCCCCATCTCGAGCTTCGCATGCGCCTCGGCGAGTTCGTGAAACGTGATATGGCCGACGGGGATCATACGGCTCGTGTCCAGGTTGAACCAGCGGGCATCCGGATTGATAGCCACCAGGGAGTCGAATCCATCTGGAGGAAGTTCGCTCTTGAGTTTCTTTCCCGACCGCCGGTTCGGATTGATCCGGCTGTCGAAATTTTTATCCAAGTTCACGCTGCCGGTGAGTTCGATATCCCCGCCTTGTGTTGGCGCGGAACGGCCGACATGCAAGAGGTAGCAATGGGCCCCGTTGACGAGTTGGGTCAAGAGCAACAGTCCCTCATTTGCCGCAACATACCCGGCGACCGCTAGTGGAGCGGCGCCCGGTCCGACATCCGCGACCCCTGCGGCTCTCGCGAGCGAGGCTTGGTCCAACTCAACACGTCCGTCGGCCAGTACGCGTATTGAACCGGCGTCTCGAGGCCCGACAATCCAGCGGAGTCGCTCGCGCCCCTCGTCAAGGTCGCCCGCTATCCATAGTCCTCCATCGACCCGTCCCGCGGCAGCAAAGAAATCGAACGCCGTGCGAACCGGGTTCCTAAGGGGTACGAGGCCGGAGGCGCTCGGCTGAACACGTGCGAGTTCTAGTGCTCGGATGGCGGAACTCGGGAGATCCTTGGTCGGACCGGCCAGTCCAATGCTGCTTGCACGCGGCGGTCCCGCGGGCGAACGAGCGAACGTGCCCTTGCGCCCGTCGCCCTCGGCAGTCTCGCATGCAGCCGGGCTCGCCGCTTCTGATGCAGATGAAAGCGGGTTGCCGCGCGGTGCGGCTACGGGCGCTCCGCGGATGAGGTTGCCGTGAACAGCCTTAAGACCATCGCGTGGATTCGCCTTGGTGGCCGGCCTGACGATGAACTCGTCGATCAACCTGTTTGCAACAAGCTGTTGGCCGGCGCGTCGCGCGTCAGCCGCGGTCATAAACGGCCCGACGAAGACGCGTGTCCACGTGCCCTTTCCCGGCAGCTCGACCGTGCGCAATACAGCCGAGTGTCCCTCACGCTCGATCTTTTTCGCCAACTCTCGTGCAGATGCCGCATCCGGGAAGGCGGCAACCTGAAGAGTGCATCGGCCAGGTCCGTCACCCGCCTCAACGCGGAGAGAGAAGGGAAGTATGAAAAGGAGTATTAGGAGTGCTGCTCGCCTTGATCGCATCTTGCCCTCGCCCAGAAGTCAAAGAAACCGATCGGGGCAGGTTCTTTCTGGTTGAGAGCAACAGACCGGCTTGCTGACTTGGGGGACGAACTTCGAAGGTCAGGGCTGCCAAAAAACTAAAGCGACCGCCGGCCCGCTGGGGGCCACGCGGTCGCGTCAACGGTTTCGATATTAAGTCAGCGTCCCGGCCCTGTCAATAATTACCTCGTCGCTGAATCAACACGCGGAAATTGTCGCTCACGCCGCCGGGGACAAAGAAGTTCTTCATCGCCAGCCGGTCCTTCATATCATCGATCGCGCCCCCGCCGGCGCGTTCCAGCCGAGCGATTCGCTCCAGTAATCCCATTCGCATCAAGAACGCCGCCTGTCGTTCGTAGCTCACAAGCTCGAATCCAACGTCAGCGCCGTACTGGATCAACGCCGTGAAGTTGACGCTCGCCGTAATGTCCTGATGCCCAGGCATTGCAAGGACCGACTCGGTGATGCGGTGCCGGAAGAATGATCGCAGCGTGCCCGCCCGACGGTCTGCTCCCCATAGATGCGCCGATTGATCGCCGTAGTCGATAGTCACCAAGTATCCGCGCGTGAGAACTCGAGCAACTTGTCCGAGCCAGTCGGCCGCGTCGAGCCCGACCTCTACTTGCTGACCTTCCAGGAGTTCTCCGCCCGTTCGCTTGAGGTACTCAGCAAGTCTGGGCGACGAGGGCTCGCCATAGGTCAGCGCGAGTTTCCCCTCTCGGTTCAACGTTACCCATGCCTCTCGTATGCCCCCGCCTGTGAAGCGAACCCTGTGAACCGGCATCGCGTCGACGATCTCGTTCGAGAAAAAGATGGCCGGGTTCCGTATCGGCTCCATCTCCGCGAGGGCGGACCACCTGACACGCCCCCCAAAAGCCGAAAGCCGCCGGCGCTGCAATGCGCGCATCGCCGGGCTGCGCTCGACGATCACGTAGCTCAGTCGCTCGAAGGCCGCCGGGTGTTCATCTCTGAGAGCTGTGATGACATCGCATGCGAGTTGACCCGTGCCGGCGCCCATCTCTACGAGGACGAACGGCGCGCGCGCACCGGGGCCATCTTCGGACGCGCCGCTCGATTGATCCAGGCTCGCCAGAAGGTCAACGAATGCCCTGGCCAGGATTGCGCCGAATACTGCGTGAACGTTGCCGGACGTATAGTAATCGCCGCGAGGCCCGATCTTCACTCGCGCGGTGTTGTAGTAGCCATGCTCGGAGTCGTATAGCGCAGCCTGCATGAAATCGCGGAAGGTGATCGGCCCCTCGCGCTCGACCCTGTCGATCAATTGCCGTTCGAGAGTCAACGTCTGCTGCTCCCAGTTCCGGCCCGCCACCTTTGCAGCGCGGCGCCCGCATACTGCCCGGCGAAAAACGCCCCAATCAGCACCGGAAACGTCGCCGGCTTCCATCCGAGGTTCGAATAGACGCGTAGAGCGATGACCAGCGGCACCGGAATGTGAATCGACAGGAACCACCGAAAGGAGAGCTTCTTCAACGTTGCCCTCCACATTCCGAATGGCACGTTGAGCGCGAATACGAGCGCCGCTACAACCCACAGGTTCATGATGATGGTCACTCGATCGACGGATAAGGGCGCGTCCCGAGTCGAATCAAAACACGAACTCGATGGGCCAATCAAGAAGGACGACAGGAGAGCGGACTTCCGCGAGAGTCTGTCACTCATTGAGGAAGAGAAACGGCGCGGACCGTTTGCCCGAGCTTGGCGTGAAGACCGTTATCGAGACGGTCACGCCGCGAGGCAGCTTCGCGCTAACGTTGGACTTCGTCTGTATGCGCGTGGTGAAGCCGCTGGGCTGTATGAAATCCGAAGGATACTTGTGACGCGCAACGGCGACGCCATCGATCTCGATGATCGAGTCATCGGGAACGAAGCCCTCGCCCTCGACCGTCAGCCGGCCCTTTGACCGTTTGTAGCTCACGCGCGATATGAGCGGCACGGGAGCGAACTCCGGTGAATCAAGCGCGGCGATGGCTGCTCTCAAATCAGGCCTCGGCCCCACGCGTTGAGAGGTTCGGCCCTCGGGCGTGGCCGTCGAGACCAGCAACCGGCGAAGGCGAAGCGGGGTCAGCGGCGCAAGCCCTCGCGCCTTGACGATGCTCTGAATGAGAGCGGCCGCGCCCGCGACCATTGCGGCGGCTGACGAGGTCCCGCCGAAAATCGTCGTGTACCGGCTGTTCTTTCCCTCGTCGGGATCGGCGTCGCCGTAGCCGCACGTCGCAACGAACCGGCCCCAACCTTGAAGGTCCACGCGCGAGCCCCAGTTTGATTCCTCGGTGCGTTGCAGGTCGGGTCCCGGTCCATAGACGCCTTCGGGCGGCATCCCTGCCCCAACCATGATTGCGCCCGAATCCCGTTCCGCCCGATCAAACGCCCCGTTGTAAGCCTTATGATCGAGGTTCTCGAACCCATTCGCCGAGGGTTCGACGACCACTATCCCTCGCGACGTCGCGGTCCGTATCGCATCGTAAACGCCCGGGTCCCATTCGACCGGGGCGAGTCCGCGTCCGGTCGCGGGATTGAACCGCGGTCCCGTGATCGACTGCTGCTCGAGCAGGATCACGTCTCCTCGTTCGAGCACCGCGAGCGCGCGATTGATTGCGTCGGCGACGTTGGGTGACCCGCCATCGGAGATTGGGTTGATCACACCGAGCTTCGCCCGGTGGGCTATTCCGGTTACCCCGATGCCGTCATCCGCAGCGAAGAGTTCCCCGAGCACGGCGGTTCCATGGTCGACGTTGAACTCCGGAAACGGATCGCTGCCTCTTACGAGAATCACCGGGTCGGCCGCAGCCGCGGCAAGGTCGTTGTGCTTGCGATTCCAGTTGAACTCGATATCGACTATGCGAACGTTTTCGCCGCGGCCTCCCGGCAAGGTCCACGCGTAACGGACGTCCATGCCGAGGGGCGCCGGGTCGAGGTAACCCTGGAGCTGCTCGAGATCCTGCGCCGCCGAAGACCCCACTGCGACGGCGGCTGAAACGCGATGCGATTGCAAGGGTGGAGCTGCGGTCAGTGCGGCCGCGAGAGCGAGTGCTAATGGGAGGATCAATCGAGTGTTCACCGCAAAAGCTCCTCTGCGCCGGACCTGCCAGTGTCAATCGAGCGTGAGAGGGCCGCTCGCGTGGGCTGATTGTAGGGTGCTGTGTTCCGCGCAGTCAAGAATGCCGCGCCGCACAACTTGGGTACCGGCTTTACAACCAGTGTGAAAAGCGATAGCTTCGCTGCCTGAAATACTGGTCAACCAATCCGATCTTTCGAGGAGTAGAATCACGCTGATCTCGACTGTCATTTCACACTACCGAATAATTGAGAAACTCGGCGCGGGCGGGATGGGCGAGGTGTTCCTCGCGGAAGATACGAGGCTCGACCGAAGTGTAGCCATCAAACTGCTGCCGGCCAAATCGCTCGGAGACGAGCACGCGAGACGGCGGCTCCTCAGAGAGGCGAAGGTCGCCGCAACCCTCGACCATCAGAACATCTGTCCGATCTACGAAGTGGACGTCGAAGGTGATACGACCTTCATCGTGATGCAGTACGTCGAGGGAGAGTCCCTCTCCAGCAAGATAGACAGCGGCCAGATTGATTTGGGCGAGGCGATCGACATAGCCGCGCAAATAGCCGAGGCGCTGGCAGAGGCACATTCGCGAAACGTGGTTCACCGAGACATCAAGCCGGGCAACGTTATGGTTACTCCGCGTGGCCAGGTAAAGGTGCTGGATTTCGGGCTGGCGAAACTGCTTCCGCAACCATCGGAGGATAGTCGAGCGGAGACGCTCAGCCTCTTGACCGATATCGGTACTATAGTGGGCACGGTGCGCTACATGTCTCCCGAGCAAGCAAAGGGCGAGACTGTAGATGCTCGCAGCGACATATTCTCGCTCGGCGCGCTGTTGTATGAGTCGGTCACCGGCACGCCGGCGTTCCACGGCGCGAACAAGGTGGAAATATGCGGGCAGGTGATTCATGTCGACCCGCCGCCGCCGTCACAACTCAATCCGAATGTGCCTCGGGAGCTGGATGGCATCGTTCTTAAGGCATTGGCCAAGCGAACCGTGGACCGTTACCAGACGGCCGATGAGTTGCTGGCAGACCTCTCCAGAGTGCGAGAAGCTCTTAACGATCCGAGTTACGCGCGCACTCGCCCGATGACGCTCACCGGACACGCCCCACGCACGGGAGCGCTTGATACGCTGTCGGGCGTCTTGCGGAAAAAGACCAACGTGCCGGTCGGGCTTATCATTGTCGGCGTGGTTGCAGCGTTTGGAATCTGGGGCGGACTACGGCTCCTGCGCGCGGGTCCGCACCAACCATCGCCCGAGGCGAGACCCCTGTACGAAACGGGCAGGGCCTACCTACGGGTCGGGGCTTATTTCCAGGCGAGCAAAGCGCTGGAACGCGCAATCGAACTGGATAAGGAATTCGCGCTGGCGCACGCGCGGCTTGCCGAGGCATACGCCGAAATAGGTAACACCGATGATGCGAATCGCGAGTTTCTCCTCGCGAGATCCGTGGCGGGAGATGGCGGACGACTGCCCGACGCCGATGTAAGCTACCTGAGAGCGCTGGAGGCGACGCTCGCACGCGAGTTTCCTCGTGCTCTTGAGTATTACGACGGTATCGCCGACAAGGCTGCCGATCCTGATAAGCCGTCGGCATACCTAGACCTTGGCCGCGCGTACGAACGCAATGAGAACATTGATAATGCGATCGCAAGCTACATGAAAGCGATCGAGATCGACAAGCAATCTGTCGCGGCGTATCTGCGGCTTGGGATTCTCTACGGGCGACAGAACAAACTCGAAGATGCGAAGGATGCGTTTGATAAAGCCGAGAAGCGCTACAAGGCGCTGAGCAACTCGGAGGGACTAACCGAGGTGTTCTACCAGCGCGGCCTGCTTCTCAATGCGCGGGGCAAGCACAACGAGGCGAGAATGGAGTTGCAACGCGCGCTGGAACAAGCCCGGACACAGACCGTCGAAAACAGATACCAGGAGATCAAGGCTCTGTTGCAACTGAGCAATATCTCCTACAACGACGGAGACCCTGATCAAGGGGGCCGGTTGGCGACCGAAGCGATAGAGAAGGCGCGTGATAGTGGCAAAGAGAGCCTTGCGACCGACGCTCTCATCGATCTGGGCAACTCTTTCATGTTTCGCGGCGACTACGACCAGGCAGAGAAGTATCTGCTGAAGGCCCTCGACTCCGCCCAAAAGGACAGATCACCTCGCAACGAAGCGAGAGCGCGTTTACAGCTTGGCAGCCTGAACGTCCAGCGGGCCGATCCCGACAAAGCGATTCCTTACATCGAAGCCGCGCAGGCTTTCTATCAGCCGGGCTATAAGAGAGAGTCCTCGCGCGCGTTGATCCTCCTCGGGCGCGCCCATCGCCAGAAGGGGGATTATGACGCGGCCTTGAAGATCTTCGAGGAGCAACTCCGGCTCGCCACGGAACTGAGCGACCCTTCTCAGGTGGCGCTGTCGCATCAGAGTATCGCCGGCTTGCTCGGGGATTATCTGGAGCGCTACCCGGAGGCGCTGACCCACGTGGATGCGAGCTGTGAGATCTATGAGAGGAGTCCGAAGTCGTCGAATCTCGGCTACGGCCTGTTGGCGCGCGGGACCTTGCTGTGGCAACTGGGACGCGGCAAAGAAGCCGACGTCGCGCTCAAGCGGGCGCTGTTGATCGCCGGCGAAGGCAGCTATGAGGAACTAATGGCGTGGGTGCGATTGTCGGACGCGCAGATGGCCTTGAGCTGGGGGCGCTTCGCTGAAGCAAAGGCGGAGACACAGTCGGTGCTGACCCTGGCCGGCGCCAAGTTCAAGGATGTGACCATCGAGGCCACCTTTACACTTGGGTTGGCACAGGCGCTTTCGGGATCGCCCAAAGCGGGTGTGTCGTCGTGCGAGGCGGCCGTAAGAGCGGCTGAAGAACAGCGATTGCCTAGATTGCTTTGGAGAGCTCGCCTCGCTTTGGCGGAAGCCATGCTTGAAGCTCGCGATGCGCAAGCGGCCGTTAGACTCGCATTGGATGCGCAGCAGGAATTCCAGCGATCGGGCCAGCACGTCTCCGAGTGGCGCGCGTGGCTGATTGCGGCACGCGCAAGCCGGCTCGCGGACAATCAGCCGGTTGTGCGAGACTACGCTGCGCGCGCCGACAGGGTGCTTGCAAGTCTCCAACAGAAATGGGGCGCCGAAGCCTATAACAGCTATCTAACCAGACCGGACACGCAGACCTATCGCAAGCAGGTTATCAATATGCTTGCGGTCAACTAATCACCCAACCTCGAAAGGAGAATCGAAGATGGCCAAGGGCAAGAAAGCAACCAAAAAAGCAACCAAGAAAGCAGCCAAGAAAGCAGCCAAGAAACCGAGCAAGAAGACAAGCAAGACAACAGGCAAGAAGACAGGCAAGAAGACAGTTAAGACAACGACAACCCATGTGGCCGATAAGAACGGACCAATCGGGGATAAGAACGGACCCATCGGGTAGCCAAAAGACATCGGAGAGTATGATCACCGCGCCGCTGATGAAATCGACTAAAGCGCGCACCGAAGTGCAACGGGAAGGCCGCCAAGACGGCAGAAGGTAACCTCGTTCGAGGTTCACGCCAAACCAGCGCGCGCAGAACGGCGGTGATCATGCCTCTCCGCGCGGAGCTACTCGAAACGAGCCTCGTTGTTCAGTGGCTGGAAGGGCGTGCATCTTGTGAAGGGAGATGATCCCTATGCCGAGACGACAAGGGAGGGCATGGCGCAGAAGAGACCACCCGTATCCGGCGGTGAAGAGATCGGTGTTGCTGTCGTCTTTCCTGGAAGACGTCAATAAACAGAGAAAGAGACTGTCCAAATCGGATCGCCTGACTATCGTCGAGCAAGCTCTCGTCCTTTTGGAGATGAACTACGTGCATTTGCCCCTCAAGCGAGCCATCCACGCCGTCGATCCGATTCAGCGGCTCAAGCTGCTAAGGGCCCGCCTCGAAGAGACGAGTAATGCTCAACTCCCAAGCGAAATGAGCTTTCACAGGGAGATGCAGAGAATCTTCACATCGGCCCGCGATTATCACACGGTCTACAGGCTGCCGTTCCCGTTCAATCGAAAGACGGCGTACCTGCCGTTTCTTATCGAAGAGTATTTTGAAGAGGGCGCCAAGGATGAGCCGAAGTTCATGGTCTCGAAGCTCGCGGAAGGGTTTCACCACCCGACCTTCAGGCCCGGCGTCGAGGTGCTCCACTGGAACGGTGCTCCGATCAGGCGAGCGATCGAGATAAACGGCGAGAACCAACCCGGCAGTAATCCCGAGGCGCGGTTCGCCAACGGTTTGCACTCGCTCACGATTCGCCCGCTCCACAGCACCATGCCGCCCGATGAAGAATGGGTGGTCATAACCTATCGCGCCCCGGACGGACAGATAATGGAGCACAGGCAAAGATGGTGGGTGTTCACCCACAAGCGCGGCGAGCGGAGCTCACCGAGATTCATCGACCCAGGCGAGACGAAGATCGGCATGGACGTAAAGAAGGCCGCCGTCAATGAAGCCAAAAAAATCTTGTTCGCCCCGGGAGTCATAATGGAGGCTCAGAAGCCGCGCGGCGCCAGGGGGACCGTAGCCAGGTTTAGAGCCGTTGGTGACGGCATGAAGGCCAAGGCCGTGAGGACCAGGACGCCTGAAGTGCTTCGTGCCTCGGTAATCAAAACGCGCCGCAGTCGGGAATTCGGGTACATTCGCATCTTTACCTTTCACGTAAAGAACACGGCGAGGTTCGTGAGGGAATTCGTCCGCCTCGTCGAAACCCTCCCTTCCAATGGTCTCATCATAGACGTGCGAAACAACGGGGGTGGCAAGATCAACGCCGGCGAACGGTTGCTTCAGCTCTTTACCCCCGAGCGAATCAAGCCGGAGTTATTCGAGATGATCAACACGCCGTTGAACCTCGACCTCTGCCGCAGTCTTCCCGACGATCACGAGCTTGCGAAATGGAGGAGTCCACTCGAGCAGGCTGTCGAAACCGGTGCAGTGTATTCGCTTGGTTTTCCGCTGACCTCGGAGGAGTCCTGCAACAGCATCGGTCAAATATACTTTGGACCAGTGTTGCTCATCATCGACGCCTTATGCTACAGCACGACTGACATATTCACGGCGGGCTTCTCTGATCACTGCATCGGAAAGTTGCTTGGCGTAAGCGGTAACACAGGTGCGGGCGGTGCGGAGGTATGGCGGCACGAAGACCTCAGAAGAGCGATGAAAACAAACCCCAAATCGCCATTCAGGCGGCTGCCCAAGGGCGTCAGCATGAACGTGGCATTCCGCCGAAGCATCCGAGTCGGCGCCGTGGCTGGAGGGAGCCCGCTCGAGGATCTCGGCGTTGTTCCCGACGTGCGTTACCATATTACAAGGGAGGATCTCCTTAACGGTAACCGGGATTTGCTGAAGCGCGCGGTGGAAATCCTCGCGTCGAAGAGGGTGCATAAGCTCTCGGCCGATATCCGTTATAAACCTGACGGCGCTCTGATGATCACGACCGCAAGCGAGAATATCTCACGCCTCGACCTCTACCTGAATGGCCGCCCGCAGCGAAGTCGCGACGTCGTTGCCGGCAAGGCCGCCTTCAAGGTCAAACTCCCGTCCGGCCGGGAAGGCTCGCGAGCCGCGCACGAAGTGATGCTGAGAGGGTTTGACGGAAACAAACTCGTGGCGGCGCTCCGAAGAAAAGTCCGGTGAGGTCCCCGTCTTCAAGCCCGCCGGCCGATAAGCGCGCGACCCGTTCTGATATAATCTGCACTCGATCAAACGGGCACATTCGACGTTGGTGATGAAACAGCCGCTATGCCAAACAAGCCCGAGAAGTCCATTATCCGACTGACGCTTAACGGTGAAGCGGCCGAGGTCGCATTTGCGCCCCACAAGACACTGCTCGAGGTCCTGCGCGAAGACCTCGGATTGACCGGCACAAAACACGGATGTGAACTCGGCGAGTGCGGAACCTGCACCGTCCTCGTCGATGGGAGGCCGATTCTGTCCTGTCTCGCGTTAGGCCTCGACATGGAAGGCCGCGAGGTCGTGACCATCGAGGGAATGGCCGCCAATGGGATTCTCCACCCGCTTCAGGAGACCTTCGCGGACCTCGGCGCCGCGCAGTGCGGTTACTGCTCGCCGGGTTTTCTGCTGACCGCTAAAGAGATGCTTGAGAAGAATCCCTCGCCGACAAGGGAGGAGATCAAAGAAGCGCTGGCGGGCAATCTGTGCCGCTGCACCGGCTACATCAAGATATATGAAGCGGTCGAGCTGGCGGCGGCTAGGATGCGCGGCGAGGAAGTCGAGCCCGCTACTGAGAGCATCTACGGCCTGGCGTAGCCGACATTGTGAGTGACGCAGGTAGCTAGCTAGTGCTATTTGCTTGCGAGCAACAGTCGCAGAACCATGACCAACAACTTCGGACAAAACGGCCCAAAGAAGATCATCGGCAAACCATTCCGCAAAGTCGACGCTCGCGCCAAGTGCACGGGCCAGACCAAATTCGCCGACGACATCTTCCTGCCGCGCATGCTCTTCGCCAAGCTTCTTCGATCGCCCGTTCCGCACGCGCTGATCAAACACATCGACACTTCAAAAGCGTTGAAGCATCCGGGAGTCGTCGCCGTGATCACCGGCAACGATCTGCCCATCCCTTACGGCATACTCCCGGTCAGTCAGGACGAGCACGCTCTCTGCATCGACAAGGTCCGCTTCATCGGCGATCCCGTGGCGGCCGTCGCGGCGCTCGACGAAGATGCGGCGTTCCAGGCGCTCGACGTGATCGAGGTCGACTATGAGCCGCTCGAGACAATCGCCTCCATAGAAGAAGCGCTGGCGACCGACGAGCCGCGCATTCACGAATACGGTGACGGCGGCAACGTGCACAAGCGGGTCTCGCTCGAATTCGGCGACACCGAGCAAGGCTTCGCCGAGGCCGACCTCATCCGCGAAGACGTTCTCTTCTACGAAGGCAGCACTCATCTGCCGATGGAACAGCACGCGGCCGTCGCCCACTTCGACGCAGACGAAAAGCTGACCCTGTGGAGCGCGACCCAGACGCCGCACTACGTTCATCGCGCGCTGACAAAGACGCTAGGTCTCGCCGCGAGCCACATCCGCGTGATCGCGACTCCGAACGGCGGCGGTTTCGGCGGCAAGAGCGATCCGTTCAATCACGAGATCGCCGTCGCCAAACTCGCGATGGTTACCGGCCGGCCGGTCAAAATCACCCTCACTCGCGAAGAAGTCTTCTACTGTCACCGCGGCCGTCACCCGGTGCTGATGTGGGTCAAGACCGGAGTGAAGCGCGACGGCGCGATAACGGCGATGCACTTCCGCTCGATGCTCGACGGCGGCGCCTACGGGAGCTACGGCGTCGCGAGCACGTTCTACACTGGCGCGCTGCAAACCGTCACCTACAACGTCCCCCGCTACAAGTTCGAAGGCCTGCGCGTCTTCACCAACAAACCGCCGTGCGGCCCCAAGCGCGGGCACGGCACGCCTCAGCCTCGATTCGCCCTCGAAGCTCACATGGACAAGATCGCCGAAGAACTCGGGCTCGACCCGGCGGAGATGCGCAAGCGGCACCTTGTTCCGGCCTACTCGGTCACCGCGAATTACCTTCGCGTCGGCAGCATGGGCCTGGGCAAGTGCATCGACAAGGTAGTTCAAGGCTCAGAGTGGAAGAACAAGTTTCGCAAGCTCGCCTACGGGCGCGGCATCGGAATCGCTTGCAGCTCGTACATCTGCGGCGCCGGGCTGCCGATCTACTGGAATAACATGCCGCAATCGGGAGTGCAGCTTCGATTGGACCGGCAAGGCGGCGTGTGCGTCCAGTGCGGCTCGACCGACATCGGACAGGGCTCGGATTCGATACTCGCTTACATCGTCGCCGAGGTGTTGGGCATCGACCCGTTCGACATTCGCGTCGTGACTGCCGACACCGATTTGACTCCAGTCGATCTGGGCAGCTATTCGAGCCGCGTCACGCTGATGACGGGCAACGCTGCAATTCAAGCCGCCGAGCGCGCGCGAGAGATGTTGACGATAGCGGTGAGTGAGAAGCTCGGGGCGCCGATTGAGAACATCGCGTTTGCGGACCGGCGCGCGTTCGACGTAGAGAATCCTGACGTTGGCGTCACCTTCGCCGAAGCCGTGGTCCTCGCCGAGTCCAAGTTCGGCACGATTGGAACGGTGGGTTCTTACACGCCGCCGCGCTCGCCTGGGAAATACAAAGGTTCGGGAGTTGGACCGTCCCCGGCCTACAGCTACTCCGCTGCGGTGGCCGAAGTCGAGGTCGATCCTGAAACGGGCATGGTCGTGGTCGATCGCATCTGGATCGCGCACGACATCGGACAGTCGATCAATCCGGCGCTGGTGATGGGTCAGGTCGAAGGCAGCGTCTACATGGGATTGGGCGAAGCGTTGATGGAGGAGATGGCTTATCGCGGGAAGCGAAACGTCGTGCACAAGTTCCCGTCGATGCTCGAGTACAAGAGCCTGACGACGCTCGAGATGTGCGACGTTAAGACTTACCTGGTCGAAGACCCCGATCCTAACGGCCCGTTCGGTGCGAAAGAAGTCGGCCAGGGCCCGTTGCTGCCGGTCCCGCCTGCGATCGCGAACGCGGTCTATGATGCGGTGGGAGTGCGAATCGATGAGGTGCCGATCATGCCCGAGAAGGTGCTGGCCGGGATTCGCTCAAAGGCTCAAGGCAAGGAAGGCCGCTTCGGACTTCGCGCGCTTCCCGTTGTCGCGTGGCCCGTGCCGATCAGAGTGCCGACGCCTGCCGAAGGAGGAGATGGAAAGGAACTGCCCCGCGTCGCAGTGCACGGTCGCGACTAGTATGTTTTGAGTTCAAGCTTCAGCTTGCCGAATTCCAAACAGCAGCCTAAAGGCTGAACTCAGAACATTCATCGTCTTCGAGCGACAGACAAGTAGAGGAGAATGGGAATACATGAAGAATCGAAAACGATGGCGGCGATTCTGGTCAGCGGCGCAGTTGGTTATTCTGTTAGCACTCGGGGCCGCAGGATTGTGGGACACGAAGTACATCGAAGCCGCTGTTTGGCCCCTCTGGCTCTTTGCCGTGATGAATGTCTGGGCGGCCCTCTTCCCCCAGATGGATGGACGCATTCGGATCAGGGAGGAAATGAGCCCAACAGACCTGCCGCGAAACGCGAAGATTCCAATCGCGCTGATGACCGAGGCTGAGAGAGAAAAGAAGTCATGATGCGACTTCCAAAGTTCAACTATCGCGTGCCGAAGACAGTTTCGGACGCGGTGAAGATCATGGCCGACTCGGGGCCCGACGCCATGTTTGTCGCCGGGGGGACCGACCTCTACCCCAACATGAAACGCCGGCAGCAAACTCCAAAGGCCGTGATCTCCGTCATGCGCCTCGCGGAGCTTCACCAGATTCGCGGCGACGGCGCGGAGGGGCTCGTCATCGGCGCGTCGGTCTCACTCACCGACATCTGCGAGAGTCCGATCATCAATCGCGACTACCCGGCCGTCGCCCGTGCTGCCAGGCTGATCTCGACTCCGATCCTCCGCAACATGGGAACGATCGGCGGAAACCTGCTACTCGACACGCGGTGCAACTACTACGACCAGAACTACGAGTGGCGGAAAGGCATAAACTTCTGTCTGAAGAAAGACGGCGACACGTGCTGGGTCGCCCCCAGCAGCCCGAAGTGCTGGGCCGTCCAGTCATCCGACCTCGCGCCGCTGATGGTTGCGCTTGGAGCAAGGCTCAAGCTTCATTCCACGCTCGGGGACCGTCTTGTTGATGCCGCGGGGTTGTACAACAACGACGGCATAGATTATTTGCACAAGCGTCCCGACGAGCTGCTGACCGAGATTCACCTGCCGCCGATGAATGGCGCGCGAGCCGTTTACAAGAAACTACGTCGCCGCGGCTCGTTCGATTTTCCGGTGCTTGGCGTAGCAGCAGTGATTCACATGAACGGCGACGAGACTATCCACAGCGCGCGGCTTGTGCTGGGCGGGATCGCGCCGGCCCCCATCGAAGTGCCCGAGGCCGGTAATGCGCTGACCGGCTGCTCGCTCGATCCCGAGCGCATTCACGCCGCCGCCGAAGCGTGCTACGTCAAGGCCCGCCCGCTCGACAACACCGACTTTGTTATGGGATGGCGCAAACAGATGACTCGCCCGTTCGTCGTCCGCGCGCTCGAAGAGTTGAGTCGTCACTGACGATTCCGCCCTTCGCGCCGCGCCCGGAACTTCGTTGGACCCTGATCACCCAATGAAAGAGCCACATCGAGCACCGGCTGACAGGATCACACGCGGGTCGGCAAGTTCAAGGTCGAGGATGTGGTATGGCGTCCTCGCTGTTCTCGCCGTGTGCGTCGCGGTGGCTGTTCTTGTGTTAAGAGCGAAGCAAAACAGCAGCACAAGTTTGCCGGAGCACGATCACTCATCCGGTCAAGCGAGCCAGCGCGCAACTTCCCCCGCGTCATCCTCAATCGAAACGGCCGCCGTTGGAGTCAGCGATTCGCCGGCGCCAGGTCCGGCACCTGAAGGCATGGCGTGGATCCCCGGCGGCACGTTCCGCATGGGCTGCGATGACTGCGGCATGCTTGATGCGCAGCCCGTGCACCTTGTCACCGTAGACGGTTTTTGGATGGACAGGACGCCCGTCACCAACGTTCAGTTTGCGAGATTCGTCAAAGCCACCAGCTACGTCACCGTTGCGGAGCGCCGGCCCGACCCTAAAGACTATCCCGATGTCGATCCGAAGAACCTCGCGCCTGGCTCGGCAGTCTTCACACCTCCGCCTCAAGACGTGCAGCTCGATGACTACACTCAATGGTGGCGCTATGTACGCGGCGCAAGTTGGAAGCATCCGGATGGGCGGCGTAGCACGACGAAGGGCCGCGACGATCATCCGGTTGTTCACGTTGCTTGGGAAGACGCCGCGGCTTATGCGAAATGGGCGGGGAAGCGATTGCCTACCGAAGCCGAATTCGAGTTTGCCGCTCGCGGTGGACTTGATGGGAGCCGATACGCGTGGGGAGGCGAATTGAAACCCGGCGGCAAGTGGGCGGCGAACATATGGCAGGGAAGCTTTCCGTCTCGGAACACACGAGACGATGGGTTCGTCGGAACCTCGCCGGTGACGGCCTTTCCGCCGAACGCATTCGGGTTGTACGACATGGGCGGCAACGTGTGGCAGTGGTGTGAGGACTGGTATCGCCCGGATTACTTTTCAGCATTGGCGGCACAAGGCGCGGCACGCAACCCGAACGGCCCGCCCGATAGCTACGATCCCCAGGAGCCGGGAATCGCAAAGCGCGTTCAGAAGGGCGGCTCGTTTCTGTGCAGCGATCAGTATTGTGCGCGGTATCTTGTCGGAAGCCGCGGCCGCGGGGCGGTTGACAGCGGGGGATCGAACACCGGGTTCAGGTGCGTGAAATCGCCTTGAGGCATGGCGGCGTGCAGCCTGTCGGGAACAATCCTTCGTAGTGACGAATTCACTCGTTTCCACGTTGGCTCGGCGCGCATTCCTCAACCATCAGAACGAATGAATTCGTTACTACGAGGCAGCACATCAGTTTTTGCGACAACCTCCTGACCGCATTCATTTCTCGACGCGCGAGTAGTATGATGCCGGTCCGCGAAAGGAGAGGACCTTGACATGAACAGACCACGGTGCATTGTGACTACGCGCCTCAAGCTCGCGGCAATAACATCTGCGGTCGGTGCTATTGTGATCCTTGGTTGCGGTTTCGCCACAGTGATCGCAGGGAGGCAGGAGTCGCAACGGGCCACCGTAGGGCGCACGTACAGGAATTCGAAGCCCTCGTGGGAACTCCCGACTCAAGCGCCCAAGGGCGCGCCCAACGTCATCTATCTCGTGCTCGATGATGTCGGCTATGCGCAGCTTGGTTGCTACGGTTCGGAGATTCAGACGCCGAACATCGACCGGCTGGCCGCGGGCGGGCTGCGCTACGGCAACTTCCGTACGACTTCGCTTTGCTCGCCCTCGCGCGCGTCCCTTCTGACCGGCCACAACCATCACACGAATCATCTCGGGGTCATCACCGAAGCCGCGACCGGCTATCCCGGGTACGACGGACGCATGCCGCGAAGCCAGGCGACGATTGCCGAAATACTCAAGCAGACGGGCTACAGCACATTCTACGTCGGCAAGTGGCATCAGGCCCCGCCAGACGAAACCAGCGACGCGGGTCCATTCGATCACTGGCCGCTCGGCATGGGCTTCGAGCGCTTTTACGGCTTTCTTGGAGGCGAGACCAATCAGTGGTTCCCCGATCTCGTCTTCGACAACCACCGCGTCGACCCGCCGAAGCGGCCCGGCTATCACCTCACCGAAGACCTGACCGACCGCGCGATTCAGTTCATCGCCGAACAGAAACAAGTCACGCCCGACAAGCCCTTCTTCCTGAACCTGGCCTACGGCGCGGGGCATGCGCCGCACCACGTCGCGAAGAAGTACATCGAGATGTATCGCGGTCGGTTCGACAAAGGCTGGGACAAGGTGCGCGAGGAGACGCTTGCGCGACAAAAGCAGATGGGCGTCGTGCCGGCCAACACGGTCCTTGCGCCGCGCAACTCGGATGTGAAGGCGTGGGATCAATTGACGAGCGACGAGCGCCGGCTTTACGCGCGCATGCAGGAGGTCTTCGCCGGATTCCTGACTCACTGTGATGAGAACATTGGCCGCTTGCTGGCCTTTCTGGAAGAGCAGGACCTGATGGACAACACGCTGCTGGTCGTCGTATCGGACAACGGCGCAAGTCAGGAGGGCCGCGAGACGGGCACCTTCAACGAGAGTCTGTACTTCAACCAGATTCCCGAGGACGTTGCGATGAACCTCAAGTTGATTGACGAGCTGGGCGGGCCGATGACCTATCCGCACTATCCGCTCGGCTGGGCGATGGCAGGCAACACGCCCTTCAAGCGCTACAAGCAGGAGACGCACGCGGGCGGAATAACCGACCCGTTGATCATCCACTGGCCGAAGACGATCAAGGACAAGGGCGGGATTCGAGCGCAGTATCATCACATGATCGACATCACTCCGACGGTGCTCGAGGTGCTCGGGCTCGCTCAGCCGCGCGCGGTCAACGGAGTCGATCAGCGTCCGATGGACGGGTTGAGCATAGCTTACACGTTCACGGACGCGAAGGCCCCAAGCCGCCGCGAGAGCCAGTACTACGAGATGCTCGGCCACCGCGCGATCTATCACAAGGGTTGGGTTGCGTCACGATGCACACGCGCGGAGAGGACTTCGATAAGGATCCGTGGGAGCTTTACAACGTCAGTGAGGATTTTTCCGAGAGCAACGACGTGGCCGCGCAGAATCCGGGCAAATTGCGTGAGATGGTCGAACGTTGGTGGAGTGAAGCAGGTAGTACAACGTGCTTCCGCTTGACGACCGCGGCATCATTCGCGCGCTGGAGCAGCCGGCGACGAACCGCCCGCGCGCCGTCGTGACTTACTACGCTGGGATGCCGGCCGTGCCGCGCGCCAACATGCCGAACTTTCGCAATCGCTCGTACAGCATTACGGCCGAGGTTGAGATTCCTCAGGGCGGCGCCGACGGGGCTGTGCTGTCGCTCGGAGGACGCTTTGGCGGATTCAGCTTCTATGTGCAGAAGAACCGACTGAGCTACGCGTACAACTGGATGGGACTGGAGCGCTACGCGGTGACTGCGACCGAGCCGCTTCCGGCAGGATCGGCGACGCTGCGATTGGACTTCACGAGCGCGGGGCCGGGGGGCGGCACGGCTGCTATATTTGTGAACGGCAGGCAAGTCGGCGAGGCTCGCGTTTCGAGGCTGGTGCCGATAACCTTCGGGCTGAGCGAAGGGCTAACGGTCGGCCGCGATCCGTCGACGCCGGTGACTGAGGGGTATCAGTCGCCATTTGAATTCACCGGCAAGATCAAGAAAGTGGTGATGGCATTGAAGGAGGATGCGGCGCCCCCGGCGAATACGCGAGCTCGGTGATTGCTGCTTCGTGCGGAGCGGGTCCTGATGAGCGACCGCCTTCATGAGGGCAGAGTCGCTAGTCGGCGCCCAAGTGGCCTCGCCGAGGGAGACCGAGGTGAAAGGGACGAAGATGCGCGCGTCAATCCTGAATCTAGTGACCACCTGCGTCGTGCTGGTCGTGGTGATCGCGAGCGGCGCGCCACTCGACGAGCGCCAGCAGCCAAGGCCGACTGCGCGAAAGCCGAACATCGTCTTCATCCTGGGCGATGATCTTGGCTATTGCGACGTCAGCATGTACGGCTGCAGGGACATCCCGACGCCGAACATCGATTCCATCGCTGTCGGCGGCGTGAAGTTCACGAATGGCTACGTGACGGCTCCGGTGTGCAGCCCCTCGCGCGCCGGATTGTTGACCGGGCGCTATCAGCAGCGCTTCGGGTTTGAGTTCAACGCCGGGTCGCTACAACGAGCGCTCGCCGACCCCGAGATGGGATTACCAACGTCGGAAATCACGCTTGCTGAGATGATGAAGAAGGCCGGTTACGCTACGGGGATGGTCGGCAAATGGCATTTGGGTATGCACGCTAAGTTTCATCCGACCGCGCGAGGCTTCGATGAGTACTTCGGGTTTCTCTTCGGCGCGAACATGTATATTGATCCGGATCAGCCGGGCGTGAAATCCGCCGACCCCGAGGGCGCGGGAGTCAGAATTCGCGGCGCGCGCAATCCGATCATCCGCAATCAGACTCCGGTCGAAGAGAAGGAGTACCTGACCGAAGCGTTCGCCCGCGAAGCGGTCGCCTTCATAGAACGCCATCGCAATGAGCCGTTCTTTCTCTATGCGCCCTTCAACGCGCCGCACACGCCGTTGCAGGCGACGAAGAAATACATCGACCGGTTTCCGCAGGTTAAAGACGAGAGGCGGCAGATCTACATGGCGATGGTCAGCGCGCTTGACGACGCGGTTGGAGCGATTCTCAAAAAGCTGCGCGATGCGAATCTCGAACGAAACACGCTGGTGGTCTTCCTCAGCGACAATGGCTGCGCGACGTACACCAGAGCCTGCACGAACGATCCGCTGCGGCTCGGCAAGCTGACTCACTTTGAAGGGGGATTCCGCGTGCCGTTTGCGATGCGGCTGCCCGGCGTGATCAAGGCTGGGGCTGTCTATGACGCGCCAATCAGCTCGCTCGATCTGTTTCCGACCGCGGTTGCCCTCGCGGGCAGCAGACTGCCGGGCGACCGCGCATACGACGGCGTTGACCTGCTGCCTCATCTGACCGGAAAGAAGAAGACGCTTCCGCACGAAGTACTGTGCTGGCGGAATGGGGAGAACGCCGGGATTAGGAAAGGTAAGTGGAAGCTATTCCGAGGCGGCGATCATTTCTGGTTGTTCGATCTTTCAAAAGACACAGGCGAGCAGACGAATGTGGCTGAGAAGCATCCCGACGTCGTCGAGCAGTTGAAGAAAGAGCTTTTGAATTGGGAGGCGGGGATGAAGCAACCGCAGTGGCCGTGCCGAAAAACCGGCGACGCGTTTCCGGTGGTGGTTGACAGGGTCAAGTTGAACCTGTGCATTTGAGTCGTAGGGGAAACATCGCCCCGCGCAACTTCAAACGGGCCAGCCTCGCCCGGCCCGAAGTATTCGCGCTGCTAGTTGTGCGCTCGGCGGCCACATAGACGGTTAAGCACCCAGTCGTACTCGCTGACTTGCGGCCTGCTTGCGGCGGGGTTAGTCCGTTGGATATCATTCCGCGTCAGTTGAGGTGTCCTATGCGGTCAAACCGAATGTCGAAACTGGTGAACATGGCGCTGGCGATCCTCTTGCTTGGAGGAGCGGGGGCGGGACAGGAAACAAGAGCAAGGAATCCTCGGAGGGCCGATAGAGAGTCACAGAAAAGTACGAGCGGGGCGGCGATCAACCTGGCGCGGCTCCCCGAGAATCCTTCGCACGTTAGCCTGACGGTCTCCGACGGCGACGAAAGCGTCGTTTCAGCGACGTTCACAGTGGAACAGTTACGGCTGGTTCGGGACATAATGTCGGAAGCGAGGAAGTTCGCTTTTAGTGACGAGAGCGTGGGCACCAGCGAACCGATTACTACCCGCTTTTCCAATTCTAAGGAGCGTGCCCTCGTGGTTGACGTACAGAAGTTCGGAAACCAGAGCTCGCTCTATCTCACTCTGAAGACCGATAACGGGCGCATGACGGTCGAAGCCGGTACAATAAGCCGCAGTGATAGGAAAGAGACCGGCCCGTTCTTCGACGCCCTGGCGAGGATAGAGTCGGCTGTGGGAAAGCGAGGATTACATTGACTAAGGGCCTCGAATCCCTCAGCATGACGGCTCCTTGAGCAACTCGAAGCCCTCACTCTTTGAAGCAGCCGTGCTGCTATTGGCGGCGGGAATAATGGTGTATCAGTTGGCCGTTCCGCCGTTGATCGGCCTCGCTGACACCGGCGACTTCGAGAGGCTCTTCTCCTATTCCGGGCTGGCGCACATTTCCACGAAGTATGAGGAGAAGTACTTCTTACACTTCAACTCCAAGTACAAGATTATTCCCAGATCGACCGGGCGGCCGTATTACGTGACCTCGACCCTACCGCTGGTAAGAGCGGCCAGATGGTTATCGATCAGAATGGGCGACGGTCAGACTTTCGATATAAGGGTCCTTGCAGGGATATACGGAGTGATCCACCTGTTTGGAATCTGGTTGTTTCTTTTCGCGGCCCGGGCGTTCACGGCCGTCTCGCGCGTGATTCTCTCGGTGCTGCTCATCTTGATGTTCACCGACGTCGGCTACGTGTCGTGTTTCAACAGCTTTTACTCTGAGCCGACGGCGCTAGTGTTTCTGGCGGTCGGGATCGCGTGCAGTGCGATTCTGATAGTGGGCAAGTCTTCCGGCGTGGCCCTTCTGGTTGGCTACTTTCTGGCGGTGGCCATGGTCGTGACATCCAAGCCTATGTACGCTCCCCTCGCTCTTGTATTTGGCGGATTCGGGATTTATTTGTGCAGGTATCTCCGTCACAAGCGGCGGTATTGGTTAGCCGGCGGCCTGACCATACTACTTTGTGGGTTCGGGGCCTGGATATACGACCGAACGCCTCAGGCGTTCAGGGTGGACGCGGTCTACATACAACTCTTCATGGACCTGCTGCCGAATTCGCGCACGCCCGAGCAAGATCTGGTCGATATCGGGCTCAACCCCGAGTTCGCCGCCTTCAGGGGAACAACACCCTATCAGTCTGATACCCTCTGAATGTTCCTGAAGTGCGAGAACAGTTCTTTGAAAGGGTTGACTCCTACACCGTGCCTCTATTCTATTTGAGACGCCCGGCGCGCCTTTACGGGCTTTCCTCGCGTTGTGTGAAGCACGTTTTCACGGACCGTATCAGCCGCCTGGGATATTCAGGCAGGCCACCGCAGACTCAGCCGTTTGGAGTCTGGAGCGCATAAATGCCGCCTCAGGAAGGGG
Organism: Blastocatellia bacterium; assembly: GCA_035293105.1. Taxonomy (GTDB): domain Bacteria; phylum Acidobacteriota; class Blastocatellia; order UBA7656; family UBA7656; genus DATDOV01. The sequence continues at coordinate 178,960 of DATDOV010000087.1, forward strand.
AAGCTCAGCGAGCAACCGTTGCATAAAATAACGAGTTTGATCGGTGCCGCCATGCGAATCCCAATCTTCCACAAAGTAATCTTCCCACCATAGCCGAGAGTTGATCGAATAAGGATTATCTTGCATTGTCCCTCTATGACTGCCGTGATTGGATCGCCGCGGACCTTAACCGCAATAATATAGTCAATCTAGTCAAACTGTTAGATCGAATCCACCTGCTTTGTGGGCTTTCGAGTCTGAAGGATGCTGCTTCGTCCCTGTTAGCCCGGATTTCTCACAAACTGTTTGCGGACTCAGAACGAACGGACTTTCGTGAAGTCACAGGCCGCTTGCGAGGAACTTTCAGCGCTATCGAATCAACTTGAAGCCTTGAGCAATCGCTTTGCCGACTCTGAGGCCTCCGCTGCCTTACGCAGCGTCACTTTTTTGGACACCTCTCCTGTCGATCTGTTCTGCAGCCCTTCAAATCTTCGTTCTCAGATCCTCTCCTACATCAGCATCAGCAGCGAAGAGCTTCGTATGCTGCAAGATTATTGTATGTTTGCTTGAATACTCGCTGATAAGGGTATGCGCTGGAGAAACTCACCAACACTCGCCTCACAGTTACTCGAACAAGAGCCCCGATCTTCAGCAGTTTCAGCCGTATCGTATTGCACTGCGCGTTCTTCAGTTCCGTGTCTCGAAGCCCCACCCGCCTCAACTCGTTCATCATCACGTACGCAATAGACGAGAACCACAGCCTCAGTTGGTTCGACTTCATCCTTCCAGTCGAGGTGCGATCCGCAAACAAATAAAGTTGCTGCTCTTTGATTCGGTTCTCCATCTCTCCGCGCGCGCAGTACTGTTTCTCGTACAAGGTCTGCGCGTCCACCTCTTGCTTGCTCAACGATGTCACTACGAACCGCGGATTGCTTCCTTTCTCAAGATACTCGGCTTTTCCTACCACTCGCCGCTCGCGGCTCCAACTGTCCAGAGTCTGATAGGTGAAATCCTTAAACACTCGCGCCGGCTTTCCAGTTCTCTCGTACTCCTGTCGAGCCTGCTCCATCTCCTGGGTGATCTCAGCTTCCAATCGCTTATTCTTAGCCTTGCCAAATTTGCCAAATATGAAGTCGACACCGTTCTGCTCGCACCAACTCATTATCGGCTCCATCCCGAAGGAGCTGTCTGCTCGCAGCACGATCCGCACGCCCGGCCACCTCTGCCGCATCTGGCTGACTATCGGTCCCAACTCATCCACCACCCCAGGCGTGTCCCCGTGATTAGCTTCCCTCAGCCGCGCGCACAACAAAAAGTCGTCGCAGAATATGTACAGCAGCAGATAGCAGTAGTCTCCATAGTACGCGTGAAAGAATCGTCCCCCTGATGGCCGTGTATCAGATCATCGGTCGAGTCCAGATCTAAGATCACCTGTCCTGGCGCCTCCTCGTAGGCTTCCAAAAACACATCCATCTATTGAGGGGGGGTTGACCTTTAGTTTTCTTGGCGAAGGATGTCATGGTGCCCCAGAGTCAAATCTCCACTTGAGGGAGGGGATAGAACTCCGACCGCAGCCGATCATTTCTGTCGGGCGATCCTGTTGACCCCGTCAACCGCGTTTGCTAGGTTCCTTGGACGTGAAGCTTACCCCGACTTCAAAAGAAACTATCTCGTTGAGTGGCGCGGGAGGCTTGCTGATACTCCTGAATTCATTCCCTGCGTTCCGATACTATTTCTTCGCTGAGGACTTTACTTATCTTAGGATCTACAACCTGCATCATCAGCAACTATTGGAAGCTGCTTTCAGCCGCCAGGACGGAATGTTTTTCCGACCGGGGTTTTTTCTTGGTCTCCTCTGGTGGCATTTCGTCCTACCGCCTGAGCCGATGTATTACCACATCAGAAACTTTGCTTTCTGTGTGGTAAGTCTGATTCTGGTGCATCGTGTGCTGTTGAAGGTTGTGCGGTCGCGCACCGCGCGGATAATCGCATTGCTATTGTTCGCCTCATCCAAGATTTTCTTAACAATCATAGGATACATAAACAACTATGAGAACTCGGTTCTGCTGATAGCCGGCCTGCTGACGGTGCTGTTTTGGCTGCGATATATCGAGAACAGGCGGGCGGTAGACTATGCCTTGGCGCTAACATTCTGCCTCATTTGCTCTTTCAGCAAGGACAACGGTCTGGCGGTGATCGTGCTGTTGGCCGCTTGTGTCATTTCGCTTGCGCCGAAGCCGGACGATATCAAGAGGGAGGCGCGATATTGGGCCATAAGATATCTGCCAGCCGTCGTGATTGCGGCGGCTTACCTGATTCTGCGCTACATTCTGACTGGGCCCATTAACACAGAGAATCCGGTCTACTCCCCACGGTTGTCCTTTTCGGTTGCATATTGGCAGACGAAAGCGTTTCTTGCCACGGTCGGTAACTTCTCGCTCACCAATCCGGGCCGCATGGGTGAATCAGGTTTGAGCGGGCTATTAACCGGCGGTTCGACAGCAATCGAGGCGATCCTTTGTGCGGCGCTATGGGGCCTAATTCTATTCACGCTATGGCAGGGACGAAGCGCAGGGCGACTGTTGATCTTGCCGGCAGTGTGGATTGCGCTTTACGTATCGCCAATATTCCTTATTCGTAATCATCAGGTCTATTACTATCAGGACTCGCTCGTTGGGCTTGTGTTGTTGATTGGCATTTGTCTGGACCGGGTTCGCCGTCCGCTGGTGGCTTTCTGGTGCCTTGTTGTCGCCGTTGTGGCGATCAACGGTTTCATTGCTAATCGTCGATCCTACTATGACTGGCAACACGCGGCCGATTATGTAGAACAACTCAGGCCAAAGTTTGAGGAGTGGCGGAATAATCCACCAGCGTCCGTTACCTATATTAGCCCCCCTGAGTTGATTGATCTCACTCGATGGACGGTTGGGGATCCGTTAACCCAACATTTGACCGGAAAGCCCATCTCAGTCCACATTATCACGTCATTTGAGCAAGTCCCGCCCGATAGCTCGGCAATCAAGTTGCACAACGTTCCGCCAATCTCGGGAGGGGCTACTACAACCGCAATCGGAACGATCAGTGCCAGCCCAAATCCGATCCAGGAGTGCGATGACTCGGGACTCGGGATGACCACCATATCCTGGACTTTTCAGGGAGCTAAGAAGATTGAAGTGCGGGTTGGCAAGCCCGATGGCGACCTGCTTGCAGCCACAGAGAGTCCCGGTCAGGCGAGTACGGGCAAGTGGGTAGCCAAGGGGATGGGCTTTTACTTGCAAGATGTATCTGACGGGCGGCCTCTCACTTCAGAGAATACGATTGCAATGATCAGAGTGAGCGTGACTGATGCCGGATGCCGTTAGTAGGAGCGTATCCCGCTACGGCTTATCAGACTTGTTGGCCTGATACTCTGGCTGGCCGTGACCCGTAGGTCTATCCAGACCGAATTCGTCCATCACTATGTACTGCGGCCGATCTCTTACCTCTGTGCTTATGCGCCAAAGGTACTCACCTATGATTCCCAGCATCAGCATCTGCACACCGCCTAAGAACAACATCGTAATCATCAGAGAGGGCCAACCCCATTCGCCGATACCCAAGACAAGTTTGTCAAACAGCACGATGACCGCTCCCACGAAAGCAACAGTAGAAATGATCAGGCCGAGATAGGAGCTTACTCGCACCGGCAAATATGAGAACGCCGTAATAACATCCAGCGCCGATCTGATTCGCTTGCCTAGCGGCCACTTTGACGTTCCGAAGCGCCGAGATTCCCGGCGATAGGGGATACGCGCCTGGCGAAACCCCATCCAGTAAATTGTCATGAAGGTAATGCTGTTCTTGTCGCGGATCTGGCGAAAGGCGTCCACGACCTGCCGATCGAACAACCCGCAGTCCATGCCCTGGTTGGGAAGGTCCTCAAGAGCGAGACGGCGGACGAGGCGGTAGAACAAGCTCGCAAGCACTTTCTTGCTCCACGGATCGTCGCGTTGCTCTCGAACGCCCCACACAATGTGGTAGCCCTCCTTCCAGCGAGCAGTGAAGTCGCGGAAAAGTTGGGGCGGGTCTTGCAGGTCGGCCGAGATGCTGACGACGGCCTCGCCGCGCGCGTGGTCGAAACCAGCTTTTATTGCCGCGTAGCTTCCGAAGTTTCTGGACAACTGGAGAAGACAGGCTCGCGGATCGCTTTCCCTTATATCGAGGATTCGTTTTACCGTCGCGTCGGTGCTCCCATCATCTACGAAAATGAATTCCCACTGGAATTCAGGCAGGTCATCCGTGACCGCCTTTACTGCTTCGTAAAACGGCCGGATGTTTTCTTCCTCGTTGAGCGCGGGAACGACGACGGAGATCAAACGTGAGCCTGACATCCGGTGTCCTCCTTGCCTTTCAGCATGCGCGACAGCCCATCAGTTAGCCCAACCATCGGCCACGTGCCAAGCACTTGCTTCATTAGCTCGTCGCAACCAACCAAGTCTCCGGCTTCTTCGCCAGTTTCTTCAAAGACCGGCTCGCACTCGATCACACTGCCGATCTTTGTTGCAAGGTCACGCATGCTAATAGACGTGTTGCCGGCTATGTTCACGACGCCAGAATACGAAGAATTGATGGCGCGATCAACCGCGGTAACGGCGTCATCAATGTAGACGGGGCTGACGTGCGGGCGATCATTGTTGTGAAGTCTAACAGATTCTCCGTTCCGAATGCGCTGTGCCAATCGTGCTATCAAGCGGTTGGACTGTCCAGGACCGTAGGGATGAAAGAATCGCAGAACACAGGGCTCGATATACGAGGAGTACGCGTTGACCAGAAGCTCTGACGAAAGCTTGGTGATTGCGTAGAAACTCTGCGGTGCAGGCGCATCGGTTTCCTTGGAGGCCCCTATGCGGAACCCGTACACGTCGCCTGAAGAAGCGAGTATGAAACGGCCCGCCCCGGCGCGGCGTCCGTAATCCAAGAGCTGAAGCGTGGAGCGCGTATTGACGGCGAACATCTCTTCAGCGGACTCCGGAAACGCGACGTTCGCCTGCGCGAGATGAATGATTACGTCTACTTGTGACGGCAACACTCTATGATCGAGTGGGCGTGCCAGATCCAGCATGATAGTCGAGACGCGTCCTTCTGTTATTGACTGAGCCGGATTTCGCGCTAACGCCGACACCTCATGTTGCGGCGCCAGCATTGATACAACCCGACGTCCGATGAAGCCGGTGGCGCCTGTGATGAGGATCTTCATACTCTCTACTAATCTGTCCTGTACACACTCTCACTGAATATGTATCGTCCCGGCATTTCGGCCAGCAGCTAGCCGCTCGCGCGCTCAGGCAGCGGCTCGCGGTCGACGAACAGCCTGTTCCACCACTCGAAGCACATAAGCGACCAGATCAAGAAGCGATTGTTGCGCCGGTCGTTCAGATGATCGTCCAGGATTCTCTCAATGTACTTCGGCTCGAAGTAGCCGCGATCTACGGCGCGCGGACTCAGGATGAGATCGCGGATGTAACGCATCGCGTCCTGTTTGTACCAGGAATGGTCAGGAGGCGTGAAGCCCTGCTTGCGCCGCAGCAGGGTGCCATCCGGCAGCAACCCGCGCATAGCCTGTTTGAGCACGATCTTGCTCTGGCCGCTGTTCAGCTTGAACTCGGATGGAATTCGAGCCACCGTGTCCACCAGATCGTTGTCGAGGAACGGCACGCGGGCTTCCACCGAGTGGGCCATCGATAACTTATCATCGACCAATAAGAGGCCATTGAGAAACGTCTTAAAATCGAAGTAGAGCGCGCGGTGCAATGCGTTGCATTCGCCGGCCCCCTTCAGCGCGGCACGGAAACTATCGAACGTCGAAAAATCGCCCAGGGCTTTATTTACCTCTGCGGTAAAGAACGCCCGCTTTTCGTGATCCGTCAGAAAGCGAATCCAGTGGCGGTAGTATTCTGCTTCAAAGTTTGAATCGTCGAGTCCGAGCGCGCGCTGGTACCGCCAGGAGTATCCGGCAAACAACTCGTCGCCGCCTACGCCGGACAGCACGACCTTCACGTAGCGGCGGATCATTTCTGTTGTGCAATAAATCTGATAGCTGATGCCGACACGCGGCTCGTCCAGGTGCCACACAACGCGGGGCAACGCGGGAGCCATCGCATCCGAGCCAAGCTCCAGCTCGTGATGGGTCGTTCCGAGGTATCGAGCCAATCCACGTGACTCATCTCGCTCGTCGAAGTACTGCTCCAGGTCGCTTGCCCCTGCGGGCAAGTCGAAGCCGCAGGTGAATGTGTGAAGGTTCGGGATCCGCCGGGCCGCCACCGCCGAAATCGCGCCAGTGTCCATCCCGCCGCTTAGATAAGAACCCAGCGGAACATCGCTCATAAGCTGTCGGGTCACTGCCTTCTCAAAGCACTCTCTCAGTCGGACCGCCCAGTCCTCTATGTTCGGTCCGCCCTCGGGCTGAAATCGCAGGTCCCAATATGGACGCGTTTCGATCCGGCCATCCTTGCCCAATAAATAATGGCCGGCGGGCAGCAGCTTCACGCCTTCGAAGAAAGTCCGCTCGCCGAACGTGTTTTGAAAAGTGAAGTGCTCGGCGAGGGCGAACGGGTCGGGCGCGACTCTGAACCCGGGCAGCGCGAGGAAGGCTTTGACCTCGGAGGCGAACGCTAGAGTATCGCCGACGGCCGTGTAGTAGAGCGGCTTCACTCCGAAGCGATCGCGGGCCAGTAACAATAGGCGGCGGCGAGTGTCGAAAAGAGCGAAGGCGAACATGCCGTTGAGTTGGAGAACACATTCCGGCCCGCGCTCTTCGTAGAGGTGTAGGATCACCTCACTGTCGGTATCGCTGCGGAAGACGTGGCTGCGTTCGAGCAGATCCGGGCGCAGGTCCTTGTAGTTGTAGATCTCGCCGTTGAAGATGAGCCAGACGGTTTCGTCTTCGTTGGGCATCGGATTGCGGCCGCGCGGCGAAAGGTCGATAATGGCGAGGCGCTGGTGTCCGAGCCCGACCGGACCGTTGGTCCACAAGCCGAAGTCGTCAGGACCGCGGTGCCGCATCAAGTCGCACATACGTTGAACGTGCGCCGCCGAAACCGGCTCACCTTTCAGGCTGTACAGTCCGGCAATCCCGCACATCGTCCTGGCTCCCATCTTCGTAGCAGGAAAGCACCGTCTTCGTCGGCTCGAAAGTATTCAAGAGAGGCGTTGGGCAAGACCCGACTGGAATCGGTTCCAGCCTGCGCCCTGGTTTTCTCCCTGTTCTATGTCGCCGCTGACTTCGCCCGTTCGCGCCAGGAGATGACCCGGCGCATTCCCTCCTCAACCGATGTTGTTGCCTCAAAACCGAGCATCTTGCGCGCCTTTGTTGGATCGCCCCAGCGCCGTGACACCAGTCCGCTGTCCATCATCTGAAACTCAGGCTCGAGCTTACCCTCTTTACCGCAGAGGCGAATCAGCAAGCAAGCCAGTTCTTTCAACGTCGTCTCGCGCCCGCTGGCCACATTGAAGAACTCATTGGTCACGCAGTTCTTCATCGCCATCACGTTCGCTAACGCCACATCTCCCACGTAGATGAGATCAACCGTTGCCGAGCCATCGCCCCGAACAACCGGAGGCAGGTCTGAATCAATGCGATTCAAGAACTGCATTATCACGTCCATGTACGCCGCTTCGTAGGGCTGGCGCGGGCCGTAGACGTTGAGATACCGCAAGGCGACGAAGTCCAATCCATACCTTTTGTAGAAAGCGCGATAGTGCTGTTCGTTAGTGATCTTCGACGCCCCGTAGAAGAGATCATTGTTAAAAGGGTGTGTTTCGTCGGTCGGCAAGTAGAGCCCTTCGCCGTACACCGAAGACGAGGAAGCTGCGACAATCTTTTTTACTCCGGCGTCGACGCAAGCTTCAAGAAGATTGTATGTCCCGTTGATGTTGACCTCGAGCGAGAGGCGAGGGGTTTCCTGGCAGAGGCGCAACCAGGCGGCCGCTTGATGGAAGACATAGTCGACGCCGTGTATTGCTTCGCGCGCGGCATCGCCGTCGCGCAGGTCGGCCTCTACTACTTCAACGTGGCCGTTCGCGCGCGCCCAGTCGAGATGCTCGATCTTGCCTCGAACGAAGTTATCGAGGATGACAACACGCGCGCCCTCTTTGACCAGTTCGTCCACGATATGCGAACCTACGAGTCCCGCGCCGCCGGTGACCAGCACCTTATATTCTGATAGATCCACGCTATACACCGCCTCGTCGACTCACCTTCTCGCGGCTGTTTCGGTCGACAGCTCGATCGGCTCACCGTCTTGTCCTAGTGACCGCTCGGCCGCTTCCAATACCCTCACGACCCTCAGGCCGCTAGGCCCATCCGTCCGAGGTTGCCCGCCGTGCTCGACGCACTCAATGAAGTGTTGGCACTCAGCCTGCAGCGGTTCACCGAACTGAAGCGCCGGAATGACGACATCGCCGACCCGGAGTTGGAACTGGAATTCGGCAAAAGATTCCGGAGCCTCTATGAAGTCGTGCAGGCCCGAGATCCCTTTGTCATATATCTGAATCTTGGCATCGAGGCTCACATCATCGTAGACCAGCATCTTTTTGCTGCCAACCAGGGTCATCAACCGAACCTTTCGCGGATCGAGCCAGCCTAGATGGAGGTGGGCGCCCACGCCGTTCGGATACTCAAGTGTGGCGAAGACGACGTCTTCAATGCCGCTGTTGAGGTATGAGAACCCTCTCGCCGCCACTCGAACAGGCTCTTGCCCAAACCAGTAGTTAAAGATCGAAACGTCGTGGGGAGCGAAGCTCCAGAGCGCGTTCACGTCGTGTTGTATTCGGCCGAGATTGACCCGCTGCGAGTAAACGTAGAAGAGCTTGCCCAGCTCTCCGCCATCAAGGTATTGCTTGATTCTCTGGACCGCGACGTTGTACTCGAAGACGTGGCCAACCATCAACACCCGCTGGCAGCCCCGGGCGGTCTCGATGAGTTGTTTGCACTCCTGAGTAGTTTGCGCGAGGGGTTTTTCTATCAACACGTGCTTGCCCGACTTGAGCAGCGCCGCGGCTAATTCATAATGAGTTCGAACTGGGGTTGCAATGACGACCGCGTCGATCGTCGAGTCGTCTGCTATAAGGCGATAGTCACTCGCGACCTTGGCCGCCGGACAAAAGCGCTGGCGGAACATCTCGGCTCTGAACAGGTCGAGATCGCACAGCGCCGAAACCGTAACGCCTTCCATAGAAGCAAGGTTGCGCAGCAGGTTCGGGCCCCAGTAACCCAGTCCCAGCATCGCGACGTTGACCACTAGCTTGCCTCCTTCACCGCTTCCGCTACATGAGCGATTTGCTCGCCGGTTAGCTCGGGATACATCGGAAGCGAAAGAACCTCGCCCGCGGCTCGTTCCGTCACCGGCAGAGTCAAATCGCCGTAACCTTGCTTTAGGTAAGCAGGCTGTCGGTGAAGCGGAACCGGATAGTGAACACCGGCGCCTATATCCCTCGATTTCAAGTGCTCGAGCACGGTGTCGCGGCGGGATGCGCGAATCACGTAAAGGTGATAGACGTGACGGACACTCGGCGCCTCAACGGGCGTAACCACATAGCTGTCAGAAAGCAGTTCGTTATAGAGGCGGGCGTGGGCCCGGCGAGCCTCAGTCCAATCCTCCAGGTGCGCCAGCTTCGCTCTGATAACGGCCGCCTGTAGCGCATCCATTCGCTCTCCGAAGCCGATCAGATCGTGCTCGTATTTCGTCTTGCGGCCGTGATCACGAAGGCTACGCAGGGTGGCCGCCAGATCATCATCGTTGGTCGTGACGGCTCCGGCATCCCCATATGCGCCGAGGTTCTTTCCCGGATAGAAGCTGAAGCAAGCAACGTCGGCCAGGCTTCCGCACCGTCTTCCGTTGTACTCGGCCGCGTGCGCCTGGGCTGCGTCCTCGATTAGTGTGAGGCCCTGACGTCGCGCTATGTCCAGCAAAGGGTCCATCTGGGCCGGCTGGCCGAAGAGATGGACCGCTATGATTGCCTTCGTGCGCCGCGTGACGGCATCTTCGACGAGGTTCGGATCGATGTTGAAGGTGTGGGGATCAATGTCCACGAAGACCGGACGTGCTCCGGTGCGCGATATGGCTTCGGCCGTGGCGATGAAGGTGTGGGCGGAAGTGATGACCTCATCGCCCGGTCCTACCCGGATTGCCGTCAATGCCAGATGTAGTGCCGCTGTGCCCGAAGCAACGCCGACTGCGGCGCTGGCGCCTGCGGTGGAAGCGAATGCGCACTCGAAGGCAGCCACCTCCTCCCCCAGGATGAAGCTCGCGTTGTTGAGGACGCGCTGGATCGCCGCATCAATATCAGGCTTGATCCGCGCGTACTGGGCCCTGAGATCGACCAATGGTATATGAACGGCTAGTCTCCTTCAACTAGTAAGGATCGTTCAGTGTAGGCGGACAACTCGCCGACCGCCTCGATGGCGCGAGCACGTTAGCATGGATTGCGTAGGAGCCGATCATCGCGGTTTGGGTGTGTTCCCTTTCAAGCTCGCCCTCGACGCGCGACATTATATCAAAAGAAAAGACCCTTTTCAGTCTTCATGTTGCGGTTTATCGAGTCTGCCTCGAGTGGCAACAGTGTTGAAGAACTGGCTTTCGTTGCGAGATGCGACTCAGTCCGCCGGCTTGACGACTTCCGGCAGCGAAAGGTAGAAGTGTGAGCACGCATCGCAAAGGGCATCCCGGCGAGAGCGGGATGCAGAGTGGTTTTCCGAGAGGGGTCACGACATGCTCAAGGTAGTTGCTTCAATCGTTTTACTCGCACTTGGCAATGGATCCTACGCGCTAGCGCCGTACGTGGCAGCGAGCGGCCCTTTCCAGGTGACGACCGATCGGGATTTCAATGCACGCGTTGCTCGCCCGGCGTACGTCAGCCGTCATCCGAGGGTGCTTTTCGACGAGGCCCACAATAACGCCGATACCTCGGGTGGCCGCTACGAACCATTCGTCCGCCTGATCACAAGCGATGGCTACCGCGTCACGCCGAACATCCGGAAGTTCTCGAAGAGTCGGCTGGCAAGGTGCGAAGTTCTGGTGATTGTGAACCCCTCGGGGCCCGGGCAGCAAAGAGAGAGTCCTGCATTTACAGAAGAGGAGTGCAACGCCGTTCGCGATTGGGTGAGAGGAGGGGGCAGTTTGCTGCTGATCATCGACCATCTCCCGTTCAGCGCATCGGCGGCGGTGCTCTCTAAGCGCTTCGACGTGGAGCTCACCCGGGGCTACGTTATCGACAAGACAAACCGCAATCCGGAATCGGACGACGAGACCGAGCTCGTATTCACGCGGGGTAACGACCTCCTGCAAGACCACCCCATCACCCAAGGCCGCAACGCCGCCGAGCGGATCAATCGAATAATCACCTTCTCCGGAACCTCGCTCAAAGGACCGCCGGGAAGTGTCGCCTTTCTCAAACTGGCTGACACTGCCATGGATGTAGTGCCACCGGAACGTAAGCAGACCTCGCCCGAGGAAGCCCCTCCAGATCACAAGCAAGTATCGGCCGCCGGACGTGCTCAAGGAATTGCAATGCAGTTTGGTAAGGGGCGTGTAGTTGTGTTGGGCGAAGCAGCGGCGCTCACGGCACAGGTTGCGCGTCGGGGCTTCAAATTTGGGATGAACGTCTCCGGCACCGATAACCGCCAACTGGCGCTCAACATCATGCACTGGCTGTCGGGCCTACTCAAATGAGACGAAACGGGCCGCACCTCAAAAACGGAGAGAGCCTGATGGCAGGTTAGCAGGGACTCTCTCCCCAGCGCCGGGCGTGACACGCGTTCTTCAAACAAGATCGGCTGTAACGCCTGAATGACACCGGTTAAGCACAAACTCCTGCGGTCTAAAGTGAGCCGCTGCCCAGAGTAACGGCATGATGCCTGGCCTCTACAAGCAGAACCCCTCCTGCCCGGCCGGAGGCAGACAGGAGGGGGATGAAGTTATAACGTCATCCAACAGTCGCTACTGACTCGTGCGTAGCGTAGTTGTCCCAACGGTATCAGTGCCGTTACCAAACACAGCGCTGCTCCCGAATCTATCGCCGGTCGCGCCCACGGCAACGTTCACTCCTACGGTGTTGTTGAAGATATTGCAGTTGGCGAAGCGGATGGTCGAGCCGGACGTGAACGCCGAGATTCCGGTGCCGTTGTTGTTCAGAATGCAGTAACCGGCATTCACGATCGCAGCGCCTTCCGAAACGATCGCTTGATTGGTCACATCGGAAATGGCTGAATTGGCGATTGTGGCATTGCCGTTGAGAATGTCCAACCCAATGCTGGCTCTTTGTATTCTGACGTTGTTGAGTTGCGCGGTCGGAGTGCCTGAGGCGGCGGAAATCCTGACCGCGACATCGGTAATCTTGGTGATGCTTGTGTTGGTGACCGATAGCCTGGCTGTTGTTGCGGCGCCAAGGGCCACTTCTATGCCATCGTCGTTCTGAGCATAGATGCTGCAATTCTCGACATGGAGATGTCTGCCGGCAAGAAACCTGATACCGTCTAGTCCGGTGCATGCTCCATTAATCGAGATGCCCCGTATTATCACGTCATCATTTACACCCGCATTGATGATGATGCCGTTCGTGCCGGCGTTGAGGATTCCAGCAAGCGTTCCGTCGCCATTGAGGGTGATGGCTTTGGTGATCGTCACCGCTCCGAATCCGCCGGGGTCCAGGACCGATATTTCCCCGCAAGCAGCGGTCTTAGAAATAGCGCCGGCAAAAGTCTTACACGGCGCGGTGCGGCTACACGGGTTGGCGTCATCGCCCACGCCTGATACCCAGGTTCGAGTTGCTTGAGCCTGCGCCAGTGAGCTGCAGGCTAAACACACGACAAATACTGCCAGCATATTCAGCATTAACTTAGTCTTCATACAAATCTTCTCCTTTTGGTTTCGCTGTAAAGTTAGAGAATTCCTTCTCATTGTCTTCTCCTTCAAGTCGCCTACAGCCATAGACGGAATCAATTGGCAATTCCATGCAGGCCGTTGTTACCACTTCCTCAACCCTCTACTTGAACTTGAAGTTCGCAACATGCTCACGGCCGTCATTCAGTTTCACAACCAACTTACGGCAGGTTCCCGCCCAAGAGCTATCTGTCTTCCAAACGTAATTGTACTGGTCACTCGCGGCGTCATAGTTGAGACTGCTGCCGCCCGCCGTGACGGTCTCCGTGACATCAACGGGTGGAGCACTCGCGTCGCACAAGATCACACCTGACGCTGGGAAGCCCGCGGCGAAAATGTCCAAGCCCTTATTTCCGCTCAGGCTGAACTTCACAGGTATAGCCCTGCCGGCGTTCACTACATTCAATACCGGCGGGTTACCAACCGGCGAGAAGAACCCCGTGAAGTTGTAGAGCACCGTCACCGTGAAGGTGCACGTTGTCGTATTACCTGCCGCGTCGGTGGCCGTCGCGGTCACGGTCGTCGTGCCAACCGGGAAGACCGATCCCGACGTCGGCGTGCTCGCGACGGTTACACCCGGACAGTTGTCGGATGCTGTCGCCGCCGGATAGGTGACAACCATCGACGTCGCCGATGTGTTGGGCGGCAGTGTAGTTTCAAGGTCCGCCGGGCATGTAATTGACGGCGGAGTCGTGTCGTTGACAGTGAAAGTCGTTGTGCAGGTTCTGGTATTGCCTGCCTCGTCTCTCACCGTCACGGTTATCGTGGTCGTACCGGCGCTCACCGTCGTTCCAGCGGCCGGACTCTGTGTAATGGTCAGGAGCGCAAAAGGCGTGCAGTTATCCGAGGCGTTCACTCCGCCGATGACGTCGGGCACGACCGCGCAAGTTGGTCCTGCAGTGACCGTCGTTCCAAGCGGACAGCTAACGGAGGGCGGCGTATTGTCAGCGACAGTCACCGTCGCGGTGCACGTAGCCTCTCCTGCCGAGTTCTCTGCTGTTATCGTAACCGGATAGGTTCCAGGCCCGACAATACTTCCTGCTGCCGGAGCTTGGGAAACCGTTACACCACAACCGGTCGCAACAACTTCACTGATCAGACTTGGTATAGCGGCCTCACAATTCGCATCCGCGTAAATAGTTTTGTTTGTGGCGCAAGTTGTGATCGCCGGCGGAGTCGCCGCAACAACCGTCACCGCGAAGTCGCAAGTCGCGCCATCGGTGCTGCTGCAATTCACAGGGGTGGAGCCAACCGAGAACGAAGAGCCAGACGGCGGGCTGCAAGCTACAGCGCCGCAGGTCCCGCTGGTCGCAGGCGCCTGATAGGTAACCACAACCGGGCTGCAGTTCGCGCTGGTCAGAGTCACATCGGGTGGACACGTTAAGGTGCACCCGCCGCCGCCGCCGCTGTTGACAATTACGTTGAAGCTGCAAGTGGCCGTGGCCCCCAACGAATCCGTCGCCGTGCAGTTCACTGGCGTAGTTCCCGAGGAGAATACAGAACCCGAAGGCGGGACACACGAGACTATCACGCAACTGCCAGTCGTTGTTGGCGCCGGATAGCTAACCTGAGCTGTTCCTCCGCTGAGCTCTGTGGTGACATTGACATCGCTTGGGCAAGTGAGCCCAAGAGTGCTCGAACCGGTATAGTTGACCGTCACTGCAAAACTGCATGTATCTCCACTTTGTGCAGTGCAGGTAACGGTCGTAGAGCCGATAGGAAAGGTGGACCCTGTCGGAGGAGTGCAAACCACCCCGCCACCGCAGTCGCCCGAGGTGGTAGGCGCTGCGTAGGAGACGACCGCGCTGCACTGGTCCGTGCTCACCGGCGATACGGATGGGCAGCTAACCGTACAGCCGGACGTCGCAGCAATAACCGTAGTGGAGGCCGACGCCGAGTTGTCGGCTAGGTGCGGATCGTTCGTTGCTGGGATGGATCCGATTGCCACGCTTGCCGCGCTTGCCACGTCGGTAATGACCGTGCCGTTTGGTGTGCCGGAATCCACTTTAAAAACAAGCGTGAATACTGCCGTAGAGTTAGCGGGTAAAGTCGCTATAGTGCAGTCGATAGTCCCAGAGCCGCTGCCAACGGACGGCGTTGTGCACGAGAACCCGGAGCCTGGGGTCTCAGATACGAAGGTCGTGTTGCCTGGCACAGAACTCGTAAGCGCGACGTTTTGTGCGGCGTCCGGGCCCCTGTTGGTTAGCTCCACCCTGTAGCTGACGTTGTTACCAGCCGACGTGTGGAAGGGACCAAAGTTCGCAACCGAGAGGTTAGCACTGGGGTTCGCAGGATCTCGCACTATAAACTCTGCGGCGGCAAATGTCGCACCACTGGGGTCGATCGTCTGTACCGTCCAGGTCCCGACCTGCGCAAGCGGGTCCGATCCTGTGTGGATCGTGTAGGAGTCAGTTGCTGCGCCAGAGAAAAAGTCGGTTACCTGCGCAACGGTACCGTCAGGAGCAACCCACGCGATTCGCCGATCAGCGGGCGCGCCTATCACCTTCGCGCAGGCAGTCCCCCCCAGGTCCCACCTGTTCTCGGGCTGTGCGCTCGCGCAATCGGACGCATAGGTGGTTATACTTTCATCGAACGCGCTCGCCACACCGCCGCGCAGAGACGTGACGCTCGATCTCGTCGCAAGGCTTGAAAGCAACAGCGCAGCCAGCAACACGGTCAGGGTAACCATCACCCGGTGAAACCCCGTCTTCGCGTGCAAGCGATTCCCTCGCACACTGCGACGGTTTAATCCAGGTATTGATTCTTTCAGGTTGCCTACGAGACCAACAATAGCGGAGTTATTTCGGGGGCCCATTATCTTTTCTCCTCCTGTCACTTTCTAGCTTCGCTCAGCCGCAATACCGAAGGCGGCACTCTGATCACCAAAGGATGATCGTTGCAGCGAGCACGAGAGACTCGCCCTCGCACCAGGCGATGCTGCCTTCGCATTCACATCGCCGACCCGCCCCACACGTTCGGGGGCCAACTGCTTTCAGATAACTATCAACATTCAGGCGCGAGACTGTTCGTTTGCAGTGTCGCCTTGAAGAACCGTGCGTCTAATCCGGGGCTCGGCTACAAGAGGGGTCACCTGTATCTCATCGCAACAAGAAGGCCATCGAGACACAGGGATCGTGTGGCGAGGCAAACACCCTGATACGGGTCTTTCTTGGGGAAGAGAGCTGCACAAGGATAGCGCTCTAGGGGCGCTTAATTGAGTCGCATTCTCGTACACGGGGGACCTCAACTCTAACCCTAATAGTTAACTCCAACCGACGAAGGGCACTTATATCACTATGCGATGGTTAAAGCAACCCCGGCGGCGCTTCTTACATGTCCGCCTGCTTGGTCAGCGACAAGAACGGTCCCCTGGATTTCAGTGGGTCCGGAAACCTTCCTTCAGCGCGGATGGGAGCAAAGTCGTCTACGGCGCGAGAGAAAAGCGGGACCTCTGGTGGAAGGTCATGCCTGCTAGATAACGAGGTTCATTGACGCGGCAGAAGAGAGTCATTCTGAGTTCTTGAGCGCCGCCGAAAAGAGCGACGCCGCTTCTGTCGAGCCGTGCTGCCGACGGGCGCGGACTGTCACATCACGGCTTGAACAACAGATCTATCGCCGCGAGAGCTTCAGTGGCCGAGTATCTCCTAGACCAGCTTCTGTGCCCTGTAGAGTTTCTTCAGCCCCTCGATGATCGCCGCGCTGTGCACCGCGACCGCGCGGCTGCCTTCACCTTCGCCGACGTACGCGTATCGGTTGGGCGGCTTCTGGACTGCTGTCGGAGTTCAACCCCACCATCTCCGCGCCGGGCAGGTTGTCTTTTCGCTCCCGCCATCGGCGCCAATATATGACGCGCGCGAGCAACACGTGAGCTTGACGAACTGACTCGACTCTCCTTAACATCGAACGCTTGTTCGAACCCCATCGCCGATGACCGACGCTATGCCTGTAGAACAGTCACGCTACGACCAGAAACTCGTTCACATACTCCAGACGTCGGCGGCGGGGAAGAGTAGTTCGGTTGTCTTCTCCTCTCGGCGACATAACCAGTCATCGGAACAGTTGCTCGCCGGCACTCAAAGGCTGCCCTTGGTCGAAAGCACGCCTTCGATTCGCTCCGACACGCGAGTCGCCGCTGAAAGCGCCCTCGCAGCCGATTTGAAGACGGCTTCCAGAATGTGGTGCTGGTTCGCGCCGTACAATAGCTCGATGTGGAGATTGCACCGCGCCTCGCCCGCGAACGATCGCCAGAAGTGCTCGACCAGTTCGACGTCCAGATCGCCGATTCGATCGCGGACTCGCGGGACACGATAGACGGTGAACGCGCGGCCGCTCAGGTCGACCACCGCCCGCACCAGCGTCTCGTCCATCGGGACATACGCGGCGCCGAAACGAACCACGCCGCTCTTATCGCCCACGGCTTCCGAAAACGCCTGGCCTAGCGTGATTGCAATGTCTTCGACCGAGTGGTGCCCGTCGATGTTCAGATCGCCCGAGCAGGCGATTTCAAGATCGAACAGGCCGTGCCGGGCGAACAGGTCGAGCATATGATCGAGGAAGCCGATCCCGGTCGAGATCTTTGAACTGCCGCGTCCGTCCAGATCGATCTTCACCTGCACGTCGGTCTCGCGCGTCGTTCGTCGCTTGTCTGATGATCTTGCCATTGGCATTTCCAGTTCGAGGCGCTACCTTATCTTCACGACCGGCCGATCCGGGTGAGCCGGATTCGGTATGAGGCGGCGGTTGGCGCGGTCCACAAGCAAATCGAGTACTTCCAAAACTGTATCAATAAGTGCATCTGCAATACACCGCCGAACCTGATCGGCCGATATCTGACCGCGCCGCAAGAGGTCCTTCATCGAGCGCATTTGTCAGCGTAGCCGTCGTTCTTACCTCACCCATCGTGTCTTCCGGGTTCTTGAGTCTCTCCAGCGTCTGCATGCTCGATCACCCCTTTCAACACCTGGATCAGCCGGTCATTCTCTTCCCGCGAACCCACGGATACTCTCAAGTAGTCCTCCAGCATCGGGTAGTGGCTTACGTCCCGCACAAGTATATCGCGCGCGCGCAGTTCCTCGAAGAGCTTTCGCGGAGACACCGGCGACCTCACCAGCATGAAGTTCGCAGCAGAAGGAACGGTGCTCATTCCGCTGATGCCTGAAATCTCGCGTCCAAGACGCTCCCGCTCGCTGATGATCATATCGATTGCCGGCTTGAGCAAATCGAACCGCCGGCAAGCCACCTCGGCCGCCGTCGCCGACACGAAGTTCAAATTGTAGGGCAGCGTCGCCTTGTGCACCTCGCGCGCCAACTCCGGCGACGCGAGCAGGTAACCGACTCGCAAGCCCGCCATCGCCATCGCCTTTGAGAACGTCCGGAGCACGATCAGATTCGGCAGCTCCTTGAGCAACGGCACAACCGTCCGCCCGGAGAATTCGTGATAGGCCTCATCGACAACCACTATCCCGTCAAACTCCCGCGCGAGCCGAACCAGATCGTCGTCCTCGATCCGGCAGCCGGTCGGATTGTTCGGCGAGCAGATGATCACAACGCCGGCGCGGCCCTCCCGAGCCCGGCGGCGAATCGCATCGACGTCGAACCGAAACTCCGGCGTGAGCGGGACCGAGAGCACTTCGCCGCCCAGCACGGTGACGATCTGCCCGTAGAGCGTGAAGGTCGGCTCCGGGACGACGACCCGCGAGCCCGTTCCGACTGTCACCATCAGCGTCGCTTGAATCAACTCGTTCGAGCCGTTCCCCGCCAGTGTGCCTTCGGGCCTCCATCCGGCGAACTCCGCGAGCGCTTCCAACAACTGCGTCGGAACGAAGTCGGGGTAGCGCGACCACCGTCGCTCCCCCAGTCGCCGGCCGACCTCCTGCTTGATCTCGACCGGCATGTCGAACGGGTTTTCGTTCTGGTTGATCTTTATCGCCGTGCGATGAGGCTTGAGCGTGTAAGCAGTGATCGCGCGCACGGCGGGCTTGATTCTGGACAACGCGTTGGATTGCGAGGCCACAGGCGCATCGGAGCGTGGGGCCGCTTCTGGGCTTCGCCGGTCCTCCGTCCTGCTCTCTTTTCTCATCATCACCGCTAGCTTGTGTGCGGTCAGTCCTTCGGCGTCGGCCATCGTTGCGATCACCCCGGCGTTATTCTCAATTGCTTCGCGCGTGTAGTGAATAACCGATTGGCGCTTCAAGAAGTCGTAGACCCCAAGCGGTGAGGAGAACCGCGAGGTGCCTACGGTCGGAAGCACGTGGTTAGGCCCGGCGATGTAGTCGCCGACCGGCTCCGCCGACCATCGCCCGAAGAATATCGCTCCCGCGTTGTCGATCAAGCCTGCGGCTCGCTCGTCATCAGAGGTCATCAGTTCCAGATGCTCCGGGGCGATCAGGTTGACGAGTTCACAGCCCGCCTCTATTGAGTCAACGACGAAGACCGCGCCGTAGCGATCAATCGATGCTTCGGCGATCTGACGGCGTTCGAGCGATGTGAGCTGGCTTCGAACCTCCCGCGCGACCTGCTCCGCAAGGTCCATGCTGGTCGTGATGCAAATGGCGGATGCGTCTTCGTCGTGTTCGGCTTGCGCCAGAAGGTCAGCGGCGATGAATCGCGGGTCGGCTGTGTCGTCGGCGAGAACAACAACCTCGGTCGGCCCCGCGATCGAGTCGATACCGGCCGACCCGTACACGAGCTTCTTTGCGATTGCGACGTAGATATTTCCCGGGCCGGCTATCTTATCGACGCGCGGGATCGATTCAGTTCCGAATGCTAAAGCGGCGATGGCCTGGGCGCCGCCAACGCGGTAGACCTCTTCTATTCCAAGTTCGGCAATCACGGCAGCGACAACCGGCGTGCGTTCCAGCGTTCCGGGCGGCGTGGCGATGGCGATGCGCGGGACGCCCGCTACTTGTGCCGGCACCGCGTTCATGATGATGGTCGAGGGGTATGCCGCGAGGCCGCCCGGCACGTACAATCCCGCCGACGCGATTGGGAGCACTCGCTGGCCCACTCGGGCGCCATCGAGCGTCATGAGCCAGCCTGCTTCTCGTTGCTGTTCGTGAAAAGTCCGAACGTTGCGGATCGCGTGGCGGAATGCTTCAACCGTCGTCGCATCTGCGCGGGACGCGGCATCTTTGATGAAGTCCGCCGCGACGCGAAGCTCGCCTCGGTCGAGCGTGACGCCGTCGAACTCACGAGTGTAGTGGAAGAGCGCGGCGTCGCCGCGCTCTCGTACGGCATCGACTATTCCCGCGACGCGCGCGACCAGATCGGGGTTCATCTGAAGCGAGCGTGAGCGAATGCGATCGAGCGCAGCGCAAGTCGTACCGGGTTTGTAGGAGATGATCTCCATCTGGGAACCTGAGGCGACCGCTGCCGTCCGTCGTCATCCGTTACCGGCCGCATCACGAAGGGCACTGATCAAACCGGCCACCGCAGCCCGTTTCAGGTGGTAGCTCGCTCGGTTGACGATCAGACGCGCGGTCGATTCGGCTAACGTGTCAACGACGACCAGACCGTTGTCGCGCAGCGTTCGGCCGGTCTCGACCAGATCGACTATGTGGTCGGCCAGCCCGAGCGCGGGGGCAAGTTCTACCGAGCCCGACAAAACGATCAACTCGATCGGCACACCGCGGCGTTGAAAGTAGTTTGAAGTCACGCGCGGGTACTTGGTGGCGATCCGCGCGACGGCCAGCGGGTTGTAGCCTCGCGCCGCCGACTCAGGCGTTGCTGCCACGACCAGCCGGCAGCGGCCGAACCGGAGGTCGAGCGGTTCGTGCACTTCGGCCTCGCTCTCCATCAACACATCGCGTCCGCAAACCCCCGCATCGGCCACTCCATACTCGACGTAGACGGGTACGTCGGCAGGCTTGACGAAGATGAAGCTGCAGCGGCCGCTCTCGTCTTCGACTAGCAGCCGGCGCGAATGATTCGCCTCAGAGGGCACCCGGAAACCGGCGCGTTGAAACAACTCAAGAGCGGCTTCCTGTAATCTGCCCTTTGCGACCGCGATCGTGATCTGATCCATGAGGTTGATACTTGTTTCGATTGGAATCCCTGATTCGTTGGTTCCGCAAGCAAGCGCAAACGGCGGCAGTCGGGGAGTCCGCTATCAGATGATTTCCACTCTCCTGCCCTCACTCCTTAATCGCTTTGCTTCGGTGAAAACATCCGCGAGATCACCTGACGAGCTGAGTCTGACGGCATCATCCGGTTGGGCGAAGCTGGATGATTTGAACGACGGCGCGATTTGCTCAGCCAGCCAGTCGAGGCAGAGTGAAAAGCCCACGGCCGGCTCGGCATTGCCGAACTTCTCGAGCAGGTGATCGTACCTGCCGCCGCGGCCCAGCGCTGCCCCGACGCCCGGTGCGTATATCTTGAACGTCAATCCCGTGTAGTAGTCCAAACCGGCGACATCGCCGAGGTCGATGTCGATGCACTGTTCGAGGCCAAGCGCCTCGGCCAGGCGGTACACCCGCGCAAGTTCATCGAGCGCTGCCATTGACGTCTCGTTGGAAACAAGCTGGCGCGCCTCGTCTATTATTTCGCACTTGCCGGCGAGCGACGTAAGCCGCCCAAACGCCGCTCGCTGTTCGCGGTCGGTGAAGCTTTCGAGGAACTCATCGAGCCGGTCGGCCTCCCGGCGGTCGATCATCTCTTTCAGCACCGCGCGAGAGCCGTCATCGAGCTGCAATCGCTCGGCGATCCCGTTGAAGAAGCCGACATGGCTGAGCGCGATCGTGAAACCCTCAACCCCCAGCTTCCGCAGCGCCTCGATAGCTACGATCAACACTTCGGTGTCCGCTTCGAGCCGCTCCGACCCGATGTGCTCGAGCCCGATCTGATGAAACTCATACTGACGGCCGCCGCGCGGCTCGTCCCATCTGAAGACCTCACCCGAGTATGACAGCCGTATCGGGCGCGGCTTCTCCCGAAACCGCGTCGCGACAGTTCGCGCCACAAGCGACGTCATTTCGGGCCTGAGCGCCAGCAGCTTGCCGTCGCGCCCGGTGAAGCGATATGTCATCTCAGCCTGCTCTTTACCCATCCCCAGCGCGAACAGGTCCGCATAATCAAAGATCGGTAGAATAATCTCCGAATAAGACCACGCCGCCAACACGCCCATCACCTCGCGCTCGATCCATCGTCGAACGCGCGCTTCCGAGTCGAAGATGTATTGAACACCCGGCGGTATCTTTGAAAGCGAAGATGACATTGAGAGGGCCCCTCGAACAACGCAGCAAAAGACTGAAGACCGTAACATACCGGTACGGCGGTCGCAACATTGGTGATTAGCTTCGCTCCGCGATTCTCGCCCTTGCAATCACCGCTGCAAGTCATCCACGTACATGGTGGTCCATCGATGTGCATGGTGGTCCATTGATCGTTGTCTTGACCGTTTACGATTCCGTGGCAGGAAAACGTTAACGGCTTTCTCAGCGAGCTATCGGTGAACCGTTGGCGACTCGGGTGGCGGAGGCGCCGGTTTGAAACAACCACGTCACCGGTCTCGCGAAGCTTAGTCCCCGCCATTTTTGTTGCTGAGTCACCCACCCTGGTGTAGAATCGGGCTGTTTCGGCACTCTCAGTTCCCCCCAGACATGGCGAGCAAGGACGGTCGATAGGTTGACGCAGAAGCGCAAAGTAACGCTGGAACCGGGCGGCTTGTCGGTGCCGGTCGGGTCTCGCACAGTGTACCTTTTCCAGGGGCGCGGTGAGCGAACCCGGTTCGCCCCTTTCATCGCGGCGGGACTTGCTGAGGGCGACAAATGTGCGCTGGTCACGGACCTCCTTGGGCGCGATGACTTCTTTCGGGCGCTGCGCGCGCTGGGTGTTGATCCCGAAGCGAACGAGCGCAAGGGATCGCTGGCCGTCATCACCAGCGGCGTTTCGGTCGACTCGCTGACGACGCTTGCGCCGCCGATCCTGGAGGACGCAGAGGCGAACTATCGCGACATACGCTGCATAAACGATCTCAGCCGCAAGGTCCAGGATGGTTGGACGAGCCGCGAGTTCCTGCGCTTCGAGGTAAAGGGTCACTTGCTCGCCGCACAACAGCCGGTCACCATCATCTGCCAGTACGACACCACGGCGATAGATCCGCGCCAGTTGGGTCACATCGTCGCCGCCCATCAGTTTACCGTCGCGCCTTCCCACGCCGGAAAGAATTCGGTTCGACGTTCGCTCAGCCAGGTCATCTTTGATGGTATGGACGAGCAACTGAGGGCGCTCGCGGAGCTTCAGGAAATGTCCTTGAAGCTGACCGCCTCGCTCGGACTGGACGAGATGCTCGGCGCGGTCATAGATGCCGCCAGGACGATCTGCCGCACGGATTATGCGGCGATCAGTTTGCTGAGCGAGAGCGGTGAACTGCGCATCATCAAGCACCACGGGCTGTCCAGGCAGTACCTTAACCGGCGGCAGTTGACGCGAAACGACCCGTCGATCGAAAAGCTGTTCGCAACTGCAGAGCCCGTGATCGTAGAGGACATCGAAAGGTTTGCGGGGCTTTCCCCCAACTACGCCGCCTGGAAAGCTCAGAATGTGAAGTCAGCAGTTACGCTTCCTCTGATCAGCAACGGAAAGGTGTTCGGTATAGTGGGCGCGGGATCGGCCAGCGTGCGCAGTTACACCCAGACCGAAGTCGACGCAATGCGCATTCTCGCCGCTCAAGCGAGCGCCGCGATCACTAACGCGCGGTTGTTCGACGAGCTGAGCCGGGCCGATCGAGCTAAGGATGAGTTCCTGTCGACGCTCTCCCACGAGTTGCGAACTCCGCTCACTCCGATCCTGGGTTGGATCCACATACTCAGGAAGTCGCCCGAAGGCGATCTGCTCGCTCAGGGCCTCGATGCCATAGAACGCAACGCGAGGCAACAGGCCGGTCTCATCAACGACTTGCTCGATCTGACCAGAATCGTCAGCGGCAAGCTCGAGTTGGTGTACGAGCCAACCAGCCTCACCGCACTGGTAGAAACCGCCGTCGATCAGTTTCGCCCGCTAGCTCGCGAACGCTCCCTGAACCTTGATGTAGCCGTTCCCGACGGACCCTTCATCTGCGACGTTGACCCGGTGCGATTGCAACAGGCAGTCGCTAACCTGCTCAACAACGCGGTCAAGTTCACACCCGACGGCGGCCGCGTGAGCGTCTCGTTCAGGGTCGAAGCAGGCAACGGAGCGCCCTCGGCCGGTTTCCCCGCCGGGACGGGTCCCCCGCCCACAGCGGTAATCGAGGTCGCCGATTCGGGGATCGGAATCGAGCCGTACTTTCTTCCTCATGTCTTCGAACGATTCAGCCAGTCCCAGACTGGGATCGACCGTCGCTTCGGCGGTCTCGGACTCGGACTGGCGATCACACGCGCGATGGTCGAGAGTCACGGCGGGCAGGTCACCGCCGCGAGCGAGGGCCTCGGCCGCGGCAGCCGCTTCACGGTTCGGCTGCCCGTGGTCACCCGGAGTCAGGCGAATCGCGGTGAATCTTTTGCGACTCCAGCCGGAGTAGCCGGAAGAGTGGAGCCGTTGGGTTTGAAGGTCCTGGTGGTAGAGGATTCAGGTGACACCGCGGATATGCTCAGAATGTGGCTTGATTCGTTTGGTTGCGCAGTCGAGATAGCGGCGTGTGCGGCCGACGGACTCGATCTGGCCCCGAAATTCCGCCCGGACGTCGTGATATCCGATATCGGAATGCCGGAACTCGACGGGTACGAGTTCATCCGCAAGCTCAAGGCGATGCCCGGCTTCGAACAGATAACCGCCATCGCGCTCACCGGCTACGCCAGAGAAGAGGACCGGCTTAACGCGCTGGCCGCCGGCTATGATGCTCACGTGGCCAAACCCGCCGAGATGCACCGGCTGATCTTCCTTCTGAAAAAGCTGGCCGGCGCCTAGCCGACGGTCTTCTTGAATACCCGCACAACCGACTCGTCGGCTATTTGATCGAGAAGCTCCGCGCATGTTCTATTCAAAACCGGGTGGGTGGCGGCCGCCGCGAGCTCACACATCGGCTCCAATACGAACCGGCGCAAGTGCATTCGGGGATGCGGCAGCGTCAGGTCCGGCGTCATGGACCCGGGGTTGATTACCAGATCGCCCCACAACAACAAATCGATGTCGATTACTCGCGGACCGCCGGGCGTAGTCCGCTCGCGGCCCATCTCGCGTTCCACTCCAAGCAAGGCCGAAAGAAGCTCATGCGGACGGAAACTGGGCGGCGCAGCGCACTGGACGACTTGATTGAGATACCATGGCTGGTCCTTCAGCCCAACCGGTTCAGTCTCAAATACCGACGACATGCGGGTCACCTCGAGACCGACGGACTTCATAAGTTCGGCGGCTCGGCGCAGATTCGATTCACGGTCGCCGAGGTTCGATCCGAGACAGACGTAAATCGGTTCACCACCTGGTTGCCCGCGGAAAGCGGCAGAGCGATAAATTGACTTGTCGCGATCAGGCGCCATGCAGTTACGTCGCCATCATATAATATCGGGCCGGGTGCTTGTAGGTTATCAACGATGACGACAACGGTTACGATCAACAAGCGCGGGGTTGAGCGATTGCGTGCGCGTCACTGCTGGGTATATCGCGGCGACCTCCTCGATGCGAATGGCGCTGAGGGCGGCCAGCTCGTCGGAGTTGCCGCCGCGCGGGGCCCGGTGTTGGCGCGGGCTCTCTACAGCTCGCGGTCCAAGATCGCGCTGCGGATTGTCTCCTTCGAAGACCGCGTTATCGACCGGGCTTTCTGGGTTGGGCGGCTGAACGACGCGGCGAGACTGCGAGACCTGATCGTACGGGACACGACCTGTTTCAGGTTGGTCTATGGCGAGAGCGACCTGCTTCCTTCGCTGATCGTCGACCGCTACAACGATTGCTTTTCGATTCAAACTCTATCGCAGGGCATGGAGACGCTAAAGCAACTATGGGTCGATCTGTTGGTGGAACTTTACAAGCCGCGGGCGATAGTCGAACGCAACGAGGCACGCGTCCGCGAGATGGAAGGACTTCCGCGCCGGGCGGGCATGCTCTACGGCCGCGATCCGGGCGAGCTTGTGATGGAAGAGGGCGGCGTGCGTATGGCGGTAAACCTGCTGGAAGGTCAGAAGACCGGCGCGTTCCTGGATCAACGCGAGAACCGCATCGCCGCCGAGTTCTACGCGCGGGGCCGTGCGCTGGACTGCTTCACGTTTGTCGGAGGGTTCGCGCTTCATATGGCGAGGCGGGCCGATCACGTCGTTGGAGTCGATATCTCTAGCGCCTCGATCGCCCAGGCGCGCAGGAACGCCGCGCTGAACGCAGTGACGAATGTCGAGTTCGTCGAGGCGAATGTCTTTGATCTATTGCGCGAGCTGGAGGATCGCGGCGAGCGATTCGACCTGATCAATCTCGACCCTCCTGCATTCGCGAAGAATCGCGCTGCGGTGGAACCCGCGACTCGCGGATACAAGGAGATCAACCTCCGAGCGATCAAACTGCTTGCGCCAGGCGGGACTCTCATCACCTCGACTTGTTCGTATCACATCGGCGAGCACGCCTTCTTGAACGTTCTCGCCGACGCCGCGGCGGACGCGGGCCGGTCTGTTCGCATACTGGAAAAGCGCAGCCAGGCGCGAGATCATCCAGTGCTGGTGTCGATGCCGGAAACCCATTACCTCAAATGTGCGATCCTGTCCGTTGAATGATGAGAATCCACCGCGGGCCGTCTCCGGGCGCCGACCAGATTGGGCCGCAAAAAAAAAGAACAGAAAATGTAAATTTTTGGTTGCATTCAACTGGCTTCTCCGAATAGTATGGCGGCTGCCGAAGTCAGGCTGGCAGCGCGTCTTGTGAGCAGCACCGGAATCACCCAGGACGCGAATTGACAGAATCAGGCATCGTCGTAATCAACGGGTCCGATGTACAAGGGACTCGCCTAACGGGGTCAGGCTCGTAATCCCGGCGGTTATAAGTCGCAGCGCCGGCAGCAGCACCTCCGGACGCGTTTTCAGCTCCGGAGTTCGTGGGACGTGCGCGCTGTTCAGCGCTAATGCGACCACGCAGTTTTGACATTCCGAAGCTTCAGGAGAGAACACAGTTATGAAAACTAAAAGAGCGGTAATGATGGCAGTGCTGATAGTAGCGGTGGCGGCGCTGGCAGTGCCGGTGGTGGGGCTGAGGGCTCGCGCGGCAGGGACGGCAAAGTCGCCCGTGGTTGCGGCTAAGGGTGCTGCAGCTATG
>DATDOV010000088.1:0-190687 GCA_035293105.1 Blastocatellia bacterium
CTTGACGTAACCGGCGGCAGAGGGGAGACCGTTCCCTTGTAGCTCTGACTAGATCAGCCATCGGAGCGACCTGCCTCACTCGAATGTCGGAACTGAGAGCCCGGGTCACTGCCTACTGCGGGACATCTCGCGCTGGAAGAACCGAATCGCCTGAACTGCGGCTTGCTCTAGCTCGGCGTCCCCAGAACTGAGAAGCCTGCTCAATCTTCGAATCTTGACATCGGGACCGGCGGGACGGACGGCCCGACAAAACTGCCTTATCTTGGCCACCGGTGGTGGTTCTTCTTCTGTCAATGAAATCAGCCCCCTCTCTCCCTCGAATGCCTCGTAATACGTCGTCCCGGCTTCCAATCTGTATTTTGTCGCTAGGTCCTTCTGCTCCCGATGTGGCGTCAAGAAAACGAGGTATCGCTGGCCGAGTTGATAGTACCCACCCTCGTAGAACTCCCTGTCGTATTTCTTGAACACGAGGATCTTCTGCGGTTTAGGACGGGCTATTGTTACCCGTGCATCAAAGTCTGTCCTTCCGCACAAGATGTTCTCAACCTGAAGGACGAATAGCATCCCACCAACGACCTTGCCGAGGTCCGGTACTTCGTAATCGATGGCGCGCATGCCAACGGGTCGTCGCTCAATTACACTAACGACTGCGATCAAGTCGCTCGCCTGAGCCCGCCGAAAAAGGTCGGCGTGTAAAGGCTTGTAGGGGAGAGGGCTGTCTATCTGTGACCACCCGGAGACCGGAAAGATCGCAATACAAAGAAATAAAAGAACTCGCATTCTTTCCTCCATCGTCGACACTAAAAAAGGGACTGTTTCCCCTGTACATATCTCTACGGATACCTACCGCAATTCTGGTATAGATACATAGGCGCGATTTGGTCGGATACCGAGTGCGCAAGCTTCTCATCCTGGTTTCTGTTACGTTCAACGAAATCCACTTCAAAGCTCCAATAGATATTATACTCATCAGTTATCTTATCGTGCAGCTCTGGTTGAGTACTACCTGTAAAGTCCTTAACCCGCGCATAAAAGGCCGCCGGTTCAAAGACATCTCCGTAGAGATTGCCCGGCTTCCAATTGTCAAGATGAACCTGTTCGTGCCTATCTGTCTTCTGATAGAACTGGCTTGTCGTCGGGACAAGGATTTGCTTGGTGGTCGGGATTATCCGCGTCAAGTTCCCCATTCCAGTCACCCGCCATATCCCGGTAGCATCCGCGGCAAGGGCGGGGAACCCGTCTAATCGCGCTACACTTCGGTCCACATAACCTCCCGGGGCCCACCAGCCGTTGACAACCATTAGAGCTTCCCCGGTCTTCTTATCTCCGTCTGAAAAGTGCACTTTACATTTTATCTTGTAAGTGCTGCCTGACTGCGCTCCGCATTCTTGATTTGGATAAGCGTACCAGTGTGCATTCGTCGTGGTAGCTGCCGTGGTCGTTGAGCTAAACGTCAAATTCGGGTTGTTTCCCGTACCGCTCGACTGATATGGGGCGCCCGACCATTCATAGCGCGAGACGCTGGCGCCAGTTGCAGTGACAGTCCAGTTGACCGAATCACCATCGTTCGGTCCAAGTGTTCCCGAAACCGTTACTGACTTCGCAGGGCAGGCCGCCGACAGAGATTGCTGAGAATCCGCCGCAAATGGATCCAGGTCATCGCCAGGCAGATAACCCAGCGGCGCATCGCGTGGGATCAGCGGAAGGCCCGCCTTCTTCTTATCCCTTATCTCTCGCGCAACCGCGAGGTACAAACCCGTCTTCACGTACGTCTTCCACGGCGACCTGACTCGCGGCGACTCATCCTCCAACACCGTGTTCATCTCCGTCGCGATGTTATCTATTATCTCGGCTGATCGCTTCTTCTGTCCTTCACCAATGCTACGATGCAGCGCCACAGCCCTGTAGCTCCGCCGTTTGCCTCCCAACCGCACCGTCACCTCGTAGGTCGTGTACTTGTCTACATCGGCATACTGGGCTTCAACGCTTCGTAGAATCTGTTCGACGGTCCTTTGATCCGCGCCTTCTTCAGCGCCGCTTGCCGTGGCCCATTCAACGTCATAACGGGCGTGCGCCGGTCCGTCCCCGTGTTGCAAGTAGTTGGGCATTACGTTCAATACTTCGCCGTTGCGGGGCGACGCCAGTTTTTCAATGGGCGTATCGAGAATCTCTTCAATGGGTCCCGTATGTATGTTCCTCACCTCGAAAACCACATAGTCGTCCGGCTTGTTACTAATGCCGTTTGCAGCCTCTAGCTCATCCCTGCCAGCACTCTGGTAGCGCATCAACCTGACGTACGCATCACGCACGAGCTTCTCTTCCCGGCTCATCTTTTCGCTGCTGCCGGGTTGGGCCTTCGCGTCGTCACCACCCGGCCGCCCCTTCTCGGATGGGACCGAGCGTTCCACGCGCTTGTCTTGTGATTGCCCGGCTGCCAAGAGCATACCCATGACGAACCCCGGTATCAATACAGCCCCAAAGAGTAATCTGGTCTTGTTCATGGTCATTCTCCCTTCAGGTCGCTGATTAGCGCCACGCGCCTGTCGAGGTGCTGGAGTAAGGCCCTTCTTTCTACGGTCGCTTCTTCCCCTTGTTGACGGCCCTGTGGATCTCGGCGAGGAAATCGGCACCCTTCTTTCCCTTGTACTTGACTACGACTGGATCATCGGCGACCAAATCAGCGGGCTGCACACCTCCATCTGTCAATTCAAACAGCCCCTGAACCCCGCCCGCCACTTGATGGCCTTTGGTCAGCGAGCCCTTGGCTCGCAGGAAGAAGACATAGAGTTTCCCATCCTTCGCGTCGAGATAATCCCGTGGCCTGACGTAGACGTAGACGCCATCGGGGAATCTGTAACTGCCGCCCGGCACGCTCACTGCGATGCCTAGTCCGGGTTGGATATCGCCTTTTATCACTTCCTGAGTCTTCACGAGGAAGTCCCTTGTGACGACCATCCCATCGGCCGTCAGGCGAGCGCGATGGCCCACAGTTCGGCCGATGATGATCAGGTCGCTGTGCTTGGCGAGCTCTTCAACGTTCGGATACACAACGCTCCTATCGGCGTCATAGGGATAGATCAGCTTTCCCCCCGCGTCCTTCGCTCTATCATGCAGCGTCTTGGCCGGGGCCTGGGCGAGAACGACGAGAGAGCCTTGAGCTAGCACGAAAATCGCGACAAGCAGCGCTGTAGATCTCTTGTTCTTTGTCCTTTGGTTCATTATCAGCCCCCACAAGATTGAATGTCGGTTCCCAAGTTGGCGTCTTCTAGAAGTTCAAACGAATCGCCTCATTGGTAACAATAGTCATTCCAATAGCAGTAATTCTCTTCAATGGTCCACGACGCATAGAGGCTTCCATCCTGACAAAACACTTCGTAGTTTCGCCACGTCGTGGAACACTCCATAACGAAGCTCTCCTCGCCGCCAGTCTCGTAGCAATAGCGCGTCGAAGTCGTGTGGGCCAGGATCGCGGGCCCCGGGTTGCAACCGGACATTGTGCACCAGCAAGTGTAAGGATCCCAGGTGCCGCCCTCCCCGACGCACTGCCATTCGAGGCTTCCATCCGGGTCGCAACCGGGCGGGCTGCAAAGACAGTTAAACGGGTCCCAAATCCATCCCTGCTGGATGCACTGCCACTCCTTCGTCCCGTCGGGGTCACAACCCTGGCACGCGGCACAGTTATCGAATCCGCACTCATAGACATCGACACAGGCCCCGCCGACGCATTCCTTGTGGGGCGAAGTGCCGCTACCTTCCGGACAACAAGTTTGCTGCTGCGCGGAAGGCGGTCCTGCCGCAGCCGGGCTGGCATTGCCGCCAACCGCGGACGTGTCGTCGATCAGCAACCAGACCACCAGTATTGCGAGACCCATCAAGAGGTAGAGCCTTCTCATAGCGCCTCCCCACTTTACTCACACGATTCGCACTTGAGACGATTGAGCACTTCGGTCTCCTTGGCTGCGCTCAACCGCCCGAACCACGACTCAGTAACAGCACCGCTGTTATCTACGAGCAGCAGCGATGGCGTGCCCCGTACGCCGACAGAACTTAGAGGAGATTGCTTCACGTCATTGACCGGCACATCGAGTTTGCTCAGGTACTTCCTGGCGCCTTCGGTGTCTTGAGAGAACACTGCCATCAATCGCGTCGAGGGGCTCGCTGCGGTCTCCTGCGCTAACCGCCGATAGAAATCAGCGCTCTCGGCGCAGAAGCGACAGTCGGTCGACAGCACGAGAAGCAGCGTCCGCTCACTCTGATCCCAACTGACGCCGGGCAAAAAGATCTTGGTGCCTGCTGGCGGGATAACTGGCGGGTCCGGCCTTCGGGCGGCTTGCGGGGGCAGTGTTCTTTCCAAAAGGTGGTTCCTTATCAAAACGAAGCCGGCTATCACCGCAAGGGCGATGATGGCGATGTTCGCGAAGAGCTCGACTCGCTTTTCTCCGGTCCCTTTCATGCTTCCGCTCCGGCGGAAAAGTCTTCCGCCAGCTTGCCATGTTGGGCCTACTTCCGATCAATGTTGACCAATCTAAACCTGCCCGTACTTGTTGTCAATGATACGTTCACTTCATAAATATCAAGCATTCACATCACAATACGACACCCAGCCGATATCACACTCTCTTGAGTCTGACCAATCCACGTCATATTGGCGGGCGTCTGCGGGGACTTCGGATGCAAGAGTCACGAGCGCAGGCAACCCAGACTTTGGCCACCGTGCGCCAGCGGCGACGCGTGAGGTGCCGACCTGCGAGGGGTCAATGCCGGGGCGGATCCTCTCGCGCCGTCGAGCCTCTTTTCGGGAAAGCGTCTTCGTCAGGCGATCCCGAAACGAGCACGACAACCTATTGAAGCAGCTGATATCCTGAAAGTGCAAAAACATCGAAGGCTTGAAGAGTCTCACGTCTTGGTCAACGAAAACGACAGTTCTTAAAGACGATCGTCCGTCTGGCACAATGTCAGAAGCTGACCTGGGCTCGAGTAGAAACTAGTCATGGCTGCCACTTTATGCTGCTGAAGTCCCTTCGATTTATCACAACAACCGCGCCGAAAGCGCTGTTGTTCTGCGCGCTGATATGCTTCGCGCTCGTCTCAAAACAACGCGTCACGCCGTCGGCTCCTTTCCAAAGAGAGACGCGCGGGCAGTCCGCGCGGATCACTCGGCCCACGAGCCCGCCTTACACCGGCGATCTCTCCATCTTCGAAGACCCCAAGCGCGATGAGAAACTCCAGATCAACCGCGTGATGGACATTCTCGGAATCAAAGAAGGCTCGAGCGTTGCCGACATCGGCGCGGGCTCAGGCTGGTTCACGGTGCGTGCGGCGCGCCGAGTGGGAATCAAGGGGATAGTCTACGCCGTCGAGATCAACGCTGATTACCTAAAGTACATTGAAGAACGCGCGGCGACAGAGAAGCTGACGAACATTCGCACTGTGCTTGGCAAAGAAGACGACCCGCTCCTGCCGCCCCGCAGTCTGGACGCCGTACTGATACTCAAGACCTATCACGAAATCGCTGAGCCTATTTTGGTGATGATCCACCTGCGCGACGCGATGCGCCCGGGCGCTCTGATGGGGATTATCGACAAGAATGGCAACGGGGACGACCACGGGATCAGCCGCCGCGTCGTCATCAGTGAAGCTGAACGTGCCGGCTTCGCTGTTGTCGAAACGTACGACTTCGTCAAACCGGACGGTATGGATTACTTCCTGGTCCTTCGCGCTCGCGGCGCAACCCAGTGAGGGCTTCGAGAGAAGGCGCAGAGCGTCGCGTTGACCGTCGAACCTTTTTTACTCCCCCATTGAACTTGTGTCTCCTGCCGGCGCGGGCGAGCGAAAAATCCGCAAGCTCACGCCCAACTGTTGTTCATCACTTGTCAGGGGGAACCTCCTCCGCATTCGAGCGTCTAACATGCCGTGCACATCGGGCGCCTTAAATCTCAGGTCACGAGGTATAACCGTGTCTACAAAGGGAAACTCGCTTGAGCGCCTCAGGGTTGCTTCGCCCTGTCCCACCGATTGGGAGAGCATGGCAGGTGATGAACGAACTCGCTACTGCGCCGAGTGCAAGAGGTACGTCTATGATTTTTCAAAGATGACCGCGATCGAAGCACAAGCGCTCGTCTCGACATTACAAGGGAAGCTGTGCGCGAGGATCACGCGGCGCGGCGACGGTACCGTCGTTACTCGACAACCGCTTCCCGTCTTGCCTGTCGCGGGCCGTCGCGCGTCCCCTCTCGCGAGCGTCGTGGTCACAGCGATGATCAGCGCAAGCGTGAGTGCGTCATCGGGACCTCATATGGCGCCGACCAGAGCTCTGTCGGTCGCCACCGAGTTAGACGGTCAGGACCGGGCGAAGGACCGACGCCCCACAGGTGAAACAGGTAGCGTCGTCGGAACTTTGACGAACCCGTACGGGGCCGCAATCCCAAATGCAAGCGTGGCTCTGGTGAGCGATGGGGAAGGGGCCAATCGATTGACCCTGAGTTCAGAGTCAGGGGAGTTTCGATTCGCATCAGTACGGCCAGGCGCCTACACTCTTCAAGCCGTGGTGCCCGGTCTTCAATCGCCCGCAACGCCTGGGCCCGTAGAAGTGGTGCCCGGTCAGGAACTGCGCATTGACTTG
The DNA here is from genome assembly GCA_035293105.1 of Blastocatellia bacterium. Taxonomy (GTDB): domain Bacteria; phylum Acidobacteriota; class Blastocatellia; order UBA7656; family UBA7656; genus DATDOV01. The sequence goes on from DATDOV010000088.1 coordinate 6,623, forward strand.
GCCATGCAGCCTGTCGAGATGATAACCGTGAGCGGAGTCACTGCCGTTCCTGTGCGACCATTGCGCTCACTGTACAACGAAACCGAGTTGATAATTGTCGGCCGCGTCGGAGCGTCGACTGAAGTCCAAAAAGAGGGCGACGCCTCGCTTATGAGAACCGCACTGCGCATAAAGTCCACGCTCAAGGGAGAGCCGCGGAAACCAGTCGTCTATGTTTACCACTATGTTTACGGCGAACTGCGCGGTCCATTCACCAGCGGCGACGACGTTCTTGTATTCCTCCGGCCGCGCAAACCCGAGGCGGGTCGGAAGCCGACCGGTGGTTATGAAGTAGACGACGCCACATATGGAGTTAAGAAGCTGCCGGAGGCCGATCTCAGTGTTTATGTCGACCGCATTCGCGAACTGGCTGACATAAGCCGCGAGGAGCCGCCCAACAGGGAGGCGCTCGTCGAGTGGCTGATCCGCTGCGCGGAAGAACCGGCGACTAGATGGGAGGGCGCTTCGGAGCTTCTTTGGAGTGTGGAGCAGTACGACAACCGCGAAGCGAGTACCGGACAAGGGGAAGAGGCCGAATCTCGGAAGCCAATCGATGCTGAACGCACGAGCGCCAATCCGATTGATCAGCCAGCCGAGATCGATCCATCCGACGAAGGTGATGAGGGATTGCCCAACTTCGCGGCATTGTTGACGGCGGCACAAAAGGAGCGGCTGATGACGGCCCTCTTCAACACGGAAACGCTCGCCGACCGTGATCGGGAGCTTATGGACCTCGCGGCGCTGTGGGAGGACCCGCGGTTGGTCTCTTTCCTCCTGGCCCAACTGAGCTCCGTACAGAACGATCCCCCCATTCTCGCAGAGAGGATGATGGCGATTATTGCGCACGCGTACGGTGACGAAGCTGTGTCCGCGCTCGCTGAAGAATATGCGAACAACGCTTCATACGCGGGCGAGGACGAGGACGAGGAAGGCGACGCGACTATGGGAGGGAGTACCGTTGCTGAGGAGAGCCACGACCGCAAGAAGGAGGCCGAGGCCGCAAAGGCCGCGCGGAGCGAAATCCTCAAGAGGTTTCTCCAAGCCGTCCAGAGTTTGTTAAATAACGCCGCGAGCGCCAGTCCGTAGCAGCCCCTGGCGTGATCTTTGACGATGCCCGCCCCGAGCGGTTGAGACGAGCGTCAATACAGAGCTTGCTGAGAAGATCCTTCCCGATCGTGGCAAGTCGCTGAGGATTCCCCAATGGACCATTAAGTATCGTCAGGCATTAGCGCGACCGCGATCCATTTTGAGCTAACTTCGTTGGCGATCTTCCGACACACACCGCATCCAGATTGAACGCCGCCTGAAGCTGTGGTTTCATTCTCGCCTGATGAAAGGTGACCCCGCATGCTGGATGTGAACTTTGTCCGTGCCAACATCGACTCAGTGAGGGAGAAGCTCGGCCAGCGAGGCTTCCCTCTCGCTACATTCGAACGCTTCTCGGAACTCGACCAGCGCAGGCGGGAAGTCGTTCGCCGCCGCGACGACCTCAACGCGACGCGCAACAGCGAGAGCGAGGCGATCGGCAAGCTCATGAAAGCCGGCCAGAAGGACGCCGCCGAGTCTCGCCGCCGCGCCGTGCGCGAGATTGGAGATCAGATTGCCGCCGCTTCGGCTGAACTCGCCGAGGTCGAGACCGAGCTGAACGAGTTGATGATGGTTCTGCCGAACCTGCCTCACGCGAGTGTACCCATCGGCGAAGACGAAACTGCGAATCAAGAAGTCAGGCGATGGGGCTCGCCGCCTGCTTTCAGCTTCGAGGTTCGCGATCACGTCGACCTCGGCGCTCGGCTCGGGATTCTCGACCTCGAACGAGCGACCAAGATCGCAGGCGCGCGCTTCGCCATACTGACCGGGTTGGGGGCGAGGCTCGAACGAGCGCTGATCAACTTCTGTATCGATCTTCATACAACGCGTCACGGTTACCGTGAGGTCCTGCCTCCGTTCATCATCAACCGCGCGGCGCTTGTGGGCACGGGCCAGCTACCGAAGTTCGAGGGAGATTTGTTCAAGCTCGTCGACGAGCGAAACTTCTACCTCGCGCCGACCGCGGAAGTGCCGCTGACCAACATCTATGCCGAAGAGATACTCGACGGCGCTCGATTACCGATCAAGATGACGGCCTACACGCCGTGCTTTCGGTCCGAAGCGGGGAGCTACGGCAAGGACACGCGCGGGCTGATACGCCAGCATCAGTTTGACAAAGTCGAGCTGGTCAAACTCACGCGGCCCGAAGAGTCTTATGCGGAACTCGATAGCTTGACCCGCGATGCCGAAGCCGTACTTGAGACGCTTGGCCTTGCGTACCGGACGGTCGTGCTATCGACGGGCGATATGGGTTTCGCAGCGGCGAAGACATATGACATCGAGGTGTGGATCCCGAGCCAGAACACTTATCGCGAGATATCTTCATGCTCGAATTGCGAAGCGTTTCAGGCGCGCCGCGCGGGGATACGATTCCGCCGCGAGCCGAAGTCGAAGCCCGAATTCGTTCACACGCTCAACGGGTCGGGCGTTGCGATCGGCCGGCTGTGGCTTGCGATACTGGAGAACTGTCAGCAGGCGGATGGCAGCGTCGTGATTCCTCAGGCGCTGCGGCCGTATATGGATGGGATTGAGAGAATCGACTGAGGGATTTTGGGTTTTGGATTTACGAAAAAAGGGAGCCATCCTGCGAAACGCCCGAAGCCGATTAGAGAGGGATCTGACTCGGTACTGGTGCGCGAGCGTGCCCGAAGTCGCTTCAGCCGTGCATCGCGCGGGGGGTGAGGCCCCGGTCAATATCTCGGCTCCGCAACTCACCGGCCCGCTCGCGCGGATTCTCCGTCGTCTCGCAAGATGGCCCTGAGAGAACGCCACTGGGCGTCTCAAGCTTCCAACGGCCCATACTGCAACAACAGTGCCATTACTCCACGCTTCGCGAAATAGTAATCCTCAAAGGGCTTGGTGCATTCCGCGACATTCAACGAGACATCCGGCTTTTCAGTCTGACCGTCTTGAGTCGGAGGCTTTCGTTCTTTTGACCGATTCCGCTCCTTGTCGGCTGATACGTCCGCTGCTAAGCTCGCTCCACACATGAAAAAAAAAGACCCGAAGAGAGGAAGAGTTGATGAGGAACAGACGCATTGGGGAATCACTTTCCGCGGCGATCGCGTTGGCGGCGACGCTCGCATTCTCGGCATCCGCCTCGTTCAAAGCGGCGTCCGCGCGAACGGTTCCGACGCCGGATTTCGCCGCCGCGCGAAACGAGCTCATCTCCATCCTCTCCGGCTTCGTTAAGATCGACACAAGCAACCCGCCCGGCAACGAGACCCGCGGCGCCGAGTACCTTAAGGCCATCCTCGATCGCGAAGGAATCCCGTCCGATATCTTCGAGCGCGAGCCCGGACGCGGCAATCTCGTCGCCCGGCTCAAGGGGAACGGCAAGAAACGGCCGATTCTGTTGATGGGTCACATCGACGTCGTCGGCGTCGAGCGGGACAAGTGGACGGTCGATCCGTTCGGGGGCGTCGTCAAAGACGGCTATATTTACGGGCGCGGCGCGTCGGACGACAAAGGCATGACGAGCGTCTGCCTGGAGACGATCCTGCTGCTTCACAGGCTTAAGGTCCCGCTTGATCGCGATGTGATCTTCCTGGCGGAAGCCGGTGAGGAGGGAACAACCCGGGCCGGAATCGACTTCATGGTCGAGCAGCATTGGGACAAGATCGAGTGCGAGTTCGCGTTGAACGAGGGCGGGACGATCTATGAATCGGACGGCAAGGTTAGGTATGTGGCCGTATCAACGACGGAGAAAGTGCCGCGCGGGTTCCGCTTGATAGCGCGCGGGACAAGCGGGCATGGTTCGGTGCCTCGGCTTGATAACGCGATCACCCATCTCGCGGCGGCGGTCGCGAAAGTCGGAAGCTGGCAGACGCCGATGCGATTGAATGAAACCACGCGGGCCTTCTTTTCGCGGCTCGCGACCATCAGCCCGCCTGAAGAAGCATTCCTATTCACACACCTCGAAGATCCGGCCGCGAGCCTGGCCGTCCAGGAGACGATCCGCGCGAAGTACGGGACGTACAATTCCGTGCTTCGGACTTCAATCGTCCCGACGATCATCAAGGGCGGCTTTCGCAGCAACGTGATTCCCGCCGAAGCCGAAGCGACGCTCGATGTGCGTGCGGTTCCCGACGAGGACATCAAGGCGCTTGCCGAGGCCCTGCGCCGACTCATCGATGATCCGGCTGTTGAAGTGATTGCACCGCCGGCGCGCGGGCGGCCGGCGACACCGCCGTCGAAGCTTGAAACCGAGATGTTTCGCGCGATCGAGCGTGCACAAGCGAGAGTCTTTCCCGGCGTGGTGACACTGCCGACTATGCTGACCGGGGCGACCGATTCGGCGCAACTGCGGGCGAAGGGCGTTCAGGCGTACGGAATCGGGAGCGTGGCGAGCGACCGCGAACGGGCGAGCGTGCACGGGAACGACGAGCGTCTGTCGGTTGACGGACTGGGCAGATTCCTTGAGTTGGTCTATTGGGCCGTCACCGCCGTTTCGGCATCGGAGTAGCGCGCCACACGCCACATTTGCACCTTCGTAAGACCCGCCACTTGGACATCGGCGGGTTTTCCCACCCTTGACAAGCCACAAATCGGGGTTATAATCACGCTCGTCCGATTTGCACGATTTAAAATCAACGACACTCAAATGAGAATTCTGGGCTCCTGCTAGCCGCCGGCGCTCACTGAGAGACCGGGCGCTATGAGAAGAGGTTGTGGGATGCACACTAGCATTCACGTCAGTCTTGTGCAGGTTCCCCACTCCGGGCACTACTTGCTGTTTCAAACGCTAAGAGGCGCCGTCGATCTCGTATCCGAAGAGGTTGCCGGTGCGCTGCTGGATTTCGAGTCGGGCGGCAGATCGCTGAGTCCGGCCGAGACCGAAACGCTGTCGCGTCGTGGTTACATCACCGACGAAGCCGCCGAGCGGGAGCGGGAGCAGGCGCGCGCAACTGTGGGCCTAACCGCGAGGAATCTAAGAACCGCGTGTGAGATTGTCTTCCGCTTTCGGTCGAGTTCCCAAACCGGCACGCCGGGCCGGGCCGAGACTCGCGGGGTTGAAGAGGTCTTCTCCATTTGGGATGAAACAGAGATTGGCGTTCCGCGCGTGGCCGTGGTCGTCGAAGTTGCGGGCGCGGAGATTGACGCAGCAATGCTCGGGCAGATTCTGGCATCGGCCACTCGAAGGGACTATCCGATAATTCCCATTGTCACTCCCGAAGGCATGGCGGCCCTGCTGCCGTGGGTCCTCAGCCAGAACTTCGAGTTCACTACTGTGCAAGCCAACAGTTCGGACATGCCGACCGATGCGGGACCTCTGTCGGATACGATCCTCGACTACTTTGAGCGACAGGTCCACGTCGGAATGAAGTGCAACGTCGACGGAATGAATGAAGATCAGCTTAAGGCGGTGTCGGCGGTTCGGGACGCAGTCAGACGCAAGTATCCATTCTTCGTTATGCTGCTGAACTCGAGCAACGCGAACGGCACCCAGGAGCCCGACTTTGTCTCATTTGACGGCGTTCGGATGCCTTACATCAGCGCGGAGAATGACGGCATTCTGGGCACCCTTCTTAGGTTCATCTCCTCACCGCGCAGCATCAACTACGCGCCGTTCTTTCAGCCTCACCCTGGCAAGCTGATTCTGGACATCCCGACGAATCGACTCTCGTACGAGCCGCCCGGGACGCGCGCGGCGGTTCGGGACTTCGATTTGGTACGCGAAACCGTGAAGGCGGACTTCAAACAGGACTCACCGATGATGCGAGAGGGGGAGTCGCGTGGCTGCCTCTCATGCAAATACGCGCTCGTCTGCGGGCGCAATTGGATCGTCGACTACGGGTATCGGAGCCCGAACGAGTGTGCAACGGCGCTCGAGCGGCGAATCCGGCAGGTTCTGCCGTCGCTTCTGAATAACATCCGCGGTCACGTGCGACCACCGGGAGCCAAGGAGCGCGAGAGTCCTAAGTGACCGCCGCGCCTCGTGAACAAAGGGGTTGAAATGCCGGTCGACAATAACGATGTCAGCAGTACGTTTTCGCTTCCGCCGCTCATTGTAGACCGTCTCGACGTCGCTCTGGATGCGTCCAGGTACATGGTTACCCTGGTCGGCCAGGGCAAGCGTCTTATGGTCACATCGAAGGTCGCGGATGTGATCGAGCAGCTCAAGCAGCACAAGACGATCGAGGAGGCGGCGCGCGATCTGTCGGAGGCATGGGGGTGGGAGATTGGCAGCGAGGACCTGCGCTTCATCATCGAGCAGCAATTGGTCTCCCGCGGGATCGCATTCGCCGGCGATACGGCTCCGCGCACGCCGTCGCTTGCATCGCAAGCCGCCGAGGTTAAGAAGAGTCCCCTCTATCTGCGCTTATTGGCTGGGCGTTTCCGCTGGCGGCTGTTGCCCCGGAACCTCGTGCGCAGGGTGTGCCCGCCAATGTCGGTCCTTTACGAGCCGCTTTCGATCGTCCTCGCGGTCGTTTTGATCGCGGCGTCCAGGTACATGCTCTACACGACGATTGACGGGGAATTCCTCCGTCAGGTAACGGGACGGGCGACTGCGGTCGAGTACCTGCTCAGCCTCGTCTTTCTACTGACAGTCGTGCTGATCCACGAGTTCGGTCATGCGGCCGCTCAAGTGCGTTTCGGGCTGAAGACCGGGGCCATAGGGTTTCAGCTTTACCATTACATTCCGGCTTTCTTCGCTGATGTGAGCAACAGTTGGAAGCTGAAGCCGCGGCAACGGGTCGCCGTGGACATCGGCGGCATCTACTTTCAGAGCATCGCGGCGTCGGTGATGTTTCTGATCTACATGAACACCGACTATGTCCCGTTGCTGGCGGCGGTCGTCGCGTCCGATACGCTGTGTTTGTTTTCGATCAATCCGCTGATGAAGTTCGACGGGTACTGGCTGCTGGCAGACATTCTGGCCGTTCCAAATCTCCAGCAGTATTCCGAGAGGGTCTTGCGCCTGAGCGTCGGGCGCTTATTCGGCCGGCGCGCCGAGCGTCCGGTGATGCCGGTGAAAGCGGCGCGCGCGACTGTTCTGCTTGCGTACGCGTTGGTCCGGAACATTTTCTGGCTCCTGGTTGCGGTCATGATAGTCCGAGGGAGTTCGCATCTTTATTCCGCTGCCTCGACCACGCTCTCGCGTTTCTACTCGGCGGCGTTGAGGGGTATCGAAGTGTCGGATTGGGCGCTGGTCGTTTCTTCGGTTGTGCGCACGATTCTGTTTGTTCTTCTGCTGATGACGATGGTGTCCCTGCTCTTCGGCGTGTCGCTGAAGGTGATGCAGTTGGGGCGGCGGGCGCTTGCCAGCGCGGGTGTGTGGAAGATGTCCGGCGGGGCAGTGGCCGGCGAGGCTCAGCATTAATCGGCACGAACGAGGTCTGGAATGACGCGGGCAAATGTCGTTTGGGTTTCAATCGACTCGTTGCGAAGCGACTTCCTGCAAGCATACTCGCCTGCGGGCAATCGCTTCACCTTCATAGACGAGATGGCGGAGCGCGGGTGCGTTTTCGAGAATGCGTTCCCCGGCGGGAACTGGACTATGCCGTCGCACGCGACGATGCTCACGGGCGTGGACGCGACCTCCCACATGATATGGACCTGGGCGCACCGGTTCGAAGCGGGAACCAGGACCGCCTTCGATCACTTTAATGAGGCCGGCTACTCGACGGGCTGTTTTTCCATCCCGCAGCTTGGCTCCCTGTTTTCGGGTTCCGCCGTCGAGTTCACCGGTTCGGCAACCGACCCGCGCCTGCTGAAGTGCATCGGCGGCGACAAACCCTTCTTTGTCTTCTGGCATACCTACAACGTCCATTATCCGTACGGGATGGTCGTGCCCAAGGACTACAACGACGCGACGGCTGATTACGATCACCCTTCACGCACGCTGAACTACATCAGGTCTTTGATCGTGGGCGGCCGGCAGGAGCTTGTCTTCGATTCCTATCGGCGAGAGATACAAAACGCCGCCAGGTTCATAAGGGTGATCAGCGAGAGGCTGAGGAGCCTCGGGAGGCTCGACAACACCTACTTCATCATCACCGCTGATCACGGCGAAGCCTGGGAGCCCTACACTTCATTCCACTGCAACTTTACCGAAGAAGTCATACGTGTACCGCTGATAATGAGCGGCCCCGGGATTGAACCGTCGCGCGTTGCGACGCCGGTGAGCCTGGTCGATTTGCTTCCCACGGTTCTGGAGTTGTGCGAAATCGACCCTGGTGAGGCGGCCGATGGATTCGACGGCCAGAGCCTTGTGCACCTGATGTCGTCCGCCGGCGATTTCGATCGCCCGTTGGTTATCGCGGGGCCCGATGGCGTGCGCAACAAACATCGCTACCTGGCGATACGACAGGGTGACTGGATGCTGATCTCGTCGCTCGGGTATTGGCGCGAGAGCTTTCATCGGGTCAACGGAGACGGTCGCTCGGAGAACCTGCTGGATAAGGAACTCAGCGCAGGCGCGATCAGGTTGTTGGAAGAGCTCCGCGCGGTGGTTCAGCGACATGCCGAACGCGTGCGGAGCAAGCGAGACACCGTCGTCGAGCTCTCGAAGGTAACGGAAAAGAAGCTGCAGGCTTTTGGGTACGTGTGAGTACGTGCCGCACTCGAGTTTTGCCCTGGCGCGTTGCGGCCTCAGCCGGTCGGTCGAAACCGGACCAGCTCAGGCGCGGGCGGTCGAGGCGAAGGCTGGATGGACCTCCAGCACAATCCCAATAGAAAGGAGCAGACAATGAGTCGTATTCTGTCTCTGAATGACGTGGCGAGTGACTTCGCGGTAGAGGAACTTGAACCCCGCATGGAAATGCAGATGCTCGGCCTGGGCGCAGACCCGGGGATCATCATCGTCCGGCGGTCGCCAGGTTCCATCACAATCACGATCATTACCGGGACCATCTGGACCACGTTCGGTACGTGGTACTTCACCTAGTCCCGCGACAGACCTGTCGAGGTGTTCCCACGGGCGCGAACCCGTGGGAACACTGTGAAAACGACGGCCCCTGGCGCCGCCGGACCAGTATACAACAGAGACTTGGAACCATGCAGGAGATCGACCAATACATCGAGGAACTCGCCGCGGACCTCAAACGCGATGCGCTGGGTTCAGGACCGGCCGTTGTGCTCGGAATCGACGGCGTTCCGCATTCACTCCTCGTCGAGTTAATGGCCGAGGGCGTAATGCCGAACATGCGGCGGCTCACCCAACAGGGCACGCTGCGCCGCATGGAGTCGACGCTTCCCTGTGTCTCGTCGGTTGCGTGGACCTCGTTCCGCACAGGGGTCAACCCGGGGCGCATGGGCCTGACCGGATTCACCGACCGTCGTCCCCGCACTTATAAGACCTATTTCCCGCAGACGACATCCCTCCCGATCAGCACGATGGAAGAGTACGCAGCCAACATGGGATCGAAGGTCATGGTCATGGGCATGCCGGTCAACTCGCCGCCCCTCAAGATCAAGAACGGGGTCTCCATCGGCTGCTTCCTGTCGCCCTCGCTGGAAAAGGCGGTCCACCCGCTCGACATACTCGAGCCACTCAAAGCGATGAACTACAGGCTCGACGTCAATACTTCCCTGGCCGGCGAGCCGGAGCGATTCATCGAGGACGTCTTCGCCGTCACCGAAGGCTATCGCAACGCGATGTTTCACTTCTGGGAGAAGGAGAAGTGGGACTTGATGATGATCCACTTCATGACCACTGACAGGCTGCACCACTTCATGTGGGACCAGTACGATCGGGCGGCGCCTCATTACAAGGATTTTCTCCGACTCTATTCACGCATCGACGAGATCATAGGCGAAGTTGCCGAGCGCATTGAAGGCGATACATTGCTCGTGCTTCTTTCCGATCACGGCTTCTGCGGAATCAAGTACGAAGTGAACCTGAACCTATGGCTCCAGCAGGAGGGTTTCCTCCGCTTTCAAACCGGCTCGCCGAAATCACTCGAGGAAATCGACGGCAGGTCAAAGGCGTACAGCCTGATCCCAGGCCGAATCTACGTCAATCTCAAGGGGCGTGAGCCTCGCGGATCCGTCGAACCCGGACGGGAGTTCGAAGCGGTCTGCGAGGAAATCACCGAACGTCTCATGCAACTGCGCAATCCCGACAATGGTGAGCCGGTGATCGAGCGGGTCGAGCGATGGGACCGATTGTACGGCGCTAACGTCAGCGGCGTCGCGCCCGATATGGTTGCCCTCGCCCGCTACGGATACGACCTCAAGGAGCAGGTCAGCACGCGGGAGATGTTCAAGCCGGGCACGCTTAAGGGCATGCACACGTATGACGACGCTTTTCTGTTTGTAAACCGCGTGCTGCCGATACCGGACGGCATAAAGATATTCGAGGCGTCGGCAATCGTCGCCGAGCATTGCAGGTGCCGGCATCCGTTGGATTGAGCGACGCAACACACGAGCGAGGAGTCAGCTAGTGGCAACCATAACCCGAAGAAGACTTTTGCAGGCGGGCCTGGGCGCCGGGGCGGGTCTTGCACTTTGGGAGCTGTACAAAGTGACGTGGAAGAGTCCGCAAGTCCGCGACCAGGCCGCGCTTGCTATCTACAGGAACACGGGACTCGACGACGCGGGGCTATCGAAACTGCTCGAGACCGCGTTGGAGAAAGGCGGCAAGTATGCGGACATCTTCGTCGAGCATTCGATGGGGACGTCGATGGACTTCGACGGCGCGAAACTCGAACGCGCGGCCGTGGAATCAGTCAGCGGGGCCGGTATCCGCGTAGTCGGCGAAGGCGGCGCTGGGTTTTGCGCGACGCGAGACGTCTCCTGGGAAGGGCTGGTTCGCGCGGCTCGTTCGGCGGGAGCTTCCGCAAGCGGCGGCGGCAGCACGAGGGTGCCCGCGCTTGTTCCGCTGCGCGCCGGCGACCTCTATCCGGTTGGTACTTCGCCGGGCGATCCGTTCCATGAAAAGCAGGAGATCATTCGAAGAATGTCCGAAGCCGCGAAGAAGGCGGACTCCGGCGTTACATCAGTGCGCGCCAACTATCGCGACGCGATGCGGTTTGTGACGGTCGCAGCGTCGAATGGCGTGATCGCGCACGACACGCAACCGATACTACAGGTCGGCATTTCAGTTTCCGTCGGTGAAGAGAACACGAGCAAGACCGGGCATGGCTCGCTCACGGTTGGGGGCCACTACGGGTTCGAGTACTTCGATGCTCGTTCGCCCGAGAGCATCGGGGAACGGGCCGCGCGGATGGCGCGCCATCAAGTCGAGGCCGTCGGCGCGCCGTCAGGTGAGTTGCCGGTAGTGCTCGGACCTGCCTACAGCGGGGTCCTGCTGCACGAAGCTGTAGGGCACGGTCTCGAGGCCGATTTCAACCTAAGGGGATACTCCGCGTATTCGAATCGTCTCGGACAATCGGTGTGCTCAAAGCTCTGCACCATCTATGACGACGGCCGACGCTCGAATCTAAACGGGTCGATGAACTTCGACGACGAAGGCGTGCCCTCGTCGAGCACATTATTGATAGACCAGGGCAGACTCGCCGGGTATCTGCACAGCCGCGAGACGGCCTGGAAGATGGGAGTCCAGCCAACCGGAAACGGGCGGCGTCAGAATTTCAGCTTTCCGCCCCTGCCGCGAATGACGAACACCTATCTTCAGAACGGAGATTCGTCACCTGAGGACATCATTCGCTCGGTGAACCACGGCGTGTACGCGAGGTTCTTCTCCGGCGGCTCGGTCAACATCACGACCGGAGATTTCACCTTTGTGCCGACCGAAGCATTCCTGATCGAGTCGGGCCGGCTCACCGCGCCTTTGTCCAACGTGCTGTTGCTGGGGAACGGGCCGGAGATTCTGAGCCGCGTCAGCATGGTCGGCAACGACATGCAGATCAGCGACAACCTGTGGGCTTGCGGGAAGCAGGGGCAGATGGTTCCCGTGACCATCGGGACCCCAACGCTCAAGATCGACTCGATGACGGTCGGAGGCAACTGGCATACGTGAAGCCCATGACGACTGAAGACCTGGCAAGAATGGCCGTAGAAACCTGCCGTCAGCGTGGCGCTGCCCAGGCGGACGCGCTTGTGATCGACCGGCGCGAGAAAGCCGTGCAGGTCTTTAACCACGAGAGCCCGCTCGTTGCCGAAAGCGATACGACTCGATTGACTCTTCGATTGTTCAGCAGGCGCAGAGGAGCGATTGTGACCGGGAATGGGAACACCGAGAAGGCAATCGAATCGATGGTGGGTCAGGCGATGGGGTTGATTGGCCGGGCTTCGCGCGACAAATTTCTCGGACTTGCCGACCCCGGGCAACTCGGAGCGGTCTCCGACGACCTCGGCCTCTACGACGAGGCTCTCGCGCAAATCTCGCTCGGCGAGATGCGGCAGATCGTGGCCTCCATACCGCCTGCGATCGGCGCGAGAGACGCGAAAGCCGCGGCGCTCGCGAGCTCTTCGTTTCAGGTTCAGGTCCAGGAGATAACGGTCGCTACTTCCGAGGGCTATTCCCGCTCGTACAGGACGAGCGCCGGGACCTTGAGCGCGAATCTCGTGTTGGGCGCGGCGACAACCGATGAGGGCGAAGAAGGAGGACCGGAAGGCAAACTGACGGGCGGAGCGAATCTGAGCCATCGCGCGCTCGGCGGGCTCAAGGTTGACCGGCTGGCGGACTTGGCCGTCGGCAGACTATCGGAAAAAGTAGGAGCGCAACCCGCGGCTTCCGGCTCGTTTCCTGTCGTGTTCGCGCCAACCGCCTCCCGCAGCCTCGCCGGGATACTGCTCCAGTTCTGTAGCGGACCCGTAGCGATGTACATGCAAGGGTCCTATTTCGGGAAGCTTGGCGAGACAATCTGCTCCCGGACGATCAGTCTCGTTGACGATCCGCTGAGGGTCGGCGGGCTGAAATCGCAGCCGTTCGACCATGAAGGGGTCGTACCGCGAAGGAAGGTCATCATTCGAGACGGCGTGTTCAGCGAGTTCCTGTTGAATGCTTATTACGCTCGAGTGCTTGACCGCGAGTCAACGGGTAACGCGATCTCCAACGAAGACATCCGGCTGGGCGTGGCGCCGTCCAACGCGTACATAGACGCGGGCTCGGCGCCGCCCGAGAGCATCATCGCCGACCTTCGCCAGGGCTTTTATGTCACGAGGCTCATCTCCCGCGTGATGCGCGTTGGGGCGAACTTCACTCAAGCAGCCACCGGGAGATGGATCGAAGGCGGCAAGCTTTCGCATGCCGTTCGGGCGGCGATCATATCCGCGCCGCTCAAGGAGATGTTCAAGAACGTCGTTGCATGCGGCAACGACCTCAATCACGAGGCGGCTCTCGCCGCGCCGACGATGCTGGTGAGCAAGATGAGCATATCGCCGCTCACCTGATGGACGTTGGAGCGCGGCGGTTGGAAATGGTGTTTCAAACTCAGATACCTGGAGGTGGAATCGATGCGCTTGATGGTATTCAGCTTGATACTGGTATTTGGTCTTCTCAGCACAATGATCAGCAGCGCGGCTGCCGGAGATGATCGCGCGCAGCAGTTGCTGAAGCAAACTCGCCAGGCGCTGGGAGGCGAGGAGGCGCTCAACGGCGTTAAGGGCATGAGCCTGGTCGGAACGCTTCGCCGCGAACAACGTTCGGGCGAGATCAAAGTGTCGTTCCTGCTCCCCGACAAATTCAAGAAGTCCGAGACGATGACCTTGATCGCGGACATCGAGCTAACGTTCACCAGCGCCCTGAACGGCGATCAGTTCTGGACCGACTCCAGCACCAGCGGCGGGGGCGGCGCCCAGGTCAATACGCGGGGGGCGCGTCAGGGAGAGGGCCCGCCCGCCGCGCGCGCGCAACTCATGCGCAGCGAGTTTGCGCGAGAAGTGATAGGCCTGCTGCTGGCATCCCCGGCGTCGGTGCCCGTCGAGTTCACATACGCCGGCGAGGCCGAGGCGAAGGATGGCCGCGCCGACGTGCTCGACGTCAAGGGGCCCGACGGTTTCGCGGCTCGGTTGTATCTAGACAAAACGACGCACAGACCGATGATGATGCAGTACCGAGGAGTGGTCCCGCGGGTGACGGTCAACACCACGACATCCCAGACCGGCAGCCGCGAAGACGTCGACAAGATCCTCAAAGACGCGAAGGAAGGCCGGGGCCAGATGCGCCAGGCAAGACAGGAAGGCGACCTGGCGACCTACTTCTCCGACTACCGCGCGGTCGATGGCGTGATGCTGCCACACCGAATCTCGAAGGCGGCTAGCGGAACGCTGATAGAGGAATGGGAAGTCAAGAAGTACAAGATCAACCCGTCCCTCACCGCTCGGGACTTCGAGAAATGATCGCCGAACTCTTCAAGGGCTGACATGAACGGACGTCAACTTCTTTTTCGCGCTCTCTCTCTGCTGCTCTGCGCTCATCTCGCGGCGACGGGCGGCGCGATCGGTCAGACGAGAAAACCTGCGGGCGAATCGAGCTTGCGAGTCACGGTGCTTGATCCCACTCGCGCCGTGATAGTGGCGGCGCGAGTATCCATCAAGCCCGCCGGTGGTCCGCAAAAGCCGCTCGAAACGAACGGTCAGGGAGACGTCTACTTCGCGTCGGTGAGTTCGGGGCTCTGCAAGATTCGCGTCGAGGCGAGAGGGTTCGAGCCGCGCGAGGTCGACGACTTCGTCCTCAAACCTGGAGTCAATACGATCGAGGTACTGCTGGAAGTCGAGAAGGTCAGGGACGAGGTTCAGGTCACCGAGGATGCGCGCGACAGAAAGCTGGACCGCAACAGCCCGGCCTTCACGACCATCCTGACCGAGCAGCAGATCGCCGAATTGCCGGACGACCCCGAAGAGTTCGCCGAGGTCCTGCGGCAGATGGCCGGTCCCGGGGCCGTGTTTCGGGTCAATGGCTTCTCCGGCGGCCGGTTCCCGCCAAAATCACAGATTCGCGAGATTCGCTTCCGCCTTAATGCCTACGCTGCCGAGAATCACGAATCCGGGTTTGTGACTGTCGACATCTACACCAAACCCGGCGGCGATCTGTGGCACGGAAGCGTCAACTTCGGATTCCGTGATCGCGCGCTCAACGCGAGGAACTTCTTTGCTCCGATACATGGGCCGGAGCAGTATAGGCGGGGAGGCTTCACGCTGGACGGTCCGATATGGCCGGGCCACACCTCGTTGTTTTTGTACGGCGATAGCTCACTCGCTTACGATTCGAAAACCATCGTCGCGGCTCTCCCCGACGGCAGATTCAGCGGGGTGGTCACCCGTCCCCTTCGCAAGCTGGACCTGTCGGCTCGCGTCGAGCATACGCTGACCAAGACGCACACGCTTCGCGCCGAGTATCAGCGCAACGCCTTCGGACAGGACAATCTAGGCGTCGGCAACTTTGACCTGCCGGAACGCGCTTACTCGGTTGACTCGGCCGAGCACGTGTTTCGTCTCTCCGACACTGGCCTGCTGACGCGGCGATTCGTGAACGAGTTCCGCCTTCAGGCGCGATGGCGGGAAGTTGAATCCCACTCCGCCACACAGGCGCCGGCGATCCTCGTGCTCAACGCATTCAATCGCGGCGGCGCTCAGGTTCAAGGCAGCCGCCGCGTCCGAGAGATCGAGATCGCCGACAACCTTGATTATGCGATCGAAGGTCATTCGATGAGGACGGGCTTCGCGCTCCAGTTGGGAAGCTACAGCAGCGACGAACTTGCCAACGCGAATGGCACCTTTACCTTTTCGAGCCTCGCGAGTTTTGCGGCCGGCCGCCCAACAACCTTCAGCCGCCGGGTCGGGGACCCGCATGTGGACTTCGGGCAACGGCAATTCGGATGGTATTTCCAGGATGACTTTCGGGTCGCGAAAGGGCTCTCGTTAAGCCTGGGCCTGCGCTACGAGATGCAGACGAACCTGTCGGACCGAAACAACTTCGCGCCTCGACTCGGACTCGCGTGGTCGCCGTTTCGCGACGGCAAGACAACCATACGCGCGGGCGCAGGGATCTTTTACGACTGGTTTTCGGCGGAAACATACGAACAGACGCTGCGCGTCGATGGCCTGAGGCAGCACGACATGGTTGTCCTGGCGCCCGGCTTCCCTGATCCGTTTGCCAGCGGCATCGCGCGGGTTCTTCCGCCCAGCCGAATCCAACGCGACCCTCGCCTGCGAACGCCCTACATCGAAAGCGCGTCGCTCGGCGTAGAAAGAGAGATCAGCCTTCGGTTCCACCTGAGGGCTGTTTACTTCTACCAGCGCGGCGTCCACGAGCTTCGCGGCCATAATGTCAATGCTCCGGCGCGTGGACTTGGCCGCCCGAACCCCGCTCTGGGAAACGTCAACCAGATTGAGTCGACCGCCAATTCAACGCTGCACCTTTTGAACGTCAACGTCAGTGATTTCTCGAAGAGGGTCAATTGGCTCGTCAACTACACGCTCTCGCGGTCGATCAATGAGTCCGACGGCCCGCTCAGGCTTCCCGCCGACAACAACAACCTGAGAGGTGAGCGAGGGCCGGCGGCGGGCGACGCACGACACCGGCTGTTCGCAATGGTCAACGTCGGCTTGTTCAAGGGAGTGAGGCTTGGCACGCTGTTCCATTTCAACTCCGCGACACCTTACAACATAACGACGGGCCGGGACGACAACCTCGACAGCGTAAGCAATGACCGGCCGCCCGGCATAGGACGCAACAGCGCGCGAGGCGACTCTGACTTCGACCTGAGCACGCGATTGAGCTGGGGCTTCGGATTCGGCCAGCAGACGAGACGCAGCACGGAAGTCAACAAGCGGGTGACCAGAGTCGGGAGCGATTCGGACGCGGTCGGGGGCCGCGGTGCCGAGGCGATCGATAAGCGATGGCGCTTCCAACTCTACCTTCAAGTCCATAACATTCTCAATCATCCCAACCTGATCAACTTCAGCGGCGTGCAGACCTCTCCGTTCTTCGGAAGGCCGACTGCCGCCATGCCCGGCCGGTGGATCGAGACCGGAATTCGGTTCAGCTTCTGAGCCTCCGCTTCATTCGAAGACCGCGATGATGCGGGACGCGGAATGCGGGATCGGATGAGTTGCAACTCGGCGCCTGCCTCGCCCGGCGGACGAACTCGCGCGCTCGTTCAACGCGGCCAGCACGTCCCTGGTCGTGTAGAGCATCAGCCGCTGATGCGAGTCGAGCCTGGCGATCATTCCTGCCCATAACGCGGCCCCGCTCTCGATCGCGCGGCTCGTGAGGAGGTCATAGGCGCTCCAGTCAAACTTCTCGAATCGCTCCGCCGCGACTTTGAAGTTCGGGAGACTAAGCGAGTCTTTGACTTCTTTCAAGAAGACGGACTTCTTCACGTTGGCTTCGAGCGCGGTAACCTCGATGTCCTGCCTGAGCACGGCGAGCGGAACGGCGGGGAAACCGGCGCCGCTGCCGATGTCGAGTATCCTGCGCGCGTCGTCAATGAGGAGTCCGCCGTAAAGCGATTCGGCATAATGGAGCCGCGCGGCTTCTTCGGGCTTGGTTATTCGCGTGAGGTTGATCTTTTGATTCCACGCGATCAGCAGCGAATAATGAGTGTCGAGTTGATCAAGCTGCCGTTCGGTCAGCTCTTCGAGTCCGAAGCTCGCGATTTCTTCTCTGAGCGCTCGCCGAAAGATGTTTGTGCTGGGCTCGCTCATGACCTTCTTCGCATTCGGCTTGGAATGCCTGCGACGCGCGTCTATCATTTAAGTCTCACTCGAACCAAAACACAATTTGAGATCGAGGAGCTTCGACGGGCGAGGCTGATGCGAGCGATTTCGTTCGATTTCTGGCACACGCTGTTCACTGAGCAACCCCGTGCGTTTGAACACTACCGGGGGCGGCGGCATCGGCGGCTCGCGGAGGCTCTCGAGGGGAACGGCAAGTTCAGCGACGACGATATTGACCGGGCATTTTCGCTCGAAGCCCGGGAGCATCATCGCATCTGGATTGAAGAGCAACGAACACTGTCAGCTTCCGAGCGACTCGGCAAGATTCTCGATTCGCTCGGCGCCCGGCTGGCGGCGGACGAGTTGTCGAAACTGGCTTCAGACTTTGAGGAGGGAATCCTAGAACGGCCTCCCGTGTTGGTTGACGGCGCGCGTGACGCCGTCGAAGCGCTGGCGGCAGACTACAAGCTCGGGATTATCTCCGACGTCGGATTCTCGCCGGGCCGGGTGCTCCGGCAGGTGCTGGCCGGGACCGGGTTGCTAAATTTCTTCGACTCCCTCGTGTTCTCCGACGAAGCCGGCCGCGCGAAGCCTCACGCGGAGATGTTCAACCGGACGGCAAGGGCGCTCGGGGTCGCGCCGCGCGAGATCGTGCACGTCGGCGACCTCGAGCACACCGACGTCGTGGGTGCAAAGAACGCCGGCTGGCATGCGATCAGGTTCATTGGCGTGACTCCGATGCTGGAAACGGAGCAATCGGCGGCGGATCGAGTGACGGCCAGGCTTGCGGACCTGCTGCACTTGATCGGCGGCTTAACGTGAGATTCGCCATCGGCGGGAGGAGGTGTGGCTTGCGCCGTGCCCACTGAAACGCGCCGCTTAGGAACTCATCCCACCAGCGATAGCTCGCAGCTGTTCGCGCCATCGATCGGACACGGGTAGCCCTCACAAGTGTAGCTATCTGGCACGATGTCGTGACATTGGGTCGGAACCCGTTGCTGGGCCCGGCTGATAAATCGTGCCTGGGCATCCGGTTGAGCAATAATAGTCGTCATAGCGGGAGTACTTCGAGCACAAGGTTCCAGGGCGTCCTGGTCCAAAACCTTGTGTTGGCCGTAGGTTGAGAACACGAAGATGCGGTCCGATATCTTGCCATTGCGCGGCACTGGGATCCCGGAGTCATATCCTGTCCCGTCACCGAAGTTGATCAACTGGAATATCAACTCAATCTTTTTCGTGGCTGATTCGGGGATCTTTCTCTCAGACATTAAGACCTCAAAGCCTCTGACCGACATCGACGCTGGAACCTTAAAAACGTGGGTCCCCCCGGGCATTATCGGGACGTCGTCGGGAGTAAGGGGCGCGTCGAACTTCGCGAGTTCTATCCTGCCGTACCTCAACGGGAATCGCAGCTTGCCCCGATCCATGTCGACATCGGGAAACCTGACATGCAGGTCGATGAAGTAGATTGGCTTGGGCGAGATATTCCTCACCTCTATCTCAAGATCGCGAAACCAATGCTCGACCCGGAGATCTTTACCGACGTGAAGATTCCGGATCGCGACGATTCTGACGGGCAGATCTGGCGACACCGCTGCGTTGATCTCTCTTCCCTGTGACATTGTAGCGAAGACGAACGGCGCTCTCACCACGGACCCTCTAGACTTACCCTGCGAAACTGCTAGCGGCACCAAGAACACCGACACTAAGGCAACCATTACGGCCAAGTGCACAAACCTAGGACAATTCGGCTTCATTAGAGATCTCTTGCGGGATCGGACCAGGGTTCGCAATTGGGGACGACCTATACGTGAAACGGTGGTATGGTATGCGTCGCCAACTTTCGTTGTCAAGGTTGGAAACTAGAACTAGACTAGCCTAAAGTATTTGAAGCTCGGCCGGGCAGTCGCGTCGAAGGAGGAACTCAACGCCGGGAGCGATACGTCGCTCCTTCGTGATCTCGTGAATAATCTCCGAATCTCCGTATGAAGGTATTTACTCTAAAAGAAGCCGAGGCGTCTTCGGACATCGACGTGAAGCTGACTGCCGTCCGCGCGTCGCGCTATCGCGTGTTCGGTTCTTCTGAGCGCATCCGCGATGGCGAGTTGGCCGTAGTGGACTTGCGCGAC
This sequence comes from Blastocatellia bacterium, assembly GCA_035293105.1. GTDB lineage: Bacteria > Acidobacteriota > Blastocatellia > UBA7656 > UBA7656 > DATDOV01. Next base: position 26,449 of record DATDOV010000088.1, read on the forward strand.
AAAAAGCAGCCGGATGACTTCGCCGAAAAGTTTCAAGTGCTCGACCGGCATCCGATGGCAGCCATTCTCCTTGTGCGAAAGTTGGGTTGAACTCACTTGGGAGCCGCGCCATGGTCGTATGCTGCGAAGAAATGTCGAACGCGATGGACCGCGAGATGGTCGTTCACACTGAACGTTACCTGATTCGCGACGGCCGCAGCTACAACGACATCGACAGCGAATACTTTCTTCGTTCGGGTGACGCTGAGACAGGAAAGATCAACTACCTGGCGCTCAACTTCTGTCCATTCTGCGGGCGTCCCCTGTCGCGAGGGTTGTGGCAAGCAGAGAAGAAGAAATGACCACCGGAGCTGCACCCGGCCGGCGGGCATCACTCCCACTCAATCGTTGACGGCGGCTTCGAGCTGACGTCGTAGACCACGCGATTCACCCCGCGGACTTCGCTGACGATGCGCGACGAAATCCGTTGCAGCACCTCGTAAGGCAGCCGCACCCAGTCGGCGGTCATCCCATCGAGCGAGTCAACAACACGCAGCGCGACGGTGTTCTCGTACGTCCGCGCGTCGCCCATCACACCGACGCTCGAAACGGGAAGCAGCACGGCGAACGACTGCCATACTTTGTCGTAGAGATTTGCGCGGCGCATCTCGTGGAGGACAATCGCATCGGCTTCTTGAAGCAACGCGACGCGGTCGGGCGTCACCTCGCCGAGTATCCGAACGGCGAGGCCCGGCCCGGGGAACGGCTGGCGGCCGACGATCTCTTCGGGCAGCCCGAGCTCGCGGCCCACGCTGCGCACTTCATCTTTGAACAACTCGCGAAGGGGCTCGATCAGCTTGAGGTGCATCTTCTCCGGGAGTCCGCCGACGTTGTGGTGGGACTTGATGACGGCGGACGGACCTTTGACTGAAACGGATTCGATAACGTCGGGGTAGAGCGTGCCCTGGACGAGGAAGTCTTCGTGGCCGAGCTTGCGGGCTTCTTCCTGGAAGACCTCGATGAACTCGTTGCCGATGATTTTGCGCTTGCGCTCGGGGTCGGCGACGCCGGCAAGCCGGGTCAGGAACCGCTCGCCCGCCGCGATGCCGATCACGTTCAGGTCCAACTCGCGGTAGGCTTCGAGCACTTCTTCGAATTCATTCTTGCGGAGCAGTCCGGTATTCACGAAGATGCAAGTCTGGCGATCGCCGATGGCCCGATCCACGAGCGCCGCCGCAACCGACGAATCGACCCCGCCCGACAGTCCGCACACCGCCCGGCCGTCGCCGACTTGCTGCTTGATGTTCTCGATCGTCGTCTCGATGAACGAAGCCATGGTCCAATCACAGCGCAGGTGGCAGACGTTGACCAGAAAGTTCCGGAGGATTTCTTTGCCTTGCGGGGTGTGGGCGACTTCGGGGTGAAACTGGACGCCGTAGAGATTGCGCCGGGGGTCTTCGATGGCGCCGATTGCGGCTTCGGTTGCGGCGGTGACGGTGAAACCAGGCGGTGGAACGCTGACGTAATCGCCGTGACTCATCCAGACTTTCATCGGCGATGGCAATCCCGCGAGGAGCAGGCTATCGGGCTTCGCTTCAATCTCGGCGTGCCCGTACTCGCGGCGGGTTGACGGTTTGACTTCGCCGCCGAGGAAATAGGAGAGTAACTGAACACCGTAGCAGATGCCGAGCACCGGCACACCCATTTCGATCACCGCGCGCTCGGGGTGTGGCGCGCCCTGTTCGTAGACCGATGAGGGTCCGCCTGAGAGGATGATGGCGCGCGGCTCTTTTCGCTTGATCTCTTCGACTGACGTGTTGAAGGGAAGAATCTCGCAGTAGACGCCGATCTCGCGCACGCGGCGGGCGATCAATTGAGTGTACTGAGCGCCGAAGTCGAGGATGATGACGGTTTCATGACCTGTGAGCATGATCGAGATGAGAGTATACGAGGGGTGTTGAGTGAGCGCAAAGTGGTCAGCACCGCGAGCGGTAGCGAGCGGCCCGACTGGTCCGGTCCGACGCGGTTAGGCGCTCGCTACCGCTCGCGGTGCCGAGCCCTCGGGTCGAGCAAAACACGCCGGGACTTGCGGGACTTGCCCCGCTCTTTGACAATCCGTGCGCCGCGAGGCTATTATTCACCGTCGTTCAAACGGGGCGTGGCTCAGCCTGGTAGAGCGCTCGGTTCGGGACCGAGAGGTCGTTGGTTCAAATCCAATCGCCCCGACCACTTTTTCAAAACCCAAGACTTGCGAGTCAGCGCCGTCAGTCTTGGGTTTTGGTTCGTATGACTGTAGCTCGGCGATTCATAGTCAGAGGTTGTGTTCAGGGCGTCGGGTTTCGCTACTTTGCGATTATGGCCGCGCGTCGAGCCGGCATCGTCGGCACGGTTCGCAACATGCCTGACGGTACCGTCGAAGCGATCGCTGAAGGTCCGGCCGAGCTGATGGCCGAATTCCGCAAACAGCTCCGCTTCGGGCCCTCGCACGCCGAAGTAACCGCCGTCGACGAGATCGAGATTCCGGTGAGCGGGCGCTACAAGGCGTTTGACGTTGAGTATTAAGAGAACGATGAGTGCTGAGTGATAACCGGCGCCTGTCGCTTATAGTTTCCTGATTCGGAGAAACTTTCGTGGATAACCTCAAGAGGATGATTCGAACCGTGCCCGATTTTCCCAAGCCGGGCATCCAGTTCTACGACATAACGACGCTGCTCAAGGAACCATACGGGCTGCGCACGACGATCGACCGGCTCACCGAGTTTGTTGATCGCCCGATCGACACGGTCATAGGCATCGAGGCGCGCGGTTTCATCTTCGCGCCCGCGCTCGCGTACAGGCTCGGCGCCGGGTTTGTACCGGTGCGCAAGCCGCGCAAGCTGCCGGCGGCGACTGAGTCTGTTTCATACGCGCTCGAATACGGCACCGACACGCTCGAGATTCACAAAGACGCCGTCGGCGACGGACATCGCGTGCTGATCGCCGATGATCTGCTGGCAACGGGGGGTACGGCTCGGGCGGTGGTCGATCTGGTTGAGCGGCTCGGGGGAATAGTTGCAGGGCTCGCGTTCGTGGTCGAGCTGACGTTTCTCAAGGGACGTGACCGGCTGGCGGGCTATCACGTCTCATCGCTGCTTCAGTACGACGAGTGAGCGAAGATCAACCGCCGCGCCGCTAGGAACGCCAGGACTATGCGGTGTGCCACTTGGTTTTATAACTCAGCTTCTCGGCGTTTTTTCCTCGTGGCGGTTAGGCTGATCGGATGTCAATCTGATATTGGGTGGGCGTCAGATTCTCGCGCCCGGCCAGTTAAGCGCCTCATACCCACTTCGCGAGAGGTTGTGATGGTCCAGCCTCCGGGCACGACCAAGCCCGTTACATTCGTCCGAGGAATGGCCCCGAGCGATGGCCACAACGTCAGGGTCGTTTGAGCGGAACATCACGCACCATCTCGCGCGAGGTGGGTATGCCAATGCCGCAGGTTAGAACATCAGCAACCCACTTCTCGCGAAGTGGGTATGAGACGCGCTCGGTGCGGCGTCTTGAATGTCGTAGGCTAGGAGCCTGTCGGAAAAACATTTGCCTCAACCTGAAATCAATAACTTACGGTCATGCACGCGGCTGTAAGTTGTTGAATCTTCATGCGAGATTTTTTATTTCCGCCAGGCTCCTCGGAAAAAGAGGTTCTCCGTTGGCCCCTTCGCGTCTTTCAAAAAGGCGACAGGCGAAGTGTTTGCGTGTTTAATCGATGACTATGGGTTTGAGCGCATTTCAACAGCGGTGTCTCCGCAAGATTGTGTCATCAAGTACGGAATGAGACAACAGGGGTTACTGTGTCCCACGAGGGATTATCGACGCGATGCCCCACTTCAAGGACCAGCTTCGCGCTCTCGATGCGACAGGATCAACGTGCGTCGCGATTGTTGGAGATCACCAAAGATGCCTCCGGGAATACGCCAACGCTAGAAGCCGATTCCCGCTCTTGTTGCTTGAAACGCGCGGCGACCGGTGACAGCTACTACATCTCGCGCTGCTCACGTGTTGCTGAATTCCACGGTTGCATTCGATCCTCGCCGCCACTTCGTCTGTAACTGCTCGTAATCAACGCGCAGGCGATTATTTGCGCGCTGAGCCGCGTGGCATCAGCGTTGCTCTCTCGTTTTACGGCCCCGCGGAAAAGCTTCGGCTCGGCGGCCATTCCAATTTTGATATCCCCCAAAGCGGAATGGCCGATGTGGCGGTCGTTGAGGGCAACCGCGGGGCGCTACCTCAATCCAATGCCTTCTTCAAAATCGCGATCTGACCCGCGTGATACAAGTCGTGCTGAATCACCCCGTGCAGCAAGAAGTAGATGTTGTATTCGCAGCCCGGCGCGATTTCGGCAAGCTGTGAGTCGGACAGCGCTGCAACACTGGAGCGAAGCTTCATGTGGCCTGCGCGCAGCGAATCGAGCGCGGCAGACCACGCTGCCTCGGTCGTGGCGGTGACAGCCGCCCAATCTTGCTCGGTTGTCGGCTCAACGGTCTCGCCTTCGATCCGCCGCCGGGCAACGTCCTCCCACACCGCGATGTGGAGCACGATCTCCCAGATTGTGTGCGCGCCCGCAAGCGGCCTGGCTGAAGCTTTCGCGGCCGTCACGTCGTCAAGCACCTCCCGTAGCGACGGACCATGCCATGCCGTTCCTTCGAATGCTCGCTTGAGTTGATCATTGATTCTACCTACTTCTCCCATGTGACCCTCCGAAGACGTTCAAATGATCGTGCGATTCTCGGGTTGATTCCAAGTCGCGCTCGCGTTGTGTTACGCCAGGCCCCAACGCAAGGTTGCGAATTCTGCGGCGCTCATTTTGGCAGCCTTCTCTTGATCGCGTCGGTGCCGGCTTCGACCCAATCCGACAGCCAGTTGATCGATTTGCGAAGAGCGTTTTCTTTGTATATGAGGCCGGCGCGGCCGGCTTTCTCGTAGCTCGCCGCCCAATCATACAGGACGCGATGGAATTTGATGGTCCGCTGGTCGGCATCGAAGATCAGGAAGGCCGCCCTCGGATCCCCGTCGCGAGGCTGACCGACGCTGCCGGGATTCACCAGGTAGCGCGCCGTAACATCGAGCCTTACAACTGGACCCGCAGCTTTCGATAGCCGGCCATCTCGATACTCGTGAACCACGCACGTGTGTATGTGTCCGAAGAAGCAGCCGCTCATCCCCGGATGGTCCTCGATAAGTTTGTGGAACGTCCTCTCGACGTTGACTCGCGCGTACAGCCTGAGGTCCTCATTCGGCTGAGGATGAAGCGCGGCGTGGACCATCAGAAAGTCGCGGTCGAGAATCTCCAGGGTCGGGAGCTTCGCCAGATACTCGAGTGTATCGGGGGTCGCGTGTTCTCGGGTCCAGTAGATAGCCCGTCTCGCGGCTTCGCCAAACTGCGTGGGTTCCTTTTCACCGAGAGCCGCGCGGTCGTGATTGCCCATGATACACTTGATGTTGCGCCGGCGGATGATGTCGACGCACTCGTTCGGGTTCGCAAAATAGCCGACCAGATCCCCCAGGCAAACCGTCTCATCGACTCCTTTGGCATCGATCTTCGCGAGCACGGCCTTAAGCGCTTCGAGGTTCGCGTGAACATCGGAGATGACAGCGTATCTCATCGCGTGCTTCCTTTGGCCCAGCGTCTATACGACGCCCTGACGTGATTCATCGTGGAGGCGACGAAGGGGCAAGGATCACTCCAGGAGAATATATCGTAAATCTTGCGCGCGTTGAATGATGAAAGCCACTCGGCCCACGAAAGGTCACCGGCCGGATGGTAGTCACGAAGAAACGCCCTCAGGTCATTCCCGAACGAGAGCCATCTGAAATTCGTCGTGTAATCCGCCGATGCGCCGCCCGGCTGCTCCAGAAGGTGTGCGTAGGCGAGCAACGGCAGGTTGATTCCGCTTACGCTTCCGAGGTAGTTCCACAGATTGAACCGCGCGTTCAACTCCAGGAGGTAAAGCCGGTTTGTGCGAACGTCCTTCTTGAAATCGATCTTCACCGGCCCGACGAAATCGAGCTTGCTCAGAATATCGAGTCCGGCCTCGACAACCTGCGGCTCCTTGACCAGCTCGAGGTAGGTGCTCATGCCCGAATCCTTGGGATAAGTGCGAATCTTCCGGCCCACGTAATACCCCAGCGGTTTCGAGCTCCGATCGAAGAACGTATGAAAGCTGTATATGCAATCATCGCCGCCCGCGACGTACTCCTGAATGATGAAGTCGTCGGTGAACTCCTGAATCTTTCGATAGAGGTGCTTCAATTCGCTCAGGTCGTTAGCGCGGAAAACTTTTTGCGGTTTACCGCCCTGGTCCATGATGGCCCTTGAGCGGAACCAGCCGAGGTGAAAGTTGGGCTTGAGGATCACCGGCAGGGCGAGGTGGCGTTCCACTTCTTCGGGCGAATTGATCTGGGTTGACCTCAAAGTCCGCGGCGTGGGGAGCCCGACGCGCGCGGCGAATTCGGCGAACCGCGTCTTGTCGACGATGTCCTCGAGAAGCTCGGCGTCCGGCATGAGGAAATGATAGTAGGTCTCAAGCTGCTTCCGGTTCCGCGAGACCAATAACAGCATCGCATCGTCGCCGTAGAAAAGCACCGGCTTTCGATCAAACGTCTCACCGAGCGCGACAAGGTCGCGCACCGCCTGTTCTGGATTCAGGCGAGGCTCGGCCATGACCATTCTTTTGCGGCAGTGCCTCGAACGAAACGTCACGTCGTCAGGGTCGGAAGAAACAACGACCGTAGGGATCCCGGATCCCACGAAGCATCTGACCATGTTCAGGTCGCCGCAGAGAACCGCAGTGACTGCGTCATCAGACATAGTTTGATTGGCCTTAGCAACACGCCAAATCCGATATGTGAACGAGGCGAATCCGCCGCGTCCCTGCCGCGAGCTTCGAGGTCTTGATTTGCACGTGCGTGACTGACGGCCAGTAAGGTTCGATGAAGTAACCATAGGCCGCGCACGTGAGACCGCCCAGCGCCAGCACGACAATCCCGCGATCCAGCCAGATGCGGACGCGACTGAGAGTAACGCTCCGGCGCCCGAGCTTGTGAAGCATCCATCGGACAACGACTCCCGCCGCCAGGATAAAGATTGTGGCGGCCAGGCTCAAGAACAGGACAAGACGCAACTCTTCGGCACTCTGCACGCGACGGGATTATACCGTCTCACCCGCCTTGGTGCGACGCAGAGTTGTGGCTTCAGCGAGGCCGAAGCTCCGACTCGTCAATCTCAAGATAACCGCGCTCGATCATGTTGGCGACCAGACCGGCGAAGTCATCAAGGCTCAAGGAAACGGGCGTCATCGAAGCCTCGCGCGCAGTTTCATAGACCTCTGCGACAGCGCGTGTGCCGTTGAAATTGGCCACCACCGGCATCACCCAGAGATCGACCCTCGTTGCGGCGAGAAACGGGCTTTCCGACTCAAGGACGACGTCAGTTGCAACGAGCGTCCCCTCCTCAACAGCGTAAGTCACTTTTGCCTGAAGACGCGGCCCGAATCGAGGACGGCTGCCCAAGACGGCCCCTGAGAGTTGGCCAGTTTTTTCCGCGCGCGCCCGCCACCTGTGCCAGCGCAGCGCCCAATCGAGACAGGCGCCATCGGTGAGCGTGCTCAGCCTGAGTCGCAGCGTCAGCGGCTCACCCTCGCCCGCGACTTCTGCCTTCGAACGGCGATGGATTACGACCGCGCCGTAGACCAGCCGTTCCATGCCTGCATCGCTGAAGAGCCGGTCCCATTGGAGCGTGTCGGCGCCATCGCGAGGAGATTGCTTCGCGAGTTGCTCGGCGAGTTGCTCGGGCGCCATGTCGTTGTTGATCGCGAATATCACGTCGAAGTCTCTATGCGATTCGCCGAGCCATGCCCGCGCCCGTTCTTCAAACGGACCATCGTGCGCGTCCCATCCGGCGCAGACACAGTAAAACGAGCCGCCCGGATTCAAGTGCTGCGGCAGTCCTTCGATTATGCGCTTCACCAAAGTCTCGCCGGTCTCCCCACCGTCGCGGTATATCTGCTCGGTCCCAAGCGAAGGCACGTAAGGCGGGTGTGCGACTATGCGGTCAAACGTGCGCCCCTCGACCGCCGAGTACAAGTCGCCCTCCTCAACTTCGACGTTAAAACAACGATTGAGCGCCCGATTGAACTCTGCGAAGTGAGTCGCGCGCGCGGTGATGTCGCAGGCCACAACTCGCTGCGAGCTTTTACTCAAAACAAGCGCAGCAATCCCCGAGCCCGAACACAAGTCGAGCGCGTCTTTTGTGGGCGCCGTCGATATCACGCGCAGGAAACGAAGCGTGCCGATGAACGCGGCGGGGAAGACCGCGTCGGGAGGCGGAGTGAACGGCGAGCCATCTGGGCTCTTGTGCCGGTCCGATGCAACGAAGCGGCCGGCGACCGGACAAAGCAAGACCGTCGAGCAGCAGGCCTCTCCGTCTGGCGTCGAAACCGGACGAATGAGGTCGAGTGCAAGCAGCGATTCGATCGCCCCCGGGCTCACGGCCTGCTTCACGGCATCGCGGTCTACCGCCTCCAGAAGCAAGAAGAGTCGAATGAGGGGCGCGAGCGCTCCCAGGCCGGCATCGGACAACTCGACTTGTTCGCGGTCCACCGCGCCGAGGTGGGAGAGCGAGTGGATCTTGAGTAAGCCACAAACCGTCGCCTCGTCGAAATGAGACGAGCGGAGCAGCGACTCGACCCGCGCGAAGTCTTCCGCGCTGCCAAGCCGCAGCGGCATATTCGCGAATGACGCTTCAGTGGCCATCACCCTCTCCGTAGTTGCGCGTCGCATTATACAGCGCGCCGCGAAGACGATGGTGTGACACGGCGCACGCCGGCCAGTGCCCCGCGTCACATACTCCGCGAGGCGAGCGTATTAGAATGACGAACCACTGAGTTCAGCGCCATGTTCAAGCCACCTTCGTTAGGAGAACTCGAGACTGAGGTGACGATGGAGGTGTCACCGGCCGAGGCGGAACTCGACACTCCGTTTCGAGTGCTGATGCTCGGAGACTTCAGCGGGCGCGTAAGTCACGCTGTCGCCGCGCCGGAATCGCCCCGCGTCAAGATTCATCCATTCGAATTGGACCGGGACAACTTTGACGACGTACTCGCAAGTCTCGGACTTAAACTAAACCTCTCGATTGAAGGAGCGGCCGAGCCGGTCGCTCTGGACTTTGGGAGCCTGGACGACTTTCACCCGGACCGCATAGTCGAACGAGCCAGAGTGTTCAGTCGGCTCAGAGACACGCGCAAGAAGTTGCTCGACCAATCAACCTTCGCCGCGGCTGCCGCCGAGGTTCGGGAATGGGCCGGAATGGGCGCCTCGCCTCCGCCCACCGAACCGCCTCCACGCGCTGCCGATGCGCCGAAGCGTGGCGGGGGCAGTTTGCTTGACCGGATGTTGCAGGCGACCGAGAGCCGCGCACAAATGGCGCCCGAGCCGCGCGACGAAGAGTTGCAATCGTTCTTGAGAGAAGTCGTGAAGCCGCATCTCGTGCCTGACACCGAACCCGATCTAGCGGCGTTGGTGGCGTGTGTCGACGCCGCAACCGGAAAGTTGATGCGGGCAGTTTTGCATCATCCTGATTTCCAGCGCATCGAGGCTGCATGGCGCGCTCTCTATTTTCTCGTTAGCAGGTTGGAGACCGGCCCCGAACTCAAGCTGTACTTGTGTGACATCTCGAAGCCGGAGTTGGAATCCGATCTCCGCTCTTCGGGCGACCTTCGAACGACGGCAATCTACAACCTGCTGGTGGAGGAGACGGTGGAGACGCCCGGTGGCGAGCCGTGGGCGGTCGTTGTTGGGAACTACAGCTTTGAGCCGACACGCGAGGACGCCGAGACGCTTGGCCGCATCGCGAAGATTGCTCAACTCGCACGCGCGCCGTTCATCGCTGAGGCCTCGGCTAGAGCGTTAGGCTGTGAATCGGTGGCTGCAACCCCGGACCCGCGCGACTGGCGGCGGTCGGACTCGGAGGACCGCGAGGCCTGGCAAGCGATGAGGCGGCTGCCCGAGGCTTGCTACCTGGGCCTTGCGTTGCCTCGCTTCCTGCTTCGCCTTCCGTACGGACCCGCGACCGATCCGGTGGAGCAGTTTGACTTCGATGAGATGCGGGACGGAACAGGCCACCAGAGCTACTTGTGGGGCAATCCGGCTGTCGCCTGCGCATACTTGCTGGCGGAAGCGTTCAGCAGGTACGGATGGCGTTTTGTGCCCGGCGTACGCAAGGAGATCGATGGCCTCCCTCTGCATGTTTACAGCGAAGGCGGCGAATCGAAGATGAAACCGTGCGCGGAGGTGTTGCTGACGGAGCGCGCGGCGGAGGCGACCCTCGCGGAAGGGCTGATGCCGTGGTTGTCGTTCAAAGGGCGCGACACTATCCGCGTCGCAAGATTTCAGTCGCTCGCCGAGCCCTTGTCCCGGCTGGCAGGCCGCTGGCTCTCGCCTGAGGCAAACTAACTAGATCGGACCGCCCATGCCACGGCCAGACCCGTTCATCCTGGCGGGAGGACCAATCGATCCATTGCGGTAACCCGACGTGGCGTCGCTATGTCGCGAGAGGCCGCGGCGTGGCGACAGGGCTGGCCTTCGGTTGCGGTAGCGCGCCGCGTCGCTGGATAGGTGTCGGCGCCTCGTCGGGAGCCGAAGCTTTGGCATCATTTGCCGCGTCTTGAGCCGCTTGTTTGGCTGAGATTGAGTCGCCTGTCACACTTCACCTTCCGGGGATTCCAGGTTCCACGAAGCCGGGTTGGAATTCCGCTGCGCCGCCTCCCAGTTCTGATCCGTCGTGCGCTCCCAGAGCAGGTCAATGCGAGAGTCCGGCGGCACGGATTCGTCCTTGAGCACTCGCTGGATGAGGGGGTGCTCGTCGAAGTTCGGAGCTACGACGAACATAATCGCGACGAACGCGGTGAGCGTTGATTCCCAGGTCATGCCATAGCTTCGCGCGCGAGCGATTCCAGATCGCACGATTTCAAGCAGCGCGTCATCAGGGAGCTGTTTGACTGCGCGAGCTCCGTCGGGAAGCTCGATGACGACCTCGCCGTGTTTCTCTCGCACGTAGGCCGTGACGCGCCGGACGAAGGCGGCTTCGGCGACCGGCTTGAACGGTTCGAGTTGTTCGGGGCGAATCCTCAGCATAGCGCTCACCCCCCGATGATCACGGTTGGGCATCCCATCACAATGACGCCGCCGTGAACCGTATTGTCGCCTATGCGCGCCGCCGGCAAGAACCCGATCATCACGCTGCTTGATCCCATGACGATCACATCCGGCGGACCGACACAGATCGCCATATCGGTTACGCGAGCCGCCGGCAAGAATCCGATCAACACAGTGGTGCAGCACGGCGGTATTATTGGACCGCCGACGTGCGGAACCGGCGGTGTGCCCGGCGTCACCATCGGGCAGGTGTGCATGTCAGTTACTCTTGCTGCGGGTGGCATGGACCCTCCTCAATCAGCCAATGTGCAACGCTATCCGAATACGCATGCTGCCGGCGGTTCCTCGATGATGACCGGGCGCTCCCGGCCCTGTGGCGGGCCGACCACGTAGCGCGGTATGACCATTTCGCCCGTCGTTGAATCTCGGATTCGCCCGTCAAGGAACATAGCACTTGTTCTCTATCATCAACCTCGCCGTCGTGAGACTTCAACGGCCGGCGGCGATGAACCCATAGTATTTGTGGAGGAAGTCCCTCTTCAAAAGCGGCTTGCTCGCCCTCACCGGCACTGACACCGGACTGCCCCAGGAATAGACATTAAAGGAGACCGGCGCGTCGTAGCTGGTAATCCCTCCGTCACGTATCGTGGAGTTCAACGCGACCCAGTGATCCGGGTACATTGAAACAAGGTCGTCCTGTGAATCGGCGTCGAGCATGTCCATATCGATCAACAGCACAACCTTGTAACCCCGGCTGAAATACTTGCTTGCGCGGTGGGCTTCGACGGCCAGCACGCTGGGGATCGGTTTCAACGCATAGTAGGTTATGTTGACGATCTTGGTGTATCCGGTATCGCGGAACCACTGCTCCATCGTGGCGGCGCGGGTGACGCCGGCGAAGCTGCCACCCAACCAGCCCGCCAGAGACAGGAACCAATTGGCTGAATCCCGAACGCTCCCCAACATCACCCAATCGGCGGCGTTTGTGTTGCCCTGCGGCGACGACTGTTTGAGTTCCGTGCCAGGCCGGATGTCAAGGCTGCCGAGCTTTGTCGTGCCGCGAGTAAACAGGTCAATGGCAGCCTGGGCGTATCCGTCGGGATTGTCGGTAGCAACCGCGCGCACAAAAGAGGCCGGACCACACAGCGGAGTTCCCCGCTGGTTGATCATGTTCGGGTTATTGATTCGCTCAATGAGTCCATCCGCCAGCGCCGCACGGTTGACGTTGGGCCATGCGCTCGGGCCGCCCTGCGATTTGAATTTATTAACCAGATCGATGGCAGATTGTTTCGACATCGGCTTCCTCCTATTCCCGGTGGTGCGCAGGAGCGGACCCATTCCATATCCGCTCCACCCCCGATCATCACCATCAAACAAGATCGATTATCTTTACCCCCTGTTTCACACCGGCCAATCCTCCGTCTGACGGGCCGGTGGAAAGCCTCTCAAGCGGAACGGTCAGACCGCCGATCTTCGCCGGCGGGGCCTTGTCGGCCAGGCAAGACGATACAAGGGCCTGCTTGGGCTTGACAGCCGCTTCGATGCGGTAGTTGCTGTTCACGTTCTGGTACCTATAGACCTTCACCGTCGCGCACACATCGGACTTTTCCCCTACGATGTGACCGTCGAGTGGCACATCGAATCCCTCACTGTTGCGTTGGTAGCTGATGGGTCGGGGCATTGATAATACTCCTCTCGCTCGGTCATCGATCCGCCGAACGAATCTTCTCCTGACGCAGAGAGCCGGACTCCAGACTGAAGCGCAACAGCGTGTTCGGAGATTCGTCTTCGACCGTGTAGCAGGCTACCGGGCCGAAGATCACGCCCAGCTCCTCGGCGTTGCACGTAGGCAAATACTTGCGCAGCACGCGCGGATCGTAGTACCTGAACCGCAACGGTCTGCCGTCCGCGTCGTACACAACCAGCAAGCCGCGCAGGTGTCGGCGCATCGCCCGGATGTCAGCCCGGCTTTGCGCAAAGATTCCCCATTGATTGCCCCAGCCTCGCCCGATCAGCCAATCGCTGAACTCGGAATCCGGGTCGAGACGAACCAGGTAGGGCGCGACCTCCGCCATGTCGGGCTCTTGTTCGCCGCGATACAGACACACGAATTCCGGAAGCTGGCTGTATAGCTTGTCGAGCAGATCTGGCACGGATGCGCCGTCCAACACGGCGTAGGTCGTCGCGCCGTCTTCAGCGAAGACGTACCGGCTCACTGAACTGATCAACTCTTCCTGAATCATTCGCTCTGTCCCTCAAGACGTCGCCACGAACGGCGTTCCGTCGCTCGCCGCCGTCTGCATAGCGATCGCCCCCGTGCTGTACGAATTAGGCTTTGGCGGCTTCTTTGGCGGCGGCAGTTCGGCCTTCTTGCCGGCTTCGGCGGTGTCGGCTTCTTTGGGATCGGTAGGCGCCTCGGGAGAGCTTCCAGCGCCCGTGCCGGCCGCGCCGCCGCTGTTGATCATCACCAACGTTCCTTGAATGAACACGCCCGCCGGGTTGATGTTGATGAAATTGCCGCCAACCTTTAACGTCAACGTAACACCCGACTCCACGACGACGTTCATCCCGGCTTTCAGGTGAATCTCCATGCCGGCGTCGAGCGCGTGCTTCAGCCCGACCTTCTCCTGCATGTCCATCCCGGCCTTGATCGAGATCGTTCCGCCCACGTTCTCGTTATGATCGCCGGTGACCTTGAGGTGCTTGTCGCCCTCCGTCTTTTCGAACTGGTCGTGCTTGACGATCAAATGGCTGTCGTGGCCGATCCACTCGAGCCTGTCGTTCTTGATGCGAACGTCTTCGTTCTTCTCGCCGTGAATGAAAATCTGCTCGCTGCCCTTCTTGTCCTCGAAGCGAATCTCGTTGAACCCGCCGCCGCCTTTTGACGAATAGGTCTTGACCGTGCTCTTGGTCTTTTCCGCGGGCAACTCGTAAGGCGGCATCGACGTGCCATTGTAAACGCGGCCAATGATGATAGGCTGGTCGGGATCGCCTTCGAGGAAATCGACGACCACTTCCTGGCCGATGCGCGGGATGAACATCGCGCCCCAATTCTTACCGGCCCATTCCTGCGACACGCGAATCCAGCACGAGCTCTTGTCGTCGTACTTGCCTTCGCGGTCCCAGTGGAACTGGACCTTCACGCGGCTGTACTTGTCGGTGTAGATCTCTTCGCCGGGCGGCCCCACGACCATCGCGGTTTGTGTGCCCTGCATGAGCGGCGCCGGCGTCACGCGAGGCGGACGGAACGGAACGGGGTAAGGAATGCACTGGAAGTGGTTCGCATAGTCGAAGGCTTCTCCGGCCTCAACGTCGGAGCTTCGATAGTTCGTCCCTTGATCCGACGCGTGGTAGACCGACGCGAGCACGTATGCCTTGTTGAAGTCGCGGCGATAGTGGTCCTTGAGGTTGAACTTGAATCCGGGAACGAGGCCGCGACACGTGCTCGACCCGTTGATCAGCACCTGCGGGCTCTCCTGCTCCTGCATTCGCACGCCGACGAGCTTCTCGCCAAGGTCCCGCTTCTTGTACTCGCCGGGGTAGTCGTACATCTCCAGCTTGCGTTCGTCCTTGCCGCTGACCGCCGATGTGAGGTCGAGCATCGGCTGCTCGAAGTTGAAATCGTTGAGCGTGTACCGGCCGGTCCGCACTTCCTGTTCCATCGTCCATTCGCTTATCACGTCCTCGTAGCCCTGCTCGCCTATCAGCGTCTTGTAGCTGACTTCCGGGTGGTGCTGGCTTGGTTTGAATTCGCTCGGATTGTCGGCCAGGATCAGCGTGTGCTTGTCCCGCTCGTGCTCGAAGAAGTAGAAGATGCCCTCTTCTTCCATGAGGCGGCACACGAAGTTGAAGTCGGTCTCCCGGTATTGCACGCAGTATTCGCGCGGCTCGAAGCTCCCGTGCAGCCGGTTCTTGAATTCGAGCTTGTGTTCTTCGAAGATCATCTGAATGATGTCGGGGACCGGCTTGTTTTGAAAGATGCGGCAGTCGCTCGTTCGCGTCATCATCCACAGATGCGGGAAGAGCGTCGCGTGATAGTGAGCAAATATTTTCGCAGTAGTCCCGCTCTCGAGCGGTGTCGACCCGGCTTGCGAGAACGAGCTGATGATGCCGTTGATGTACCGCTCGGACCTGTCCTGCAACACCATCTTAATCGTCGCCTTCTTGCCGACGATCGAGTCGAACGAGATAGAGCGATTCTCCGAGTGCATGTAGAGGTCGAACCGAAACATCCGCGATACGCCTTCTTCGCCGGAGAAGCGCTGCAACAGCAGGACGTCCTTGCCCAGCGGCGTGAATACCTGAATCAACCTGTTGTCTTGCGTGTACTCGCCCAAGGGTTATCTCCTACCACTCGGCCCTGATCGTTCCCATGACCGCGCTCCCGGTATGGCTATCGAGCTTCCCGCCCAAGTCAATGTTGTAAGGAATGCCCTTGACGGTTCCCCTTACACCGAGGCTGATTGACCCGCTCGTAGGTCTCGTGTTCGACATATGAACCCGGCCGGCAAGGTCGAATCGCACTCCCTTGTGAGTGAACTCAATGCCGAGCCCCAACTGCACGGGCGCGAGCTTCATGTTTCTGGGATCATAGGAGCCCTCGACCCTGGTCACTACTTTGCCGAATGGGATGATGACCTTTCCGCCCGCGCCAGCGACCCTCGCTGATGCATCAATGGCCTGGCCAGTCACCGTTACCTCCGCTTTGATCTGCTTGAAGTCCGCGGCCGCGCCAAGCTCCATCTGAAACTCGCGCTTTGATGGGGTGAACTGGATCGAGCCGGCCGAGATTTCAAGTGTGCCGATGGGTTTGGCCGTGAACTTCTTGCCCTTGATCAGGCTCGTTATCGGTTCGGCAACCGTGTCACCTGCGCGGGCAATGTACATTCCGACTGCGCCGCCGACCAACAACCCCGATGCGAGGATGTAGATGATCTTCTTGTTACGCTCGAACCACACGCCGGTCGGGCTACACTTGAGCGAGTCGACGATTCCTTCAGCGCTCTTCTGCAGTCGCCTGTAGCCGGGGCTCTTCTTGACCTGATTGAAAACGTCTTGCCCGACGGCCGTCGCGCTCTTGTTCAGGAGCGAGGTTGCGAGCTTCTTGGCTTCCTCTCCTGAAAACGTCACCGGCGCTTTGCTGACGTTGTCCCGGGCAATCTCTTCGAGGGCTTTCTTGATCTCGTTTTGCACCTCCTCAGACTTCAAGGCGTTGACCACGTACGCGTCGAGGTCCTTGGCGACATCGCCGACTAGCTTGATCCCAAGCACGGCAGTTTCCTTCACCGCGCCGGGCACATCTGAGCATTTGCCGGATTCGGCCATTCATTCTCCCTAAGTCTGGGATCAGCAGACGAGCTGACCGGCTGTCCTTCCCTCGGCGACAGCCTGCGACAACTAGCCGTCGAAGTGCGGGAAGTCGCTCTTGCTCCCGACGACCGTTCCCCGGCGGTAGTTTCCGCCCTCGTGCGCGGAGTAATGGCACGACTCGCAGAGGATGACGCAGTTGTCCACGAACTTTGGTCCTTCGAACTTGACGTGTTGGATGTGATGGGCTCGCGCGCCTTCGCCATACTGGTGCTCCGCGCGCCCTGCGTCGCCAAGACGAAAAATGTGCGTTCCACAGCTTGCGCACCGATACTTCTGACGAACGAGAGCTAGTTGCTGAGTCGCTCGAGAGAACTCGTTGGGCCTGGGCGTTGCCATCCTTCCTCCTTATCCCTCCTCGATCCGCTCAGACGAGCCTTGAAGTCGCACTGCAGTAGAGCCTCTCGTCACCTCGCCACCTTCGCCTCGGAATGCGAGTTGAACTGTGCCGGGTTCTCCTCATCACGCCGGGCAATGTAAGAAAACGGCTTCGACGTTCTTGCCGGTGTCGCGCGAGCTTCCTTCGCCGCCCACATACCAGCCTGCGAGCGACCTCCAGTTCCTGTCGCCTTTGTTCAACGGCGCGGGGTCGTACACGTAGACCTCGCCCGGTTTGATGCCGGCGATCACGACGATATGTTTCTTGCCGTTGACCCAGAGCGGACCGTACGTCCTCAACCACGATTCGATGGCCGCTTCAGTAGGCGACATCGGCGGCACCGCCCTGAGACCCAGCCGTCTTGCAAGCGCGATGATCTGCGAATTCGCTATGCCGTCATTCGCCTTGCACAACTTGATGCTGGGGTCGTCCTCGGACGGATCGACAATGCCGCTCTCACACATAAGCGTCTTGTTGCGCCGCCACGTGATCAGCATCTGAGCGCTCGCGTACCAGCACGACCACTCGAGTGTCTGCGGGATCAGCGTCATTCCAGGCACCATGTAACTCATTTCATCCTCCCTCGAACGAAACGCATTCTGCGTTGGCTGTTAGGGCAGGTGCGCCAACGTAGTCCGCGGATCAATACTGATCGATCTCTCCAGCCTACTATCATCGCGATTCCCGCGGCCCGACAAGACATGCCCGTCGTTTGCGGAATCAATGGAACGGTGTAGCCGACGCTTGCCAGGACCATAGGACCTTCTCCGCAGGGATGTACTCGGTGCTTCTACCCGACGTCGTAGTTGAACTGCCCCCCATCGCCAACGCTTATGTGAACCCGCGATATCGGCCGCCCCTCGGCCATGTGCGACAGGAACTGGCCGCTCATCTCGGGCAGCAGCGTCCTGGTCAGGATGTGATCGACGTTTCGCGCGCCGCTCTCCACTTCTTTGCAGCGGTTCGCAATCTCGGTGATGACGGATTCGTCGTAGCTGAACTGCGCGCCATGGTTCTCTGTGATTCGCCGGTCTATTCTCCCGAGTTGCAACCGGATGATGAGCCGCATCACGTCGTCGGCGATCGGGTAGTAGGCCACCGCAACCATCCGGCCCAAGAGCGCCGGCTTGAAGACCTTGAGCAGATCGGGCCGCACGGCTTCTATCAGCGCCTCCGGGCCGGGTTTGGTTTCCGGATCGGCGCAGAGCTTCATTATCGCGTCCGTGCCGGTGTTCGATGTCAACAGGATGATCGTGTTCTTGAAGTCGATGATCCGCCCCTCGCCGTCTTCGAGCATCCCCTTGTCGAAGACCTGATAGAAGAGCTCCATCACGTCCTGATGCGCCTTCTCGACTTCATCCAGCAACACAACCGAGTAAGGCTTGCGGCGCACGGCTTCGGTCAGCACGCCGCCTTCGCCGTAACCGACATAGCCCGGCGGCGAGCCCTTCAGCAGCGATACCGTGTGCGCCTCTTGAAACTCGCTCATGTTGATTGTGATCACGTTTCGCTCGCCGCCGTAGAGTGCCTCGGCCAGCGCGAGCGCGGTCTCGGTCTTGCCGACGCCGCTCGGACCGACGAGCAGAAACACGCCGATCGGCCGGCGCGGGTCGGTGAGATTCGCGCGGGCGGTTCGGATCCGCTGGCTGATCGCTTCGAGCGCGTGCGCCTGGCCGATGACACGCTGCTCGAGTTTCTCTCTGAGCGAAAGGACCGCCTTGATCTCGTCGGTCATCATCTTGCCGACTGGTATGCCGGTCCAGCCGGAGATCACCTCGGCAACGGTTTGCGCGTCAACGCAGACTTGCATCAACGGAGTCGCGCCCTGGACGCGCTCAAGCTCCAGGTTGAGTTGAGCCAACTGCGCGCGCAACACCTCGACGTCGATCGAGGGGCTGGTGGTCGAGCTTGCAGCCGGGGCTGAAGCTGCCGCCTGACCCACGGCCGCGGCGCTGGTTGCTTCTTGTTGCTTGCCTTCGAGCGCTTGCGTCTCTAGTTGAGTGCGAATCTCCCTGATCCGGCCGATGATCGCCTGCTCTTTCTCCCATTGAAGTTTCAACTCAGCCAGCCGCTCTTCCTCTTTCGACCTCTCGGCTCGCAATTCTTCGAGCCGCTTTGCGTGGTCGGCGCCGGTCACCGCTTCGCGTTCGAGCGCATCGATTTCGGTCGTCGCGTGTTCAATGCGGCGCTGCGCGTCCTCGACCGCGGGCGGCGTTGCGGCCTGCCCGAGCGCCACTCGCGCGCAGGCAGTGTCGAGTACGCTGACCGCTTTGTCAGGCAACTGCCGGCCGGAGATGTAGCGGTGGGACAGCTTCACGCCATCCTCGACCGCTTCGTCGAGAATGCGCACCTTGTGGTGGTTCTCGAGCATCTCGGTCAACCCGCGCATCATTATTATGGCCTGCTGCTCGGTGGGCTCTTCGACTTTCACGACCTGAAAGCGCCGCGCGAGAGCTGCGTCCTTCTCGAAGTACTTTTTGTACTCGGCCCACGTGGTCGCGGCGATAGTGCGAAGCTCACCCCGTGCAAGGGCCGGCTTGAGCAGATTAGCCGCGTCGCTGCCGCCCGCCGATCCGCCCGCGCCGATCATCGTGTGCGCTTCGTCGATGAAGAGGATGATAGGCTGAGGCGAGGACTTCACTTCTTCGATGACCGACTTGAGCCGGTTCTCGAACTCACCCTTGATGCCCGCGCCGGCCTGAAGCAACCCGAGGTCGAGCGTGCGGACGGCGACGTTCTTGAGCGGCTGCGGCACATCGCCCTCTGCGATGCGCAGCGCGAAGCCTTCGACGACGGCAGTCTTGCCCACGCCGGCTTCACCGGTGAGGATAGGATTGTTCTGGCGACGGCGAGTCAGGATGTCGACGACTTGTCGTATCTCGAACTCGCGGCCGAGCACCGGATCGATCCCTCCCTTGCGGGCCTTTGCTGTCAGGTCAACTGTGAACTGATCGAGCGCGCGGGGTTTGCCGCTCCCGACGACCGGTCCTTCGCCCTCAATCGGCGGCGCGGCCAGACTTTCGGCCCCGCGGTCTTCGTCCGAGCCGGCGGTGATCGTCGCGAATTCTCTTTTGAGAGTTTCGACCGAGATCGCGCTGAGGCTCCTCGATATCTCGCGAGCGAGGCGGGCGAGGTCTTCGTTGTCGAGCAACGCAAGAACGATGTGACCCGAGCGGACACGCGAGGCGCCGTGGTCTACCGACGCCAGCAGCCACGCGTCCTGAATCAGCCGAGGCAAGCGCGGCGAGAGCGCAGGCGTGCGCGCGTTACCCGTCTTGAGCCGGTCGAGCCGCGCGGTGATGTCTTTGCTCAACTGCGCCGCGTTGATTTCAAAGCGCCGCAAT
This sequence comes from Blastocatellia bacterium, assembly GCA_035293105.1. Taxonomy (GTDB): domain Bacteria; phylum Acidobacteriota; class Blastocatellia; order UBA7656; family UBA7656; genus DATDOV01. Next base: position 46,708 of record DATDOV010000088.1, read on the forward strand.
ATGCGCGACACATCGGTGCCGGGCGCTTCGACGAGCTTCAGTAAAAAGTGCTCGATCTCGACGTCGTAGTTCGTGCGCGAGAGGCACAGTCCGGCCGCCGCTTCCATAGCGTTGCGGCACGTGTCGTTGAGTCTCCCGATGAGTGATTTGAGATTAACGTTCATGATTGCCCCTTTTCTTATGTATGAACCGCCAGCGCTTCAGGCGTCTCACCGGCCGCCCTTCCTTTGAGTTGTTCCAGGACCGGCGCAGTCTCGTGTTCGCGTCGGGCTCGTCGATCACAAGTCTCTCCCGAGAGCACGACCTGCGAATCATTCTCGGTGAACGCGCGCGTCTTTAGCCACGCGGTCCACCCAAGCATCGGCCGCCGCCTGGCGCGGGTAGTCAGAATGCAGGTTGGAACTTCTTCCTTCTTGAGAATCAACTGAGCATCGAAATCCAATTCGAGCCCCGCGAGCACGCGCGCGAAATCGGCCGCGGGCCTGAACGCGGATCCAACGGGCAGCATCGCGGCGAACTCGGCGAACGTCAGCGGCCCGAACTTCAATCGAAACTTCGACTGTGTGTCCCACACACGCTCGCCCGCCACCGCGTTCACGCCAAGCTCGCTGTTCGCCTTTCCCAGCCGCGTGAGGCTAACGTCGTCGAGCTTCAACCACTGTCCGGAGAACTGCTCGACGTTAACCGGGACGCCGAGGTAGTCGCTGAGGATCGACTGGATGGCGCCCGCCGAATGAGGCCGTTGCGCCACGAGTCCGCCGTAGAACAGCAGCGCCTGATCCCTGAAGCTCATTCGCCCGCGCAGCCCGTGCGTGCCCATCCCGACCAGATCGAACAAGTACTCCGTGAATCGGTCTTGCTCGCCGCGTTCGTAGGCAACAGGGAAGTGGTGCTTCTCCCACGCGCGGTAAAAGAGCGAGATTGCCCGATGGTTGAAGACGTCGAGGAACTCCCACAGCGCCGTGTCCTTGTAGCGCACGCGATCGACGAGCAACTCGGTGTAGTGATGCGGCAGCACGCCCTGCGGTCCGGTCAGCCCCATGAAGGCGACCATCATCTGAGGCGGGCGCTCTTCTTCGCCCGAATCGCCGCGTGTGAGCTGGTGAATCTGACTTGGCGGAAAGGCGAGCGATACGCGTGTGCGAAAGCGTGCGACTTCACGCGAAGGGTCGCTCGCGCGCCCGACCGGACGGCGCTCGGGGTAGACTCGTTCGAGCAACCGTACCGCCTGAAAGAAGTCGAAGCGGTACGGCTCGTCAAACAGGACTCCCGCTAGAGAATGATCTGTTCTCCTGCTCTCGGTGGCCATCGCTTCAAAACCCCCTCGCGTTGCTGAGTGGTTGCGACAAGCTGGCTGAATGAATTGACTGAAGCATAAAGCCCCAGGAATCTTTCAAGCACGGAGGCAAACAGAAACAACCCGCTGCCCACGTACTGATCCTCGTCGAATTCGATCGCGGTCTCGATCCCGCGCACGAAACCCGTACCCACGCGCGCGCCCAGGTGGCGGACGACGCGCTGGCTCTTGAGCTTGCTTATTCCCCCGATCTGCTTTCGGGTCGCAGATGAATCCATGAAGTCATAGAGCATCAGTATCTCGCGCAGTGGGCTCGGCCCGCCGTTCTGTTCGCCTTCGACGATCGATAGCAGGTTCAGCGACAAGTGCGAGATGAGCCGCCACTGCGCTCCATGTCTTAGCGGAGGTCTTAGAGTGTCGGTCGGTTTCTTCAGGCATCGTACGCTCGACAGCGGGGCGGTGCCTTCGATCTCGAAGTCGCCCTCGCGCGCGCCGAACGGGAGCTTGCCGGGCAGGTCCCGGTTCGTGCAGGTCGCGTGCACAGTGATCGTCTCGACGGCCGGCACGTGCGGGTTGAAGTCCAGGTTCACAAGCGACAGGAAGACCTCGGTGCCCGCGTCGTCCATTCTGTGAGAGGGGCGCCGGCTCGCGTACCAGAACGTGCGGTCCTGATCGCGCCCGTAGGTGTGCCGGTACGAGTAGAAGGGTTGAAACTCGCGCGTCTCGTGCAGGTACGGATCGGCGCTCGTAACCGAATCGATCGAGTACACCTCGGTGGCCATCTGCCGGTGAACGTCGGGGACCACATGGTATTCGTTCTGTTGCTGCGTGAGCTGAACAGGTTCGGCGGCTTTCTGGAACAGATTGACGATGGGCGCGCAACCAAGCTGAAAAGTGCCGGCGTCGACGGTCGAGCGCGGCGGGGTGACGTCTCGCAGATAGATCACGATGTCGAACTCGTCCCCGAAACCGGCTCGAGCGGCCTCATCCAGCCTTGTGACGTCGAAGAAGAGAAACTTGTCGGGGAAGGCGAAGTACTCGGTCAGCAGCCGGTAACCCATGAACGATCGTGCGGTATAAGGCAGCAACCCCTCATCCGATTCGAACCCGACCGCTCTTAGCGTGCCGGCCGGAAGTACGATCGGGGAAGGGAGGCGAGCGAGGCCGTGCGTCTTCTTCTTTCTGCCTACCGGACGCATCTCCACGCGGGTTGCGTTGTTGAAGATCATCTCGTAAAGCGGATAGACGAGCTGCGGATCGCCATGGATGAAGAAGCGCAGACTTTCGATCACCCGCGATTTATCTTCGCCGAGAAAGAGCTTGGACAGCTCGGTGTTGTTCGTGCACCGCAGGCTGATCTTGATGGCCGCCTCGGACCACTTGCCGCGCGTGTCGACCGGATCCATCGACTCGAGCGACGCTCCGCGCACCTCGACCGGCCAGAGCGTGACCGGATAGCTTGTCCGGAAGCGGCAGGGCGTGCCGTGGATCGGCTGCGAGTAGAGCACGGCGTCTCGCGGGATCGTGTAGCCGGCGGTCAGTTTTCCTTGCTGCGGATCGAGCGCGAACTGCACGATGGACATCGAGGGGATCGGCGCCAGATAGTGCGGGTAGAGCACGTTGAGAAGCGACTCGGTGATCTCCGGGAACTCGTCGTCTATCTTCAGGTGGACGCGGCTGGCCAGGAAAGCGAACGCTTCTATCATGCGTTCGACGTGAGGGTCTTCGCATTTGTCGGGCTCGAGCAGCAATCTTCCGGCGATCTTGGGATACTTGCGCGCGAACTCCGCGCCCATCTGGCGCAGGAAGACCAGCTCGCGCTCGTAGTATCCAAGCAACTCGTCCCGCATCATCCCTCCTTCACGACGTACTCGCCGTTGTCGATCTGCAGCGCAGTGTCGAAGGTTATTGGTTCCGGCGCGGGCTCGATCCTCAGCCGCGCGTCTACTCGGAAGTGGACGGCGCTCTGACCTTGCTGCATGGGTAAGAGCGTGACGTTGACCTCTTCGAGCCTCGGCTCGAATGTACCGATCACGCCTTCTAGCGTACGGCGGAGGCGGCTTTGATCGGCCTGCGTCTTGACGTTGAACGACGTGAACTCGGTCAATCCGTATGCCGCAAGCGAGTGATTGACTTCTTCGAGGTCGGGCGGAAGAAAGCCCGGCGCCAGTCGCGTATTGAGCAGCCACTCGAGGTCGCGCTTGACCGATTGTTTCAACTGGCGAAGGCTCTTCGAGCGAGACGCGGGCGGCTCGCGCGAGATCTCCGGCTCATAGTCGATCAGCCGGTCAAGCACTGACGGAGTTATTCGGATTTCATTATCGGTCCGCGGCATGACTTCATCGGCCCAGCGTACGGGCCTGGACAGGGCACATCACCGCCGACGCGCAAAGTACGCAGAGGCGGCGCGGAGTACCAGACCCCGTTTTCTCTGTGAAACTCCACGCCCCTCTGCGCTGACACACTTCGCCCTGCTAACGAGTCGAATTGAGCGAAGATCGAACCGAACAGCGCGCCGACTTTTTAGGCCGTCACGCGCCCTTGGCTCGCTTCAGGTCGTACTGTGCCCTGACCGGCCCTGCGAGCGTGCCGTCGGCCTGCTGCTCTCGATACTCGACTTCGCACTTTCCGAAGTTGAACGAGATCGATTCCAGCGGGATGTCATCGCTGCTGGCCTGGCCGCCGGTCTGATACGAGGATACGAGCAGATCGGAGAACGTCCATTTGAGAAAGTCCCGCTGCTCCTTGCCGGCCTTGCGCGCGGTCAGTATGCCTTCGCCAATATGTTCGCCCGTCGCGCACGCCAGGAAGAGCTTCGGGCTGGCTTTGTTCGCTTTCATCGTGAAATGAAAATCCTGCATCTGTACCTTGCCTGCGCCGCCGCCTCCGCCGTAGGCGAAACTTCCCGTTTGGCTTTCACCAAAGGACCAGGACTCGAGCTGGATCTCGCCGTTGTGGCCTTCAGCCTTGCTCTCGCCCTCCACCCCCCGGATCTTCAAGAAATAATCAACAGCCATTTTTGCCTTTCTCCTTTCTCAAACTAAGTGGTTATGAAAGCAGATTTGATCCGCCTTTTTAGTCGTCAATATGCAGGCAGACGGGCGCGGCGCAAGCAGTCCGCTTCCCGGCTGACGCTGCGGGGTTACTTCCGCACGGACTGAGGCAGTTCGGCCACCAGGCGCAGCGAAACCGTCAGTTCGTCGAGTTGGAAATGCGGCCTCATGAACGCGATGGCTTTGTAGCATCCCGGCTTCCCGGCTACTTCGGCCACCTCGATCCTCGCCTCTCTCAGCGGATAGCGCGCCTTCGTGTCGGCCGAAGCGGTGTCGTCGGGCGTCACGTAGTTCTGTATCCACTGATTGAGGAACATCTCGCAGTCCTTGCGCGACATGAAACTGCCGATCTTGTCCCGCATCATCGCCTTCAGATAATGCGCGAACCGCGACATCGCGAAGATGTAAGGAAGCTGAGTCGACAGACGCGCATTTGCGTTCGCAGAATCCAGATCGTACTTCTTCGCCTTCTGAGCCGACTGGGCGCCAAAGAACGCCGCGTAGTCGGTGTTCTTGCAGTGGACCAGCGGCATGAATCCGAGGTCCGAGAACTCCTTCTCACGCCGGTCGGTGATGGCGATTTCGGTCGGGCACTTCATTGCAACCTCGCCCTCATCGGTCTTGAAGGTGTGATACGGAAGCCCCTGCACGAGCCCGCCGCCTTCGACGCCCCGCACCGCAACGCACCAGTTGTACATCGCAAACGCCTCGGTCAGCCTGGTGCCGAACGAGTACGCCGCGTTGCCCCACAGGTACTTCTTGCTGTCGGTGCCGTCGACGTCCTCCTCGAATTTGAACGTCTCGGTCGGAGAAGAGTCCTCGCCGTAGGGCAGCCGCATCAGCGTGTGCGGGAGGCACAGACCGACGTAGCGCGAGTCGTCGGAATCCCGGAACGAACGCCACTTCAGGTACTCGGTGCGGTCGAAGATCTTGGCCAGGTCGCGAACTTCGGTCAGGTCCGAATACGTGTCCCAGCCAAATAGCTCGGGCGAAGCGGCCGAGATGAACGGCGCGTGCGCGCCGGCCGCCACCTGCGCGACCTTTTCGAGCAGCAACTGGTCTTGCGGGTGATTGCTGAACTCGTAGTCGCCGATGAGACAGCCGAAAGGCGCGCCGCCGAAAGTCCCGAACTCCTCTTCGTAGATCTTCTTGAACATGGCCGACTGATCGAACTCAATCGCCTTTTCGAGATCCTTCAGCAGCTCCTTCTTGGTCGCGTTCATCACGCGGATCTTGAGCAGCGGGCTGGTCTCGGTCTCAAAGACCAGATGGTGAAGTCCGCGCCAGGAGCCTTCGAGAGCCTGGAACTCCTCGTGGTGCATGATCGCGTTGAGCTGCGCGGAACACAGCCGGTCGATCTCTGCGATGCGGGCGTTGATCGAGGTCTCGACGTCGCGGGTGAGGACCATCTGGCCTTCCATGCATGACTGCACGAACTCGGCGATCATGTCCTTGGCGCGCGCGGCTTGGACGTCGTCGCGGCCGAGCCGGCCTTCATCGAGTATCCGGGTCAGCAGATCGCCCTCGACCTCTTTTTCCTGAATTGCAGCGGATGCCTTTTCAGTCTTTTCCTTGGCCATGTTATTCCTCCTTCCCATCACCGGGCTTGGCGGCAGCGCCGAGTCCCAGCGCATCGCTGAGCTGTTTCTGCGCGCCGGAGCTTTGGATGATGTCAAGCAGAAGTGTTTCGAGCTTCTCGTTTCCGTCCATCTTCGACCGCAAGTCGGACAGCCGTTTCCGCGCCTCGACCAGCTTGCGAAGGGGTTCGACCTGCTGGGCGAGGTTGTCGGGCTCGAAGTCTTCAATGCTGTTGAACTTCAATTCGATGCCCAGCTTGCTGGCCTCGCCGCTGAGCTTGTTATCGACGTTGAAAGCAAGCCGCGGCTTCACTCCGGCGAGAACCTGATTGAAGTTGTCGCGGTCGATCTCGACGAACTTGCGTTCTTTGATTCGAGGCAGCGGCTCGGCGGGCTTGCCGGTGAAGTCACCCAGCACCCCGACCACGAACGGAATCTCCTTCAACTCGATTGCGCCGCCGATCTCCACGTCGTAGGTTATGTGCACGCGCGGCGGGCGCACTCGACTGAGCTTTTGTTGCACGCTTTCTTTCTTAGGCATGAATGCTCACTCCTTTCTTGTTTGACCCAGACTGGCGCACGCCTCGTTGTGATTTGTTACACCGGTCTTGAAGAAAGCGACGAAGGCACACGGAAAGTCCCTCCGCCGCGCGCGGCCCGCTTGTCACCCGCGCTTGTAGCCACCGACAACGGGGCCAAGCGGGGCGGTCACGGAGGTGACGCACGTACAGGATTCCCCCATCCTTCGTTCACTTCGATCTTGATCAGTCCCATCACCACTCCCGGTTCCCTCCGCCGTCAGAACCGCCTTTCATTCCGAGCGTCTCACGCAGATTACTCAGCACGCCGTCGTCCTTGATGACGTCCTGAAGCCACGTTTCCAACGGCATCTCGCCCCACTTGATCGCGCGCTGAACCAGATATGAAACCGGGCTGTGCGGCTCGGTAGCGCGAAAATACTGGGCAACCTCCGCAAGCCTTCGGAGCGCGTCTTGCCGGGTTTGAATCGGTCCGGTTGCCGCGCCAGGCACGGCTCCGCCGGTTGCTTGACCGTCTCCCGCTTCGCCCGATGACAGAGCATCCGAGGGGTCGGGCTCGAGCAGGCGCTTCTCCTTGACGACCTTGTCGATGAGCGTCCGAAACTCATCGAGCGATTTCTTGAGATCGCTCAAGCTCGGCGCCTGCCGGTCGAATTTTTCATCGACGACGCGTTCAAGAGCGCGAAACTCGTCCCAGCATTGACTGACGGCGGCCCACGTCTCCTCGTAGAAGGCGCGGCGAGTCGCGTTCTTCGCCTTGCGCCACTCCTCGCCCGTTACCTTACCCTCTTCCTGTGCGCGGGCTCTCAACGCCTCGGCCCGTTCGAGGTCGGCGCCGGACAGCTCGGCGTTCTCGGCGATGTCGAAGTCCTTCGAGGCCTGCCAGTCGAGGAACGTGCGATCGACGCCCGCCGCGGATTTCGTTATCACCACGTCCTTGATGGCAATCGCGAGCTGCCGGTCCATCCACGCAAGCGAGTTGGCGCGCGCTTCGAGGTCGCCTTCGTCGATCTCGGGATAGAGGTTGTCCCAGAACCGCTCGTGAAGCCCCCGCATCAAGTGAAGTCCGTCGCGCAGCCCGGCAAGGCCGTGGAGCTTCACCAGCGCTTCCGCCAGCCACGCGCACACCTGAAGGTCCTTTGTGCGGTTGGCGAGCGCGTCGGTTGCGAGGCTCTTGACTTGATGCCAGTCGGCGGCCTTCAGCTCGCGCTTCCAATCGCCCTGCGCGAGGTCGTCGTCGGCGCGGCGCGCCTCCCGGATCTCATCGTGCAGCCCGGAGTACTGAAGGCTCTCGCCGGCGGGACTCTGGCCCGCGATCGGCGCGAGCAACGCATCGACGTCAACGATCGCCGCCGGCGCGGTAGCTGTTACTGCTGCTGACGACATTGTGAGTCACCTCCTTTGTGTCTGCTCCCGGATCCGTTCCTCAGACGCGAGCCCGACGTCGCTCGGTCCCATCACGCGGCTGACGATTCTGCGTCCGCATTGAATTCGACCGATCTCACTCCGAGCAGCGCCTTGTCCTCGCCGTCGACGAGGAACAGACGTAACCCCGCCCCCGTACACAAGTCCTCGCCAAGCTCACGCCAGTCCGTCATTCGGCCGAGCCTCACTTGATCGTCTGAGTGCTCGCTCGAATTCGTGTAGAGTGCCGGAATGAAGACCTCGCCGATCGTGCCGTCGGCCGCCTCGATGCGCGCCGGCGCCCACAACAAGTCGCGGAGCTGTTTCGGCGCGCTCATCTCTACTCGTTTGATCTGCTCGAAGGGGAGCCAGACGTACTCGTTGCGCACGATCAGTTCGAGCACCGGGCCGACGAAATCGTCGTAGTCCCTGAAATCCTGAAACTCCACGCCATTCAGTTTGCCGCCAAGCGCCGGCCGCTCTTCTTCGGCCCGATCGAGCAGCGCGCGAGCCTCGGCGAAGTTGCCCTCGCGCAACCGGTTGATCGCATCGAGATGCCGATCGACGTAGGCGGGAGGCTCGGAGAGGAAATGCGGTTGGAGCCCATCCGAGAAGAGTCGCCGCCGCTCGCGTTCGGCTTTGATGTTGTTGTGGTAGACCTGAACGCCTACTTCCGCCTTGACGCTCTGGTTGCCGATCACGCCGAGCTGGCGCTCGGCGCGGTCGAAATCCCCTGCGAAGCAAAGCAGCTCGAACAGGAATACCCGCCGCTGCGCGTCGAGTGGGTTCGATTTGACCTCGCTGGTCATCTGGTCGATCGCGCCTTGCAGGTTGCCGGCATCGAGCAGGTCTTTTGCCGCTGCCATCGCTCTTCCTATCGCTGATTCCATCGTTCCTCCTTGTAGGGAGATGCTTCACCGCGGAGACGCAAAGAACGCCGAGAATGCGTAGAGGAGTGTTCGGCGCTTGCGGTGCTGGCTCCGTCTCTATGGTCGATCTCCATCGGTTGCTTGCCTCCCAAAGAGCCGTTTCTAATTCGGGCTTTGCGGAGCGCGCAGAGCGGTGAACAATCTGCGCTCGAATGGGTTGGTCGCGCTCGCCGGCCTCAGCGTCGCCCGCACAGTCGCCGTGCCTACGTTCCACGCCACCTGATACTGGTTCTCGGCGATCTTATTTGGACCGCCTGCCGCGAACATCTGGAAGAGCCCCCACTCACCCGGGAAGGTTCTTTCGGACGACTGCCCGCCGCTTTGAATCACCGTGATCCTCGCACCGGAGGCTCCGGCGCGAGCCGGCCAGATGAACTTCGACGATTGCGGCGAGGTGCCCCGCGTCTCGACCCTGTTGCCGTCAACTTCGATCACGACGTCGGCGCCCGGCACGGGCTGGAGCGTTATTTCATAGCCGACTTCGGGTTGCTGGCCGCCGTTTGGAAACAGCGCGTCGCGCAGCCGCCGCGTGCCGTTCAGGTAGTTCACGAAGCTGTCCGAGAGTTTCACCGCGCCCGATTCCTTCAGTTTCCACTGTCCCTGCGCATCGTCGAACGAAGTCGCGAGCCGCTCATTGAAGAAGGTCGTAATCTGCCCGTTCACAGGGTTGAGGAAACGGCCGAGGTCGGTCACGGGAGTTGCCGAGGAAGTGTCGGTAAACGGGAAGCCCGATTCGAGCGCATGCGCTTTCGGATAAACCTGCTCGCGCCAGCTCCGCTCTATCTGTTCGTAGCCCCCGCCATAGAACATCGCGCGGACATTTGAGAGAGGCTGTTTGAGCAGCTTGGCCACGTCGCTTGAGGCAGCGGTCTTGAATGAATCCACGAGTCCCGAGACTTCCTGCTCGGCCTTCTGTAGCCCTATCTCGTCTTTGCCGGTCAGCAGTGCCTTCGCGGTTTGCGCCAACTGGTCCTCGGAGCGGCTTTCGAGCGCGTCGAGAACGCGGCGGAGCGTCGCGCGGTACTGCGACATCGGCGCGCTCTCCTTCTTGTCTTCGGCGGCGACGAAAGAAAAGACCGGCCTGAATTCCTTCTCGACCTCGGTTGTGCCTCCGACATTCTCCTTCTTGCTCGAGAACAGCCCCTTGATCCAGGCGATCACGCCGCCGCCGCTCGGAGCAGCGCCGAGGTTCGTGTTGCGGTCCAGCTCGACCATCAACAACTCGACCGGCGAGTTACTTCCCGACAAAACCTTGAGCGCTTCGATCGCGTCGTCTCTGGTGCGGAAGGGCCGCACGCTGATGCCTTTGATGAACCGTTGCCATTGGGCGGTGTACTCGCGAAAGTACATCGACTGGAGTTTGCCAAGATCGGCGGTCTGATCTTTCGACGCCGTGCCTTGCGGACCCATCACCCAATCATCCTTGCTGATCTCTTCGGCGGCCGATCCCATCGCGTCGCCCCAGTACTCGCGATAGCCGGTGATGGTGAAACTCCCAGGCACGGAGTAGGACCCGGCGAGCACGCCGCGTCCGCGGTCCTGAACGACGCCTTCGAGCGTGACCGGAGCGACCTTCAGGTCGATTTCGCTGGTGATGCGTTTGAAGAATCGGTTGACGGGCGGATAGGCGGTGAGACGGTGGCGCGTTTCGGCGACGAGCTTGTCGTCAGGCTTATAGGCAGGCGCGTCGTCGCGGCCCGCCTGATGCGCGAAGAACTTCAACTGCTCTTCAGCGACGAGTTCCATATCGATCGGGGCGGATCGCCTCCAGTAATCGGCCAACAGGTTGGCCAGGAACGCCGGTTCGACCTTGTCGGGGTTGGACAACATCAAGTAGGCCTTCAGCAGATCGTAGTTACGGCCGAGGTCGGTTTCCTGGCTGAGGCCGGGGTTCGCTTCGGCTGCCGCGGACTTCGCGGTGAACGTGCGAAGGTCCTGCTCCATGGCGGCGATGGCGGGCTTGAAGAAGTCGCGAGCGACGGAATCGAAGTACATCGCGCGCGCGTATGGATTGACCTCGTTGCCAGCATACAGCCCGAACCTCAGGTACATCGGCGGCGAGTTCCGGTCGTACTCATCAAGCTCGCCGAGCGTCTTGCGCAGTTCCTCGACGGCTTCCAGTTGAACGCGGCGCGCCGCCGAGTCCTTCTTGCCCGGGTCTTTGCCGGCGTCGGCGCGGGTGATCTCGTCGACGCGTTTGCCTCGATCGAGCGCTTCGGCGACGAGCGTTCGGTTGCCGATGAATGACGCAATCATGCCGATGGCGATCAGGAACATCGCCGCCATCGCGACGCCGAGCAGCAGATCGCGGACCTGATGCGGGTTCTTCTTGCCGGCCTGGAAGAACGCGGCCAGATCTTTGTCGCGCATCAGCACGTCTTTGAACAGGTGCTCGGTGAAGTAACCTGCGCCGGCCACTTTGACCTGATCGCCGCCATCGTCGGCGGACGCCGCTGCCGGGCGCGACTCGACGCCGTTGCCGGTCCCGCTGCTCGTGAAGTAGAAGCCGCGCAGCAGCGGCTTCTCGCTGAACGGGTTGGGCCTGAACAGCGCCGAGGTGAACAGCCCCAGCTTTCGTCGTGTATCCGCCAGGTAAAGCGGGAAGTCGAAAACTCGCAACTGCTCGCCGGGCGGGGCGGGCGCGGCGAGCCTCATGAGCCTGCGCCGCATCAGCGCTTCGCAGAGGTAGTCGAACTCGACGTCGAACAGCGCGTGCGCGTTTTGCGACTGCTCGAGCGGGATCGTCGCGCCCCACACCTGAGCCCGTTCCGCGCGGTTGAACGCCGAGAAGAAGTCGTCGAACCCTTCGAGCGCGTCGAGGTGGGTGAAGACCAGATAAACAGGGAAGCGAGTCTGCGATCGCCGGATCACGTCGTCGAGCCGCGCGCGCAGCAGCTTGGCCTGCTGTTCGATGTCGGCCTCGCTTGAGCCGAGCACGCGAGCCGCGTTGACGACGATCAGCATGCCGTCGAGCGGGCGGGACTTTCGATGCTTCTTGGCGGTTTCGATCAAGGCCGCCCACTCATCCTGGTCCGGGCCTTCGGTCTGGTAGCGGCCGGCGGTGTCGAGCAGCACGGCGGAGTCCGTCACTCGCCACTCGCAATCTCGCGTCGGGCGAATGAGGTTCTGCTCGCGGTGGCGCTGGCTTGGGAGGGCCTGGAAATCGAGACTCGCCGAGAGAAGCAGCGATGTCTTGCCGCTCGCGGGCGGGCCGGCGACGAGAAACCACGGAAGGCCGTAGACTTGATCGCCCGACTTCGCGGCGAGCTTCGAACTGCGCAGCCATCTGACGGCCTCTTCCGCGCTGCGGGTCAGTTCATCGTAGGCCCGCGATGGCGCGGCGGGAGTTGTGGCCTGTTGCGCACCGGGCTGTGAGGCGTCGGTCTTTCCCGCTTGCCCCTTCTTGCGGAGGCGGTTGATCAGGATCGCGAAGGGCCAGGTCAGCAGTATCAGCGCAATCAGGACTATCTGAAAGCCGAGGCTCAGCCCCAGCGCCGGCCCGGCGTAATAGACGATCAGCCCGGCGATCGCGTAGAAGGACAGCAGGAACGATATGCCGAGCGTGTATCTGAGTTGCTGCCAGTGTGACATAAAGTGGTTCCTGGTCCGTGGTTCGTGGTCCGGCGTGACGGCTGACCACCGGCGACGGACAACTGACCAGTGACTACCGAAGCAATCTCTCCTTCGCCGCGTTCAACTCGGAGCTGAGCAGGAAACTCAGGATCATATAAATCAACACGACCAGCGCGAGAGCCGTGCCTCCGCCCAGCTTCGCCCATCCCGGCAAACCTGGATCGGTAGGCGGCTCAGGCTGGTCGGTCACCTTCCAATGGGGCGAAAGCCCGCCGCCTCGCAACCGGCCCGCGCGGCGCAGGTGATCGGCGACGTTCTCGATGACGCCCTTCACCTGGTCCTCGTAGTAGATGTTGTACTTGCCCCTATAGCCGAGCAGCAGACACAGGTAGCAGACCTCGATCACGTCGGCGTCGGCCTCATCACCGCCGGATTTCATCATCTCGTCGAGCCGCTCAAAGAAGGTCAGTCCCGCCAGTTGCTCGCCTACGTACTCGAGCTGCAGCGGGTACTTCTCCCATTCCTCGCGCAGCGGAAAGTCGGCTATAAGCACGGTCTCGTCGACAAACGCCGCGAGCACGAATTTCACGGTTTGAAGCTGGCGGTCCTTGTAACCGATCTGATCGCCACGCTCTTCGACTTCCTTGAGCATGCCGTCGATCGTGCTTCGGAGGCCGATCGAGGGCGTGACGAGTCCCGCCTTCACTCGCATGATCTCTTCGAGCACGGGCGTGGCCAGGCTGACCAGGCCGTTGTCTGATCGCGTCCGGCTTCGGGTTTCAACTGGTCTTCGTGAAATAGTCGCCTGCATCGTTTGACACCGTAAACACGGGCTGCCCGGAAAACACCGGAATAACACGGCAACGAGACGCCGCGTGCGCTCAAGGCTTGATCGCGTAGAGCTCGAGCTTCACGTCAGGGAATTCGTCCGGCACGTAGATCGCGATGGTCTTCGATCCGCGAATCGTGTCCCAGTACGGCCCGACACTGTCGAGCCCGAAGTAATGGAATCCCACGCGAACCGGAATCGGCGCGGGCGCCGGGGAAGCGTGGGTGAGGGTCACGCCGGGCAAGGCCGACGCGACCACTGCATCGATCACGTCGCGCGCAGCTATCTTGATTATTCGAGGCACCAGTTCTATCAGCCGGCCCTCGGGCATCTGCGCTCGCGCACCCAGGAAGAAGGTCGCCTCTTTGAGCAGTTGCTCATCCAGCACGCGGCCGAGGTAGAGCGACTTGCGCACGTTCTCGAGCGGTATGGCCACGCATCTGGTCGGGATGACCGTCTCGAGCAACTCGCGGATTTCCGCGCCAAGCTGGCTGAAGGTGGTGTAAAGGTCGGTGTGGTCGTAGCGCACTATGTCTTTCGGATGGCGCTCGCTCACGAAGGTCATCAACTCGCCCGCAAGCTCCGCCATCCGCGTGTAGAGCCGTTCGGGATGAACAACGCGAGTCCGGAACAGATGAGCAAGATGGGGGATCGCCGAATTGACCGTGTGCAACAACCAGAAGACCGCAACCTCGGAGGTGGTCAGATCCGCCAGGGACGGCGCGCGCTGGCGGCGCTGCTCGCTGAGCGTGCCGCTCTTGGTGATGAGTATTTCGACCAATTGCCGGAGCAGGTTCACAAGCCACGTAGATGCCCCAACGTTGAGGGCCGGCGGAATCCAGTTCTCCGACAGCGTGAGTTGTCCGGTCGGCGTCCGCTCCAACTCGGCTATCTTGATCGAGCTGTACCCCTCGCGCATCTCATCGCCGAACAGCAAGCGCAGGTTCCCGCGCGCGTATCCAATCTGCCTTTCATTATCGCCGGTCGTTTCGTCGGGCATCGCTCCGGCGTCAAGGGCGTAGCGGACCATTGCGCCCCCGTCCGAACCGTTCAACTGAAAGTTGATTGCACCGACTCGGCGGGCAGGGACCGCGAGGTGAACGTCGAGGCGGTCGGCGGCAGGATCGAAGTGACCCTCGACCGGCCGGGCGCTCGGAGCGGGATCGGTCTGAGGTATGCTAACCAGCAACCCATCCGGCATGACGGCGTTGCAGCGCAGCAACTCGAAGAAACCGTTGGCGACCGCCTCCCGATTGACTTGGAGGTCGAGGATGCCCCACTCGTAAGGCGCAAGCGAAGACAGACGTGCGTTGAGCAGCTCCTCGTGGTAATTGTCCCACTGCTGGAAGTGATGAGGGGTTAGAAGCATGCCCTCATCCCAGAGGATCTTGCGGTAGCGGCTCATAGTCGGCTCCGTCTTGGAGGAACGCCGATTTGGCAGAGTGGCGCTTGGTCCGGGACCAGAACGACCTGTGTGAGACGAAAACAAAACACGCCGGCGGTTTCTTCACTCAATGAAGCCGTCGGCCAACCTTCAACATGCCGGGCTTCCGGCGCGATAAATTATAGGGACTTGCAGGTACGCATTCCGTGACCCACGACACAGGAACGCGTGACAACGGTCACGTGTTCGCTAACGGCGGGCTGAAATGGAAGGTAGACGCTGGTGCTGCGGAATCGCGAGTCAGTCGCAAGAACCCCCCGTAGTAACGAATTCATTCGTCCCACGTTGGCGAGACGCGTATTCCTCAACAAACCGAACGAATGAATTCGTTACTACGTTGAAGCGCCTCGTTATTCCGACAGGCTCCTAGGACGTAGTAGGAGGCGCTCGTCATTTCGAAGTCTAAGTCGGGCCTGAATCACGGCCATTTCGGTCTCGACACCGGAATCCTGAACTTGCCCGGACTGACCAGTTCGTCTAGCGTTTGGCGAAGTTCCGACGGCAGGTAGTTTTGAATTCGCGACGAAACGCCGGCATCCGTCAGCACCTTGAGAGCCGCTTTCATCGTCGGGTCAAGTTCTCGCGCGTCGCTCTCGTAGCCCTCCCCGGCTTGCGTGTACGCCTTGCTCTCTTCGCCGCTAGTCTCCTGGCCCTTCTGCGTATAGAGCGCCGATAGGGCTAAATTGTTCCCGGCCATCTCGCCTGAGTCGTCGGTCTTGCCGCGATTCGCCGACGCGACCTCATACTGCTGAATGGCGCGATCCCTGTCTCCCAGCGCGTGATAGCAATATGCCAGCTCGCGTCGCGCCTCGTAGTAGTCCGGCCGCAGCTCCGTAGCCTTTTTCAACTGGGGAACCGCCTGTTGGTACTGCTTCATCAAGCGGTGTGTATATCCAATGCCGAAGTAGGCTTCGGGGTCGCCGGGCGCAGCAACCGAGCCACGGACGAATGCCGCCAACGCTTTCGGCCGGTCCGATTCCTCGAGAACGAACGCAAAACCTAGAGCGATGTGGGCCGCCGCAAGGCTCGGATCCTTTTGAGTAGCCAACTCACCAACCCGCACGGCTTCTTTGCGAGCAGACTTCTGTTTGATTGCTTTGTCGGGCCGGGGATTGGCCGATACATCCTGCGCCTCGTCAACCCTGGCCCAGGCGCTCAACGCGCGCGAGTAGCGAGCCAGCACTGAAGCGTCATTGGGGAGCTTCTGAGCCGCGATCGTCATCAGGTCAGCGGCGTCGCGATACCGATGGCTTTGAATATAGGCATCGGTCAGGCGGTCATAAGCCGCGACCAGGCCGGGGTCCTCGCGCAGGGCCTGCTCGTAGCTTGCAATCGCCTGCGGCCACAATGCCTGCGCCTCGAATTGAACGCCTTTATCGTAGCTGAGATTCGCCTTCGCGGGTGTCAACCTGATTGTGAATTCCTGTCCGTACCCCGCGAGCACCTCGATCTTAGTTTCAATAGGCTGAAATCCCGGGTGCGCCGCCCTCACCGTGTATTGACCAGCGGCAAGTTCTTTTTGAAGTGGGCCATTTCCCATCGCCTGGCCGTTGAGCGACAACGCCGCGCCCTCGGGCGAGGTGACCAGCGTAAGCGTTGCATTGCGCGGCGCGGGCGGCAGGCTCGCCGCAAACGGGGTCACGCGGACAACGACGATCGGTCCTCGGACCTCGGTCGCCGACATCGTCGGCGTCTGTTCCATTGCGAACTTGGTTCGCCGGCTCGCCTCGTCGGCCCACTTCCGCACGTTCGTTCGCAGGTACTCGGCGAGTTGTCCCGCTTCCACGCGGCCATCCGGCCGGCTCGCCAGTTCGCGTATGCCGCGCAGGATGAAGTAAGTGAAGATGCCATGCTCGAGGGTGGGATCTTCGTAGGCTCGCTCGCCGATCTGGCAGGAATAGAAGATGACCGAAGTCGGCGGCTCGACTCGCGCTGTTTGAGCCGGGCCGGCGGTGACGCGCAGTCCCCGACTCATCACATCGGTCATCGTGTTGCCTTTGATTCCACGGCCGGGAAAAGGATCCTCGCGGCACGTGTCCACAAAGATCGTGAACTGCGATGCCTTCAATGCTCCGACTTTGCGGGCAAGCTCCTCGATTTCGATGCCCGTTCGCTCGGTCGAGTCCTTGGACTGAGCATCCACGTCCGCGGGAAGGAAATAACACCGCGCCTGCGCCCCGAGTCCTCGCACAATTCCGTGACCGGCGAGAAAGACAATGACCTGATCGCCGTGCCGGACTCTCGGCGCCAGGTATTGATCGACAGCGGCGAAGATATTCTGTTTCGTAGCCTTCGCCTCGCCTGCGCCGTCGTCAGTCAGAAGGCGGATGTGGTCCTCGCGGACGCCGCCCGCCGATAAGAGCAGGTCCTTGACGGCCCGCGCGTCGTTACGCGCGAACCGAAGGTCTTGAATGTCACCGGGGTAGTCGCTTACCCCGATCAACAGGGCCCACTGCTCGGCTTGAGCGCCGGCCTGCTGAGCTTCGGTGTGCGCCGCGAGGGCGAGCAGCACTGCGCCCGCCATAACGACGCATTTCGTCCTGGGGAATCGCATTGTCTTTCTATCTCCTACGATGTATCACTCAAAAAGCAATCGGGGCCGCCGCAACTCCGAACTGACGCGGGTTCTGAGCGATGATCCCAAGCGCCAGAAACCTCACGACGAAGTTGTAGACCTCATCGTCGAGGCCGCCGTGCTCGTGCAGGTACCACACATTCCGCTCGGTTTGCGGGTCCTTCACAACGCGCCGCATCGTCGCGAGCAACGGATGAGACCGCCTGGTCTCGCCGCCAATCTTGTACGCCGCGACTACGATAAGGCTCTTATCCGCCAGCTCCGTTCCAAAGGTCGCCCTCAGCGACTTGAGCCGAGGCAAAACCTCTCGAGCGGTTGCCACGGGGTCGGATCGAGCTCGGCCGCCATCTGTTTCGGCCAATGAAATGTAAGCCAGCAGGTAGGGCTCCACTCCCTCGCGCCGCGCCTCGGCTGCTATCTGGGAGCCCCGCTCGGTGAGAGAGCCAAGCGCGCCTGAGAGCGCCGACGAAGTTCTATACTCGTTGACCTTTTGTTTTATGTCAACGACGGCACGGGTAGCGCCGGGGGGGAAGACATAGGACCGGTCGTCGCTGCTCACCCGGCGCATCACCTGCGCGGCGGCCTTTTCGATCTGCTCAATCGAAATCGGGTCGCGCTCAACGGCGGCATCTTCGTCTGAAATACCGGCGGGCACTTGTGCGTCGGCAGCGTCGTTCGTCGTGCGGGACGTTGAATCGCGGGGTAGCGGCGTTTGTTTTCTGCCATCACCCACCAGCAAGGCGACCGTCAGCGCCGACGCGAGCACGATCGTCACCGCTGTTATGGCGATGATGGCCGGATTGAGCAACGGGTTGGCCGAAGCGCTTGACGCGTTACCGCTGTCCAATTTCTCACGCTGTTTACCGGGCGCGCCAGTGACGGTCGCGTCGGGCCTCCCACTTATGCACACCGTGATGACGCAGGTCTCGCCGAGCGTGATCGCGTCGCCGTCTCTGAGAACCGCCGCATCGGAGACCGGAATGCCGTTGACGGAAGTCCCGTTCCTCGAGCCGCAATCCGATACCTGAACCACGCCGTCAAACGTTTCGATCACGGCGTGGCGTCGCGAGAGCGCGGGGTCGTCCACGGCGAGGTCGTTGTCGGGGCCGCGGCCTATTGTGAAGCGGTTGGAGGAGACGGCGATGCGACGTCGGCCGCCAGCCGCGTCAGAAAGTACCAATGTTACCTGTGGCTCTGTCATTGCGGCCTTCCGGGCTGCCGAGCGATCTCCCCTTTCTGTTTTCTCACGCACCCTTGCCCGAGGTCACTTAAGAAGCGGCGTGGCGTCAGATTGAGTCTCAGTCGAAAGCGAATTCATCTGAAGGCCGAATGCCCACGGTGTCTCGCCGACGATCGCGGCGGCGAAGAACTTGGGCACGTACTTGATGTTCTCGTTCTGGAAGAATCGGTCGAGCTTGTTCGAGTTCGCGATGAGCGTCCAGAAGCTCCGCTCTTTATTGTCGCTGTTCAACACATCGTGCAGGTCGCGCCGAACGGAGTCGGGGCTGCGGTTGTAGCCCGCGATGCCCAGCGCTACGCTCATCGCATCGGTTCCGAACTCGGCGATTCGGTGTTTCATGTACTTCGCCGCAGCCGGCGCCATCTTCTCCACGTCGCAGCGGTCCGCCGGGTCAACGCCGTAGCCCCGCGCCGTGTCGGGCATGAATTGAAACAGGCCCTTCGCCCCGACCGGACTCGTCAGGCACTCGCGATACTCGCTCTCGATCATCGGGATGTAGAGGCCCACGACCGCCGGCACGCCCTCGGCGTTGAACGACCGGATGATCGTAGGGGCGACCCCTCTGGCCCGGCCGAACAGACGAGTCAGGTCTTCGCCCCAGAGCGCGGTCGCATTATTGCCCACGCGGCGCGCGTAGCCGTCCAGGTAGTGCTTGATGTAGGGCACGACGTCCCCTGTGAACTGGTACTCGCGATTGCCCATCATTCGCGAGATGTGGCGCGCGCGCTCATAGGTGAACTCGATTCGCTCGGCGTCGGTCATCTGCTTGTAGAGCTTCCGCAAGTCCGGCTTTGACCCATCGGGGGACGAGGAGTTTGAATTGCCGGTCCAGTCCTCAGCCCGTGCTTGTACACTCTCGTCCCCCTCGTTGTGAGAGACGTCGGCAGGAAGTTCGCGGCGCGAGGCCCGCTGAAGATCAGTCGGGCCGTCGGAGCGTTTCTTGAGCAATGCCATTCCCAGGACGCCGATCAGAACTGCGGCAGCGAGCGCGATGGCGGTCATGATCGCCCACCGTGGCATGCGAGCCGCCGTTTCCGCCCGAAGCTCGGCAGCGCACTCACTGTCGGGCGAGACTCCAAACCATATCGTCGTGAAGTCGCCTATGCTGATCTTGTCTCCATCGGCGAGCGGTGCCCCAGCGGAGTCAACAGGGGCGCCGTTGACCCAGGTCCCGTTTATTGATGCCTCGTCGACGATCCAGACCCGGTCGCCGTCGCGGTAGATGCTCGCGTGTATGCGAGAGAGGCCGCGGTCTTCGATGTTGAGATCGGCCGCGCCGCCTCTTCCGACGGTGAGCCGGTCTCCGGTCACCGGGACCTTGCGAGTTCCCTCCGAGGATTGAATGGTCAGTGTGACTTCCAGCATATCAATAAAGTGAGGACAGAGGTTCACCGCTGAGCCCGAACAGCCGCGGGTTCTCGCCGACGATCCCGGCCGCGAAGAAGCGCGCGACGCGGTCGGCTCCCTCGCGGCTCACGACACCGGACTTTGCCAGCCGCCAAAAGCTCCGCCGCACTGATCCGCCAGGGTCATTCTCCTCGATCCGCGTGCGAACCTGGGCGGCCTCGCGGATCGGCATCCCGTAACAGGCGATCGCGAACATGAATTCATCCATGCCGAACACGTTGATGAGTTCCTTCATGTATGCGGCGGCGATCTCCGCCGAGCGTTTCGGATCGCCGAGCGCGGCTGTGGCTTCGTCCGCTGCGACGTAACCCTGCTCGACCGCAATCCGGCGCGGCACCCGCCAGAAGCCCAACTCAACCGCGCCGCTCGCGCTCTCTTTGAACTTGCTTTGCGACGCGGCCGTCACGAAGCCAAGCGGAAGAGGCAGCCCTTTGGCGCTGAAAGCGTTGCCGATCTCGCGGCGGTACCGGCGGCCGTCCTCGACGAAATTCACCCGGTATTCGCCGGTCCGCCGCCGTACCTCCTCGGCGAATTCTCCGTCGAACGCGTACCAGCTCTTGCCGGAAATCTGGGCGGCCAGATTGCGGCATAGCGCTGCGACGTCGACTTCATTGGACAGCGCGGGCCCAGCGTCTGCGCTACCGCCTTCGTTCATAGCTAACCCGTCTGCTGAGCCGGCGCCGCCCGTGTCGAACGACAACACGATCGTGTCGGGTTGCGGGCTCTTGTTGCCGTCTTCGTCTTCGATCGTTGCAGTCAGGATGTGGTTGGCGCTGCCCGTGCGGCGGAGAATCGAGTCGACCTCGGCCGGATCCAACCGCGCGTCATAAGGCGGGAACATCGCGCTCGCGAACTCGACGCCGTCGAGAAGGTAGATTATGCGCTCGATCTTCTTCGGCTCCGTTGCGTCGACCCGGATCGTCTCAGGTCCGCGTATCGTGACACCGGTCTGGGGACTGACGATGCGCGCGGTGGGAGCCGAGCGGGAGCCGAAGATCCCAGCAAGCAGCAGGGCGGCGACGACTACGACTACGAGTCCCCCTGCGATGCCGGCACCAACCAGTTTCTTCGATGGACCGGCCGAGGAGGGAATGGAAGGGGGGGAAGGCAGAGTCGCGGCCGGCGTCGCGGACCCAGAGCTTGATTGCGCGGCAGGCTCTTGAGTCTGTTGATCGGCGCCATCGCAGTGAAACTCGATGGTTCCGACGCCGCCGACCGATATCAGGTCGCCGTCTTCGAGTCTGCGCTCCGAACTGACCGGGTCGCCGTTAACCGTCGTGCCGTTTCGGCTGCCGAGGTCGCAAAGCCAGAAGTCGCCGTCTCGTTCATCAATTACCGCGTGATAGCGAGAGACGCCCGAGTCATCGATGCAGATCGAGTTGTCAAACGCGCGGCCGATGGTCGCGTCGCCGCTGAGGTTCATCTCGCGTGCGGGCTCGCCGGGTGATCGAATCACTATCCGCGTATCGGTCATCTCTCATCTCAAACCGGGTGTGCTCCTAAGGTGACGGGCGCAGCTCGATGACCAGCGGACCCGACTTTTGATCGATTGTCACGTCGGCGGTGAAGGCCTCGTAGCTGATGGCTTTTGCCTTCAGCGTGTAGCGGCCCGGCGGCACGGGTTTGTTCAACTCGAACTCTCCATCGCCGTTCGTCCCTCCCCACGTCAGGAGATTGTTCGCCGTCACCTCCAAACTCCCGAGGAGGGTAAGCCCCACGCGCGCGCCGGCGATGGTTTTTCCGTCTGAGGCGGATTTGACGATTCCTCGCACGGTGACCGGCGGCGCGGGTTCAGCGGTCACAGCTTCGGTCGGAGCCGCGCGAGTTTCGTCGCTCTTCGATGGCGGAGTTGAGGAAGCTCTCGTCTCCTGCTCGCGAAGTTGCGCGAGCATCGAGTCGACGAGGTAAGCGGGCCGCAGAAACCCAACCGCGCCGAGCCACTTGTAATCGTCGGGGAATCCGTCGCCATCCTTGTCTACTGGTTGGCGGTCTGCGAGGACTTTGGTGGGGATGCCGATGAGCTTGCCCTCGCTGTTGACTGCCGCGCCGCCGCTGTTGCCGTGGATGAGGCGGCCGTCGGTCTTGATCCAATTGCCGAGCAGATCCGTGCCCTCGACCAACGCAGTGTTGACGGTCACGGTTGCGCCGCCCTTCTCCGGAAAGCCTATGATGATCAGATCGTCGAGCAGCTTGATTGCGCGAGAATCCCCGATCTCGATTGCCGGGAAGCCGGCGGCGTCGGCGGACGCGACCTGTAGCAACGCGAGGTCGTGGGCCTTGTTCACCGCGACGACCTGAAGGCGATAGGATTTCGAAGCCTGACCCGACGAGGGCGGTTTCGAAGGAAGTGAGAAGTAAATCTCGTCGTACAACCTGTCCGCCCTGTCTTCAGCGATCACGTGGTAGTTCGTCACGACAACGCCATCTGAGCGAACGATGACGGCGGATCCCCTGGGCCGAAATGCTCGCTCCTGACCGTCACTGTCCCTTCGAACCAGAATCAGGCCAACTGCGGCAACGGCCTGACGGACGCGTTCTCTTGCTTCAGCCGACAACTCGGACTTCTTGTCAGTCGACTGAAGGGGGGATTGCCAGGACGCACGTCCGCCCGGCGCCACGAGCAACGCGGCAGCCCATACCGCCAGCGCCGCAGTACTCGCAAGTCTGCGTCTGTTCATCCCGGCCGCTCTTTTGCGCATATTGCGTCCAGCCGTTGCGGGGAGATGTCAAACATGCCGGAGCCGAATCTCGAACACCGCGACCTCGCCCGGTTTGAGTTTGGTATCGGGGACGGCGATGACCGTGCCCTTCTCGTCGTTGTTGCCCGCCGGAGCGAGCCTCACGCTGCGGGCCCGCATTTCGGGCGGCAGGATTCTCTGGGTGTTCGCCGTATCGATGCCTGAGCGTTTCGATTCCACGCCCATCAATTCGGCCGCCGCCGTCGAAGCAGTGGTGCCAAGTTCGCCGCGAGAGTTGCGAATCGCGTCTTCGAACAACGGGACCGCGCGCCGCGACATGATCACTTGAAGCACCTCCGTCCCTTTCTCCTCATCGAATTCAAACGGGGCCGAATGCGGCAGGACATATCGCTGGCGTTCGCGAATCATGTTGTTCGTCTCGCCGGCCCTCCTGTCAGGATAGATGACTGCGCTCTTCCCGCTCGGCGCCACGTTCACGAAGTAGACGTAGCCGTCGAAATTGCTCTCGAACTCTATCTTGATCTGATCGCCCTTCTTGAATGAGCGGCTCGGGTCAACGGCGAGGGCTTTATCCCCGTCCATCAGATAGACGATTATGCGCATCCCGTCGACCTTGCCCGTTTCGTACTTCATGCGGATCGCGCGTGTGCGAACGCCGCTCGTGTCACGTTGCGCACTCACCTTCTGCGTGAGGGCGACAATCGATGTCAATCCGGCGATTGCCAGCGAAATCATTGCGAATCTGATTAGTGCCTTCATCTTTGGCTGCTCCCTTCCCGCTCCTTATGAAGGAGCACGACGTCGGTTATTAGTTCTTCGTTGTCCCTTTTGTTAGTGTTCGTCACCCACACGAGATACCGGCCGGCCCCGCCTCCCTGCTCGGGAGTAAGGTTGGGACGGCTGGTGCGTTTGATGATCTGTCTGGACTCCACCCGCATGCGGTTGATTACCTGGTGGCTCACCGTCCCTCCCGAGCCGGCCACTTCGTCCAGTTCGGTGATTAGGTCGCGGCTGAAGATAACGGTGAAGATCTCGCGCCCGGACGGCGGCTCCATCCAGAACCAGCAGTTGCCCATCCTGTCGACGTATCGCGACTCGCAATGCGACGGGATGATGTGCTCTTCGTTCTTCGGGACCAGGTTTCTGCCGTTGTTGATGCGCGAGTCCGGGAAGATGATCTGGCCGTCCTCGCCTTCCGTGCTCTGAATAATGTAGAGGTAGCCGTTCTGGTTTGGCTTTATCCTGACCTGCAAACGGTCGCCGGTGTGGAACACGGTTCCGGGATTGGTCTCTTGCGGCGTGAGGTCTTCGGCCTGTTTCATAACCCGGTATTCGAGCGTCAGCAGCGGAGTCAGCTCGAGCCTCGGACGGGGACGAAGCGGTTTGCGGCCGGGCTTGGCCACGCGCTTGACCGCGACGTCCTTGTCCCAGGTGAGCTTCTCAGCTTGCGCTGCGGCGAGGGCGGCGAAGACGGTTTGAATCGAGAAAGCGCCGATCGCCGCTATAATTAGCCAGCGAGCGAATAATCGAGGTTTCATACTCAATCCTCTCTTCTTGTCACTACTATCCGGTGTCCCTGCTGCGTGGGCGTCCCCCCTTCGGCGCCGGCGGCATACAAGGCCGCGCGACGAAGAGTGCCACCACGCAAGGCCCTATCGTCGAGCGGCCAGCATCGCCTGGAGCTTGGGATCGTCGGCCGGCACCGCGCAGCGAAAGCCGATCAGCCAAGTCCGCTCTTTCTTTTCCACCGACGTGAACTCCGGCGGGTTGTAGTATCGGGCCGTGGTGCGCACGTCCTCGATGGCGCTCCGGAAGTGCCCGCCGCGTACGACTCTATTCCTTGTCCCGAAGTTCGCATCAGCCGATTGATTGCCGGGGAAAGGCTGGTAGAACGACTCCACCCACTCGGCGACGCCGGCGGCGAGATCGTGAACGCCATAAGCGCTTACGCTCGAAGGTTGTTGGCCGGCGGCAGGCGGCCTGTCCACGCCCAGACTCACGCGGCTCGGATCGGGATTGTCGCCCCACGGCCACTGCCGCTTCCTGGGTGTTTCGGGTCCCCACGAAGCAGCTTTCTCCCACTCCTGCTCGGTCGGCAGCCGCTTGCCCACCCACTTCGCGTAGGCCGTCGCGTCGTGCCAGTTGACGCCAACAACCGGCGAGTTGGGATTCTCTGCGAAGTATTGATTGTCCCAAAACGGGTTGCTCGGAAGCTGCCGGCCGGTCTCGGCGCAGAACCGCTTGTACTGCGCGTTGGTGACTTCGAACTTGTCGATGTAGAAATCGGGCAGCGCGACCTTGTGTGCCGGCCTTTCGTTGGGCTGATGATTGTCGTCTCCCATGATGAAGTCGCCCGCCGGGACGAGAATCATCGGGCCGTTGTAGTCGATTTCGGATAGAATGGTTGGCCTGGTTTCAATGCCGGCCATTTCCGCGATGATCGATTTTATCTCTCCGTCTTTGCCCGAGACCGCTGTGTTGAAGTCGGCGTAGCCGAGATGCGAGACGCGCACGAGCCGCTTGCCGGCTTCGAGCGTCGAGACCCGGATCGTTCCGTCGGGCCGCGTGACGCCGCGCGGGACGCTGTCGATGTAGACGTCGCTTCCAGCCGGGGCGCCGCGAACCACAAGCAAGAAGCCGGGGTTTCTGAGCAACACGAAAAAGAGAACGAATCCCATCACGAGCAGTGCAGCGCCGCCTCCTGCGAGCCACAACCACCATGGGACTCGGCTTGCGGTGGCGGGCGGCGGCGCGGCTTTGGCCGGCTCTCTGCTTGCCGGAGGGGGGGCTTGTGTTGGAATCTCAGGCGGGGGAGGAGCGGGTCGCGGACTGCGAGCGCCTCCTGCACGCAGCCGATCGAGCGGCATCGTCGCATCCTCGGCGTTCGAATCGTACCTGCGGCCACGCGCGTCTTTCAGGGTCCCAAGCCACGCGGCCAGGTCTCGCCTGGCATCGCCCGCCTTTCGGTATCTGTCGTTGACGTCTTTAGCCATCATCCGTTCGATCACTCCTCCCAGCGGCCTCGGTATCGCGGGATCGACGTCGTTCAAACGCGGCGCGGGCCGCGCGAGGTCCGTGTGCCAGCGAAGCCACCGCTCCGCGATCGCGTTAGGCGGACCGTTGTAAATCTCCGGGAACGCCTCTCGGAATCGCGCGGCGCCGAGCAGCATCTCGTATGCGACGATGCCGACATTGTAGATGTCGGCCTGCTCCTCGGTGGCGCCGCGCGCGAGACTCGGGTCGATTAGCTCGGGCGCGGCGTACTTCGCCGTCGCCATCGTCCTGGACCTGCTTCCGCCGCCGACGAACGCCGCGATGCCAAAGTCGCTGATGTAGGCCGTGCCCTCCCGATCGATGAGGATGTTGCTCGCCTTCAGGTCACGGTGCACGATGCCGCGACTGTGGATCACTTCCAATCCCGCGAGCACCTGGTCAATCAACCGCGCGCCAGCCTCGGGTTCGATACCTCCTCCCTGGACAAACTCGGCGAGCGTAGTACCCTCGATGAAATCCAGAACGAGGTAGAGCCGGCCGTCGGCTACCAGCGCATCGCGCACGGTCACGATGTTCGGGTGCGGCGGAAGCCTCGCGAGCAGCTCGGCCTCCTGTTCGAACCGGCGCTGGACGTCTCGATTACCCGCGAGGTCGCTTCGAATCTCTTTGATCGCGACGTATTTCTTGAACTGCGGGTGGAGTGCCTTATAGACCGCACCCATGCCCCCGCGCCCAATCTCTTCGACTACCTCGTATTTGTCGATCCTCATCGCCGTGCGGGCTTGCGCTGCGACCCATCCCGGTTAGCCGATACTTTTGCAGTTGCCACTATAGAGAGTTGGCTTGGTCGAAACCAGGACGCGCATCACAAGCTGCTGTGATAGTGGTCACCGCTGGAGTCATCGTAGAGAGCGGACAGCGATCCTGCCTGGCGAGATGCGTCATTCGTGGGTTGTTAGACGCGTATGGTCAGGCCGTGCCGCGTGTATGAGCGGAACCTGTTGCGAATCTCGCGAACACGAGGGCCAATGTGACGACCGCTAGCGGGGCTTTCTGCTCCTGCGGCGTTCCAATAGCATATTGAAGCTGACGGTCTTGTCGTTGAGCGACCTTCTGATCTGCACCCTCTCGTTCTCATCCGAACATGAATCGAGCTGACACCTGAGCGCCTCGATCTCCTTCAGCAACCCAGCTTCTTCGGGAACGAAGTTGCTGTTCTTCAGGATCGAATAGCACAGCCGGACCTCCTCGGGCATGTTGAAGTACCAGTCAAGGTTGAGGGGTTCGCCTTTGCCTGGGATGTTGTCGAACTCGCCGTCGGCAATGGCTTCTTTGATGCGCTCTTCGACGAGCTTCTCAATTGACATGATGACTATCGCCGCGCGCCTCCAGACTATCTTACGCGATCGCGGGCCTGATTGGTTCCGAAGTGGTCGCACGGCTGGAGCGCCTTCGCCCGCGAGCGGGAATCGGGCGCTGCAAGCGAGGAAGCAAGGCCGCTCGGCTTGAGAGTTTCTGATTCCTCTCGATAGAATCACCCCTCCAGGCTGGTAGTCGGCGATGCCGACGCCGAGAGAGTCGAGTCCGATGACGAAAGAAAGAACAACGGTCTCCGCGAGAATCGCCGAGTCGCGCGTAAGAGTTCGCTACGCCGAAACCGATCAGATGGGCGTCGCCTACTACGCGAACTACTTTGTGTGGTTCGAGGTCGGGCGGAGCCAGTATTGCAACGACTGCGGCTTCTCCTACCGCGACATGGAGCGTGAAACGGGCTTGTTCCTGATCGTCGCCGAAGCTAAGTGCCGGTACCGGATACCCGCCCGCTACGAGGACGAACTTGTCGTGCGCACTCACCTGAGCCATCTGACTCGGCGTACAGCGCGATTCGGCTACGAGATCGATCTCGTCGGCGGTGGATCGATCGCGGTCGGCGAGACCGTGCATGTGCTGACGACTCCGCAGGGCCGGCCTTCGACGTTTCCGGAAAAGTACCTTGCTCTGCTGCGGGACTAGCGAACGTACTCTGGGAGCGGGCGACGTGAACATCAACAGTCTGGAAGCAATCGAGACGATCTTGAGCGAGATGAAAACGATCGCAGTGGTCGGGCTCTCTTCCGATCCTTCGCGGCCGAGCAATAGCGTGTCGAGTTACATGCAATCGCACGGCTATCGAATGATTCCCATCAACCCCAACGAGACATCGGTCCTCGGCGAGAGAGCCTACGCGCGGCTCGGCGACGTGGGTCAGAAGATCGATCTGGTCAACATCTTTCGCCGCAGCGAGGAAGCCGGCCACCACGTCGATGAAGCCATTCGACTTGGCGCCCGCGGGGTTTGGTTGCAGGAAGGCGTGATCGACGAGGCTGCGGCGAGAAGAGCTCTCGACGCGGGGCTCTGCGTCGTGATGGATCGGTGCATCCTGAAAGAGCACCAACTCCGCGACCGCTAGGAAATCGTCGGGAGAATGCTGCGGGCGTAAGCCCGGAGCAGCTTGCTACCAACCTAAAGGGAGGCTGGTAGCAAGGAACTACGGGCTTTCGTCCACAGCATTTGAAGCGTCCACGACTTCGGTTAGGTCACTGGTAAGCTACTACGGGCTGACGCCCGCAGCATTTTTCCGACAGGCTCCTAGCTCGCCCTCTACAGCCGCCGGGCTTTCACCGTGAACACTGCGGTCGCAATGGCGTCGCCGCGCAGGAACTGAGTCCATATTCGATAAACTCCCGGCCTGGGAAAGAACGCGTTGAAAGTGACGTCGGGCCCGCCGCGAACCTTCTTGAGGTCGGCGGTCGCGGGTACGACCTCCTCGGGGTGCGAGTGAACGTAATCCGACTGGTCCTCGCTGAGGATCAGCGTGTGGCCCCACGCTGAGAGGTACGGCAGGAGGTCTTTAACCGGCGCCCCGCTCTTTGCGTCGGTCAAGTGGAACTTCAAAGTCGCGGGCCGTCCGGCGATCAGTTCGTAGGGCTCGATTGTCAACTCGACCTTCATCGCATTCGCGCCGCCCGGTTTCAATCTGTCGAAGACGACGCCGAGCTTGTCGGCCTCATCCTGCGGTACCTTAGACCCAGTGACGATCTTGGCGGCCGTCGCATCGGGGGTCAGCCGGGCCTCCGACGTCAGCAGGTCGCTCTTGTAGCCTGCCGTCGCGATACTGGTTTGCAGTACCTGCGGTGCACCATCGACAGGGTAAAAGTCCGAGTAGACCTTGTAGCGGCCGGCCGCGGGAAGAACAGCCTCGACCGTGAAACTCCCGTCATCGCCGAGCCTCGGATGGATGTGCTGGAACTGAGTTAAGTCCTGGCTGATGATGAACACGTGGAAGAGCTTGTCGTGCATGACGGCGAACTCTTTAACCTGCTCGCGGGTCTTCGGATTAAAGACGGCAAATCGCAGCTTCGCCTTCTCGCCGGGGACGGGCGCTCGCGGCGTGCACTCGACGATCAACTCGAAATCATCGCCGATCGCCGGGATTGCGGGCACGAGCGGCATCGCACACTTTGGGCACTTACCCGGCGAGCCGCTGCGTATCTCCGGATGCATAGGACAGACGTAAGCATCAGCCGCTTCGGGCGACGTCGCCGCCGGGGGCTGTTGAACCACGAGGCTCATCTTGCACTTCGGACACTTGCCGGGCGTGGATGATTGCACTTCGGGGTGCATGGGGCAGATGTAGACCTTGGACTCCTGATGGGCGGAGGCGGCGGAGCCATGAAAAACGACTTGCGTGCAAAAGAACGCAGCGGCTAAAAGGACCACACGAAGCATCGTTAGCTCCAAACCCCTGTCGAAATGTTAGTCATAGCAAAGCTCGCGCTCCAACCCTCTCTAGAGGCCGGACTGCAAGAATCTTTATCACAGCATTCACGATCTGCTCAAACACATCCTTCTTGAAGGCGGCTGCTTGGGTCACGATCAAACTACTGTTTGCCGTAAACAGCTTTCCGGGTCGAGCATAACTTGTCATCTGTAACGAGCCATTGGAGAAAGCCACATCTTTGATCTCAACTGCATTTGAATCGGCGTAAGCCTTGCTCGTGATCTGACACAGCACCCAATCGTTCTTACCGGCATCAGCTAGTACACTGCGGGACGGAGTTTTGAATGTGACAGATCTGAGAACGGAAAGGGCACGAGGATTACTGCGGCGGCTGTAGGTGTGACCACGCCGTATCCTCCTCAGGTTTATTCCAATCCTCGGCCAAAGCTGCTTCGGTTAAGAGCGATGTTTCGGAGACCGTTGTAGCCGGCTCTTCTTCGAGAATAGTTACCAACGCGCGCCTTGACGCAGTGAGATTCACAGCTTCGAGCAAATGAACCTTGCCATTCTGATCAATGATGGCTTCAACTGTCTGTATCATAAACAAACCTCCAGCCCCATTCTCCGAAGAATCGCGAAGACTAGCAAGTGCGGAGCTAGCGTCCTCTCTACCGGGTCTTGTCCCGGGGAGGTCGGCGAGCCCCGTGGAAAACCTCGATAACTTCGACCTCCTCCTTCTTAACGCGGTAGACGATCCGATATGGGCTCTCGACTATCTCGCGGATGTTAGGGCGATTGAATCTCTGGACAACTCGCCCGGACAACGGGAAGAGCGCAAGTTGATCGCCTCGCATGAGTATCCGGTCTATAACTCGGTGCGCCTGCTGTTCTGAGTCGGCTGATATCCGAGCGTGAATTGCCGCAAGAGTCTTGAGAGCCCGATCCGACCAGACGACTTTCATTTAGACGATACCGAGCCTTTGACGAATTTGATCACTCGTCCAACAGCGTCCTGCCTCGAGGTCCGCGATTCCGTCTTCGATCATCTGACGCTCGAACACGAGGCGGGTGAAGTCCTCCCAAGTTGCGTCATCCGGGAGGGCGTCGATCAGCTTTCTAGCCTCTTCCTTTACGCGGCTGCTGTCCTGCATTTCAGATCCTTTCGGACGGCATTGTATCACGGGTGAAGGACACTGTGACCCAAAGATCGTAAGGGAGCAGAAAGGGTTAGCGGGATTGATATTGTTGACAATTTCGGTTCGCCTGCTGTCATCAAACGGTGAACCTCATCAAACTCAAACCAGACCCTCTCCTTGCTTGACGCTCAAAGCCAACTCACTCGAGATCTTCCGCGCCCGCTCCGCTGCATTCGAGCGATAGGCTTCTGGTTCTCGGGCGAAGCCGCACTCGGCACGTTACCAGATTCCAGAGACATTTCAGTTCTTGCCATACTTGTTGAGCCATGTTGCGATCAACCCGGCGGTTGCGCGCAGTTGCTCACCTACGCCGAAGAGCGCCCGGACGACCCCGACGCCAACCGGTTTAGGAAGGGGCGCCTCGCTCAAAGTCTAATCACGAACACATTCGACCCCGCGCCGCTCGGATCCAGAACTTGAATCGTGTTATCGCCCGTCACCAGCCCGAGCTTCTTGGCTTTGCCCCTCAGCTTGATCTGGTCATCGGTCGCGCTCAAGATATAGCCGCTCCGGTCAGTACCGTTGATCGTGACGTTCGGCGTGCTGCTGAATCGACTTCCGCTGATCGTGAGCGCCTTCTTCCCGTTCCACGTCGCGGAAGCTATCGAGGGCCGATCGCCGCCTACATCGATCTCGTAAACTCCGCGGCCGTAGCTTGCCAATTGAATCAACCCGTCTCTTTGCGCCGCGAACGCGTGGATGACTACCGGCGGCAGGCCTCGATTGAACGACTGCCAAGTCCCTCCATCAGTGGCCGACCGGAACACGCCTATGTCGGTTCCCACATAAAGCGTGTTCGGGCTGACAGGATCGATCAACAGCGCGTTAGCCGGGATGTCCGGCAGATTCGAGCTGACGTCCGTCCACGTCGCGCCCGTGTCGGTGGTCCTGAAGACGTGCCCAGCCAGGAATCCCGAAACGGTTACGTAGGCCCTCGCGGAATCGGAGGAGTCAACGGTGATGCCGGTGATCGAGCGATTCGGCAATCCGCTCGTCGCATCCCTCCACGTGCGGCCGCCGTCCGTGCTCACCATCGCGCGCCCCTGAGCCGATCCGGTGTAGATGACGTTTGGATTAATGGAGGTGACACCGATGGCCGTTAGCACGTCGCGGCCGTTTGAGTTGATGCCCCTGGTCAGATCAAGTTCGCCTCCCGGCGGTGACCACGAATTGCCAACGTCCGTGCTGGTGAACAATCGCCATGTCCCAAAGTACAGCGTGCTGTCCATGCCATTACCGGTGAAGGGCGGGTAAAAAGCGATTCGGCCGCCGGGGTCCGGTTCGCCGAAAGTGCTGTTCCACGCCACCTGCGTCTCGAAAAACCTCCCGTCGTCCTGAAACCTGAAGATCGCGCCGCGAATGTAGGTCGTCAGCACGGTGCTCGGAGACAGCGGATTGATCACTACGCGACCGCCGTCCCCGGCGATGAATTCCGACCAGCGCCCTCCGTCGAGGCGACGTTGGGTGCCGTTGTCCTGAGTGCCGCCGTAGCTGATGCCGCGATTAGTCGGGTGCAGCGCTATGCCGACAAACTGCGTAAGCGACAACGTAGCATTGAGCGACTGAAACGTGGCGCCGCCGTTTGTCGAACGCGAGACCCCGCCGTCGTTGCCAACATAAATCGCGTTCGGATTGTTGGGCGAGAACGCGAACGCGTGCTGGTCGGGATGCGTCGTCGCGATGCCCGGCGTGTAGTTCACGTCGTTGAAGTTTCTCGTCAGATTAGTCCACGACACGCCGCCGTCCGTGCTCTTCCACACGTCGCGCGAGCCGATATAGACCGTGTTCGGAGTCACCGGATCAGCGAAGATGTAGGTGTTGTAGCCGAACTGAGCCAGGTCCACTCCCGTCGCTCCGCGGTTCGTCCAAGTCGCTCCCCCATCCGTGCTCACCACGACTCGGCCATCGAAGATACCGCCGATTGTTCCCCCAGTGTAAACGTAGATGATCTGGCTGGAAGCCGGCGTCACCGCAACCCTCACATCGCGAGTCCGGTTCTCATCGTAGGGAGCAGCGTAGACGTTCGACCAGGTGTTCCCGGCGTCGGCGGAACGATAGAGGCCGGCCGGCTGTGGCGGATTGGCTTGATCGACTCGCGCCATCGCCGCGTAGACGACTTGCCTGTTCGCCGGATCTATCGCGATGTCACGAGGAAGACCGGTGACGGTTCTCGTCCAGTTCACGCCGCCATCGGTCGAAAGATAGAAGCCGCTGGAGACGACGACGTTCCCCGAAAGCTGCGAATACTGAGCAACGTACACGCGGTTCGCGTTGATAGGATCGACTTCGATCTTTGCGATGGTGCCGACGGTCGGGAGAGTGCTGTTGCTGATGCGGGTCCACGACCTCCCGGCGTCGGTCGACTTCAGCACGCCGGTCCCGAGGTAGCCGAGTTTGGTGTCGCCCATTCCCGCATAGACGATCGAAGGATTGCTCTTCGAGAACGCAAGCGAGCCGACTGCGAGGTCGACCTGATCATCGCTCACCGGCACAAAGGAGGCGCCTCCGTTCGACGACCGCCAAATGCCGCCCGTCGAGCTTCCGGCCAGAACGGTCTGCGAATCGGCGGGCGAAACGGCTACCGCGTTGACGCGCCCGCTTGTAAGCCCCCACGTGTTCATGAAAGCCGAGGTTGTCGGCGACGGACCAACGGAGGTCCATGTCCCGGACGCGGACGGTGTCGCGAGTGTCTCGTGTTCAATGCCTATGCGCTGCTCCCACGCTTGGCGACGCGCACCCGGCGGGATGAAGCCGAGCGGATAGGTTCGCTGGAAAGTGAACCATTCGTTGCGTCCGTCGACGTCCTCACGTAACTCAGCGGTGACCTCATCGGCGAGTTCTACCGGACGGAGAACAGGAGCCGCGAGCCTGTCTAGAGGCCGCGGCCCGCGCAACTCACCGGGACTCAAATTACTCAAGAGCGACAGGACGGCGGTCAACACCGCCCATCTCACCCGTGACCGGAGGAATAAACCGGAGAGTCTAGACTTGTCCTGACGTCCGTTCATTGGAGCAGCTCTCCCATAATCAGCGAACAAAAAGTATCGCACCTGTGCGGTGGGCGCAACCGATAGAGATAGAGGTTCGCCGCTCAGACTTGTGGCCTTCAAGTGCGGCGACACCCCTCGGTCATCCCGATGGCGTTGAGCGTGAAACGCTTCAGCGAGAGAATCGCGGAGCCCGTCGCGAAGAACATCGCGAAGGCGGTCTGGATCGATTCGGCTTGATCAGATTTGTTGCGAGTCACTGACACCGGTTGAGTTGGTGAAGTGAGCTTCTTGGGGCGTTCCCATCGGCGTGTTGGCTTATCTCGGCATGGAGCTCGGCTGATCGTTGAACTCCTTGCCCGAGGGCCTCGACTCAACCGGTACTAAGGCGGTAGAGTTCCACCGTTTTTAGACGGCATCATGTTGGGTGCCTTGAGGGCGTTCGAGGGAAAGGCATGTGGTTGCTTACCGTCGTAAGATTAATACTGGCTGTTTTATCTCTCCGCGGTGTCCGCTGGGCCTATATTGCCTTCATAACCCTGGGTCTACTCTATTTCCCCGCCAAAGCGGGTTTCCAGTTAGATCCTCACCCATGCGAGATGACCTTCGATTTCCCTCTTGCGATTCACTCTCTGAGTAACTACGCGCATATTGTGTTGTTCGCACTGGGTTTCGCGCTGACGAGCGCGCAATTTCGTACGTGGAACTGGTCGGCGTTCGCTTGGGCAGCAGCGATAACAATTGTATTGGGGGCGCTCGTCGAAGTCGCTCAAGGCGTCACCGGTCAAGGACACTGTCGTTTGCGAGATCTGATTCCCGACACGGTTGGTGCCCTGGCTGGCTCCGTCATTGTTCTGATCTTGCGTAGAATAGGCTGGAGGCCACGCCCAACCTGGTCTCTTGTTTGGTGGCGAGAATGAGCACACAACTTCCCGCATTCACCCTATCCGCGAACTACGCGGCGCGGTTGTGCGGGCCGTTGTCCGAATAATCGCAGGATGGCCTTTATGAAACCGACGAAGAAGCGAACAAAGAAACAACTTAGCGAAGAAGAGATTGATAGAATCGTAGAATCGCAGGCTGATAACAATTCGGCTTGGGCAAAGCCGATTCGCGTTCGGAGATCCCAGCCGACCTCCGTGTCAATACCGGCCGAGTTGGCGGCACGCGCAGCATTCTTGGCGAAGCTCTACCGAGAAAGGAACGTACAAAACTGGCTGGCAAGGGTAATCAAAGAGAGGGTGGAATTAGAGGAAGTTGCATTCAATGAAGCTAAGCGAGAGGTGTCGCTGAGAAGCGGCGTCTAACTTTGCGCGCACCGAAGCCGGGCGAAGCCGTGCGCATTACGCCGTCCTGCTTCCCTTACTTCCCTGACTTCTTGATCGTGATCGTATCAACGCGCGGCCCGGTGACGCTGAAGTCATGCGTCGGGAACGCAACGTAGGAGGAAACGATGGAACTTGGAGCTTTTTCTGTTAGCTTGGCGGTAAAGGACATCGAGGCGTCGAAGCTCTTCTACGAAAAGCTCGGTTTTACAGTTTTCGCGGGAGACCAATCGCAGAATTGGCTGATCATGAAGAATGGCGACCACGCTATTGGGTTGTTTCAAGGCATGTTCGATAAGAACATTCTCACCTTCAACCCGGGCTGGAATAGCGATGCTGAGCAACTCAGTGAGTTCACCGACGTTCGGGAGTTGCAGCGCCAGCTCAAAGCTCGTGGCGTAAACATGATTT
Organism: Blastocatellia bacterium; assembly: GCA_035293105.1. GTDB lineage: Bacteria > Acidobacteriota > Blastocatellia > UBA7656 > UBA7656 > DATDOV01. The sequence goes on from DATDOV010000088.1 coordinate 81,947, forward strand.
CAGAAGCAGACGAAAGCTCTACTGGCCCGGCTAGCTTCGTGATTGTTGATCCGGATGGAAACACGATCCTGGTGGATCAACACGTGTAGGCGACGTGGCAGTTCGAGCTTCTGTTTGAGGAGCGGCCGATGGCGCCCCGGTACCGGGCGAATCGCTTGTACCAGGAGGACAAACAATTGCCATTCTCAATTCTATCCACCGATCAGGACTCGACCCCTTCGAAGGTCTCGGTCGTTGCACGGCTGATCCCAGCGGCGTCGTACGCAATTCCCGCCGTGGGGAGTGCGGCCAGTGCGCTACTCGTCTTCGGAGTCATGCGAGCAATGAGGTTAGCGGCATCGACGGGCGTCGCGGCGGTGGCGGCCGGCCTCGCGGAGGCGAACATCCCCGTGCTCATCGCCCTCTACCTTGCGATACTCTGCGGAGTCGCGGGGATCGTAGTGGCTGTTATTCGCTCGATCGCGCCAACGACGACGGTTTCGCCGTCGCCCTGGTTCTTCGCCGTAGGCGGCGGGCTTGCCCTCATCCCGGTGGTGCTGCTGTGGGAGGCGGAGTCTGAGTTGATCCAGGTGTTTTCGCCTTCCAGCACAGGGTTGGCCAGCACCGCGTCGACGATCCAGTTGTTGTTGACGCTGACGATGATTCTCGCGCCGGTGTCGCTCCTTCTGTTGTTAGCCGGGTCGGTCTGGCCGCTGACATCTTTCTCGAAACCAAAATGGCGGCCGGTCGTGGCGTTGATTGCGGTCGAATTAGCGATGATCGTCGCGGTGATCGCGTTCCAGACTCGTATTGCGTGGCTTAATCAAATCGCGGTTGAAGGCAGGTTCTTAGGTTGATCAGCGAGGCGCGAATCGCGTTTCGGGCTAACTTCCCGGAGCCTCCGCTTCGAACGAGGCGATTCTCGCCCCCCTTGTTTCCTGATTCATTTCACCGGTGAGAAGGCGTTCCAATCATAGGTGACGCCGAATGCGAAGCCGGTTCGCGGCGCGCGCTTCGACAGCCCGAAGATGCCCGCTGCATTCCACCGCACGCCGAGCGCGCTCAACTGAGCGCCGATTCGCCCTTCCGAAAAGTCTTCGGTGCCGACCGGCGCGCGTTTTCGCGTCGAGTGGAAGCCGTTCACTTCGCCTACGATGTTCAGCCGGTCCGACACGGAATAGATGCCGGCGAGTCCGTACAGCAACACGTCGTTTTGAGTGAACTCCTTGAGCGGGGCTTGAAGGATGCCGAGACCCAGGTTGCCAAAGATGCTGAGCTTCTCGTCGCCTACTTGCTTTCCGGCCGTGATCATCGCGTAAAAGTTCGTCGTGTTGGAGCCGATGCCCCGCGACTGATTCGAATTGGGCAACTGGGCCCCGAAGCGAAACCCGAGCGCGGGGAGGGTGCGGGATTCATTTCTGAGCTTCATCTTCATCCAGATCGTCACGTCGCCGACGTCGGTCGCGTCGGAGCTGTTTGATCCGAGATTGAGCGGGATGAGCGGCGGCTCGCGCCGATTGATGGAGAGAAGATTGTATGCGGTCCACTCGATCTGGAGTTCGACGTTGGACGCCATGCCGAAGCTCAACCGCGTGTCCATCACTTTGGTAAGGTCGCCTCGCAATCCCGACAGGGGAAACCGCTGGTCCTGAAGAAACTCGAACCCTGCCTCGATTCGGATGACGCCGGGTTTGATAATGTCGACGTCCTCGGTTAACAGCGGGCGCTGCTGCGCAGGGGCGGTGATCGCAACAAGAGCCACGAACGAAGCGGCCAGCGTGAATCGGCGCCAACCAAGGACCATGTTCCCCCTCGCCTCCTACGAGTGCCGCGATTGTATGGCCGGCTGTTTTCTTTGTCAAACTGTCGCCGGATTTTCTGCGACGCCTCGGATGAAAGGGAATTGGGCACAGTGGTTCTTGCTTGTGGCGTCCCCTCCGTCCATCCAACTCTCAAGGGCCGGATCGTGACCCTCAGCGCCGCGCGGTGTCCCCGACTGCAAGCCCTGTCCGTTGAGACAGCCTCCGGCGGATCATGTTCAGCACGTCGTTGGCGAGGAATGGCTTGCGCAAAACTGGAATGTCGCGCTCGTCCAGGATCATTTCCTCCTCCGGCGACAGGATTCCCCCGGTCATCAGGATGATTTGTGTTTGAGGCGACTTCATCTGGAATTCCAGCCCCAGCCTCGCGCCGTCATCATCGCCCAACATGTAATCGAGCAAAACAGAGTGGGGTGTTTGCCGGGCGAACACTTCTCGCGCCTGCGCCGCCGAGCCTGCGGTGAGCAACTGCCAGCCGGCCTGGGCCAGCAGCCGCTCGAGAAAGAGAAGGAGGTCACGATTGTCGTCGACAATCAGTATCGTCGGATGTTGAGGCAGCGCGGGCGCCGCGCCGCTGACGGCTCGTATCACGAGACTCTCTTGATCGGCTGCAAGGTCGACTCGCACGCGAGACTCGGGTTCGACCTGACCGGTGGCCACCATCGTCGCCAGCGGCTGGGTGAGATGGCGGTGCAGAGTGCGCTTCAACTCGCGCGCGCCGTATTCTTCGCTCGTGCCCTTGCGCAGAAGAAACTGCCGGCTCTCCGGGGAAATATCGAGCCCGAAGCAACGCGCTCCTAGTCGCGTATTGACGTGCTTCTGCAGCTCGTCGATGTGCTGAGCGAGAATCGTTTCAAGCGACTCGGCGTCGAGCGGCTGATACGTGACGACCGCGTCGATTCGGTTGACGAATTCCGGCGAGAACCTCTTCCGCACGGCAGCCAGAGCTATGCTCTCGAGTTTGCCGGCCAGGTCGTCGCGCTGCCGGGGCATCCCCGCCTGAAAGCCGATATCGGGGTGCATCTCCTTGGTCATCTCGCGCGCGCCGAGGTTGCTCGTGAAGAAGATCAGGCTCTTCTCGAAATCGACCGTCGTATTGTCGCCCAGGCGCAGGGTCGCCTTGTCGAGGATGCCGAGCAACATGCGCGTCAGCGACGGCGCGGCTTTCTCGATCTCGTCAAACAGCACGAGCGCGAGATCGCAGTTCTTGCCGGTCACGGCGGTCAACTGCTGCTGAGTCAGCATAGGCGGGGTCTCGCGGTGGCCGAGGTAACCCGGCGGTGAGCCGATGAGCTTGGCCACTTCGTGCTCCATCTGGAATTCTCCGCAGTCGATCTTGAGAACCTGTTTGGGGCTTCCGTGAAGCACTTCCGCGATGGCTTCGACGGTTTTGGTTTTGCCGGTTCCGGTCGGCCCCAAGAGCAGGAACACGCCGGCGGGGCGGCCCTCTGGGGCAAGGCCGGCCTGGTACATGTACACGTAAGGCACGATGAACTTCATGGCCGCAGGCTGACCCACGACTTTTTGAGACAGGAGGGCTACAAGGTCATTGGGGACGTTGCGTGGTTCCGGTTCCGCTTTTTCGGGCGGCGTCGGGTTGTTCGCCTTGGACATTGCTTGCTACCCCCGGGTTGTGAGGCTTGCGCGGCATTTGCTGGCGCAGCGTTGCGAGGATTAAGGCGTCGTCTTACGCGTCGCCTGTCGGGCGTCCAGTGGCAGTGATTATATCAGCGGTGTCTTTTGGCGACTAGCGCAAAATCGTTTTATGAGGGTCGGCTCACGAAGGGGCTGCCTTGTTCATAGAATCTCCACTCCAGGTCGGTCGCGCGAGTGATTCCGATGCGAGGCCCGCGAGAGATCCTGGGCGTGCGGCTTCTCTCCTTCAGCTTGATCGTTTCGCCGACTCGCGATCCGTTCATTCTCGAGTCGATCCCAAACGCCTGACACAGTCGGCCGGGTCCGCTCGCGAGCTTCTTCGCGTCGTCGGTGCCGCGCCGCTTCGACATCTCTTCGATGCCGCGCGTCGGTTCGACTGCGCGAATCAGCACCGCGCCGGGATGTTTGGGCTCGGTGGTGAAGTTCAAACAATAGTACATGCCGTAGATGAAGTAGACGTAGACATGGCCGAAGGTCTCGCGCATCGACGCGGCCTGATTGCGTCGCGTTACGGCGTGCGAAGCTGCGTCGGTGGTGTAGGCTTCGGTCTCAACGATTCGCCCCTCGCATGAACCAACCACGAGGGTAGTTCCGATCAGGTCTCGGGCGACTGCTACCGTGTCGCGAGCGAAAAAATCCGGAGCGAGATATGGCATACGATTGTCCTGGCGCGTGCGATGAGGCCGAATTCTAACCGGCGTATTGCACTCGCGCCAGTTCGCCCGATTGTGCTATAACGGTCCGGCTTGGGTCGATGAAGAAGCAATCAGTCATATATCACCTAACGCGTATGGCACAGAGCGGAGACGATCCTGGTGCAGGCACAACGGCTGAACTTGATGCTGGACTCCGTAGCCCGTCTGGTACGGCGCGGGGCGATGTCGCATGCGTTGAACTTGCTCACCAAGCTTCGTCCCGTTGACGTCGCTCAAATCCTCAACCAACTCCCGCAGCACGAACGCGAAACGCTGTTCGATTCGCTGGTTCGCCACGACTTGACCAGAGCCGCTGAAGCCCTGTCTGAGCTGGAGACCGGCCGCGCCGTTCATCTGCTGACGACGCTCAGCCGCGCCGACGTGTCAAAGTTGCTCCAGGAACTGCCGTCGGACGACGCCGCTCTGCTGGTTGCGGAACTGCCCGAAGAACTTCGCGACGAATTGCTGGATGCAATGAAGGTCGAGCAATCGACCGACGTCCAGGAACTGCTGGGCTTCGCCGACGAGACCGCCGGGCGAATAATGACGCCCGATTACTTCGCGCTCGACGAAGACGTCACGATCTCCGAGGCGATCACCGCGCTGCAGCGGCGATCCGAAGAATTCGAGATGGCGTTTTATCTTTACGTTGTGGACTCTCGCAATCACTTGTTGGGCGTCGTCAGTCTTCGTCAGCTCCTGTTGAATTCGCCCTCGACGCCGCTGCGCAAGATCATGAGCACCGACGTGATCAAGGTGAGCACGGGCACCGATCAGGAAGAAGTCGCGCGACTCGTGGCCACCTACAACCTGCTGGCCGTGCCGGTAGTCGATGAGGAGAACAAGCTGAGCGGAATAATAACGGTCGACGACATCATCGACGTGATGAGGGAAGAGGCGACCGAGGACATCTACGCACTCGCGGGCGTCGAAGCCGAAGACCGGCCGCTGGGATCCTCAATCAACTCGGTGCGCCGCCGGCTTCCCCGACTGCTGCTTTCGCTTGGCGCTGCGTTGATTGCGGTCGCGATCGTGCGTTTGTATTCGACGGCAATCGAGCGCGAATTGTGGCTCGCGGTGTTGATCCCGGTTGTTGCGACGATGGGTGGGAACGCCGCGACCCAGACGATGACGGTCATCGTTCGGGGCATTGGGCTCGGCGAGGTGAGATGGGATACGAGCCTTCGCGTGGTGGTCAAAGAAGCGCTTGTTGGGCTGATCAACGGCGCGCTAGTCGGGCTCGTGGTGTTTGGTATCATCTGGGTGTGGTTCGGCTGGAAGGTCGGCGCGATTCTGGGCATCACGATGATGGTGAGCTTGCTCGTTGCGGGAGTCCTGGGCACGGTGGTCCCGATCCTGTTGAAGCGAATTCGAGTTGATCCGGCGCTTGCGTCGTCCGTCTTCGTGCTGACCATCACTGACGTCATAACCTTCTTCTTCTACTTCGGAATGGCGACGTTGTTGCTGAAGCACTTCAGGTTCTAACCGACGAATCATGTTTGGACAGCGAGAGAATGAGACCGAGGAGGATATTCGGAGGTCGATCGCGCGGCAGCGCGTCAAGACCGTGGTGCTCGGCACGCTGATCGTCATCGCGGTGAGCTTCGGGGCGACGTGCCTGTTCACCTACTCGCGGTACGGCGTAACTCCGCTCGACGGCTTGTTCGGCGGGAGCAAAGAGAAAGTCAGCCCGGTCGCCGGGAAGCTGGCGTACGACAAAGGCACGAAGTTTTTCCTCGGAGTGATCAAAGGCGAGGGGTACTCGCAACGGCGCGGGCAAGTCTACTACATCGACCAGGGTGGTGGGGCGATAATCGAAGTGTCAAAGAGCATTATCGAGGTGCGCGAGCCGGGTCAAAAGTGATCGGCGGTCGGTCGTCCGTCGCCGGTCATCAGTGGTTAGAGGCTGCAATGTCGATTGATTGTTTTCTGGTGGAGGGACAACCGGCAACTGACTAATAACGACTTTCAAAAGACGGCCAATCGCGTGGGGTCGGGTTTTCACGGTTCGCCATGTGGGCGGCGTTGACACGGCGATTTGCGAGCCATAGAATGCACAGCCTGACGGAGCACGCGAACAGGGATTCAGGAATCGAGGCTCAATGGTACGGCTTATACCGCGCGATGAGAAGTACTTCAGTTTATTGAACCACCTCGCCGCCAAGGTGAAAGAAGGCGGTGAGATCTTCGTAAAGGTCTTCCAGGACTATCCGAACCACCCGCTGTATGCCGAGCAGATCAAGGGCGTGGAGCTGGCGTGCGACGAGCTTGCGGCGAAGATAACTCAGAGGCTCAACTCCAGCTTCATCACTCCAATCGACCGCGAGGACATCTATCTGCTTGTGACCGAGTTGGACGATGTCATCGACATGATCAACGACTTGGCGCGACGCCTGGAGATTTATGGGATCAGCTTGCCTCGTCCCGACGCCGTTGAGATAGCGGGGTTGCTGAGCCGCGCGACCGTCGAGATTGAAGGCGCGTTCGCTCTGCTGGAGCGTCACGAGGGAGTCGGCGGGCACTGCGACACCATCCGCCAGCTCGAAAAGCGCGCCGACGCTCTTTACAGCGACGCCATACGCCGGCTGTTCAAGGAGGAGAGGGACCCCATTGAAGTCATCAAGTGGATGTCCATCTACGAAGAACTCGAGAATTCGATAGACCGGTGCAAAGACGTTGCCGAGGCCCTCGAAGCCGTGGTCGTGAAGAACAAATAGGATGCCTGCTCCCCCGCTTCACCACCGCGAGTTTCGACCGTCGAGCGCGGCTTGGACTCCAGGCCAGACACTCGCGATTCCAACGGAAACCCGAGAGGTGAAACGATGACAACGCTAATGGCGTTTGTCGTTCTCATAATATTGGTTGCTCTGGTCTTCGATTACATCAACGGTTTTCACGATGCGGCGAATTCGATAGCGACGGTTGTTTCCACCCGCGTCCTATCTCCGGGCGTTGCCGTCGTGTGGGCGGCGTTTTTCAATTTCATTGCGTTCGCTGTGCTCGGAACGCGAGTCGCAAAGACGATCGGCGGCGACCTTGTCAGTATTGAGTTAATCGAAAGCCGTTGGCGGCTGTGGGTTTTACTCTGCGGCTTGCTGGGCGCAATCGTCTGGAATTTGATCACCTGGTATTACGGGTTGCCGTCGAGTTCTTCTCATGCGCTTGTGGGCGGCTACGCGGGGGCCGCGATAGCCGCGCACCATGGGTTCTCTGGAATGCTCAAATCGGCAGGCTGGATTAAGACCGTCTCGTTTATTTTCATCTCGCCGATGGTGGGGCTGCTGCTTGGGTTCTTGTTGATGGTCGCCATCCTATGGATCTTCCATCGGCGCTCGCCTGACAGGGTTGACAAGCTGTTTAGGAAGCTCCAGATAGTGTCTGCCGGGCTGTATAGCCTGGGCCATGGTGGGAACGACGCGCAGAAGACAATGGGGATCATTGCGGGAGTGTTGGTTGCGGCGGATATCGACCTCGGTGCGACAAAAGAGATACCACTTTGGGTCGTGCTGAGTTGTCACGCCGCCATAGCGCTTGGCACGCTATCTGGGGGTTGGCGGATCGTCAGAACCATGGGCTCGCGTATCACGAAGCTCAAACCGGTGGGCGGGTTCGCCGCTGAGTCAGCCGCTGCCGCGTCACTCCTGATGGTCACCTACGCGGGGATACCGGTGAGTACGACGCATACGATTACGGGAGCGATAGTCGGTGTCGGGTCTACGCGGCGGCTTTCGGCCGTCCGATGGGGCGTCGCGAGAACGGTTGTCTGGGCGTGGGTGCTGACGATCCCGCTCTCAGCCCTCATCGCCGCACTTTGCTTCTACGCGGTTGAACTCGTATCCAGATTGTGACGTCTGACCAAAAAGCAGCGCGCCACAGTTCGAGGCGAATGGCCACAACGACTCCACAGCCGAACGCCGTCAGACGCCGGCGTCATGATCGGCTGGCCGACCATGTTTATTGTTGACATGCGTACTTGGTCGATGTTACAAGGTTACCGTTGGAAGTTGATTGAAGTATCTGCCATTGAATGCGTTACCCGGTGAAGCCATAGGCCGAGACCACTAGACGGCTCCCGGCGAGTTGCAGCAGCTTGCCCCTAAACCGATTAACCTTCGATCTGTCGTTCTGTTAAATCCCCCAGTTTTGTCTTTCTCTCAGCATTGGTAAAGGCGTAGTGCCGTCGCGCAGACCGCACGGCCATGCGGCGCGAAGGACCCTCGAGTGATAGCGTTCGTTGCGGACACGCTGTGATCGGAGGGCGGCGGGTTGCGTGGGTGGAACGCCGCGCCCGATCAAACCGCAAGCTGCCCCGAGCCGGTTGCGAAAGTGGGATTGTTGAGTTTCTGAACATATGTCGGCAAAACTGGGCGAGACCCTTCTAAAAGACAACCTCATAACTCCCCAGCAGCTTAAGGAGGCGCTTGATTATCAGCGAGTAAATGGCGGGCGGCTGGCGTCGACTCTCGTAAAACTGGGGATGTTGTCCGACGAGGAGGTTACTGCGGTGCTGAGCCGGCAATACGGCGTTCCGTCGGTGAACCTCGACTTGTTCGAAGTCGATCCGGCTGCCGTCGCGCTCGTGCCTCAGGAGACCGCGGAGAGGTATTCCGTACTGCCGCTGTCGCGAGTTGGAGCGACTCTGACGCTCGCGATGGTCGATCCGACAAACGTGTTTGCGATCGACGACATTAAGTTTATGACGGGTCTTTCGGTCGAACCTGTGGTGGTTGGGGAATCGACGCTCGCCGCGGCGATAAAGAAGTATTTCGGCTCGTCGCGCGAGTTGGAACTCGCGCGGGTGATGGAAGACCTCGTAGCCGAAACGACGACACAGACCGACTACGGCGAAGAGGTAGATCAGCTCGACCTCGAACCAGAGGAAGAGATTGATCTCGAAAACCTCGAGCGGATGGCTGACGACGCTCCGGTCGTCAAACTGGTCAATGTAGTGCTCGTGGATGCGTTGCGGCGCGGCGCGTCCGACATACACATCGAGCCCTACGAGAAAGAATTCCGTGTGCGGTTCCGGATGGACGGCGTGCTTTACAACATAATGACGCCGCCGTTGAAGATGCGCGACGCTCTCACATCGAGATTGAAGATCATGGCGCGGCTCGACATCGCCGAGAAGCGCCTTCCGCAGGACGGCCGGATAAAGCTGCGGGTACGGCTTGAGGGCCGCTCGCGCGAGCTGGACTTCCGCGTCTCTACGCTGCCGACGATCTTCGGTGAGAAGCTCGTGCTCAGGCTGCTCGACAAGGAGAACTTGCGGCTCGACATGACACAGCTCGGGTTCGAGCCTCAAAGCCTCGAGAAGTTCACGCGCAACATCTCGAGGCCTTATGGGATGGTACTTGTGACGGGTCCGACCGGTTCGGGAAAGACCTCGACTTTGTACTCCGCGATCCAGAGCCTGAATACGCCGGAAACGAACATCATGACCGCCGAAGATCCGGTCGAGTTCAACCTGCCCGGGATCAATCAAGTCCAAATGAAAGAGTCTATCGGCCTGAACTTCGCGGCCGCGCTGCGTTCATTCCTTCGCCAGGACCCGAACATCATCCTGGTCGGCGAGATTCGGGACTTCGAAACGGCCGAGATCGCAGTCAAAGCAGCGCTGACCGGCCACCTCGTCCTATCGACTCTGCACACCAACGACGCGCCCTCGACGATCAGCCGCTTGATGAATATGGGTATTGAGCCGTTCCTTGTGGCGACGTCAGTGAATTTGATACAGGCCCAGAGGTTGATACGCAGGATATGCAAGGAGTGCAAGAGCGAGGTCCACACTCCGCTCGAGGCCATGATAGACATCGGATTCGCCGCCAGCGAAGCCAAGGAGATCAGGACTTTCAGGGGGGCCGGCTGCGGCGCGTGCAACGGGACCGGATACAAGGGCCGAACCGGCCTCTACGAAGTCATGGAAGTGACCGACGAACTGCGCGAGCTGATCCTGGTCGGAGCATCCGGACTTGAGCTGCGGCGCAAGGCGATAGACGAAGGGATGCTGACGCTCAGGCAAAGCGGCCTTGAGAAGATCCGCCAAGGATACACGACTGTCGAGGAAGTGTTGAGAGAAACGGTCAAATAGCAAGAGGACGCCTGGAGGTGTTATGCCAGAGGTTGCACTAAGTGATTTGCTGAGGAAGATGATCGAGATGAACGGGTCGGACTTGCATATAACGACGAACTCGCCGCCGATGGTCCGGGTCCACGGCGTGCTTCGTCCACTCGACTTCCCGGAGATGACTCCTGCCGAAACCAAACAGCTTGCTTACTCGGTGCTCACCGACGCGCAGAAGCACCGATTCGAGGAGACGCTCGAGCTCGACTTCTCGTTCGGCATAAAGGGACTGTCACGTTTCCGGGCGAACATCTTCAACCAGCGCGGGGCGGTCGGCGCGGTCTTCAGGTCGATACCTTACGAGATACGATCGTTCGAGGAGCTGGGCCTTCCGCACGTCATCGAGAGGCTGTGCGAAAAGCCGCGCGGTCTGATTCTAGTGACCGGTCCGACCGGCTCGGGCAAATCCACGACGCTGGCAGCGATGCTCGACAAGGTCAACCGCGAACGTCACGAGCACATCATCACCGTCGAGGACCCCATCGAGTATCTTCACGCCCATAAGGGCTGCATCGTCAATCAGCGCGAGGTGCACTCAGACACGCATGGATTCGCAAATGCGCTGAGAGCCGCCCTGCGACAGGACCCCGACGTTGTGCTGATAGGTGAGATGCGCGACCTCGAGACAACCGAAACCGCGCTCAGGATAGCCGAGACGGGCCACCTGACGTTCGCCACCCTGCACACGAATTCGGCGGCCTCCTCGATCAACCGCGTCATCGACATCTTCCCGGCCCATCAACAGGCGCAAATAAGGACGCAGCTTTCAATGGTCCTTGAGGGGATTCTCAGCCAGTCCCTCCTCCCCAAGGCGAACGGACAGGGCCGCGTGCTTGCGATGGAGATACTCGTTCCCAACGCCGCTATTCGCAACCTGATTCGCGAGGACAAGATTCACCAGGTCTACTCGATGATGCAGACCGGGCAGGACAAGTTCGGGATGCAGACGTTCAACCAGGCGCTTGCGATGCTCTATTTCAAGAAGCAGATCACGCTTGAGATGGCGATGACTCGCTCGTCGAATCCGGACGAGCTGCAGGACCTGATCAACCGCGGAGCCGCAGCGTTGCAGGCGCCTCATGTGCCGCCCGCGGCTAGGCCGGGCTACCCGCCGCAGGGCCAGGGACCGCGGCCTGCTCCGCCGCTCGGTCGCGTCGGCAGGTAGTGATACAAGCCGCCGAGCGGTCTTCGACCAGGTTCCCCGCGGCCGAATGCCCCTCCAGCATTTGACAGTCAACGGTGAGTATTTGATTAGGGGGCCAAGATGCCTACATACGTATTCAAAGGCAGGAATCGCCTGAACGAGATTGTCGTTGGCGAACGAATGGCGACTGACCGCGGAGCTTTAGAGGCTATGCTCCGCCGTGAGCAGGTCATTCTGACCAGCGCGCGCGAAAAAGGCCGTGAGATCAGCCTGCCCAAGATCGGCCGCGAGAAGGTCAAGCACAAGGACCTCGCGCTCTTCACGCGCCAGTTCTCGGTGATGCTTGACGCCGGTCTCCCGCTCGTCCAGTGCCTGGAAATCCTCGGCCAGCAGCAGGACAACAAGACCTTCCAGAAGGTGATATTCCAAACGCGCGCGGACGTCGAAGCGGGCATGACGCTGGCCGATTCAATGGCCAAGCACCCTCGCGTATTCGAATCGCTCTACACCAATATGGTAGCGGCCGGCGAGACCGGCGGTATTCTCGACATCATTCTTCAGCGACTCTCGACTTATCTCGAAAAAATGGTAAAGCTGAAAAGTGACGTCAAGAGCGCGTTGATCTATCCGATCGCCGTGATAGTGATCTCGATAATCGTGATATCGATCATCATGATAGTCGTCATTCCGGCGTTCAAGAACATCTTCGAAGGTCTCCTGGGTCCCGGAGAACGGCTGCCCTGGCTGACGGAATTCGTCGTGTCGATCTCCCTGTTTCTGGCGAGCTACTGGTGGCTGATCGGTATCGTTATCGCGATAATGGTCATCGCGGCCAAAGCCTACTACAAAACTTCTCAGGGCGAGCGCTTGATCGACAAGATCATGCTCAAACTGCCCGTGTTCGGTGCGATCCTCCAGAAAATCGCAATCGCCCGGTTCAGCAGAACGCTCTCAACCCTGCTCAGCTCTGGCGTTCCTATTTTGGAGTCGCTCGATATCACTGCGCGGACTGCTGGAAACGTCATCGTCTCGGACGCGATCCTACGTGTCCGCACCGGCGTAGAACAAGGCCAAACTTTCGTCGAGCCGCTAAAGGCCAGCGGGGTATTCCCGATAATGGTCAGCCAGATGATCGGGGTCGGCGAACAGACCGGCGCGCTCGACGCGATGCTGTCGAAGATAGCGGACTTCTATGAGCAGGAAGTTGACGCGGCGATTGCCAACCTCCTGAGCTTGATGGAGCCCGCGATGATCATGTTCCTCGGCGTGACGATCGGAACCATCGTCATCGCGATGTACCTGCCGCTCTTCACGCTGATTGGAAAACTGGCGGGCGGGCATTGAAGACCCTCAAAGCCTGAGTCTCATCCATCCGGGATGCCGCTCGATTTCAGTTTGGGCGGCGTCCCGGACGCTCCGCTGGCGCCGGCACGAGGGTAGAAAGTGACACTCTTGAGTCGGACTCTCGCTCGTGCTATAGTCCGCACTGCCTCCCTAAGCCTCCATATTCTCAAACGCACGCGGAAGGACTGAGAGACGCGAGTCTTGCAAAGTGCAACTCTCACGACTCGCCTGAAGCTAACGTCCACGTTCAGCCACGCTGCGAGGAAGGCCAGGGGGACCGCGCGCGGGAAGGACCGCCTGAGAAGTTAACCATGCGCAGAAAGCTTCAGTGGTTACTGGTTTCCAGACTCGTCATCGCGGGAGCGTTGCTTGTTGCTGTTGGGCTGTTTGAACGTGACGCCGGCCCGCGTTCCTTCGTTCCGATCCTATCGACGGTGGCCGGAGTCGTGCTGTTGTTGTCGGCGTTCTACCTTCTGGTTCTTCGCTCATCTCTATCGCTCAAACTCCAGGGTCACGTCCAACTCTCCGCCGATCTGGCGATCGTTACCTGGCTGGTTTACAGCACGGGTGATGTCGAGTCGCCGTTCCTCGCGTTGTACCTTGTTCTGGTATTCGCAACCAGCGCGCTCTACGGTCGCCGCGAAGTGGTCTTGTTCGGCATCTCGGGCGCCTCGCTGTACGCGGTCATCGGGGCGCTGACGATGGGCGGGTTCGTCTCTCGGGCAGGCGGCTGGACTCCTTACGACGCGTCCGCCCTTGGCTGGATCCAGTTCATGTTCTCGGTCAACCTGATCGCGATCTTCGCCGTGTCGCTTTTGTCGAGCCACCTTGCCGAGCGCATCCGTCGGAGCGAAATCGATCTCGCGGCTGCGACGAAGGACCTCGCCGATTACCGCCTGGTGAACGACCGAATCATCGAGAGTATGCGCAGCGGACTCGTGACGACGGATTTGACCGGTGCAATCATAACGTTCAATCGCGCGGCCGAAGAGATCACGGGGCACAAGGCGCAGGATGTCAGGGGGCGCAACATCCACGGGATCTTCGGCGACATCGAGAAGCAGATAGAAGTTGGCCTCGAATCGATCCGCACCAGGTCCCGCCTGCCGAGGTTTGACATCGGGTGCCTGACGGCCGATGGCCGCGAAATCCACCTCGGCTTTTCCGTCGCGCCGCTCGTTGACGAAGCCGATCACTCGCGGGGCTACGTTCTGACGTTTCAGGACCTAACCGAGGTCATGGAGCTCGAGCGCGAAGTGCGCCGCCAGGAACGGCTCGCCGCGCTGGGCAAGATGGCCGCCGGACTCGCGCACGAGATCCGGAATCCGCTGGCATCCATGCGCGGCTCGGTTCAGGTTCTCGCAAGTGAGTTGAGCCTTTCACCGGATCAATCGCAGCTCATGGAAATAGTCCTGCGCGAATCCGACCGGCTCAATCGAATAGTCACGGACTTTTTGACCTACGCCCGCCCGCCGCGAATCGAGCCGGCAACCATCGACCTCGTCAGCATTCTCTCGGAGACCGTCGCGCTGTTGCGTAACAGCCCTGAGCTCCAGGCCGGCCACCGGATCGTCGAAGAGTATTCCGAATTGCCGGTCAGCTACTATGGCGATCCCAATCAACTGCGGCAGATTTTCTGGAACCTCGCCCGCAATGCGATCCAGGCCATGCCCAACGGGGGCGAGCTTCGCCTCAATCTCGAGGCGAGGGAGGGCGGCGAGGTAACCATCGAGTTCAGCGACAGCGGCCTGGGAATGACGCGCGATCAGAAGGAGAGGATGTTCGAACCTTTCAATTCAACGAGCGGAGGGACCGGTCTCGGAATGGCAATCGTGTATCAGCTCGTTCGCGACCACAATGGCGACATCGTCGTCGACAGTGAGGTCGGGCTCGGGACCCGGATTGGAATCAGGCTGCCGGCCGCGGCTCAATTGCGCGCGCGGCCCGAATCCGACGAGACTGCGCGCGCCGTGACGCCTCCGGTTGCGGTCGCCGGACAGTTGAGCTGACATCTCGACGGCCGCGCGAGAGGCGTGAGGATTAGGCAGGGGAAGAAATGGAAAAACTTCTGGTTGTGGACGATGAGCGCAGCATGCGCGAGCTGCTGGAGCTGGTGCTGAAGCGCGAGGGATACTCGGTCAGTACCGCCGAGAACGGCACTCGCGCGCTCGAACTCATCCGGCAGAACGTCTATGACTTGATCATCTCGGACGTAAAGATGCCCGACATCAACGGCATCGACCTCCTCGAACGCGTGCGGGAGATTTCACCTGAGACGATGGTCATCATGATAACGGCCTTCGCGACGGTCGACACGGCGCGGCGGGCGTTCAAGCTCGGAGCGGAGGACCTGGTGATTAAGGACGCCGGCTTCGACGTCGAAGAGCTGAAGGTGTCGGTAGGAAAGGTCCTCGAGAAAAAACATCTGCGACTCGAGAACAAGCTCCTCAAACGCGAGTTTCAAGAGAGGTTCTCGCTCGACAACATCATCGGCCGCTCGCCTCAGATGCAAGCCGTTTATCAGATGATCGAGACCGTAGCGGCAACGGCGTCGACGGTGTTGATCACCGGGGAGTCGGGAACAGGAAAGGAACTGGTCGCGCGCGCTATCCACAACATGTCCAACCGCGCAGGGGCCCCATTCGTCTCGATCAACTGCGGCGCATTTACCGAGACGCTTCTGGAGTCCGAGCTGTTCGGCTACATGAAGGGATCGTTCACGGGAGCAGTCTCGAATCGCAAGGGCCTCTTTGAAGCTGCCGGCGGCGGTACCATTTTTCTGGACGAGATCGGCGAGACAACGCCCACAATGCAAGTCAAACTGCTGCGCGTTCTTCAGGAGCGAAGCATCAGACGAGTCGGCGGGGTCGAGGAGATCCCCGTTGACTGCCGCGTCGTCGCAGCAACCAATCGAGACCTCGGTCAAATGGTCGAGGACGGCACGTTCAGGAACGACCTGTACTATCGGATTAGCGTCATACCCATCGAGATGCCGCCCTTGCGCGCGCGTCGAACGGACATACCGGACCTTGTTCGCCATTTTCTCGAGAAGTACAGCGCGGGAGCTGGGCGGCCGACGCTTGATATGTCCGAAGAGGCGATGCGATACCTTGAATCCTACGAGTGGCCGGGCAACGTCCGCGAGCTGGAGAATACGATAGAGCGAGCGGTTGCGCTCGAGACCGACCGCATCATCAAACCCGAGCGCATTCCGGATCGCGTTCTGCGCTACAAGCCGCGCAGCATTACCGACGTGGATCTGCCTGAAGACGGGATTGACCTCGAGGCCTATCTGGCTCAACTGGAAAAAGACTACATCATACGGGCGCTTCGAAGGACGAGCGGGAACCAAACCCGCGCCGCCGAGATCCTGAACATGTCGGTTCGCAGCCTGCGCCACCTGCTTGATAAACACAAGATCCGCCAGACCGCCAGCCTCTTGCGTGAGGCGACGGCGATGAGCGACAGCGCCGCTCACAAATAGGACCAACCAGGCGTCTCTCGCGGTTCGCCCGCCGGCGCCAAGAACCACTCAACGCTTGTGTGCGAGCGCCTGCCTAAAAGCTGCGTCTTCCGACGGACGAACTCGAAGCTTTGCGCGAGAATCTTGACGCGCACCACGCTTGACTTTCCGGCAGCAAAACGATTAGTGTTCGCCTACCTTTCAGCACGGGCAGTTCCTGTAGCCGGGTTATGAACAAACAACGGTTTCCCAAGCTGCTCCTTCTGGCTGTGGCGCTCCTCGCGGGGCTATGGTCAATCGTTGCGTCGAGCACTCGCACGGGCTTCACTCATCCTGATCGGGTGGTCGCCCCTCATCCGTTACGCCGAAGCGACGCAGGCGGAGATCCTTCCGGGGCCGGCGCGCTTCACGCGAGTCAATCCGGTTGGCAAGACCACGAGCGCGCGCCTTCGCAACCCGTCGCCTGGTCAACGGCGCTGGGCGGCACCTGCGTCAATTGCCACACAGGGATCAGCGCACCCCATGCCAAACAGGCCATTAAGTGCGTCGATTGCCACGGCGGCAACGACAAGGTCGACACGGGGTCGAACCCGAACATCCGGGACGCGGCCCTGATAAGTAGGGCTCACGTGCTGCCGAGAGAACCGCGCTTCTTCTGGGCTAATGGCATTGGAAATGAATTCGCCGGAAAGCCGGGGAAGGGGACGACAGAGTTCGACGCGTTCAACAACAACGTGGATCCGGTCGACAACACGGGCCTGGCCGGCACTCACATCGACGCCGAGTACAGCCGCGACCTCAACTATGTGCGGTTCATCAACCCGAGCGATTACCGCGTCGCGATGATTAGCTGCGGGAGCCGCTCGCCGGCCGAGGGTTCGGTCGGCCAGTGTCACGGCACCGAGGTCGAGACGATTCGTAAGTCGATAATGGCGACGAACCAGGCCCAGTTCGCAACCGCGACCTACGCGAACCACTCGCCGCAGGGCGCTACCAATGCCAACCCGCTTGGGACCAACCCGACCGGACGGGCCGACCCGCGAGACGGCGAGGTTTGCATCACGTTTAACTATGACGACATCGATGCGGCTTACGATCCCGCAACGAATCGGTTCGACGGCGCGAAGCTCCGTGACATCGCGCGCAACGCCGACCCCTTCAACGATCCATTCAACGATAGTTTTGAAGCGATCGGCGCTACGCTTGTTGACAGGGACGGTCAGCAAGTGACCGCTACTCACGGCGGCGATAATGTCGTCGGCGGGTTCCCGACGGCGAGGCTTCGCGGAATCGGCGGAAAGAAGATTATCTCGGCGGCCATTCCGCGAGCGCAGAAGCGGATCCTCCCGTGGTCGCGCCGCGATTCGGACCGCAATCCGCTCGACCCGGCGTCGGCGCTGATCAAAACGGTCTTGAATCTCTTTGGCGCGACCGACACCGTTGCACATCATCCGGTCGATGCGGGATTCAACGCGATCCGGGCATTCGACCCGGCGCTCTTTCCGGACGTGAATCAGAACTTTCCGTTTCCGTTCGACGACAATTCGCCCGATCGAATAGAGGTCGCCGAATCGCGTTCAACCGAGATCCCTGCAGCCAAGCAGGAGTTCGTGGCGCCCAATCCCTTCAATCGAAATCGAAACAGCGGCTGCGCGTCGTGTCACATGCTCTACCGGCCAGACGGCCGAAACGAAGAGCCTTTCGACGCGACCGTCCGCGACAACGGACGCAATCCGTCGACTGATCCGTTTGTCGGCATGCGTGAGGATAAAGGCGAGCGAGGGTATCCCGCGCTTCATCAGTTGACGACCAAGATTCCCACGAGTCAGTGCGGAATATGTCACGTGTTCACGACGCGCGTAGACGTCGCTTTCAAGGGATCGTTCGAGATCGAGAACAACAACTTCAACTTCCGGTGGTCGACGACGGCCGCTGACGCGTCGTTCAGTCCCGATGGCATGAAGCACAACATTCCGCTTCGGTTCACCAACGGGAAGGGAACGCGCGTCAACATGTTCGACAACCTCGCCACCGTGAACCAGGCCGGCACCCAGATCATCAACAGCGGCGAAGCAACCTCGGAAGACATCAACAACAACGGCGTGCTCGACGCCGGTGAGGACGCGAACGGCAACGGGCTGCTCGACATCCCCGATCGGCTCCAGCGCTCCGACGCGCAGGACGGCCGCCAGATGAGGATCATGTACGGCGGAGCGACCGGCGCCGTCCGGCTTCAGGACATCCACCTTGAGAAGGGAATGGAGTGCATAGATTGTCACTTCTTCCAGGACCTGCACGGGGACGGGAACATCTACACGCGCAACTGGGACGCGATCGAGATCGAGTGCGTCGATTGTCACGGGACGGCCAAGAAGCTGGCGACGCTCAAGACCTCTGGTCCGAACGGCGGAAACGACATGCGGCAGTGGTTCAACGAAGACGGCAAGCCGTTCTTCGAAATCGCCAAGGACGGGTCGAGGATTCAACGTTCGCGAGTCAGGGACGGGCTCGAATGGCGGATACCCCAGGTGAAGGAGTCGATCACTCGAGGCAATCCGCACTTCAACAAGGACGCCTTCGAAGCGATGGGTGTCCGGTCGTCCGCGAATCCCAAACAGTTTGCGCACGTCAACGGCGGCAGGGATAGCGGCAAGCTTGAATGCTACACCTGTCATAACGCGGCGACGCCGCAGTGCTTCGCCTGTCATTACCAGCAGGAGTACTTCCCGGCGCCAAACCCGGCCAACAAGAAGGCGACCGACGGCATGTCGCGCCGAAACGACGAGCAAACGATGGAAATCTGGATGGGTGAAAAGTTCGTGCCCTTTCCGAACTTCTTCTTCTTCGGCATTGTGCGGTCGCCTTTCATTATGGGCACAAACGGCAACACCGAGGCCAACAAGATTTCCCCGTTCCGCTCGATCATGGAGCTGAACTTCAGCGTCGCGGGGCCTGACGGCAACACCGTCGTTGAGAACACCAGCTTCACCGCGACAACTCACGACCTGTTCACCGGCGACCGCCCGAGATCGGGTTCGACTCTGAATCCCTACATGCCTCATACGGTGCGGTTGAAGGAAACGAAGGACTGCGACGTTTGCCATACGTTGCGGGACGGCGCCGACAACATAATCAACAATCACCTGCTGGCGGGGAGCTTCGGATTGGGGACCGGCCGCTATCACGACATCGGCGATTGGATATTCGCTCCGCTGCAAGGGCCGACTCCTGCGCTTCTTCTGATGGACATCAAGAAGGAGAACGCCGTCATCGTCAACGAGGTCGATGCGCCGCAGAGGCCCGGAGCGACCACACCCGTTACTCAGAACGAGATAAACGCGGCGAAGAAACTCGTCGATAACGTGTTCCCCGGGTTCGCCCTCGACAACGCGAAGATCCGCAAGGTCGAGTTCAACGGATCACAGGACGGCGCGGCGTTCGTCGACCCGCGCGACACCGCCTTGATTCGCAACTACACCGCAAAGGACCACGTGATTCGCGGGGCCGACCTCGCATTCGTGGCCGATGGCGCGGGAGGACTGAAGATCGTTCTGGTCACCGCGCGCGATAAGGCGTTGAACGAGACGATCAGACAGGCGCTCGGTCCGAAGGTCGTCGCCACGGTGCCGACCACAAATGCGCGCGGCGTTGACGTCGTCAGCAGCGATCTCTCCGATGAATTCGTCTACGTGGCTGATGGACCAGCGGGCATAAAGATCGTCTATGTGCACGAACTCTTCACCGCCGGCCCAAGCGTGCGAGGCCAGATTGCGACTCCGGGATTCGCCAACAAGGTCCGTATAGCGGGTAACTTCCTGTACGTCGCCGATGGCCTCGCCGGGCTTACTGTCGTTGACGTGAGCGACAGAAGCGATCCGCGAGTCGTCAGAACCGTGAACACATCGGGGAATGCTCTGGACGTTGCGGTCTACGGCGCGTTTGCTTTCGTCGCGAACGGCAACAATGGCATGGCGGTTGTCGATATCAGCGACGAGCGCAATCCCAGACTGGTAAGAGTGTTCAATCCCGGAGGCGTGATCAACGACGCGCGCGGTATAGCCTACGCCGACAATCGCGCCTACGTGGCCGATGGTGTGAATGGGCTTCGCATCATCGACATCACCGCACCCGCCTCACCGACTTTGCTGACGACGATCAACAAGGGCGAAAAGGGCGACGCGATCAACGACGCGGAGTCGGTGGCGATGGCGACCATTCCATTCAGGACGTTCGCGATGGTCTGCGACGGCGCCAATGGACTGCGCGCGATCAACGTGACCGACTTCCGAGACATTCGCGAGAGGTTGTTCCCCGGAACGAGCGCGTTTCCGGCGAACGGGCTCGATCCGGTGTTCCAGTCCAACTTCAACTTGAGCCTTGCGCTCCGGGACCCGCTGACGCCGTTTGACCGAGCAAACGTCAAGTTCAGCGGCGGCGCTGTTGCGAATCCACCGATCGAAATCGTGACGTTTCCGGTCAGCCTGGGCCAGAGGCTTCTTGGAATCGCGCGCGGGCGGCAGCTCGACAAGCTCGCCGACGAAGATGGCCGTACCCTGCGAGACAGCACAGCCGTCGGCGCGCGCGCGCTGAGCCGCGCCGAGATGGACAAGATGCGCAGCGTCAACGTAGTTGTCGAACCGGGCACGTCGGACGAGAGCGGCAACGGACTTGGCAACATCGTCGTGCAATCGGCCCCGGCAGGTTCGTCAACGGCCAAGAAGGCGGGCGAAACGTCCCGGCAAGCCTCCGCTGACCGGCGTACCGCAACGCCGGACGGGAAACCCACTCGTAATGACGGATGGCTCAACGTTGCGATGATGGCGTTGATGGCGGCAACGGCGGCGATCCGGCGATATCGGCACACCAGGTGACCTGCGAAGGAGAATCGTTGATCCGCAGATCTCCACACGCATCCCGGTCATTCCCAGCAATGTTGCTGGTGCTCGGCATCGTCGTGCTCGCGGCTGCTGGGCCAGTCTGCTCACAGGACAAACAGACAGGTGAAAAACCCGGCACCGAAAAGGCGACACAATCCGGTCAGAAGCCACCTGCGGCCGAGGATGAATGCTCAAAGCCCGTCTCGCGCATCAGCGACTCTACTGTTACCGCGCCCGGCTCACCGACACCCGGGGTAAAACTCTGGCTGCCCCCCGCTGGAGCCGCATCGCCCGTCAACGGGGCGTCTCCCTCGTCTGGCTCGGCGTCCAACACGATTGGCTGGAAGACCCCAGCCGCGCAGGCGGGCGACCAACACCGGCAAGGCGTCGTCGACGTCTACTTGATGCTCGAATATCGGCGCGACGAGATCAAGTACACTGGACAGCCGACGAACACGAACGTATTTCCTAATCCGGTGCCGCCGTTTTTTCCGCCCGATCAGCCGATCCACTTCATCCCGGGTGCGTTCGAGCCGAACGACGAGCAGTTGACCGGCTACGTGTCGGCGCGAGTCAAAGACTTCGGATTCGAGAGACTTCGGTTCAGCACCCAGGTGTCGTTCAGGTACTGGGGCGATCTTGACGGGACGACTGACGCATCGGTTTTCGGCGGCTTGCGCGACGCGTTCGTTGGGCGAAGGGTGCTCGAGCCGCTCAGCTTCTACACCGACGCGAGCGGTTTCCTAACCGAAGACCGCCAGGTCAAGTTCAACCTGCGAGTGGGCCGTCAGTTCGTCTACGGCGCCGAGTCGGTGCGGATGGACGGCGCGACGTTCTCGATCAATCACCCGAGGTTCGACCTGGATGTATTCGGCGGCCGGAGGACCACGTTCTTCTCCGATCCGCGAGAGCGCGCGGTGGTCGGCCACAATTTCCTTGTGAGAGCCACGCCGCGCACAACGTTGAGATACGACTTCCTGCACTACGTGGACAACAGCAACAGGTTCGAGGTCCGTCACTCACTCGGCGAATCGTGGATTCTGGAGGGCAACTTTTTCTTGCTGAACGATTCACCGGTCGATCTCGGGTTGGCGGCGCACTATCTACCCTACGACGGCAAGACCCGAATGGTGTTCAGCTTCTTGAAGAAACTCACCAGCGACGATTTCATCTACGACTACACGTATCGGGCTTTTGCGAGGAATCCTGAGAACCAGATCAGGCGCAGGTTCTTTCCGCTGCCGCCGCCCTCGCCGCCGCTCAATGGCAACCGGCGAGTGAATCTTCTTCAGGTGAACCCATACACGCAGTTTTACTTTGACGCCTACAGGAATCTGAGCCGGGCGTTCGGTGCGGGCGCGTCCGTCTGGGTGCGCAGGGTAGACGATTCAGACGATGCGGGACCGTTCGACAATACATTTCAGGAAGTGCGGGTGAACGGAGACTGGTTCCCGTCGTCGGCGTTCGAGCTTGGAGGTGAATACCGCTTCAGGAATCTGAGCCGCGCGGAGGCGCATGGCGCGACGCAATTCCCCGACATTCGACGCGAGGGCGAAACAACGTTCCACGAGCTGTACGGCAACGGAGCGGTACATCTATACGACAATCGAGTCACGATCGAGGGCGGATTGTTCTACCGGCGCTTCAGCACGCAGAGCCGGTTAATGAGCCTCGAGGGTGTCGACTCGCTGGGTTTCACGGGCGGCGTCAAGTGGCGGATCGCGCGCGGCTACAAGGTGCTTGTGGAGTACGGCATTGACAACGAACTGCCGTTCATCAACCCGGACATCGACTACACGCAGAGCTTCAGGGTGCGGTTCGAATGGCGATTCAGCAGATAATAGGCGCGGCTCGGCGCGCAAGTGCACCGCGGTCAGAGAGGAGCGCGTGAGGATGGCGGTGATAGTACGTGGTAAGTCGGCTTGTTCGGTGTGCGGCAAGGTGATCGAGGAGCGAGATCAGATCGTGGCCACGTCCCAGTTCATTCAGGATAAAGCTGATCCATTGTGGCCGTTTTCTAATACGGCAATACATAAGCGGTGCTTTCTGGGCTGGAAGCTTAGAAGCGAGTTCGTCGATCGATATAACGAGATAGCTCCATCGACGTTTGCGGAGGGCACGTTTCATCGGATGAAGAGTGACGGCTCGTTCAGCATCGGCGCCGGAAACGCAGAGGGAGACGTTTCTACCACGGGCGAAGTGGACGGCGGCTCGGGCACGTAATGGCGACGCGTATCGCAAAACTCAAACTCGTCATCTCGCTGGTCTTCGCCGGCGCGGTTTCGATTTGCCTGTCGGTCTCCGCCATTCGAGGTGGAGGCGGAGTGGCGGCGGCTCAGCAATCGTTGAGGTTCAATCACGAACAGCACCTCAAGGTTCAGGGCGGCGCTCTCTCATGCACCGATTGCCATCGTCCGGCCAGCGAAGGCTCGGTCACCCTGAAGCGCCCGTACCACGATTCGTGCACCGCCTGCCATCAACAGTGGTTTGATACGGCTACGCAGAAGAAGGAAGCCTGCGCGCTATGCCACACGAACGTGACCGAAGCGCGGCTCCCGGACATGACCGTCTTCCCCAACTACAATAAGGACGCGGCGGTGCTGTTCGACTTCTCTCACAAGCTGCACCTCGGCGCGCGTGAGCGGGTGGCCAAGTTCATCGGCGCCAAAGTTGAGTGCGGCGCGTGCCATAACTTCGATGCGAAGGGCGAGAAGGCGACCTTACCCGCTCACGAGGAGTGCGCCGCATGTCACTCAATGCCGAACGTCAAGCCTCGTTTGGCTGCGGACTCGAAGAACCAGGACTGCCTCGCGTGCCACACATCGAAGGAGCAGAAGAACCCGGCCTACCGGAAGATTCGCCGCTTCATCGCGTCCGCGGGCGACACTGCGATGGTGCGCGGCGTGAAGCTCATCCAGCCGCCCGACGCCGCTCAGTTTACTCCGGCGGCGCGGGACTTGAAGTTCTCCCACGCCAAGCACCTGACCGACAGCCGCAACGCCGGCATCACCTGCGAAACCTGCCACATCGGGATCGACCGCAAGACTACGCTTGCCGAGCTTTCGACTCCTACGATGTGGGATTGCACGATCTGTCACGAGTCGCAGCGTACGCGCGCCGAATTCCGCATCAGCAATTGCACGGTGTGCCACACGCAGATATCGGCCGGGCGGAAGCCACGCAGTCACACGCTGACCGAAAGACCTTACGACCACACGGCTGCGTTTCGCGTCCGCCACGCTGAGGCCGCGCGCGCTTCAGGCGCGAAGTGCGCGTTTTGTCACGAGTTCACTCCCGACCCTCGCGTGCGCGCCGAGGGTTTCATCCGAACCGAAGAGCGGGCCCTGCCCGCAAGCGGCAACTGCGACGAGTGCCACAGCGTGATGAAGCCCGCCTCCCACACGATCCGCTGGCGAAGCGATCTTCATGGCCGCATGGCGTCTTTGAATCGAATCAACTGCACCGTGTGCCATCAGGTTGATTATTGCATCAGGTGTCATAATACCCGCCCCCGAAGTCATAACCCGATCAACGCATTCGTAAACGGCGGCCACCGATTCCTGGCTCAGTTGAACCAGCGAAGCTGTTTCACCTGTCACGAGTACAACGTGACTTGCGAAAGGTGTCACAACGTGAGGATCAGGTAATCAGGCGATACCATCCCGGCTAAAGGCAGATCCGGGCACGCGTGAAAGTCAAACTTCTACCGAGCAGCACTGAAGCTGAATCGCAGCGCCAGGCGCTGACGACGTTCCTCGTCAACGACGGCCTAGCGATCGACGGCGGCAGCATCGGGTTCGCATTGCCGCCGGCCCAGATGCCTTCGATCCGGCATATTGTCGTCACTCACGCGCACAGCGATCACACCGCCTCGCTGCCGATCTTCGTAGCCGAGGCGTTCACCGGACTTGAAGGCCCGGTGAATATCTACGGTCTGCCCGAAGTTGTAGCGGCCCTTCGGAGCTTCGTCTTCAACGATCAAATATGGCCGGACTTCGAGAAGATCGAACTGCCCGTCGGAGGGCCGGCGATCGCGTTCCATTCGCTTGAGCCGCGCACCATGATCGAGATCAGCGGCCTCCGTCTGACGCCCATACCGGTGAATCACATCGTTCCGACCGCCGGCTTGCTCGTCGAGGACAATGGCGCGTCGGTCATCTTCACGGCTGACACCTACACGACGGACGAGATATGGCGCGTCGCAAAGGAGTGTCTCGCGCTGAACGCGATCTTTGTCGACGTCTCTTATCCCAACGAGCTGGAGTCGCTGGCTGCTGCGTCCCGGCACTTCACGCCAAACTCGCTGGCCGCCGATTTGAAGAAGCTCGGGCGGGATGACGTCGAAGTGTATGCCGTCCACATCAAGCCGACCAATCGCGAGCAGGTGATAACCCAACTGCGCGAGCTTCAACACCCCGCTGTGCAGGTCGCCGAAATCGGGCGGACGTACGAATGGTAGCTGCCTCTTTGGGTGGGTATTGCGGGCAGAATCGCGTGCCTCGCCGGTGCGCGTGGCAGGCTCCAGCATGAGTGACCAACCTCTCGCGACGCGGTTATCTGATGGAGGGAGTGGCCCGGCGCGAACCTGACGCGCACCTGTTTGTTTCTTCGCGGTGGCCAACGGGTAGGCGGCGAGCGTAAAATCCAGACGTGCGATGGCTTCAAAACTTATCGTAATTCAGCAGGACTCAAGTCGAAAGTACGAAGTCGAACTGTCAAAGGAAGAGACCCGCATCGGCCGGTCTCCGCTTCACAGCGACCTTGTGCTTGACGGAGACCGCGTCTCGCGACGCCACGCGCTGGTGCGCCGCGTTGGTCAGTCCTTCTACGTCGTAGACCTCGAAAGCGCCAACGGCACCTTCGTCAACGGCCAGCGAGTAAAACAGCAACAGCTCCGCAACAAAGACACGGTCACGATCGGCAACTTCAGTCTTGTCTACGCCGAAACCGATACTCTTCCGGCCATCGAATACGCCAACAAACCCGCCGGAAGCACTATCGTCCTTCGCGACCCACGGCAAATCGGATTGAGCGGGTCCGTTCCGCTCACGTCGGCCGCCGATCGCGGACTGGGCGGGGAGAAAGACGACCTCGAATCGCTCCGTCGGAAGGCCGAGACGCTCTCGCGCCTGTACGAGCTGAGCCAGATATTGAGATCGGTCTTCTCGCTCAAGGACATTTTCAAGAAGGTGGCCGAGATGTTGTTTCGCACGACGCAGGCCGACCGCTTCGTCGTCCTGCTGAAGGACCCGTCCACCGGTGATCTCGCGCCTTTCGCCACCGAGATGCTCAGCGGGCCCGCGAGTCTGGCGGGCGAAACAATCACCATCAGCCGGACTATTCTGGATAAGGTGCTGTCGGATCGCGTGTCGCTCCTGTCGATCGACGCCCAATCGGACGAGCGGTTAGGTCAGGCGCTGTCGCTCGTGATGCAAAAGGTCCACTCGGTCATGTGCGCGCCGCTGCTCGCCAAAGACGAAGTGCTGGGAGTGATCTACGTCGACTGCCAGCAGCAGATGAAGGTCTTCACGCCTGAGAACCTCGATATGCTGAACGCGCTCGCGGCCCAGACGTCGATGGCCGTGGATAACGCGATGACTCACGACCAGCTTCTGAAGGAGGCGCTGGCGAGGGCGACGTATGGCCGCTTCATGCCGAAGCACGTCGTCGAGCAGATACTGGCCGACCCCAAGGCGCTGAGCCTCGGCGGCACGAATCAGGTTGTCACTACTCTATTCTCCGACGTGCGCGGATTCACGACTCTTGCCGAGGGGCAACCGCCTGAGGTTGTTGTTCAATTGCTCAACGAGTACTTCTCGGAGATGACGCCGATCGTGTTCGATAGCGGGGGACTGCTCGACAAGTACATCGGCGACGGGTTGATGGCATTGTTCGGTGTTCCGTATGAGGGCGAGGATTCGGCTTTCAGAGCCGTTTCTGCGGCCGTGGCGATGCAGCGGCGCATGGTGGCGTTGAACGAGGAGCTGAAAGAGAAGGGCCTGCCTGAGATAGCGATCGGGATTGGGATCAACACCGGAACCGTGACGATCGGCTACATCGGGTCGGAGCAGCGGACAGATTACACGGTGATAGGGGACGCGGTGAACCTGTCGGCGCGATTGGAGAAGCAGGCCGAGCCGTGGCAAATACTCATCAGCCGTTCGACGCTCGAGGAGTTGGGCGGGCGATTCTCGGTGAAGGCTGTCGGTGAGATCAAGGTCAAAGGGAAGACCGTCCCGGTTCAGGTATTCGAGGTAGTCTGGAAAGAACCCGCGCGAGTGGTCCCGCCAACCCGCCTGTAGCGCGCAGTACAAGCGCGTAGGTGGTGGCCTCAGTCCTGAGTCCCGAGATCGACCGGGTTTACTCTAGGTGAAAATGAATGCAGGATCGGTAGAGTTCGGACGTAAGGAAGGCCATCTTGAAGCGTTGGTCGAAATGAGCAGGGCCTAAAACTGGGGTCGCGACTTGATGAATCTCTCCGCCGCGGCCGGCAATCGTCGCCATTGAGCGTATCGTCAGGCGTCACAATGAGCGACGAAGCAACGCACTCGTTTCCGCGGTTAGCTTCGAATCGAGTCCCGCTGCCGCAGTTCTCCCCGTCGACCTTCAATTGCGGACACCCGAACGACTATACTGCCGACGGAACGATCGCAATCCGCAGACATCATGAGAATCGGCATCATCACTCCCGCTCCGCCCCGCTCTCGTTACGGCAACCGGGTCACCGCCCTCAGGTGGGCGCGCATCCTCAGGAAGCTCGGCCATCGAGTCACCGTCGCCCAAGCCTATGAAGACCAGCCTTACGATATTCTCGTCGCTTTGCACGCCAGAAGGAGCTTCGATTCCATAAGGCGTTTTCGGCGCGACTGCCCTGATGCGCCGTTGATCGTCGCGCTCACCGGGACCGATCTCTATCGCGACATCCACACAAGTGCAACCGCGCGCAGGGCGCTCGAACTTGCGACGCGGCTTGTAGTGCTGCAGCCCAAAGGCCTCGAAGAGCTGCGACCGGAACTGCGGTCTAAAGTGCGAGTTATTTATCAGTCCGTGCGGACTACATATCGTGGCGCTGGCAGGCGAGCCCACCCGCGCAGGAGTAGAAGCCTCAAGTCTCAAATCTCAAACGTCGAGTCTATTGGCCGCTTCTTCACCGTTTGTGTGATCGGACATCTCAGACCGGTTAAGGACCCGCTGCGCGCGGCGTTGGCGGCGCGGTCGCTTCGCGATGGCTCCCGCGTACGCGTCTTGCACATCGGGGGCGCGATGACCGATGAGATGGCGCGGCGTGCGCGAGCCGAAATGAAAGTAAACACGCGCTACCGATGGTTGGGCGAACAGCCGGCGTGGCGCGTTCGGTTGGTGATCTCAGACAGCGACCTCTGAGTCTTATCGTCCCGCCTGGAAGGCGGCGCCAATGTTCTGTCCGAAGCGATAGTAGCCGGGGTCCCTGTGCTTGCGTCCCGAATCCCGGGCTCGGTGGGAATCCTCGGCGAGGACTATCCCGGTTACTTCACCGTTGGTAATACAAAGGAGCTCGCGGCGCTGTTGCGGCGCGCTGAGAACGATGCGGCGTTCCTGGCCGATTTAAGGGCGAGGTGCGAAACGCTCGCGCCTCTGTTTGAGCCGCGGCGGGAGGAGCGGGCGTGGGCTGAGCTGCTGGCCGAGTTCTCTTAGCGGCCTGGGTGCGCGAGAGAAACCGATCACGCGCGAATAGCCCCACCGTCTTGCGCGCTCAGCAATGTCTTGTAGGTGTCGACTACGTTCTTCGACGGTCCGCTGCTGTGAATCCGGCCGTCCCTCAAGAGAATCGTGTGCGGGCAGAGCTCGGTGACCATATCGAGGCTGTGGCTCACAAACAGCACAGTCCTGCCGCTCCTGGTGACGGCGTTCATCTTGCCCAGGCATTTTCTCTGAAACCCGGCATCGCCAACGGCTAGCACCTCGTCGACGATCAGGATGTCCGGATCGAGGTGAGCGGCAACCGCGAATGCGAGTCTCAAGTACATGCCGCTCGAGTAGTGTTTGACCGGCGTGTCGAGGAACTTCTCGACGCCCGCGAACGCAACGATCTCATCGAAGATCGTGGAGATCTCGCGCTTCTTCATCCCGAGTATTGCGCCGTTCAGATAGATGTTCTCAGTCCCGGTCAGATCGGGATGAAACCCGGTGCCGACTTCGAGCAAGCTCTGGACGCGGCCGTATATCTCGACGCGACCGGTCGTCGGCTCGATAATGCGCGACAGGATTTTCAAGAGCGTCGATTTCCCCGCGCCGTTCGACCCGATCACCCCAAGCACCTCGCCGGGCATTACATCAAAGCTGACGTCTCTCAGGGCCCAGACCGTATCCCGATCCGAGTTCCCCGCGCGGCGGCGCCTCTTGAACGGCGCGCGAAGCGATCTGACGAGCGACTCGCGAAGCGTTGGGTAACGCACGCGAGGAGCTTCGTGCGGGATGATGTGGAACCGCTTGCTCAAGTTCTCGATTCTTATGATCGGGCGCATCGATCCTCTCACTAAACGAGTTCCGCGAAGGACCTCTCCAGCCGCCGAAACGTGTGAAGGGCATAGAGGAACATCACCACGCTGAAAACTGCCGAGAACCCTATCGCTTGCAAGTCGAACGGCCGGCCGAAGAGCGAGGCCCTGAAGCCTTCGATGATGCCCGTCAGCGGATTCAACACCATCAGCCACCGCCATTCCTCGGGCACCAGACTTGAAGGGTAGATTATCGGCGTGACGAAGAACCAGACTTGAATCAGGAAGGGCAGCGCGTACCTCACGTCTCGATACTTAACGTTCAAGGCCGCCATCCACATCCCGACCCCCAACGCCAGCAGCGTCGTCAGCGCCAACAGCGACGGCAGGATCAACAGCGCCCAGGTCACGGCGAAACCGTAATAGGCCATTAACCCGACCAACAGAACGGCCGCGATCGCGAAATCAAGCAATCCCGCTCCCACAGCCGCGCTCGGAATTATTACTCGCGGGAAGTAGACCTTGGTGATCAGGTTCGAACTGCCCACGAGGCTGCTGCCGGCGCCGGTGACCGCGTTCGAGAAGAAGGTCCATACGAGCAGCCCGGTGTAAGCAAATATCGGATAGGGAACGCCCTCGGCTGGGATCTTCGCCAGCTTCCCGAAAAAATAAGTAAAGATCAGCATGGTGACGAAGGGCTGAATGATCGCCCAGGCCGCGCCCAGCAGCGTCTGTTTGTAGCGGACCTTAACGTCGCGCCACATCAGGAAGTAGAGCAACTCGCGATACTCCCAGAGATCGGCAAGATTCAGCGCGACCCAGGATTTGCTCGGCTCGATGGTGACAAGCGGCTTGTCGGGCGCGGAGCGCGGCAGTTGCTTGGTGACGGTTGCTGCGGTTTCGTTGGTCGGCGTCATTTGGGTCGATGGGCTTGAGTGCCTTCGCAACCTTACGGCCAGCGGAACGCGAAGACGATTGAGTGTAGGTTTGTGCCCATCCGTTGTCAATCAACCGATACGTCACGCCACACGGCACGTCGTGAGTGAGCTTCGACGGATGGACACGGACGGACGGCTGACATTGCTCATTGCAAAGGCCTCGTTTATATTTGGACTCACGCTCCGCGGCGCGAACAGCCAGCCCGACTCCTATGTTTTTACCGCATGACTCATCGGCTCACGTCATCGCGCCGTCAGTTTCGGTCATCGTTCCGTGTTACAACTCCGAGCGGACGATTCGCGCTTGTCTGGGAGCTTTGCTGAACCAGCAGACGCCGATTCCTTACGACGTCACGGTCGTCGACAGCTCGACGGATCAAACCCCCGATATCGTCGCGCGCGAGTTCCCTTCCGTGCGGCTCATTCACTTGACGAAGCGGGCTTATGGAGGCGCGGCGCGCAACGTCGGCATCCGGGCTACCCGCGCGCCGTACTGTCTGATGATCGACTCCGATTGTGTGGCCTCACCGGACGTGATTGACCGAGTGATAGCGCGACACAGGGAGGCCCGTCATCCGGCGGTCGGAGGCTCGCTGCGGAACGGGACGCCGCGAAGTCTCAGCGGATGGGTCGGCTACCTGATCGAATTCAAGGACTTCATGCCGTCAGCGCCGATGCGGCTGACGTGGACGGTTCCGCCGGCGAACCTCGCCTACCGGCGCGAGACCTTTGAGCGGCACGGCTGCTTCGACGACGACGTCTGGCTTGGTGAGGACATACTGTTCCATTGGAAGCTCTATTCGGCGGGCGAGCCGATTCTCTTCGATCCCGCCATCCAGGTCACGCATTTGAACCGCACCGGCTGGCGGACGGTCCTGGGTTATCAAGTGGACCTCGGCCGCCACTCGGCCCTTGCGAGACGGCGCGGCGGGTTGCCGGGCAGCTACCTGGTGCGTTATCCGATGCTAATACCGCTACTGCCTTTCGCCAGACTGGCGCGTGCGGCAGCGTCGTTGATCCGACACGACCTGCAAGCGTTCCTGGTGTTCCTACTCGTTTGGCCTATGTACCTGCTTGCTGCAGCGTTCTGGTCGTTCGGCTTTTTTCAGGGAGCCGTCAACAAACGGTGACGTCTACTCTCGCGATGCAGTCTCGATCCTCAAAGGGAGGTTTAACATATGGATGCGGGGACCAATTTCTTGCGCAAGTGGATAGTCCCCGCTGCGTTATCGGCGGTTGCTCTCGCTTCGGTGTCGTACGCCGTGATCACCGCGCCGTACCAGGGGAAGGACCTTGCGTGCTTTCACCGGGGCGCACAGGACTGGGTAACAGGCGCGTACCGGTTTGGCGAAGGACCGATGCCGTTGTACCCGCCGTTCGCGCTGCCGGTCTTTTCCCCTCTTGCAGCGATACCTATGAATCCACTTGTGTTCGTATGGGTCCTGCTCAATCTGGCAACCACGGGCGCGGTCCTTTATCTGGCGGGCAGACTGTTCGGCGAAGGTTGGGCTATCAGAGAGCGATTTTACTTATCAGTGCTGTTGCTAAGCTGGGCGCCCTTCAGAGTGACGCTGCGCGTTGGGCAGATCAGCTTGATGATAACGGCGCTGTTGCTTGGGACGCTCGTGGCGAGGCAAAACAAGAAGCACCTGTTGGCCGGCGTCCTGTTGGGGCTGTCGCTGTGCAAGTACTCGATGGCGCTTCCTTTCCTGCTCTACTTTGCATGGAAGCGGGACTGGAAGACGGTCGCGGTCGCGTTGCTCATTCCGGCAGCGTTGACAGTAGTATTCTCGCTACGACTGGGACTGTCGCCGATCGACGCTGTTGGAGATTATCTTCGCGTGGTCAGCCAGGTTCAGGCGGCGGGCGTTTCGGGTTGGACGGGCACAACCGAGATGAAAATGCTGTTCTTCAGCCTTACCGGAAGTGATGAAGGGCTCACAGCAGTTTTGACAATTCTCCTGGGCGTGGCAGGATTGACCGCGATGGCTGTTGCGTTCACGAGAACGCCTGAGTTCTGGCGCCTTCATGTTGCAGCGTTGAGTTTGTTCGCATTGTGGTCAAGCTATCATCGGACTTATGACGCTGTCCTGTGCATTGTGCCGGCGGCGGTGCTGATCGAATTCGTTCGGCAAGGGAGTCACGTCGATCTGGGCCGAATAGGTTTGGGAGGCCTGGCCTTGTTCAGTTTTGGCGTGCCGGGGTTGCTGACGGACAGACTCGGCTTGAGTGAGTCTCGATTGTCCGCGAGCCTCTTCGGGTCATTGGGACTGCATGTAGAGCGGCTCGTTGTGTTCGGTTTGTTCTGCGCGCTGATAGCCGTGGCGTGGAACGCCTATCCAAAGCGCGCGACGCCACGCGGCTCTGCTTAGTCAATCACCCAAGTGTCGCCTTCATTGATGAGCTTTTCCAGATCGCCGGGGCCGAGCTTCGCGGTCGCCGAACGAATCTGGTCTTCGAGCATCGTTTCGTACGTGGCCTTCTGGACGTCGCGAAATACGCCGATCGGCACCGGATAACTCGGATACTCCATCCGCGCGAGCATGTAGGCGAGATAATTGTCGGGTGATTGCTCGTTATGCACGATCAACTCGGATTCGCTCACGCCATCGCCCAGCGTAACAACTTCGAGGTGCATGTCGTGCACGCGAATGCCGCGGTTCTTCGCCTTCCCAAACACCAGCGGCTTGCCGTGCTCGAGCTCGATCATCAGGTCGTCCCGCACGCCGCGATCGGTGAACATCTCAAATGCGCCGTCGTTGAAGATGTTGCAATTCTGATAAACCTCGACGAACGAGACGCCCTTGTGATGCATCGCGCGCTCGACGACCATCTGGAGGTGCGTCGTGAAGGTGTCCACTGAACGGGCGACGAACGTCGCTTCGGCCGCCAGCGCGACCGACAACGGGTTGAGCGGATAGTCGATCACGCCGAACGGCGTCGACTTGGTCTTCTTCCCGAACTCCGACGTCGGCGAGTACTGTCCCTTGGTGAGCCCGTAGATCCGGTTGTTGAACAACACAATGTTGATGTCGAGGTTGCGGCGAATCGTGTGAATCAGATGATTGCCGCCGATCGACAACGCGTCACCATCGCCCGTGATCACCCAGACTGACAACTCCGGATTCGAAGCCTTGATGCCGGTCGCAATCGCCGGCGCACGTCCGTGGATCCCGTGAAAGCCGTAGGTGTTCATGTAGTACGGGAAGCGGCTTGAACAGCCGATCCCGGACACGAAGACGGTTTTCTCCCGCTCGATTCCAAGCTCGGGCATGACCTTTTGTATCTGTGCCAGTATCGCGTAGTCGCCGCAGCCCGGACACCAGCGCACTTCCTGGTCAGACACGAAATCCTTGCGCGTTAACTTGACCGGCGGCGATTGTCCGTTGCCGCCATTCGTTTGTATGTTAGTGCTCATGTTCTTTCTCGCTGCGACGGAAAGCGACGAACCCGGAGATGTTCCGCATCCCACGGTTCATCGCGCGTTCATCGTTTCGTCACTAGTCCTCGTAAACATCTTCCATTCTCGAGACGAGTTCGCTGATCTTGAACGGCTTACCTTTCACCTTGGGATACGAGATCGCGGGCACGAGGTATTTCGCCCGGAGCAACAACGCGAGCTGGCCCATGTTCAATTCCGGAACGAGCACGCGATCGAAACGTCCCAGGATATCGCCGAGATTCCGCGGGAAGGGATTCAGGTGGCGCAGGTGAACGCTCGAGACCGATTTGCCGCGCCGCTGCATCTCCTCGACGGCTGATGTTATCGCCCCGCAGGTCGAACCCCACCCAACCACCAACAGCCGGCCCTCGGACATACCAAACACATCCAGATCGGGAATGTCGTCGGCTATCCGCGCGACCTTCTCGGCGCGGGTCAGCACCATGTGCATGTGGTTCTCGGGTTCGTACGAGACGTTGCCGGTTATGTCCTGCTTCTCTATGCCGCCGATGCGGTGCTCGAGCTTCGGCGTTCCGGGAACCGCCCACGGCCGCGCCAGAGTATCGGGATCACGCAGATAAGGCGCGAAGCCCTCGGGGTCCGTACGGAACTTGACTTCGAACTTCGGAAGCTCATCAACGGTCGGCACGCGCCACGGCTCGGCGCCGTTTCCGAGGTAGCCGTCGGACAAATAGATGACCGGCAGCATGTGCTTCGTCGCGATTCTGAAGGCTTCGATCGCCATGTGGAAACAGTCGCCGGGCGTCGCCGGAGCCACTATCGCGACAGGGCATTCGCCGTTTCGCCCGAACATCGCCTGGAGCAAGTCGGCCTGCTCGGTCTTGGTCGGCAAGCCGGTTGACGGCCCGCCGCGCTGCACATCAACGATCACCACCGGCAGCTCGGTCATAACCGCAAGTCCGATGGCTTCCGACTTCAGGGCCAGCCCGGGTCCGCTCGTTCCGGTCAGCCCAAGATTACCCGCGAACGCGGCGCCGACAGCGGCACACATCGCGGCGATCTCGTCTTCTGCTTGAAACGTCTTCACGCCGAAGTTCTTTCGCGTTGACAGCTCGTGCAATATGTCCGATGCGGGCGTGATGGGATAGCTGGCATAAAACAGCGGCCGCCCCGACATCACCGAGGCCGCGACGAATCCGAGAGCCGTCGCTTCGTTGCCGGTGATGTTGCGATACCGTCCCGGCGCGATCACAGCCCGGCGCACGCGATAGTGAGTGCTGAAAATCTCGGCCGCGTCGGCGTACGCGAAACCCGCGCGCAGCGCCGTCGAGTTGGCCTTCACCACCTCGGCGCTCTTCTTGAACTTGTCCTCAATCCACCTCATAGTCGGCTCCAGCGGCCTGTCGTAGAGCCAGTACATCAACCCCAGCGCCCAGAAGTTCTTGCAGCGGTCGATCTCTTTCGAGGGCAGATTCACTTCGTCGCGCAACGCCGCACGATTCGCCGTCGTGATCGGTATCTTGAAGACCCGGTAGCCGCTGAGGCTTCCGTCTTCGAGCGGGTTGGCAGCGTACCCGGCCTTCTTCAGGTTGTTCTCGTTGAAGGCATCGGTGTTGACGATCAGTATGCCCCCGGGTTCGAGGTCCGCGAGATTCACCTTGAGCGCCGCGGGGTTCATTGCTACCAGCACGTTAGGCTCATCGCCAGGCGTTCGAATGTCGTGACTTGAAAAATTCAACTGGAACCCGGACACGCCCGGCAATGACCCGGCGGGCGCGCGAATCTCGGCCGGGAAATCGGGCAGGGTGGACACATCGTTACCGATGATTGCCGAGGTGTTGGTGAACTGAGTGCCGGTGAGCTGCATGCCGTCTCCCGAGTCACCCGCGAACCGGATAGTGACCGTGTCACGATCCTCGATATGCCTTTCCTCCCTGTTATTGAGGATTGTAGTTGATTCGGATGCCATGAGTCCGTCCTATCATCAAGAAGTCTTGTCCGACGGCGGGCTGTCAATTTCGAGATCGCGTAAGCCGTCGACTACTGGACTACGTTTACTGCGCGAGCGAATGATTCTTGTAAGACCGAATTCTACCCAATCGAAAGCATCACGTAAAGCTGCCTGTTTTCCTGCGCGAGTTTGTGCCAGCGATGGCGTGCTCCCATTGAGTGAAGGTTGTCTTCCCGGATTCTTTTGGCTATCATCCGAACTATCGGCGATCGGCGGCTGCATTTCAGTCTAACCGGACGCCGGGCCCCTGATGTTTCAGCGAGGAGATCCGATACGAGATGAAATCACGAAGACGACACTGGCTGCTTGCGGTCGCGCTAGTTATTCCGTTGACCTTCGCCGGGGCACATCCCGCCCAGCGGCTGTTGAGTCAGGATGACGACGGGCCGTCGCGCCAGCGGATTGCCGAAGACTTCGCCAAGGCCCTGCTCGTCGCCAAAGACAATTACGCCGGCCAAATCGACTACGACCGGCTCTCCAAGTCGTCGATTCTCGGAATGCTGCACACGCTCGATCCGCACTCGGGCTACTTCGACCGCAAGGAGTGGGAGGAGTTCCAGAACAGCCAGCGGAGCCGCTATTCAGGCATCGGTTCGACCATCGCCCAGCGCAGCGGTAAGGTCTATATCCTGTCGCCGTTCGCGGGGACTCCGGCTTATCGCGCCGGCATTCGCTTCGGCGATCACATCATCGAAGTCAACGGCGAATCAACCGAGGGTCAAACGTCAGAACAGGTGAAGAACAGGCTGCTTGGTCCCGAAGGAACTCCGGTGACCGTCAAAGTCTCGAGGGTGGGGGTCAGCCAGCCGCTCGTCTTCAAACTCATACGCGCGTCTGTTCCCCTCCCTTCCATCGCCGATTACTACATGGTCGGCAACGGAATCGGCTACATCAATCTGCAGCGCGGATTCAACACAACGACAAGCGACGAGATGCGGGAAGCGCTTGGGAATCTGCGCGATCGGGGAATGACGTCGCTCGTGCTCGACCTGCGCGGGAACGTCGGCGGTCTTGTAGATCAAGCGTGGAAGGTGTCGAACTACTTCCTGTACCGCGGACAGAAGATCGTCTCGATGCGCGGCCGGCCTTCGGTCTTCCCTTCGCGCGACTTCTACGCGTTCAACACGGCGCCCGAAGAACTCCCGATGGTGGTGTTGATCAACCGAGGCACGGCGTCGGCGGCCGAAATCGTGGCCGGCGCGCTGCAAGATCACGATCGCGCCAGGCTCGTCGGCGAGAACAGTTTCGGCAAGGGCCTCGTACAGAATATCTTTCAGCTTTCGGACGGGTCGGGGCTGACGCTGACGACCGGGAAGTATTACACGCCGAGCGGCAGACTGATTCAGCGCGACTACTCGAACCGCTCCTTTTACGATTACTACCTCGCGCGCGGCGACAAGGAAGCAGTTCAGCGCAACGATGAAAAGCACACGGACGCGGGGCGTGCAGTATATGGCGGCGGCGGAATCGCGCCGGATGTTGAAGTGAAGTTCCCGATGCGCGAAGTGGAGCTTCAGCGCCTGTGGTTGGAAACCGTGTTTCAGTTCGCTCGGCACCTCGTCGCTGGTCAGATTCCGGGCTTGGGCGAATTCAAGATCGACTCGTCTGCCAATCATAGCCACCGCCTCACCGGATCGGATTACGAGGTGAGCGACAAGGTGATAGCCGCCTTCAAGACCTTCATACGCGAGCACAAAGAGATGAAAGCGGATGAGTCGCGAGTCGACAAGGACATCGACTGGATCCGGCGACAAATCCGGTACGAGACGGCAACGGCCGCTTATGGCCAGGAAGTCGCTTCGCAGGTGCTGCTTCAGGGCGACGTTCAAATGCAACGAGCGGTCGCAGAAATGCCCAGTGCTAAAGCGATGGCTGATGAGATTCGCCGGGTTCGCGCCGCTAGTCGCGGCGGTGACGCGCGCCGGAACTGATTCAAGCGCCTGTTGGGTTTTTCCCATCGAGCGGCTTCAGTCTGAAAGGCTGGAGCCGCTCTTCGTTTAATCGTCAGCGTGCGCGCCGCATATCCTTGCGTGCCAGCGACTTCCGAAACCCGGATGGCGGCGATCGGCCCCGTCAACATAGGTCTCGGTATGCTATACTCCGCCATCACTGACTGGAGGCCGCTTGAAGGAACGCTCCCTCGATCACCGCGATATGATCAGGCTTTGGACGCTTGTATTGATCCGCATCATACTGCTCTTGTTGGGTGTTGCGGTCCTGATTCTCGCCCTCTACACGCTGCGGACGTTGATTCTGTTGCTGGTCCTGTCGATCTTCTTTTGTTATCTGATTGCGCCGCTCGTAAAACTGCTTGAGCAGCCTGTCTACCTGGGCGGCCGCGAGATCAGGTTGCCTCGCAGCGCTGCCATCGCGGTCGTCTACCTGGTGATCGGAGTCGTTCTTTTCTTTGCGCTCCAGTGGTTCCTTCCAATACTGTGGGTAC
Organism: Blastocatellia bacterium; assembly: GCA_035293105.1. GTDB lineage: Bacteria > Acidobacteriota > Blastocatellia > UBA7656 > UBA7656 > DATDOV01. The sequence continues at coordinate 120,321 of DATDOV010000088.1, forward strand.
AGGTTCGCGAGTTGGTCAATAATCTGCCCGCTTACCTTTCGAGTCTCACCGCTTGGGTCAACAAGACGTTCAACGATGCAAGCAGTTGGATGCGCCACGTCCGAATACCTCCGTCGTGGCGAGAGGCGATCCTCGACCAGATCAAGCATGCCGCTGAATCGTCGTTGCCGGCTGTCGAAGCGATGCTCGGGGGAATACTCGGTCTCTTGAAGTACGTGCCGTGGCTGATCATCGTTCCGATCCTGTCGTTCTTCCTGCTGAAGGACGCCGCCGCGATCGAGCACGGACTCGTTGCGTGGCTCCCGAACGAGCGGCTCCGCAAGCGCATGCACTGGCTACTGCTCGACGCGAGCCGCACGCTCGCGGCATACATTCGCGCTCAGCTTACGGCGTGCGTGGTCGTCGGCGTGACCGTAACCATCGTGTTCGGGTTAATCGGTGTCCCGTACGCAGTAGTCCTTGGACTCATCGCGGGTCTGTTCGAATTCGTTCCCATGGTGGGACCGCTGCTGGCCGCCGCCATCGCCTGCGGGTTGTCGTTGACTGTGTCCCTGAAGCTGGCTCTGGGCGTCGCACTGTTCCTCGCCGTGTTCCGAATCGTCCAGGACTACCTCATCTATCCGCGCATCGTCGGGCATGGGATCAAGATGCATCCGCTCGTCGTCGTGCTGGCGATACTGGGCGGGGCGGAGATTGGCGGGTTGGTCGGAGTCTTCCTTGCGATCCCGATAGTCGGCATGATCATCGTCGGATACAACCACTATCTAGCCTACAGGGGATTGCAAGCAGTTCGTGAGACGGCGCAGGGCGAGAGCGAGCAACCTGAGTTAGATCTGTCGCCGGCTGACGATTCCGGTGAAGTGAGCGACGCTTAGGCTCTCGCGCGAAAGATCCACATGCCCAGCAGGCAATCATCCGAGGGAATGGTTAAAAAGGGCGCAGTCGCGCTCGAGATGGCTGAGTTTGACGACGCGATCGAGATGTTCGGCCGCGCCGCCGTTGAGGACGCTACAAACCCGCGCGCGTGGTTCTACCTGGGCGTATGCTATCTCGAGATTCGGCAGACCGACGTCGCCGCTGAGGCATTCGAGCGCGCCATAGCTGCCGACCCGGAGTTTACCGATGCCCACTACTTGCTTGGGACGGCGATGGGATCGCTCGGGCAGCTTGATGGCGCAGCGAATTGTTACCGCCGAGCGCTGGCAATCGATCCCCAGCATCAGAAGGCGGAGGAGTTTCTCATCCGAACCGAAGCCATGCTCGCGAGCCGCCAGCATTACCGGAGCGCCATCGGGATGATCTACGCCGAACAGCGTGAACCCGATTGGATAAACCCGGTAGTTCGCGAGTTGCTGCATTCGGTTGCGATCTTCAAGGATTCGCCCGCGGCAAGCGAGATGCCGCGCGTCGCGAATGAAGTCATCAGGGAGGGGCGGCGCCGACTCGTTCACGAGGTCTCCGCGAGCGACGGCCCTTTCTGGGCGAGCGCGGTTAGAAGGGCCGAGCAAGCGTTTGAGCGGAAGAACTGGCCGGAGGCGGCATCCCGTTACCACGAAGCGCTTGATCTGTCCGCGGATCACGCTTTCATTCATCACGCGCTGGGTCTGATCTACTTTTCCCTCGGCGACCTCGAAGGCGGAATGCACGCCTGGCAACACACTCTCGATCTCGCCCCCGACTACGACTTTTCGTCGATCGGGTCCTTAGGCTCAATATGAACGTCGCCGAAATCCTCACCGCGTACGAGCATCACACCGCGCGGGTCGACGCAGAATTCCGCCGTGTTTATCAAGTCTTCGCGGACCGTATGCAGTGTCGTCGCGGCTGTTCGATGTGCTGCAGCCAGATGTTCTCGATTTCGCTGATTGAAGCTGCTTACATCTCGCGCGCGGTCGAAGCGATGCCGGAAGCCGAACGCGAGAGACTGAGGACCGCCGCTCGAGCGTACGCGACTCAAGCCCGGAAGCTGACCGGCAACGATGGCCACCGCGACAGCGAAGAAGCCATCACGCCGCGGCCGGGCTTACGGTTGCCGTGCCCGGCCCTGAGGAATGATGCGTGCTCGATATACGACGCGCGTCCCATAATCTGCCGCAAGTGGGGCATTCCGATCTTCAATCCGAAGAAGCCGACGGAGCTTCAAGCCTGCGAGTTGAACTTCCCGGCGGGCGAAGAGGTCGGGGTGGATGGGCTGCTGGAACCGCAAGTCGCTCTGCTCGAAGAGTGGGTCGAGCTGAAGAACCGGGCAGGTGTGACGGTTAGTGCTGCGAGACCTACGGCCACCGTTGCCGAAGCTATTCTGTACAACTTTGAAGAGGTTCTCCCCGGTCGCGCGGCGGGCAACGCGAAATCCAAGAACGCCTGACCGTGAGATGCAAACATGGAACTAAGACATCCGGACATACGGCGCTATGCGATAGACAACAGAGTCGAGATGAGGATAGTCGACTCGAAGTCAGGCCGCGAATGCGCCTTCAATACGAGAGGCCAGATGCGAATCCCGAGCGAGAATAAGGACCTCAGGCTTGAGGACCTACTGGCAGACGCGGATCGCTTCGAGATTCTAGCGGGCGGAAAGGCCCGAGTGCTGACGCGTGACCAGTTCGCTGACGTCATCAATGAAGCATTCAGGAAGCGCGGCTTCGCCGTACACAAAGACGACGACGACTGACGGCGCACGCGCGTTGCCCGTGTTTCGCGGCGTATTCCTCGCGCCGAGTTGGCCAAAGCCCTTGGCCAAAGCCCTTGGCGTTTCCTTTCCTCAAACGCCCGTCAAGGCCCTCCCTTACTACAGTACTGACGAAGCTGCCACGTACCGAGATCAACCGGCCCGCAGGGCCTTCTGCTTCGCCTGCCACGGCAAGAACAGCGCAAACAGTATCGCAAACGTGTAGTCCGTGCAGACGGTCACCAGGAATATCCTCGGCACGCCCACGCCCGGAGGGAACTTCTTGATCAGAATGTAGTAGAAGTCCGGCGTCGCCGACGCGACTTTCGCAAGAATGCTCACGATCACCATCGGCCGCGTGTTGTACAGGTCCCGGTAGACGTAGTAGTAATTCAGCGCCATCACCAGGATCAGAAACCACCACCTCACATAATTCACTCCGGGCGAAGGCAGGCCGTCATATCCCGCCATCCGGTACAGGTACCACCCAAAGAAGATCAGCCCTACTCCGCCGATGATGTTGTGCCATACTGCAACCGCCCACATGCCTTTCCAAAATCGCTCTGTGCCCATGTCTTCTCCTCATGCCGATCTGAATTCCAAGATCGGCTCGTTGAAGTTTAATCCACTTGTCAGTAGCACCCATCTTCAGAGACCCAGTGAATCCCAGCGTGACGGCTTGCGCAATCCCGGAGGGATGACCTGTCTATAGATCAGTGGCCCCGCCGACGCTCCCTGGCTGCGTTAGGAGCTACCTTTCTCCCCAACGCGCCCCCACTTGCGAGAGAGGTCGCTCCTGACGGAGCTACTGATTCTCAACTTCCGCCTCTTTCTATCGTCATCCCTCCGGGATTGACGACTCGCAATCGCATGGCTCGGTCGTTCCATCGGGCTCGTCAACCAGGCTGACGTCCTGGTCGCTATTCTCGGACGTTCCTACGAGACTTGCTTCATGCGTCTTCGTCATAACCAACAACTGACCGTTAGTGATCTCCCCAAATCTCGTAATGCCTCGCCTGCCGGTGGTACAGATCGGGCTCGAAGTACTTCTCGTAGAACTCGATCTCAAGGTGCGAAAACTGAATCCACACGCCCGGCACGTGGAACGCATTCACGTGCGCCGGGAACCGCCCGTACGTGTCCCAGATGTAGTTGCAAATCTCTTTCGCGTACTCGACGGCCTCCTTCGACGGGCGGCGCGCGGCCATCTGCAGGTAGTCGTCGCCGTACTCGCTCTTTCGATACGAGCGGTCGAAGATCGTCTTGTCGCCGTAGGTTCCAAGCGGCCCATACTTCTCTTCGATAAGCCTGTCGACCGCTTCGTCCATCGACTTCACGTAAGGCGGCGTCAGCGCTTCGAGAACCCCGTCGATGCCGATCGGATTCGCGAGCGGCACGGGCAACGGAGGCCACTGGCGCCACTTCTTCGGCTCCTGCATCCGAAACTCGAGCCCGAACTTCCCCTTAGCCGGATCGCGCTCGAAGACGTATGGCGAGCCGACCGCCGCGTGTATCCAGCCTCCAAGTCCCATCGCCTGCCCGATCAGCATCAGGTTCTGAAACTGGAAGAAAGTCTCGTAGTCCGTGCGCATCGTGTTGGCCAGACCGAGCGGGACGGGATAATCGCGGTTGAGCCAGCCGCCCGTCGCACGCTTTATTCCGCCGACGACTTGATAGGGAATCTTCGGGACGAAGCCCAGCAGGCTGCCGAACCACGCGCCCCAGTCGAGCAGACTCTTCGGCCGGAATTTGCGCCAGTCGTCGATGAACAGCGGGCGCTGGCCATCTTCTTCTGACAGCAGGCTGAGAAAGACGTTGATCATCTGGCGGGTGAGGTCTACGACGGGGAAGAGGATTGTCGTGCCCGGCCGGTTCGATATCTGGCGATTCCAGATGAAGTAGTAAGGCCAGTGCCGCGGAAAATCGAGCCGCTCTTTGTAGACGCGATGCTTGACGACCGCGGCCGCCGCAAGCCAGTTCTCCTCCGACCAGTCTTCCCATCGCGGCGGAAACTGGCTCACGACGGCGAGGGCTTCGCGGTTGCGGAACTGTTTGATGAGCCACGTGCCTTCGTCGTTGACCATGAAGAACGACACCGCATGCGCGTTGTCGATGCTGCTGGCCGATCTGGCGATGATGTTGATGAGGGGCGCCGCGAATTGATTCTTCCCCTCGACGTTTTGAGCCGGTACGTCGTGCATCGTCACCTTGCCGGTCAATCCGGTCGAGACGACCAGGACGGCTTCTTCGAGCGGGCTCAAAGGTGCGGGCTTGTTTGGGCTGGTGTAACTGATCGGCCCCGATTGAATCGACGTGCCGTGAGCTACTCTGCGCGTGCGACGATCGGTTATGGCGGACATGAGAGGGTACTTGAACAGCTCGGACAGGCCGCGCTTGAGTGAGGCGGCCTGGGCCGGGGTTTCGTCGAGGACTTGTGCCATCTGTATTCCCTCCGATTCTTTCGCCGCCCGCGAAGGGGATGTCCGCCGCGGCCGGGCTGCGAAACTTCCGGCACGCGGCGGAAACTCTTCAATTAAAGGCCGGCGGTGAACTCAGCAAATGCAAGGCTGAGAGGCTACTGAGTTGCGTGTGCATTCCCGCAAACTGAGCGGTCGAATGCGACTGTGCACGACGGTCCGCGATCGAGTCTCATATCGTCGGGCCATCACTGAACTACGAAGTATTCCTTTGCTGCCCAACGCCCGGGGAACTCAAACCCGAGCTTCCTACAAATATCCTGCTCCTCCTGAGGGAGGGGAACTGAAAAAGCGAGCAGGTATAAACCTGGTCGGCCTACTCGGAAGAAGAATGGAATCCGCTCACACCCGCCGGCTCGGACAATTGCGCTCGGTGATGCGACATTGGGGAATCTGCTCACAGGCACTCGGTATCTTTTTCTGTCTTCGTCTTCGAACTTCAACGACCCGTCTTCTTCGACACGAACAGGAAACACACAGAAGGGATCCCTCGTCTCATCGTACTTCAAATGTGCATTGCGGCTCCCCCTGTTCTTGATCTCCACAATAGCCGAGACATAGCGGGAAGAGTCATCGGGGAGAGTTTGCTGTTTCGCGGTGATCGACATCTCGATTACGGCGCCGATCCTAGCTTCCTGTTCGAGTTTCTGTATTTCAATTTCGAGGTTGCGAAGCTCGGCCCCGGCTTTGACGTGTCCCAATTCGAGCATCTGAAGTTCGGCCTGCGCGCGGTTCTTTTGCGCCAGCGCCCAGAATGTGTACAGTGCCCAGCCACCACCCCCCAGTATCGCAAGCGTGGCAGCGAGGCTCTGGATGCCGCTCATCAAGCTCTCAAACGCCTCCAAGGTCATTGGCCCCTGCCTTCAAAGTCATACTTGAGCGCTTCGGCTAAACCGCTTGATGAGGGCCAGTCGACCGAGGCGGCAGCGCTATGCCTATCATGATTTCGCCCCGCTCCTGTTCCCCCACGCGGTCCAATCCGACCTCGTCTTAGTGTCGGTCGTCGGTCCGAACAGATCAGACGGTGCGGTCGGGTCCTTCGGCTCAGTCGTGAACTGCGACATCATCACGCTGCTCAGGAAGCGGTCGAACATCCCCGCGCCGAAGAAGTTGAGGATGACGACCGCCTTGGTCACCATCCCGACCCATACTTCTCGCCGCGCTCGCTTTGCGCACTTGACGATGTCTTTGGCGACTCGCTCAGGCTCGTAGACCAGCGGAAGCGGCTTCGCCGCGTAGCCCTCGCGCGAGAGCGCATTGTCGTAGAACGGCGTGTTCACCGAGGGCGGACAGACCGTGCTTAGCTTGATCTTCCCGCCGGCGTGCATCAGTTCAACTCGGATTGCATCGCTGATCCCGACGACGGCGTGCTTGGACGCGCTGTAGAAATTCTGAAGCGGGAACGCGCGCTTGCCCACCACCGACGCGACGTTGATTATCGTGCCGCCCCCGTTCGCGCGCAGGATCGGGACTGCGGTCCATATACCGTAGACCGTTCCCATGAAATTGACGTCGAATATGCGTCTGACCTCGGCTTCGGTGATCTTGTCGAACGCCGAGTAGACCGACACTCCCGCGTTGTTGACCCAGGTGTCGATTCGGCCGAACTTCTCGACGGCCAACTTCGCGAGGTTCTCGACCTGGTCTCGCTTTGAAACGTCGGTCAGCAGCGTCGCAGCCCGCCGGCCTGCTTTCTCCGTCTCTGCGGCGATCTCATCCAGTGCTTGCGTGCTGCGTGAGCCGACTACGACTTGAGATCCGCGCTCGGCAAACATGCGCGCGGCCGCGCGGCCGATACCAGATCCCGCTCCGCTGATTACGACAATCTGATCTTCGAGTCTTCTCGCCATCGGTTCCTCCTTGCGGCGCATTCGTCGCGCTAATCACATAGACGCAACTTCACACCGGCTTTTGGCAGAAAAGTTTTTCCTCGCCTGCCGACTGCCTCCGAATGCCTTCCGAGGGGTCTCGCCTCCGCGTTGAAAGAAAGCCCACGTCGGGCGTGCTATTGCATATGAGAAATGCTACAATGCCGGGCGTTTGATCTAAGCCGCAAGATTAATACACCGCACTAATACACCGCTCGCGATTTTTTTGCAATGATCAATACGCATTTTGCGTCATGCTACTATTGGGCGCATTCACGCGGACGCGAGTGAGTATGGACGCGAATTCTTTCTGGTACATCTACACGACGGACGGGGCGAAGGGCTTTTTGCTCGACTTGATCCGGCGGCCCGACGCGGCGGTCGCACGGCTCGTAGTTTACTCCGCCGGCGCGGCCCCGATTGTGACACGGGAATTCCGCCGTCCGAGCGCCCTCGCCGAGGATGGAAGTCACACGGTCCAGCTTGACTCATTGAGCCTGAGTCCCGAAGGATGCCACGGCAAGGTGGGGCCAATAGATATTGACATCGACTTCACGCTGAGCCCGCGTGAGATCAGCTTTGTTCCAAACTGGCTTCATACGATCATTCCTTACATCCCGAGCTTTTCGTCGCGCTACGGCAAGCTGGAGAGTGGCGCGTGTCAGACCGTTCGCTACGAGAACACGCCGCTCGTCTATTCGACGTACGGCGTCGGTAGGATCGAGAGATCAAAATGGTACTTGATCTCAGCGCCGCGGTTCGATGGAAGCGACCTGTCGTTCGAGATCAGCGCCGCCCGCGTATTCGGGCTGTGGGGGCCGAGCGCCTACGTATTCTTTCGCGGCGTCGAGTACAAGCTCAACAACGCGCTGTTGAGCCTCTTTCAATTCACCACCCGGCGCGCTGGCGAATTGAGCGGGGGCGAACGTGTGTTCGAAGTGAGTATCCGCACGCGCGATCTTTCGTTGAGCATCAGGGCCTGGGCGCCGGCCGGCGATTTCGCGATGCTCGAGCAAGAGGGTCAGACCCAGATTCACACTACACTTTTTGGGAATTGCGACGCGCGACTGACGCTCCGCGGTTCGAATGAGGAGCACTCATTCAGCGCCAGGCGAACGTGTCTTCTCGAGGTCAAGAACAAACCTCAGTAGAAGAATCCAATGCATTCGCCGCGACGGCGAGTGGAGGAAGGAGCCAAGCATGGCAGACGATGTGATATTCAAACCCTTGCAGTTCAGAAACCTCACGGTGAAGAACCGGATCTTTCGATCGAACATCTCCGGCAGGTTCGACAACTACGACGGCTCAGGCAGTCACGCTCGGATCAACTGGGAGCTGAAGTTCGCCAGGGGCGGCGTGGGCGCGGTCATCTCATCGTTCGTCCCAGTCGCGATTCACGGGCGAATAATGCCCAACTACGCGACCATCCACTCCGACGACCGGATTCCGTTCTGGCGCGAGCTCGGTAAGCGGGTCCACGAGCAGGACTGCAAGTACATTATGCAGTTGAGCCATTCCGGCCGTCAGCAGGACATCCCGGGCATCGAGAATCAATTCCGCAAGGCGCTCAGCTCGACCAGCAAGACCGAGAGCTTCATGGGCTTCTTGTGCCAGTCGATGACCCTCGCCCAGATCAAAGATACGATTCAGAAATTCGCCGATGGCGCCAGGCGGGCTCGCGAGGCCGGTCTCGACGGAGTCGAGCTGCACTCGGCCAACGGGTACCTCTTCACTCAGTTCCTCAGCTCAGCCATCAACGACCGCAAAGATGACTATGGCGGCCCGCTCGCGAATCGAGCGCGCTTCCTGGTCGACGTGATCCGAGCCATTCGCAAAGAGGTCGGCAAGGACTTTCACCTCCAGTTCAAGATCAGCGCGGTCGACCATGCGAACGCCGTGTTCTTCTGGGAGAAGCGGGGCAACACAATCGAAGATTCGATTCAGGTGTGCAAGTGGGCCGAAGAAGCCGGCGCCGACGCGGTTCACGTCTCGACCGGCAGTTCGTTCCCCCACCCGCTCAATCCACCCGGCGGTTTCCCAATCGCCGACGCGGAACGGACCTTTGACATCATGCTGTCGAGCGGCATCTACACCTTCAGCCGGTACATTCTCTTCCGGTACAAGATGCTGCGTCCGTTCTTCTCGTACTTCTGGAATCGCATCAAGCCAAAGGACTCGGAGGGCGTCAGCATCAACGATGCGAAGAAGATCAAGGAGAACGTCGGCATTCCGGTCCTGTGCACCGGCGGCTTCCAGACCGCGTCCCTCATTCGCAAGTACATCACTGAGGGCTACTGCGACGGGATTTCGATCGCACGGTCGTTGATCGCCAACAACGACCTCGTGAAGATCTGGGCATCGGGCAAGGAGCGCCCGGACAAGCCGTGCACCTATTGCAACAAGTGCCTCGTCAACGCGCTCGAGAATCCTCTCGGGTGCTACGAGGTAGAGCGTTTTGGCGGTGACTACGACAGGATGGTCGCGGAGATCATGACCGTCTTCGAGCCGTCGCCGTTCGCCAAGAGCGTGGGAGCTTGAGCCGCCGCGCGCCGGCTCACTGTATTGGCCCCAGTGCGCGAGGTGCGCCGGCAAGCCGCTCCAGCTTTCGATCTACTTTGGCCTGACACCTTACCACCTGGTCTTCCTGCTTCAGTCAGGTGATGAATTCACAACCGAGCTACGGTGAGCAGGGCGTTTCGCCCCGCGAGGCACCGGGCTAGCACGTCCTTTCGAAAAAGGAGGCCTCCTGATATGAGCGTAGCTGATGATATGACCCCGCTGGATGAGGCTTTGCGCAAGCGCCGCAGACGGCGAATCGTCGTCCTGGCCGTGATTGTCTACATTGTCGCGCTGTACCTGGCCCAGTTGTTCAATCCGAACGACCCGGTCGTCTACCGCGACATCGTAGATCACTTCAAGTACGGCTCGATCGGCGCCGACAACAACGCGAACGGGATTCCCTACTGGATATGGAAAGTGCTGCCGGAGGTCTTCGCCGACAAGCTTCCCGGCGAGGGCTACGAGTCGCTGGGGTTCGTCTCCGAGGGGCGCGACACGCCCATCGGGTTCTCGCGGCGCAGGGTGTTCGTCGATCGCATCGGGTTGAACTGCTCGGCCTGTCACACCGGCGCCGTGCGGGACACTCCCGATAGCGAACCCAGAGTGATCCTTGGAATGCCCGCCAACACGATGGACCTTCAATCCTATTACCGCTTCTTGTTCGCCTGCGCGGCTGACAGCCGGTTCACGGCCGACAACATCATGAATGCGATAGCACGCAGGACAACGTTGAACCCGCTGGAACGGATCGCCTACCGCGCAGCCGTGTACGAGACACGCGATCAGCTCATGGAGCGAGGGCGCGCGATTTCGATATTCATGAACAAGCGCCCTGACTGGGGGCCCGGCCGCGTCGACACCTTCAGCCCGTATAAGATCGTGATGTTGAACTGGCCCGACGACGGAACCACCGGCACTTCAGACCTGCCGTCGTTGTGGAACCAGCGGCCGCGCGTCGATGGCGAATTGGACCTGCACTGGGACGGCAACAACAGCTCGCTTGATGAGCGAAACCTCAGCGCGTCGATGGGAGCGGGCACGACGCCTCCGACCGTGGACCTCGATCGCTTGCATCGCGTTCGCGACTGGATCATGGACCTCCCGCCGCCGGCTTATCCGTATCAGATCAACCACGAGATCGCCGCTAAGGGCGAGATCATCTATCGGAAGCTCTGCGCCGACTGTCACGCGTTCGGAGGCTCGAAGGTCGGGCGAGTGACCCCGGTGGCCGCGCCCGAGCTTCAGACGGACCGGAATCGGCTCGACTCGTACACCTACCCGCTGAGCGCGAATCAGAATCTCTTCTTCGCGGGATACCCGTGGCGCTTTTCGCATTTCCGCAAGACGGACGGCTACACCAACATGCCGCTCGACGGAATCTGGGCGCGCGCGCCGTATCTTCACAACGGCTCGGTGCCGACGCTGGCGGACTTGCTGGAGGAGCCGCAGAACCGGCCGAAGGTCTTCTATCGCGGTTATAACGTCTACGATCGCGAGAAGGTCGGATTCGTGTCGACGGTCGCCGAAGAGAACGGCCGGAAGTTTTTCAAGTTCGACACGAGTCTGATCGGCAACGACAACGGCGGCCACACCTACGGCGTCAAGCTAACTCCGGACGAGAAGAAGACGCTCGTCGAGTACATGAAGACCCTTTGATCGGCTCACTCGGAAAGGAGGCTCTATGTTTCTTCGAAGACTTCTCTCTACACGATTGCGGCGCGTAGTCTTCGCGCTGGTCCTGCTCGTCGCCCTGCTTGGGTTCGCTGGTTGGTACGCACTGTTTCGCGTCGTGCCGGTCTATTACGCATCGCCGGAGGAGCACTTCAAGTACGGCTCGATCGGCGTCGAAGTCCCCGCGGGCATTCCCTACTGGATATGGGTCGAGATGCCGAAGGTGTTTCCCGACTTGCTGCCCAACAACGGCGAGGGCGGTTACGTCTCGCTCGGCGCGAGCTGGGAGGACGGCAAGGAGATGCCCATCGGCTTCACGAAGATGACGGTCGGCTTCCCGCGCGTTGGAGTCAATTGCGCCGGATGCCACACGACGAGCGTCAGGACGAGTACCTCTGACAAGCCAAAGTTCTACCTCGGCGGCCCAAGCGCCCGCTTCCGCGCCCAGGACTATCTGCGCTTCCTCTTCGCGTGCGCAAAAGATCCGCGCTTCAACGCGGACACGCTGATGGCGAAGATCAACAACGACTACAATCTGAACATCGTCGACCGGATACTCTATCGCTACATCATCATCCCCCAGACGAAAGCCCAACTCATCAAGACCGAGCAGGACAGTTACTACTGGATGGCTGAGAGGCCGGATTGGGGTCCGGGCCGCACCGATATGGACCCGTTCAAGCTGCTCGTGCTCGGGCTTCCCGACGACCACACCGTCGGCAGCACCGACATGATGCCGGTATGGAATGAGCGCGCGAGCGAAACATACCTGCGTCACTCGGACGGCTTGAACACGACGCTGGTTGAGTCGGTCCGGAGCGCCGCGCTAGCCGCCGCCGCGACTAAAAAGTCGATCGACATCGAGGGACTCGATCGCGTTCAGCAGTACCTCATGGACCTGCCCGTGCCGAAGTACCCGTTCGCCGTCAACGAGCAATTGACCGCGCGTGGCCGCGAAGTATTCGATCGCGATTGCGCGGTCTGTCACGCGCCGGGCAGTGCGAGGATCGGCAAGGTGATCCCGCTCGAAGAACTCGGCACCGACCCGAATCGCAACCGGCACTGGACCCCGGCGGCGGCCGATGCCTTCAATCACTACGCGCCGGAGAAGCCGTGGGCGTTTCATAATTTTCAAAGCACGAACGGCTACACGGCGCGATCACTTGAAGGCCTGTGGCTCCGCGCGCCGTACCTGCACAACGGCTCGGTTCCGTCGCTGGTTGACCTGCTCAAACCGCCCGACGAGCGGCCCAAGCTCTTCTATCGCGGGCACGACGTCTACGATCAGGAGAACGTCGGCTTCGTCTCGTTTGGTCCGGAAGCCGAGAAGTACGGCTGGAAGTACGACACGGTAAACGTCATCGGCAACGGAAACTGGGGCCATACGTGGGGCACCGCGCTGTCAGCCGACGACAAGAAGGCGCTGACCGAGTACTTGAAAACTTTGTGAGAAAGTTCTGAGTTCAGCCTTTAGGCTGCCCTCCGCGCATTCCGAAGCCTGTACTCTGAACGCCGCCAAAAGGAGAATACTAATGCCCGAAACATCGAACCTTTGCGCCAGGCTCAACCTCTTGATCCGCCCGGCGCTGCTGCTGCTCGTGCTGATCGACCTCGTGCTCGGTCCGTTGGCAACATTCTGGCCGCGCCTGTTCATGAAGCTGATTCAACCCGGCGCGGGTCCCGACGAGCCCGTCTACTTGCTCCAGCGCGCCGGGACGATCTGGCTTGGTTATCTCGTCGTCCAGATCATCGCGGTGTTCGTGTACAAGCGGCTGCCGGAGTGGGTCTTCATGGTGGCATTCCTGCGCCTAGTCGAAGTGGCGGCCGATTCCCTCTACGTCTCGAAAGGTGCCAGCATTGGTATCGGCTGGTTCGGCACGCTTGGCCTGATCGCGGCGCCGGCGTTCAACTTCGTCGTCGGGATCACCTTCGTCTTCTGGTACTACCGATGCGGCAAACAATCGACGTAGCAAATGCCGCCGGTGTGCGGAGCTGGTTTGAACAGCCGTACCGCTGATCGACGCACGCTCGCGCGGCCGGCTTGCTCAATCCCGACCAATCTTGCGGCCTTAGTCAGGAGGAGAGACCAATGAAACCAACATACGACGCCGTCGTGATCGGCTCGGGCTTCGGAGGCGCAATCACCGCCTGCCGCATCGCCGAAGCCGGCCACTCAGTCTGCATACTCGAACGCGGCAAGCGATGGCCGAAGGAGAAATTCCCTCGCACGACGGGCCAGGTCGCGCACGCGTTCTGGAACGAGCGGGACTACGGCTTCATCGATTACGACGTCTTCAGAAACATCGACGTGATCCGGGCGAGCGGCGTAGGCGGCGGCTCGCTTGTCTACTTCAACGTGCACCTGTGGGCGCCGAAGGAAATCTTCGAGCAACGTGAGTGGCCTAAATCCATCACGCTCGATTCGCTGACGCCATACTACGAGAGGGCCAAGGCGATGCTCGAGGCGAAACCGCTAACCCCGCCCGAAGGCCGGTTGATGCCGCCGCGCACGCTCGCCTATCAGAAGGCGGCGACCCGCGCGCAGAAGGACCCTCGACTCGTAGACATCGCGGTCTACACTGGCCCGGACCGGAATAACCCCTATGGCGGGGTCCCCCAGAGCGCCTGCGTCTATTGCGGTAACTGCATGCTCGGCTGTCACGTTCACGCGAAGAATACGCTCGACCTGAACTACATTCCGCTCGCGGAGAAGCACGGCGCCGAGGTCTTCCCGCTTCACATCGTCGATAAGATCGAGCCGCTCGATTCAACCGGCAAGGGCGGCTACCGCGTCTACTTTCGCGAGTTGAACATAGATCGAAAGCACAACGAGAGAAAAGGCGAAGTGATAGGGAAGAAAGTCATCGTCGCGGCCGGCACGCTCGGCTCGGCCGAAATACTGCTGCGATCGAAGCAGCAAGGCACGCTCTCGAATCTGGGCGCGATGCTGGGCCGGCGATTCTCGGGCAACGGCGACTTTCTATTAGCGGGCACCTACAACTCCAAGTTCAAAGACAAGGACGATATCAACCCGCGCGACGTCGATCCCGTGGTCGGCCCGAGCATCACGGCGGGCGCCGACTTTTCGACCGCGGATAATCACATCTTCATCGAGGACCTCGGCTTTCCCGATCCGTTCATGTGGTTCCTCGAAGGGACGCTGCCGACGACCGCGCGGCTTCGAGATATCTTCAGGTTCTTCGGGGTGTACTTGCTGCGAAGCCTCGGCCTTACTTCGACGACGCCGGCCAACGCGAGCGTCGGCGACATACTCAGGGGCGGAATCACGCCGAAGTTCCTGCCTTACCTGGGCATGGGTACGGATGCGGCCGACGGCGAGTTGCGCCTGTCCGGGGATGACATCGACATCAAATGGAGTCACAGCAAGAGCCGCCGGATGTTCAAGGAGATGGAAGACGGGTTGCGGGCCTTGAGTGCCGGGATCAAGGGCGACTATCGGACGAGCCCGTTGTGGGCGTGGCCTATACGAAAGCTCGTCACCGCGCATCCGCTTGGTGGTTGCGTGATGAATGACAACGCAAGTCAGGGGGTGGTGAACGAGTGGGGAGAAGTGTGGGGTCATCCGAATCTGTATGTGGCGGACGGCTCTATCATTCCGACCGCGTTGAGCGTGAATCCTTCAGCGACGATTGGGGCGCTGGCGGAGAGGATCGGGGAGCACATAGTGCAGACGTGGTGAGTTGAGTTGCGAGGTTTAACGGACCGCTTGGTCGCGGCGAACCAACGTCGAAAAAACGATGGTCGGGAAGCTGTCACGGAGGAACTCATGCCAAATGCTCGCGTAGCATTCCTAGCCGCGAATCCTCGCGACAAGCAAACTGTGTTGAGGCAGCCGGAAGAGCTGCAGCGCGTGAAGTACGCCCTCTCCAACTCGCCCATCGCGCGTAGGGTCGAGATCCTGGAATCTTTGACTGCCAAGTTCTCGGACCTGATGCGGATCATCGAGGGACCGAAGCCTGAGGTCCTTCACTTCTCGGGCTTTGAGGCGTCGGCGAAGGGCGGGATTCTCCTTGAGGACGGTGAGGGATACTCTCATCCCGTGTCCACATCGGCGTTGACAGACGCATTCCGGCGAGCACATTACCGGCCGAGACTGTTGTTGCTCAACTGCTGCAACTCCGCGAGTACCGCTAAGGCGCTCTCGGCATTCGCCCTGGCGGCGATCGGGTACGAAGGTGAAGTTGCGGACGACCTGTGTAACGCGTTCTGCGACGCCCTCTATCACGCCGTGTTTGCCTGCGAGCCACTGAAGAGCGCCTTCAGCATGGCCTCCGAGGTTGCCGCACAGCACCCAATCTCCATCGAAGCGCACCGCCGCTACGGTATGTCGCTCAAACCCGCTCGCCTGTTTTTTCACGCAACCCAGCAGGCGGACATCTACAGAGCGCTGGAGCTTAAACCGATCTCCGTGTTCATCAGCTATGGGGGACCTGACCAGAAAACCGCCGAGCGGATTCACGACGCGCTGGAAGCCAAGGGGTTTGACGCATTCTGCTTCTCGAAGGACGCACACGCGGGAAAGCCGCTTCACGAGCTTATGTACGAGGGCGTCAATCAGGCGGACAAGGTCGTCCTCATCTGCTCGCGTTCCAGTCTTGGCAGACCCGGCGTGTTGAACGAGATCGAAGAAACCCTGAGACGGTCTGCCAGAGCGGGAGGAAGAAATGCGCTGATTCCGGTCACCCTGGATGACTTTGTGTTCGGAGACCTTGCGAGACAATCGCCAGCCCTTGCGACGCGCTTGCGCGACCTCGTTATCGCTGATTTCCGAGACGCGCAGCGGTCCAACACAAGGTTTCAACAGGCTCTTGACCGTTTGGTTAAGTCGCTTGAGGAGGTGTAGCAGCACGTCATCGAGGTGAATGAAACGGATGTCCGACTCGTGCCATTGTCGTTGCCACATCGTGCGGCCTATGAGAATGCACCCGTCGACAGAGTCATGGAGGAAGTATGGCGGAGAGAAAGGCTTCAAAACCGCAGGCAAGTGCCACGGATCGCCCCAGGCGCCGGGCTCCCATTGCCGTGGGTCAAACATCGGTACAGGGGGAATACGAGCTCACGTGCGGGCGAGCTTACGGGAAGCCGCATTGGGAGGCAGACAAAGATGACTACCCAGGAGGAGTTCGGTCCGCGACAATCGCTGTTCACGCCAGCCGGGTTTGTAACGAGAAGACAACTTTTAAGGTGACGACCGCGAGAGATGCGAAAGAATACGACGTAAATGAGGATAACACCCGAGCAGTCACTCGAAGAGACGTGAAGAGTGTCCATATCAAATGTGATGCGGCGGCCGCCATTGATCCGCGGGACCATTGTTATGGAACTTGGACGGTGACAATCGAGGGCTAGCGATTCCGCTTAGTGTTCAACAAACTTGAGAAATGCACTCCCAAGGCGCGGACACAGTTGGCTTGTGGGCGGGTTGTTTTTTATTCGTGAAGTGCTTCAGGAAAGGACGCATTGCATATGTCGATTGTTGAAGACCTGATCGAAAACTTGGTCGAGAGGAACGCCGTCGATCTTAGCGGCGCCGTGACCATCGCCCTCATCGACGACGGGATCAAGATCAAGGGCCGGATTTTCTCGACGCTGCGAGATCAAGTGAAGAACAAGAACCTCCTCAACATCGACGTCCCGGTCGACGCCGAAGTCAAGGTTGGGGAAATAGTAATACCCCTGCCCAACATTCCCTGAGCGGAGGGACATGGTAGACAAATCAACGAGGCGAATCGCCTGGGGAGGTAGCCCGCGATGTCTGATGTGAATGAGTTCATCGATAGTATTGGCAAAGACGTTAGCGCGACGGTCGTTCCAAAGGTCGAACACCTCGTGGAAGGAATCAGCGCGAGGGTTTTCAGCGAGTACGGCCCGCGAATCTCGGAATTCGCCAACCAACTCGTCAAAGACGTGATCGACGAACAATCAGCGACCGTCCGCGACTTCTTGATCGCCATGATTCAAGACCTCTTCGCGCGGTACAGGCCGGAGTTGCAGGGCGAGCTGCACACGAGACTCGTTCAGGATGGCCTGCAGCTCACGGGGCAGGGAATCAAACTGGACGTGAAGCGGCGAGACACCGGCGAGTCGGTTTCGTCGCTCGATATTCCCGTGTCGCTAAAGATCAAGTTTGATGAAGTCGCCGTGACCTTGAAGGACACGACGATCAAGCTGGACGTCGTGAGCTAGTGGGCTGCGACGGCGCGAAGTTGAGGATGATCGACCCATGTCCTCCAGATACCAGGTAGGGAGGGACTTGTCCCCGCTCTTCAATGCCGCTGGTGGCGGGAACTGCGCGGGGACAAGTCCCTCCCTACTGAACCTCGCTGGTTTCGAGCTTGTACCGTCTCGGGGTCTGTATAGAAAGGGGAAACAAAACAATGCAAAGACCACGTCACATCGCCGTCACCCTGACGACCCTCTTCCTTCTGGCGCTCGTCTTCCCGGCCTACAAGTGCGGTGACAAGGCTCCTCGGCGGACGGACATTCAAATAAAGGCCGACCGTGAAATCACCTCCGAGGTCAGAAGAAGGCTCACCGCAAGCCCCATCGTGAGGGCGGTAGACCTCGACATCGACACCGTCAATCTCAAGGTGACGCTGTCGGGCGCCCAGGATTCCGAGGCAGCGAAAGCCGACGCGGTCCGAATCGCGGGCGAGGTCGAAGTCGAAATCAGCGGTCAGAAGTTCAAGGTGAGAGAAGTGGACGCAAGCAACGTAAAGCTCAAACCGAGTCAATGAAATTCCTGGACGCCTTTTGCGCGAGAGAAGTAGTAACGGGTAGTTGTAACTGCCCGGCCAGATCGACATTGTCGGTAGGGACGGCTCGATCATCCGACGACGCTGAGCGTGAGTCCTTCAGCGACGATCGGCGCGTTGCCGGAGAGAATCGCGGAGCGGATGGTGAAGACGTCGTGAAGTTCAATCCTGACCGGCGGCTTGATGACAGGCTTGACTTGATGAGCATCGTGGCGCGCCCCCATCGGGCGTGTTAGCCTATCTCGATGCCGTACTCGCCTTGAACGTACTGCGCGACAGGCTTCCCTTCAGCAACCTGCCCGACCCCGCGTGTCATTATTCTGTCGAGTTGCGCCTCTCGGCCGACAAACAGCTCCACCGGCACCGGTTGACCGGGATAAAAGGGGCTTTTACCCTTGTTGATCTCGGGCCCCGATGTCTCCCTTGTTCTGGTTACCATGGTACTCGGTACACGTTATACGCTTCATCATCGTGGGGCAAGAGCCACGCCAAGCTGCCAGAACAAAAAGCACAGCTCCTCTGTCGTGTCGTCGATCTGCTTGTTCACCGGCAGTCCGCCCGAGTGTCCCGCCTTCGTATCGTAGTGCAAGAGTACCGGCCGGTCCGAACCGGTCGACGCTTGCATCAACGCCGTCATCTTCCGCGCGTGCAGCGGCGCAACCCGAGTGTCGCCGTCGCCGGTCGTGAAGAAGACCGCCGGATACTTCGTCCCCTTCTTCACGTGATGATAAGGCGAGTACGCGTAGATGTATTTGAACTGCTCGGGGTCTTCAGAAGAGCCGTACTCCGGAACCCAGAATCGGGCGACAAGGAAGTTCTGATACCGAATCATGTCCAGCAGCGGAACCGCGCACACGACCGCCTGATACAACTCCGGCCGCTGAGTCATCGCCGCGCCGACCAGCAAGCCCCCGTTCGAGCCTCCGCGAATCGCAAGCTTCGACGGGCTCGTGTAGCCGTTCTTGATCAGCCACTCGGCCGCGCCGATGAAGTCGTCAAAGACGTTTTGTTTGTTGCCGAACATTCCGGCCTTGTGCCATTTTTCGCCGAACTCGCCGCCGCCGCGAAGATTGGGCTGAGCGAACACGCCGCCCATCTCCGCCCACAACGCGGTGGGGCCCGAGAACCCAGGCGTCAGGCTCACGTTGAAGCCGCCATAGCCCGTGAGCAGCGTCGGCCGGTTGCCGTCAAGCTCCAAACCCTTCTTGTGAACAAGGAACATCGGAATTCGGGTCTTGTCCTTCGACTCGTACCAGACCTGTTTGACCTCGATCTGATCGCTCTGGACCGGAACGTTGATTCTCGCCCACTCTTCCTGCTTTCCGCTCGACACGTGGTAGCGGTAGATGATCGTCGGTTGAGCGAAAGATGAATAAGTGTAGAACGCTTCGTCTTTGGCCCACTCGCCGTTCATGCCGCTCGCACTCCCAAGTCCGGGAAGAGTGACCTCGCGCACGTAGGTGCCTCTCGCGTCGAAGACCTTGAGCTTCGTCGTGACGTTCTCGAGGTGGTTAACAAACAGTTTTCCTCCGACGGCCGAAAAACCGCTTATCGTAAACTGGCTCTCGGGTACCACCTCGCGCCAGTTCTCTCGCGCGGGTTTCTTCAAGTCCACGGCCAGAATCTTTCCGTTTTCGGCGTTCCAGTTGGTCTGCATGAACATTGTGTCGCCGGCGATCTGTGGGCTGAAGCGAGCCGGGATGTCTTTCGCGATCGGAGTGATTGGCCCGTTGGCTTTGAGGTCCTGAACCCACACCTCGCTCTTGTCGGCCGAAGACCCGAAGCTGACGACCATGAGCAGATAGCTCCCGTCATCGGACAGCCCCGAGCCGATTATGGTCCCGGGTCCGTAGCCGCTCCCGAAGATCTCGCGATCGCCGGCGGTGTCGGTCCACATCGGGTGGTAGTAGACCCGCGGTCCTTCCTTGCCGAATCGCGTGTAGTAGAAACCCTTGCCGTTGGGCCTGAGCGACACACCGAAGTAACGTGCGCGCGGCAAGCGGTCGGGCAGGTCCTTGCGAGTGTCGACGTTCATGACCGACACGCTGACCTCATCCTCGCCGCCCTGACGAATGCCGTAAGCCATGTACTTGCCATCGGAGGAGACGTCGAGGATGTTGGCTGTTGTCGTCTGGTCTTTGCTCAGGGTGTTGCCGTCGATCATCACCTCGTCTTTCCCGTTCAAACCGTTGCGAACGTAGATCACGAACTGATTCTGGTCGGCTCGCCTTTTCCGAATGAAGTAGCGCCCGCCCCTTTCGAAGGGCGGAACGATCACGTCGATCTTCAAGAGCTTCTCGAGCCGTTCGTGAATCTTCTGGCGGTCGGGGAACGAGCCGAGCATCGACTTTGTGTGCTCGTTCTGCGCGTCGATCCATGCGCGCGTGTCGGGGCTCGACTGGTTTTCAAGCCAGCGATATGGATCAGTGATTGTGACGCCGTGAATGGTTTCAGTGACGGTGTCGACCTTAGTCTGCGGCGGTGATTTGGGCTGTTGTGCCGGTGTTCCAAAGGTGACAGCAAGCAAAAGAGCCGTGATTGACGTGAGCTTTCTAATCATTCCTTCTCTCCTTGTATAAAGAACTCGTGCCTCCGCGGTCACCTTCCCTCGACAATCCGAGTCGCCGCATCGATCTGCGCCGCCAACGCCAGCAGAGCCGCAGCCGCACTCTTCATCTGTGGCGCGACTTCATCCCACTGCTTCTGCTCGATGGCCTCGCGTACGCCGGGCAAGGTCTTCACGCCATAGCCGGTGTAAAAACCCGGCGCGTAAACCTGATGCTTGAACCATGGCCGGCGCGGAAGGCCCTTCTCGTCGGTCAGCCTTCGCTCGGACTTGTACAGCAATTCGTTGAGCGCTCTCAGCCGCTTGATCTGGTCCAGACCGCGAACCTCCGCTTTGCCGAGTGCCTCCTCGTATCGCCGCGCGCTGTCGCCGAGCGACTTTACTGCCGCTTTGAGCGGTTCGACGTCGATCTCCTTTGGCGGCTCGCTCTTCTTTGCGAGCCTCTCGATCTCGCCGACGTACCTATTTACCGTCTCAGCGAGGTTCGTGAACTCGAAGGGCAGCACGTCGGCGTCCGCCAGCCGCATAACCACCGTGCCGTTGAACTGCGAGAGGGCCCGGCCATGCTCAAACGTCCCGTCGGAGAACTTTGTGTACCAGGTGAACGAATCGTAGATCGAGTGATAAACTCCGCCGCCGCCCTCGCCGCCAAACCCCGTATCGAGCGACGCTATCCCGAGATGTTGAATAAACGGCGTGTAGTCCGAGCCCGAACCCAGCGCGTTGATTCGAAGATCGGATCGTTCGCGCAGTTCCTTCTTCTCCTCGTCCGTCTTGGCCTGTTCGACGCGCCGTTCCTTGACCGCCTCCCAAACGGACTTATTCTTACCCGGCTGCTGAATGTCTCGCGCCACTTCATTGACGAAACGTTCGAGAGAGTGCGACCCGCCCGCGTCGATCCATCCCTTACCGGAGCTATCAGAGTTCAAGTAGGCCACGGCTTTCTCGTTCAACTCGTCGCCGTGAGCCTCGACCCACTCGGTCGATCCCAAAAGCGAAGGCTCTTCCCCGTCCCACGCGCAAAGGATGATCGTCCGCTTCGGCCGCCAGCCCTGCTTCATCAGCTCGCCGAGCGCGCGGCCGGCTTCCATAACCGTAACCATCCCGCTGATCGGGTCCATCGCGCCGTTCACCCACGCGTCGTGATGATTGCCGTACACGATCCACTGATCCGGGAACTCGCTGCCTTCGATCCGCGCGACGACGTTGTAGAGCTTGTGCATCGCCCAGTCAAACGAGAGCTTCAGGTGCACGCGCGCGGGGCCGGGGCCGATGTGGTAGGTGATGGGCAGCGCGCCGCGCCACGATTCCGGAGCCACCTTCCCGCGCATCGCCTTGAGCAGCGGCAGCGCGTCGCCGTATGAAATCGGCATCACGGGAATCTTCGTGATCACCTCGGCTTGATCGCGGGGCAAGCGGCGCGCGCCGTCGACCGCGCCCCATCCCGGCGTGAGCGGGTCGCCCGGATGAATCGGCATATCCATCACGGAACCCCGTTGCGCGCCTTGTTCCGGCCGGTACGCGCCTTCGGGATAGACGTCACCTTGAAAGTACCCGTCGTCGCGAGGATCGGAGTAGATCAGGCACCCGATCGCGCCGTGCTCGTAGGCGACCTTCGGCTTGATGCCGCGCCAGCTCCCGCCGTAACGGGCGATGACGATCTTGCCCTTCACATCGACGCCCAGCTTCTTCAACTCGTCGTAGTCGGCGGGCACGCCGTAGTTCACATAAACGAGCTGGCCGGTGACATCGCCGTCGATCGAGTATGCGTTGTAAGTCGGAAGCTGGCCCGCATCGCCCGAGTCCGGGTCATCGGGTATCGCAGGCTCTTTCAACGCCGCGCGAAACCTGGTCGGCTCGATCATCTCGAGCAATCGCTCGGTCGGAGTAGGGAAGAGCACCTCGAACTCCTCGAGTTTTGCGTCGAGTCCCCATGAGCGGAACTTGTCGCGAATGTACTCGGCGTTCTGGCGGCCGTAATCGGAGCCGAGATGATGGGGTTCAGCCGACAGGCGCTGCATATACTCGCGCAACAATTCCGCCTTTGGTATCGCGCGCATCTTCTCTTCCCAGGCGATCTGGGTCTTCGCGTTTGCGCTTGTGTATCCGCGAAGCGCGCGCTCGTGGTCCTTTCCTTCAGACTGGGCGAGCGCGGCGGGCATGATGGCGCCGGCGATAATGGCGAATGACGAAACTGCTCCTGCAATCGCTTTGAGCGCGTGGTGACGCATCGGTTTCCTCCTGAATTGGTGGGCAAGTATATACAGCGTCAGTCGCGAGGCGCAATCTGTGGACTAGCCGCCCGACTGAAGTTGGAAATGAAACCTCGGCCTTCGGCGGCGCGAGGTTCGCTTGACTCTTATTTCAGTTTCGGATAATCAACACGTCGGCCTTCTCTGATTCTCGAACAGAGGTGAACAGCATGACTACTGGAACTCGCGCATCGAGACTTACTGCGTTAACCGCGGTCCTTTGTCTGTCCGTCGGGTTTTCGCCGGCGTTCGCTCGACAGGGCCGAACGGCGAGCGGCGTAACAGCAATTCGCTGCGGGCGGCTCGTCAATCCAGCCGACGGCAGCGTCACGCAAAATGCCGTGATCATCGTGCGCGGCGAGCGCATCGAGCAAGTTGGCGTAAGCCTAAAGCCGCCCGACGGAGCGCGAATAATCGATCTTTCGAACTACACCGTGCTGCCGGGCTTGATCGACTGCCACACGCACATTCTGCTTCAACCTGAGGACGAGCGAGGTGTCCCCCCGATCATCACGAAGTCCCAGGCTTTCAGGACCGTGCAAGCAGTCGCCGCGGTGAAGAAGGATCTGGAGGCCGGATTCACCACGATGCGCGATCTGGACAGCGAAGGCGCGGGATTGGCCGATGTTGCGATTCGCGACGGCATCAGTCGCGGGATCATACCCGGACCGCGGCTGCTCGTTTCGACTTACGCGCTAACGATAACCGGCGGCCATATGAACAACACGGGCTTGAACCCCGATATTCAGATTCCGGAGCCGGCGACGCTGACCGACTCTCGCGATGCGATGATCGCCGAAGTGCGCCGACAAGTTAAGTACGGCGCCGATTGGATCAAGTTGTATGCAACCGGAACTCTACGGCACGTCGATCCCGTTACGCTCGAATCGCTCAGCCAGGTGTCGGTCGAAGACGTCAAGGCCGTTGTAGCCGAGGCCGCGCGATGGCGCCGTGACGTCGCCGCGCATGCTTATGGAGGGGAAGGCGCGAAGAACGCGATACGCGGCGGCGTGCGCTCGATCGAGCATGGCATGTTGATGGACGACGAAACGCTGAAGCTGCTGGTCGAGCGCGGAACCTACTGGTGTCCGACGTTGTGCGTCTACTTGCCGGAGAGCCCTGAAGACGATACCGAAATACGCCGTCGCATCGTCGCTCATCACAAAGAAGTTCTTCAGAAGGCGATCAAGATGGGGGTGAAGATCGCGTTTGGGACCGACGTTGGCGCGTACGAACACGGCACTTCTGCGCGGGAATTCGTGAAGATGGTCGAGTATGGGATGAAGCCGATCGATGCAATCAGGTCAGCGACGACTACGGCCGCCGAACTGCTGAGGATGGAGAAACAGATCGGCACAATTGAGAGCGGCAAGCTCGCCGATATCATCGCCGTGGAAGGGAATCCGGTTGAAGATATCAAAGCGCTGACTCGCGTGGCCTTCGTGATGAAGGCTGGGCAGGTCTACAAGTTGGCTCGATAACAAGACATCAGAGCGCCGACGCGGGATGAAACGCAGCCAACCTGGGCCGCCCTGTAAATCTCCCGGCGTCTTCATTTCCCTATCATCAGACATTCCGCAGCGTTGATACTAAGGCTGTAACGGAAACACCGATTCAGAGTACACCGATGTATGGTTGCGAAGCCACGTCTCGATCTCGTCAACGCCCCACTGCTCCCCTTCAACAGCAAGCACAAGTCCTACGATCTCGCTAGTGGCTGCCGCCAACTTGCGTCCATTGCGCTTGAGAAACTCGTTCACAATTGCGGTCGCGGTCCTCTTGTTGCCTCCAAGCCACGGGTGGTTCTTAATCAACCCGTAGCAAAGGGTCGCCGCCTGGCGAATCAGATCCGCGTTCTCGTAGGCTGCCGCCTGCCGGGGACGAGCGAGGGCGGACTCGACAAGACTGCGATCAAAGACGCCATAGTGTTCTTCTTCCAAATGGCGCATCACGAGGATGTGAATCAATACAGCATCGGTGTAGGTGAGGTAGCTTGTTAAGTTAGTCGCCAAGCCGTTTCATTTCGTCGAGCGCTTCCTTAAATTCTTCGCACGTTTGACGCACCGACTCCGCTAGCTCAGCCGGCGGCGGAGGTAATACCTCCACCTCAAGATGGTTGTTCCGGGCGTGAAGGACGGCTATGGACCCCTCTGGGACATCAAGTGCTCGGGCCATTTCGTTCGGCAACTCAACTACCCACCCGAGCCCAGACTTTTGCGGAGTGATCGTGCTAGACATGGTTCTATGCCCTTTCGACCAGCCCAATAGTAGCTCATTCTGGGTTGGCGCTCAACGCGCGTAAACCAGACGAACCAGACGCCCCTCCCAATGATCCAAGGCGGTGCATAAGATCACGCAAGGCACCTCCATTGCATTGAACGACGAGTGGGTGAAACTGCGATGAGACGCCGGTGCGTCGCGAGTACCCGCGTTTGACTCATGGAGAGGCATTCCATAGAATCAATGATCAAGACTCGCGCTGAAAACTGCCAATGAGTGCAATTCTCAACAAAGTCGCAACCAAGATTTTCGGCAGCGCCAACGAGCGCCTGCTCAAACGCCTCTGGCCCGTCGTCGAGGAGATCAACGCGCTCGAACCCGAGATGCAGCGGCTCTCCGAAGACGAGCTTCGCGCTCGCACGGAGGTCTTTCGGGAGCAGGTCGAGAGGCGGTTTCTCGAAGCCGACATCTCGGAAGCCACGCCCGAGGAACAAAAGAAAGCACTCCGAAAAGCGGTCGATGATGCGCTTGAGGAGATCCTCATCGAAGCGTTCGCCGTTGTGCGCGAAGCCTCGCGGCGGACGACCGGCATGCGCCACTTCGACGTTCAGCTCATCGGCGGCGTCGTGCTGCATCGCGGGATGATCTCGGAGATGAAGACCGGCGAGGGCAAGACGCTGGTGGCAACGCTGCCCGCCTACCTTAACGCGCTTGCCGGCCGGGGCGTTCACGTCGTAACCGTCAACGACTACCTGGCCAAACGCGACACCGAGTGGATGGGGAGAATCTACCGGTTCCTCGGACTCAAGGTCGGCTGCATACAGCACGACATGGACGACCTCGAGCGCAGAGAAGCCTACGCCGCCGACATCACCTACGGAACGAACAACGAGTTCGGCTTCGATTACCTGCGCGACAACATGAAGTTCGAGCCCGGCGCGATGGTGCAGCGAGGCCACCACTATGCGATCGTTGACGAAGTCGACTCGATCCTCATCGACGAAGCGCGCACTCCGCTGATCATCGCCGGTTCATCCGAAGACTCGACCGAGAAGTACTACGTCGCGAACGACTGCATGGCGCGGCTCAAGGCCGAACAGCAGAAGCGCATCGCGGAGATCAAGAAGAGCGACGGCGATGTTGACCTGAAACAGGACGCGCGGCTGCTCTATCACGTCGACGAAAAGCAGCACACGGCGACCCTGACTGAAGAAGGCGTCGAAGTCGCCGAGCGACTGACCGGCGGCGCGAACCTCTATGACCCCGCGAACATGGAATTGCTGCATTGCATCGAGCAGTCTCTCAAGGCTCAGACGCTCTATCACCTCGACAAACAGTACATCGTGAAGGACGGCGAGGTCATCATCGTCGACGAGTTCACCGGCCGCATCATGCCGGGCCGCCGCTGGAGCGATGGCCTGCACCAGGCCGTCGAGGCAAAAGAGGGCGTCAAGATCGAGGCCGAGAACCAGACGCTCGCGACGGTGACGTTGCAGAACTACTTTCGCATGTACATAAAGCTCGCGGGCATGACCGGAACGGCCGAGACCGAAGCCTCCGAGTTTGCGAACATCTACAAGCTCGACGTCGCGGTGGTTCCCACCAACCAGGCGATGGTCCGCAAAGATTCTTCCGACGTGATCTACCGGACCGGGCGCGAGAAGTTCGACGCGGTCGTCAACGAGATAGAAGAGCTCCACCAGAAGGGGCAGCCGGTCCTTGTCGGCACGGTCTCCGTTGAGAACTCGGAGATGCTGTCGGCGCGGCTCAAGAAGCGGCACGTCCCGCACAACGTCCTCAACGCCAAGCCCGAACACGCTGCGCGCGAAGCCGACATCGTCGCGCAAGCCGGTCGCAAGGGCCAGGTCACCATCGCCACCAACATGGCCGGCCGCGGAACCGACATCCTGCTGGGCGGCAATCCCGAGTTCCTGGCAAGGCAGGCACTGAAAGAGAAGGAGATCAACCCCGAGGAAGCTACGCCGGAGCAGTGGACTAACGCGCTCGCCCGCGCCCGCGAGGTCACCGACGCCGAGCATAAGGACGTCGTGTCCGTCGGCGGGCTTCACATCCTCGGCACCGAGCGCCACGAATCGCGGCGCATCGACAATCAGCTCCGAGGGCGTTCGGGCCGGCAAGGTGATCCGGGTTCTTCGCGGTTCTACCTCTCGCTTGAAGATGACTTGATGAGGATATTCGGCGGTGAACGCATCAAGGGACTCATGCTGAGACTCGGTATGGAAGAAGGCGTGCCAATCGAGTCCCGCCTTGTATCGAAGCGAATCGAAGCCGCGCAGAAGTCGGTCGAGGCGCACAATTTCTCGATCCGCAAACACCTGCTCGAATACGACGACGTGATGAACAAGCAGCGCGAGGCCGTCTACAGCCTGCGCCGCCAGTTGTTGATGGGGTTCGAGGGGGATACGACCGAGGAACAGAACGCGAACCAGCGGGACTACGTGCTCGGGATTTCCGAGAGCTTGTTTGACGGGCTAGTCGATCAGTACATGCCAAAGGAGCAGCGGGCCGATGAATGGGACCTGCTCGGACTGAAGGACCAGCTTCGCATGCTGTTTGGGTTCGACGCCGACCAGGAAGGCGCGAACCTCGCCGAGCTCGGGCCCGAAGAAGCGCGCGACATCATCTGGTCGAAGCTCGAAGAAAGATACAAGGAAAAAGAAGTGCAGGTGGGCGTCGAGGCTATGCGGAACCTCGAGCGCTACATAATGTTGAACATCGTCGACGCGCAGTGGAAGGATCACCTGCTGGCGCTCGATCACCTGAAAGAAGGCATCGGACTCCGCGGTTATGGCCAGAAGGACCCGCTGGTCGAGTACAAGCGCGAGTCCTATTACCTCTTTGACGCGATGCTGGACCGGATCGACACCGAGACAACACGTTACCTGTTCAACTTCCAGGTGCAGGTTGCCGCGCCGGTCGAGCAGCAGCTACTCGAGCGGCGGCGCAAACAGCGGCGCGGCCGGGTGGCGTTCACCAAAGCCAACGAAACCGCGTTCGCCGCCGGGGAAGAAGAACAGGCAAAGCCCATCAGGAACAAAGGTCCGCGCATCGGCCGCAACGACCCGTGTCCATGCGGATCGGGGAAGAAGTACAAGAAGTGCTGCGGCGCTTAGAGGTTCGGTTGCCGGCTTCGCCTTCGACGTTGCCTTCCCTCCAACGGCGAGAGCAACCGTTTAATCCTTGACCGCGAGTGTTTGTCGCGGCGGTTTCCTCCGCGTAGTATAATCCGCCGTCCGGCGATGGCCCCGGAAGATCGCCGCCCGCCGCCGCTATGAAGTCTCGTTCTACAAAAGCGCGGACGCCTTTCGTCGAAAGGCACGCTCGCTATCTGATCGCCGGTTCGCTGTGCGTCATCGTTCTCATCTCCGCGGCGGTGAGGCTTCGCCTGATGAACGTTCCGCTCGAACGGGACGAAGGCGAGTACGCATACGCCGGACAGCTCATACTTCAAGGGTTTCCGCCCTACCTGCATGCCTACAACATGAAGTTTCCGGGCGTCTATGCAGCTTACGCCCTTGTGATGGCGGTCTTCGGGGAGACGCCGAGGCATCCGCATCGGATTGCTCATCGTGAACGCGGTCACGACGTTGCTCGTGTTTCTGCTCGGCCGGCGCTTGATGGGCCGCTATTCAGCTCTCGCCGCCGCGGCGAGCTTCGCGTTTCTCTCGGTCGGACAGCCGGTGCTCGGCCCGTTCGCCCACGCGACTCATTTCGTCATTCTGTTCGCGGCCGCCGGCGCGCTCGCATTGTTGAAGGCAATCGAGACGGATCGCCGCGCGTGGCTGATCACAAGCGGCGCGCTCTTCGGACTGGCTCTCCTGATGAAGCAGCACGGCGCTTTCTTTGCTCTATTCGCCGTAGCTTATCTGGCGTGGCATCAGTATCGTGTTGAACTCGGCTCGTTGCGTCGCTTTGTGCTCAGGGCAGGAATGTTGTTGCTCGGGGTGGCGGTTCCGCTTGCGGTGACGGTGGTCGTGCTCGCTCGCGCGGGCGTGCTTGGGCGCTTCTGGTTCTGGACGTTCACGTACGCAAGCAAGTACGTCACTCAAGTGCCATTGCCTGCGGGTCTGGGGATCTTCCTCAGCAAGCTCGGAGCAATAGCAGGCGCATCGGCGTTGCTGTGGACGATGGCTGCGGTCGGTTTGATCGGCGTTTGGCGGAACGATCATCGGCGCGGGTCGAGAACTTTTCTTCTAGGCTTCCTGCTGGCTTCTTTTCTGGCGATGGTTCCCGGCCTCTATTTTCGCCAGCACTATTTCATCCTCGCGCTTCCGGCAGTCGCATTGCTTGCGGGCGTCGCGCTCGACTGGGTGAAAAAGCTCTTACTGAAGGGGCAACATTCAGCAGCGGGAGTCATCGTACCGCTTTCGATGTTCGTCATCGCGTTTGGCGGCGCCGTTCTCCAACAGGAGTTCTTTCTCTTCGAGCGCAGGCCGGAGGACGTGAGCCGGGCGACGTACGGCAGGAACCCCTTCTCGGAAAGCGTCGAAATCGCTGCGTACATCAAAGCCAACACCGACGAGGCGGATCGCATTGCCGTGCTGGGGTCCGAGCCGCAGATTTATTTCTACGCGAATCGGCTCTCGGCGACCGGGCACATTTATATGTATGGGTTGATGGAGCCTCACAGCTACGCCGAGCAGATGCAGCGAGAGATGATCGACGAAGTCGAACGCGCGAGACCGAAGTTCCTGGTTCAGGTGGCGGTGCCGGAATCCTGGCTCCGGCAGCCCGGCTCGGCCCAGGTCGTCTTCGAGTGGATGCCGCGATACGTGAAAGAGAACTTCGACCTCGTCGGCGTCGCCGAAATCCCGTCATCCGGGACGACTCGCTACTACTGGGAAGCGCAAGCCGCGGGATATACTCTACGGTCCCAACCAGCGGTGCTGCTGTACAAGAGAAAGGGAATCGCGGGCGCGGCCGACTAGCAGGAAGCGAGGAACGCGGGGATGCTCAATGGCAAGAAGATCGTCGTGGTGATGCCGGCATTCAATGCGGCCAACACGCTCGAAGAGACCTTCAACGAGTTGCCCTTCGAGGTCGTCGATGAAGTTCTCCTGGTCGACGACGGCAGCTCCGACGATACGGTTGAGTTGGCGAAGCGGCTCAGGCTTAGCGTCTTCCTGCACAAAAAGAACCTCGGCTACGGGCGTAATCAGAAGACCTGCTACCGCGAGGCGCTCAAGTGCGGCGCCGACATCATCGTGATGCTGCATCCTGATTACCAGTACTCTCCGAGACTGCTGGTCTCGCTTGCCGGCCTGATAGCTCACGGCGAATACGATGTCGCGCTCGGCTCGCGGATACTGGGCGTCGGCGCGCTGCGAGGGGGAATGCCTCTCTACAAGTACATATCGAATCGTATCCTCACGCTGGTTCAAAACCTGCTCCTCAACTACAAGCTGTCCGAGTACCACACCGGCTATCGTGCGTTTGACCGGCGGGTGCTCGAGACCCTGCCGCTGGAAGCGAACTCGGACGACTTCGTTTTCGACAATGAGGTGCTGGCGCAAGCGATCTACTTCGAGTATCGCATCGGAGAGATCTCGTGTCCGGCGAAGTATTTTCCCGATGCGTCTTCGATCAACTTCATCCGAAGCCTGAAATACGGACTAGGCGTGCTGGCGACTTCACTGAAGTTTCGCGCCCAGAAGATGAAGCTCGCGCGGTTTCGCATCTTCAATCCCGATGCTGCCAGGCTCGAACACGATTACTACGAGCGTGTGGAGCAGTGAGGCCGGCACGCGCGATTCCCGCGGAACGCCTTCGTTGTCGTCGCAAGTGCCTCGGTCACCTCGGTCCCGGTTCCGTCGGCGTGCGAGCGAGGTCCGGCTTCAGGCGAACGGCTTCTCGATAGTGAGATGAGGCCTCGGCGGTCGCGCCCTTCGTGCTGAGGAGCCGCCCGAGCGCGTAGTGAACCCGAGCGGCCAACTCGTCGGGCATCCTGAGCTGCAACGCTCGATTCAGCGTGTCGATTGCCTCGTCGGGTCTGTCCGCGCGGTCGAGCGCAAATCCGAGGTTCGCTAAAGCAGGTGCGAATCCGGGGTTGATCTCAAGCGCCTTTGAGAAGCTGCTAATCGCTTCAGTAAGTTTCCCGCGGCTGGCCAGCGCGGCGCCCCTCCTGCTGTGAGCCTCGAAGAGCGAGGGATCGATCTCAAGCGCCGCGTCGAACCGCTCGATCGCCGCGTCGAGGTTGCCTTGAGTGACGAGCGCCATTCCGAGGTTGACATGGGCGAAGGGAAAATCGGGCTTGATCTCGATGGCCTTCGCGAAGTGGTCTGCGGCCTCGCCGGGCCTGCCCTGCCGGGCGAGTTCTTCGCCGAGGTTGTTGTGGGCGATGTAGTTTTGTTCGGTCACGCTGAGCGCACGCTCGAACAGCGCCGCGCTGTTGGTCCAGTAGTCGAGCTGCGCTCGCGTGACCAAACTCAGCGCGAGCAGCACGGCCGCGGCCCCGACAGCCGTCACCGTGGCGCTAACCTTCCGGGAGCGTGCAGCAGCGGCGATGCCCCATACCACCGCGATGAAGATGCCGATCAGCGGCACGTAGGCATAGCGGTCCGCCATTGACTGGAGCCCGACCTGAACGAGGCCTATCACCGGAACCAGCGTGCCCAGATACCAGAGCCACCCGACGATGACGTAGCGCGCTCGCTTCGCGGCAAACACGGCGAACAGAGTGAAGCCGGCCAGCAGCATAACGCAAAGGACCACTTGCCAGACGGGAATGCCCGCGAGCGGATGCGGGTAGAAGACCGCAAGGTCAGAAGGCCACGCCGACTTGCGAAGGTACGCGACGTAAGCGACTGCGGCATTGGCGAGGCGGGCCGGCGCGGGGAAGGCCTCGGCCGATCCAACTGCCCCGCTGCGCGACTGAGCGATCACGGTGATGGCGCTGCTGGCGGCGGACAGAGCAAGCAGCGGCGCTTTCTCAATCGCGAGCCGGCTGATGGAGAAAGCCGGGAACGAACGCCTTGAGTCGCGCGGGGCGCCGCCTTTCCGCGAGCGAGGGGACTTTTCCGCGGCCTGCACATCGTCGCTTGTCTTCAGTCTTCCGAGCGGCCAGTAATCGAGCAACAGAAGTGCGAAGGGCAGAGTAACGAGCATCGGCTTTGCCATGAGTCCCAACGCGAACAGAGGCGGGACCAGGAGGTAGCGCTTCCACTCAGGCTTTCGTGCGTAGCGGATGTAGGCGAGCAGCGTCGCGAGCATCAGCAACATACTGAGCACGTTCTTCCTCTCGGCGACCCAGGCGACCGATTCGACGTTCAGCGGGTGAAGCGCGAACAGCGCGGCGACAATTCCGCTGCGCCACAGTGCTCCGGTCATCGCGTGAAGACAGAGGAAGAGAAGCACGGCGCTCGCGGCGTGGAGCAGGATGTTCGTCAGCAGATGGCCCGGAGCGTTCAGCCCGTGCAACTGACAATCGAGCATGTGCGAAATCCACGTCAGGGGATGCCAGTTCGATGCCTCGGTCGCGCTAAAGGCCCACGCGACGTTTTCCAGGCTCAGGCCGCTCTGTACACGGGCATTTCCCGTTACGTAGGTGGCGTCGTCATAGCTCACGAAGCCGTGGTTCCTGGTTTTTTCATACGTGACGAACGTGGCTGCTACCAGGGCGATGCCGACGATCAGTCTTTTGCGTGCGGGAAGCATGGGGGGTTAGGGGCGCGATGGCGACGATCGCACACCGGGTAATCGGAGACAAATGCGAGACCTGACAACCTGACAACAGGCGCGCGTCTGATTCTCGCCTCTGACTAGGTGAGCAATGGTCTACTTGTTCTCTATCACCTTGGTATAGATCGCATTGCCAAGCCGGACGAAGGGCCCGCCATTCTCCGAGAGTTCTTCGGTGACCGTGAACGAGTGGGCGGCGACTACCGAGATGATCCGCTTCAACAGCAGCGTCTGACCCTTCACCTTGAGCGGCTCGACGGTGAACCGGATCGCGATCGGGCTGTGCCAGTCACCCTTGCTCTGAATCTGAACTCCGCCGGCTAGGCGCTCCGAGAACGCGAGCGTCTTGGTTTCCTCATCCCAGGTTATCACCGCGCTTTCGGTGAATGGCCGTTCATCCGACTTCCCCTCCGTTCGGGCATCGAGCGTCTTGCCGTCGCCCCGAAGCGTAAAGGTCGTCGTTCCTTCCCTCGGCGCGGGTCCGAGGGGGCTCTCCCTTCCGACCCATTTGAAGCTCCAGGTTCCGACGAAATAACCAGCCGATTGTTTCTGTTGGGGCTGCGGCACCTCGCGCCGGGTCTGGCCCTGTGACTGGGGCGCGGCCGGGGTCCCCGACGGCATGTCCGCCCCGCGTCTCAAGTCGAACTCAAAAGTGTAGGTCTGGCCGCCGAAATCGACCTCGCCCTTCCCCTTCAAGCTGTCGCCCTGAACAACGAAGTCGTAGTTCACGACGACGCTCCCTTGCGGCGTTTCGATTTCAGTCCTGGCGGTGACCTTGTCGCCCTCAAGTTTAATGTCTTTCAGTGTCGCTTCCATGCCTGGGCGAAATCCCGATATGCTGCCGGTGTATTTCTCGCCGTCCTTCTTGAAGGTGGCCGCCGCCGATTGCTTTCCTTGCAGTCCATCAACGGTGCCCGCCCACCGGCCTTCGAGGCGATCGGGCGCCTGGCCCGACACGGAGAAACACTGAATCAGTATGGCTGTTCCAACGATGATTGCTCTGCGCATTAGTCCTTCCTCCAGCAGTGATGATCGAGGTTGTGTGCGAACCGAAGAGACCGCCCACTGGTGCGTGTCGTGTTGCGTTCGAATCTCTACAGCAGAAGCGGGCGGCCTCTCCCAACATGAGTGCCGCCCGCCGCCGTTCCCCAACCCCGCCGTACAACTCATTTGACCGAGGGCGATTTCGCGACGGCCGTCTCGCGCTGTTCCGCGTCACGCGTATAGCTGAACCAGCCTATCATCATCTCTTCCCAGGTCTGATCGCCCCAGCGCACTTCCTTGGCCGGGTCCGGGTTGTATTTGTTCCTGGTCGAGTTGTCGAAGTGCGCAACGCAATCTAGCCGCGTGCCTTTCGGAAGCGCGATGGGTTCCTTCGGCACGTAGCTCAACTGCCAGTTGAAGTCGTACTTCGGCACCGACAACAGAATCTCCGACCGCCCGTCGGGATAGACGGCGGTGTAGGTGAAGTCCTTTCCGCGAAAATGCATGTGAGGCATGAAGCCGGCAATGTGCACGTCCTCCTTGAACGTGGTCGAGGCCCGGACTTCATAGCTCGGGTCTCCCGGCGGAATCACGAACCGCAGGTTCAACGCGTTGCCGGTCACCAGCGTCCTTGTCGGCGGCTCCTTCGCGAAGATCAGCCCTATGCTCGTACGGTCTTTGCTCGCTTCGCCGTTCGTCGTGTAGTGCATCTGGAAGACAATGTTTGAACCCGCTTTGAGCAGCCGTGCCGTGCCGGGAGCGAAGGTCACGCCGGTCTTATTTGGCGTGATGCCTCCGAGTTGGCCGCGGGCTTGCGCTTCACCGCCGGCGCCCCTGCGGCTTGCGCCCGGTTCCTGAGTGAACGCGATGACATGATGAACGACCGCGCGATTGCCTGGTCTGATCTCCATCGCCTGAATCCACTTGTCCTCTTTGAAGCCGGTCGGGATCGTGAAGTATAGATAGGGGATCGTTCCGTCGGCTGGAATCGCGTGCTCTTCGGGCATGCTGAGCACGACGTCGGGCTTGCCGATGGTCCAGCCCTCGACGAACTTCGGCGCGGGCGGCAGATCCTTGTCATCGCCTTTGGGCGCACCCGCGTCCACCCATGAAACGATGGTGTCGATCTCCTTCTGCGACAGGCTCGGATCGTTCGCGAACTTGCCATAGTGCGGATCAGCGGACCAGGGCGGCATCGAGCGCTCGACTACGCGTTGCCTGATCGACTTCGCCCACGGGCGCACCTCTTGATAGGTCAGCAGCGACATTGGAGCGATCTCGCCCGCGCGGTGGCACTCGACGCATCGGTTGTACAGAATGGGAGCGACGTCCTTGGTGAAAGTCGCGCTCGGCTTAGCCGGGCCGCTCGCAAAACCTCCGATCGCCAGGAGCGAGCACAACCCAAAAGCGATGGCTCCTATCTTGAGCATGCGAATCGTCATACGCCCTCTTTCGATATGAGTTCTGAGTTCAAGCTTTAGCTTGGTCGATTGCGCTTCGCCAAACCGGCAGCCTGAAGGCTGAACTCAAAACTTCGTTTCTACTTCTTCGCGGTTTCCACGCGGAGGTTCTGGCTGTCGATGGTGTAGTCGAACCATCCGATCATCATCTCCTCCCACGTCTGCGGACCCCAGCGCACTTCTTTGGTCGGGTCCGGATTGAATTTGTTTCGCTCGGAGTTGTCATGGTGCGCGACGCACTCGATCCGGCTGCCCTTGGGCGCGGCGACGGGTTCTTTCAGGTAGTAGTTGAGCTGCCAGTTGAAGTCATATCGCGGCACCTTCAATAGAATCTTCGATGTGCCGTCGGGATAAACGAGCTTGTACTCGAAGTCCTTGCCGCGAACGTGCATGTGCGGCATGAAGCTCAAGATGTGCGAGTCTTCCCGGAAGGTGAAGTTCGCAGTCGACTGGTAGTTCGGTTCTCCGGGCGGGATCACCAAATTGCGAGACACGGCGCCGGTCGTGATGACGCGCTTTTCGATGGGGCCCTTGGCGAAGTACAGCCCGATGCTCGTCCGGTCGGTGCTCGGCTGGCCGTTGGTCGTGTAGTGCATCTGGAAGATCAGAACCGAGCCCTTCTTTACCAGCTTCGCTTGACCCGGCTGCAACATCAGCGGGCTCATCCCTGGCGCCCACCCAAGCAACATCCCGTCGGGATTGTTGCCTCGGCCGCCGGCCTGACCCGGTTGTTGAGCGGTCCTCGCTTCGCCTTCTCGATTTGCCGCGGCGCCGAGGTTGATCTCACCTGGGGGCGGCATCGGCCCCTGGCCGGGCTCGCGCACGCTGACGATCACGTGATGTACGACGCTCGGATCACCGCGCTTGATCTCGGCGTACTGAACGTATTTGTCCTCAGTGAAATTCGTCGGCACGACAAAGTGCCGGTAGGCCACGACGCCATCGGCAGGCACCTTCGCTTCCACGGTCATCGCAAGCACGGCGTCGGGCTTGCCGAACTTCCAGCCTGTATCCGGGAAAGTAGGAGCCGGGGGCAGGTCCTTTGGCGCGCCCTCTTTCGCGCCGCCGTCAACCCACGCGACGATCGTCTCAATCTCCTTTTGAGAGAGGCGGCGATCGTTTGAGAACTCACCATAATGCGGATCGGCAAGCCAGGGCGGCATGCGGCGATCGGCGACGACTTCGCGAATCGACTTCGCCCACGGACGCACCTCCTTGTAGCTGACGAGCGACATGGGCGCAATCTCGCCCGGCCGGTGGCACACCGCGCAGTTCTTATACAGGATCGGCGCGACGTCCTTGGTGAACGTAACAGATGACGCTTTATCGGTGGCGCTCGCCGACCACTGGAACACAAGGACCGCTGCCAGAATCAATCCGGCGGCCATGCACAATCCGCGCATACGTTTCATACTCTTTCTCCTTGGAAAGACGGTGACTGAGAGTTGACTCCACTGCCAGCAGAATAGCGATATGAAAGACCGAAACTCATCGACGCTGCGACTGCGGGTCAGCCAGCTTCGGAGGAACCCCTCCGACGCCCCGATGAATCCGGTGTCGTATGAATGGAGGTACTCTAGCCCGATGGCTGGCCGCTGTCAATTGAGGAGCGAATCTTGAGCAGCGGATGTAGAGTCCCAATCCCGTATTGTCGTCACGTCTGCCATCAGCGAACCGGCAAGGGCCAAGAACGCCAAGCCAAGGCGAAGATTCTAAACCGTGCTTGGCGCCGATCTTGGCGGTCTTGGGGTGCTGGCGGTTTTCCCTTCCTGCAACACACGATCGGGAGCTGCAGCGAAACTAGCCGCGTTAGTCTGCGATTGCCTGATACGCGAGCAACTTGAACTGACTCCCGTAGGTCAGGTTCGTATGCGGCAGGATCTGAATCATGAAGATGCCGATCATCTGCTCCTTCGGGTCGATCCAGAAGCGCGTGCCCGCAGCGCCGCCCCAGTTGTACTCGCCCGCCGACCCAATTGCGCCCGTCCGCCCGACGCCGCGATTCACCGCGACCGTCAGCCCGAAACCATAACCCGGCCCCATCAAATCAGCGCCGCGCGGCAGGTCTCCCAGATGATCCGCCGACATCAGCTCCACCGACTTGCGGCTCAGGATGCGCACGCCATCCATCTCGCCGCCACTCAAGAGCATCTGGCAGAACCGCAAATAATCTGAAGCCGTCGACACAAGCCCCGAGCCGCCACCGAACAGCACCGCCGGTTTGAGGTACGCAGTCTGCTCCGGCGACGCGCTGGGTTTGACCGTTGCGGCTTCGGCCGGCGCGTAGAGCTTCGCGAACCTCGCCTGCTTCGCTTCCGGCACGTGGAAGCCCGTGTCAACCATGCCGAGCGGTTTGAAGATTCGCTCTTCGAGAAACTTGTCAAAAGGCTTGCCCGAAACGACCTCGACCAATCGCGCCAGCACGTCCATCGACAAACCGTATTCCCAAATCGTCCCGGGCTGATGCACGAGCGGTGCCTGGGCGATCCTCTTGATCAACTCGCCGATGGTCAGGTTCGGCCCGTTGAAGAAAGAGGCGCCGAGCTTTTCATACATCAGCTTGCCGTCGGCGTCTTCGGGACCGCGATAGTCCAGTCCCGACGTGTGACGCAGCAAATCCAGGATCGTGATCTCGCTTTTAGCAGGAACTGTGTAGCGAGTCTTCTTGCCGGTCTTTGGATCAGTCTCGACGACGGCGACCTTCATGTTGGCGAGTTCGGGTAGGT
Organism: Blastocatellia bacterium; assembly: GCA_035293105.1. Classification (GTDB taxonomy): domain Bacteria; phylum Acidobacteriota; class Blastocatellia; order UBA7656; family UBA7656; genus DATDOV01. The sequence continues at coordinate 158,246 of DATDOV010000088.1, forward strand.
ACTTCGACACCGGTTCGGTGAGAAAGAACCGGCCTTCTTCGTAGAGCATCAACACGGCTACGCCGGTCACCGGTTTGGTCATCGAGTACATGCGGAAGATGGTGTCCTTGCGCATTGGGACGCCGGCTTCCTTGTCCTGGAACCCGTAGGTCTCGAAGTACCCGATCTTTCCGCGGCGGGCGATCAAGCCGATGGCGCCGGTGATACGGCCTTTGGCGACGTGCTCATTCATCACGGCCCCGATGCGATCGAGACGTTCGGGGGAGAGGCCAGTGCCGTTGGGAGCTACCGAGCGCATCCCCTGCCCCGAGGCGGATGCGACGAGGACAAGAGTCAGCAACTGCGAGACCGCGCGAGTGATTAGCAGCATGTTATCTCCTTTCGACTGTCCCCCTTCGACCTACAGCGTCGTTACGCCCGCTTCCAGCGTGCCTCGACACTCCGTAGGAGTGACCTGTCTATAGTCGTGGGCCGTTAATAGGTTTCGGGAACCGCGTTAGGGGTCACCTTCCGTCGGCCGCTGGCGCGCACGATCCGCTCCATCAACGAGAGTTCGCCCGGACGACCCAGGCCTGCCAAGCTCACTTCTTCAAATACTGATCGAACCACTCGATCGCGAGCTTGATCGCCTGTTCACGCTGCGAAGTGTATATCCCGTAGTGCGTGATTCCCGGAACCGAAACGTACTTCTTCGGCCCCGGCGTCCGGTCGTAAGCCGCCTTCGCGTGATCGTTGTTGTCGAACAGCTCTTCCTTCTCCGCGACGATGAACAGCGCCGCGCAGCCCTTCAGCTTCGCCGCGTCCTCGACCGGCGCGTAGAGCAGCAGCTTGTCGCGGATCGGCCCGCCTTGCAGATTGCCGATCACTCGCGCGCGGGGCGCGGGATAGCCGATCTCGCCGCGTGACCGCTTAGTCGCTTCCTCGTACGCCAGCTTGACCTGATCCGATGCGCCGCCCGCCAAACTCACCGCCTTCGGCCGCGAATCAAGCGATCCAACCTGGCTGACTATCGCCTTCACTCGCGGGTCGCGCGCAGCAACGTAGACGACGTGGCCGCCCGAATAGCTCGATCCCCGAAGCCCGATCCGATTCTTGTCGACCATCGGCTCGCCAATCGCCCAGTGGATCACGTTGAACCAGTCGGTCGTCTGGTCGAACGGATCGACGACCTCGCGTACTTCCATGACCTCGGCGGTGAACTTCACGCCGTCCTTCTTCGCCGGCGCGGGTGACGTCAGAATCACTCGCGAATCGCTCTCGCCCCAGCCGCGATAGTCGAACGTGATCACGAGATAGCCCGCGCCGGCCAGATCGATCGCGTCGCGCCGAAAGTTGGCCGCCGTCCCGCCCCACCCGTGCGCCATGATGATCGTCGGGAGCTGTTTGCCCGCGAGCGTCTTCAGTGAAAACAGCTCCGCGTGCAATCGAACGCCTTCGCTCATGATGTTTGCGCTGCGAAAGTCGATTGTGTCGGGCGCTTTGAAGGCCGAGGCCGGCTGCGGCGCGGTCTGGGTCGCCGGCGCGGCCGTTGATGCTGTGCGCTTCCGAAGGCCGCCGAGTGCAGGTCTTGCGGCGAGCATAGCAGAGAAGGCGAGTACCGTTGCCGCTAACACAGCCGACACCTTTATGTGATTCCTGGTCATAACGAATTTCTCCTGACCGGTAAGAGTGCGCGTTGCGTCCACTGTGGATCCCGGCCAATTTGATCGCGTCTCAAGAAGTAAGCGCGCCTTTCACGTCGGCGCCTCCGGTGTGGTATGCTCCGTCGATCTCACGAGCCGGGCCGTGAATATAGTCGGGTCGTTTGCGCGTGTCAATCGAGCGCGGCGGCGTGTACGTGTCACTCTAAAACACGGGCGGGAGCGCGTCGGCGCCCGGAGTGGGACTCCATCGGAGTTCGATGTTTATAGACAGGGCCGGTGTGAGGAACCAACTCCGTTAGGAGTTGAATGTGCTTCGCGAATGAGGGGGCGCGAAACTCAACGGGCAAAGCGCGGCGCGAAATAACCAAATGGGCAAAACACTTTCATAACGGGAGGAACCAAACACGTGAAGCCGGAAGACGCCATCAATGTTGGAGACTTGTTTTCTATCAAAGGAAAGGTCGCGCTGATAACCGGGGGCTCGCGCGGCATCGGACTCATGATCGCGCGCAGTTACCTTGAAGCCGGCGCGAAGGTCTACATCTCGGCGCGCAAGAAAGAAGCCTGCGATGAAACGGCCGCCCGGCTCTCCGAAGTCGGCGAGTGCATTTCGATTCCCGGCGACGTGTCGAATGCGGCGGGCTGCAAGCGACTGGCGAGCGAGTTGTCAGCGCGCGAGCAAGCGCTCCACGTCCTCGTGAACAACGCCGGGGCTGCGTGGGGCGCTCCGCTCGAAGAGTACCCCGAGTCGGGCTTCGACAAGGTGATGGACACCAACGTAAAGAGCATCTTCTTTCTGACCCAGAGCCTGCTGCCGCTTCTCGAACGCGCCGCGACTGCGGATGATCCGGCTCGCGTGATCAACATCGGCTCGATCGACGGACTCAAGGTCCCGCGAATAGAAAACTACGCCTATGCTCCGAGTAAAGCCGCGGTCCACCACCTCACCCGGTTCCTTGCGATCAAGCTCGGCGAACGCAACATCACAGTCAACGCAGTAGCGCCCGGCCCGTTTGAAAGTCAGATGACGAAGTGGATGCTCGCAAACTTCCAGAAGGAGATCGAAGCCGATTGTCCGTTGAGGCGTATCGGCTCGCCGCCCGACATCGCCGGCGTCGCGATCTACCTTGCGTCGCGAGCCGGAGCGTACATCAATGGCGTGGTTATCCCTGTCGACGGCGGCATCTGTATCACGTGACAACTTCAATCCAGTTCATCGCGACCTTCGCGGCGATGGTCCTGATCATCGCAGCCGGCCGCGCCCCCTCAGTGATAGGGCAAGTGGCCGACGCCCGCGCCGCCTTGATGAACCCGAAGCACGAGTGGTGGACCCGACGAGCGCCCGCTGTGTTCAAGGTGAAAGTCGAGACCAGCAAGGGGAGTTTCGTCATCGAAGCTCACCGCGATTGGGCGCCTCGCGGGGCAGATCGCTTCTACAATCTGGTCCGCGCGGGCTTCTTCGATGACACTCGCTTCTTCCGCGTGCGCGCGGGCTTCATCGCGCAGTTTGGCATCGCGGGCGATCCGGCGGTCGCGGCGGTGTGGAGGAACCAAACGATTCCGGACGATCCGCGGCGGCAGAGCAACACTCGCGGGGTCGTGGCCTACGCGATGACCGGGCCTGAAACGCGCACGACTCAACTGTTCATCAATCTCGCTGACAACTCGCGACTTGATGCTGAAGGGTTTGCACCGATAGCCAGAGTGATCGAAGGGATGGAGATTGTGGACCGGCTTTACTCCGGTTATGACGAGGACGCCGGTGGCGGAATGCGCGGAGGGAAACAGGGACCGCTCTTCGAGGGCGGCAACGCGTATCTGGACCGGGAATTCCCGAAGCTGGACCGGCTGATTCGTGCGTCAATTGTCCCGCCTCGAAGGGGAATCTAACAGGTTGGCGGCCCGGTTGCTGATGAAGCCTTAGCGTTGTTAGAACGCGTCGTCATCGTCGCCCGGCTCTGGTTCCCTAAGACCGAAGACTATTTCCGCTATGCGCCGCACGTCTTCAAACTCCGAGGCTTCGACCGCAAACGAGACTTCGACGTGATTGTTGGTCTTTCTCGCTATCTCGAATACAAGGCGCGTCCGACTCATCTCGGTCAACCGCAGCGGGAAGTGGCCGATGTAGTCCTTATCGTGAGTCTCGATGTAGCACCGTCCACGATCAGGCATTTCAAGCTGGCGCTGAACTATCAGGTAGGGACCTTTCACCTCGTATGGATCGGCTACCTCGTCCTCCGACTCCTCGGGACCCAGCCAGAGTTGATAGTAGTCACCAGCGGCCGGGCGGATACGGATGGTGCATGAAATCGTATGATGTTGACCTCGCGCTCTAACGCCCCGGTTGATCGGGCGCGCGAACGGCACTGGTGGAACGATAAGAACTGCGCTTCGCGCGCTCCGGTCGAACACGTTAGGCGCGGCTTCGAGGTTTAGAGAATGCACTGTCTCTCCTGCTTCGCTCCTTGATCGTTTCGAGGCAACGCACACTTCTTCTGCTTGTTTGGGAGCTGCGAGCCGGCGTCAGGCTGCATCCAAAAGCTTCCTCGCTACGTCCTTCCCCGCTGTTGGTGGTGGTAAAGGTTTTCCATCTTTTTTCAGGGTTTCAATCCATTCATCCACAATCTGACAAAGCTCTGCATAAACTTGCGCTTCATCAGTCCCATGGCAGCAAGGGCCAATAATGCCTGGGCATTGGCCCACAAAACATTGATCTTCATCAGACCATTCAACAATCTTTACATAGCGCGCGCTTTCCTTCATTGCTCGACCTCTTGAATCTTTCTCTTCACCTCACGTTCCTGGTAAGGCTTCGCATCATCTCCAAGTTGACCGGAAACCGTCAGCCGAACTCCTTTCGGATGCTCGTAGTTTCTATGACTTCCTTTCCCACCTCGATTAACAAAACCTGCTTTTTCCAGGTCACTAATCAATCCTCTGATTTTGCGAGGCATGATTGAATCTGCGTTCTTTCCGCTTCTCTTTCTTTGCTGGTACCAGTAGGCGCTGGTACTCATTGGTAACAGATACAATCTATAGCGATTCAGCGAAAAACGTAAAGTCGGCCCAGCCGCGTTGTTTGCGGCTTCCGCTGCTAGATGGCGCACGTTCAATCAGCGGCGAGTCTCTTTATGCGCCTCCGCATAGATTCGCAACGCCGCATTAATCAACTCTGATATTCTCCACCCTGCGCTTTAAACCACTCCACTACCTCTGCGTCAACGCTTATCACTGCAGGTACTTTACCCTTCGGCATCCGCGGTTTGGCATTGGCGAAGAATGTTTCATCGAGCGGCGGAATGTCGGACGTATCAATCTCGTCGTCTGACATCGCCTCAACCCTCGCCCAATTCGTTTCTGAGTCCCTCTTTAAATCGCTCGCGTTCATGTTTCAGTGCCTTTCGTAAGGAGATAATGCGGATTGTATCTTCAGTGGGCTCGGTATAGACAGCTACAACAACTACGTTTCTGAGAGAATACGATTCCAATGAAGCGGTCTTCACCATAATCTTGTCTGGTGTCGAGAGCAGTAAGCATGAGACCGTGAAATATCTGCCAAGCGTCGGTAAAGTCCAAACCGTGCTTTCGGATATCCTCTTTGTTCTTTTCTTCGTCCCACTCAAATCTCACCGCTGAAGTTTACTCGCAGGCCGAGAATTGAGGCAATCAATGCTCCTCATGAGTTCCAGAAGTGAGCGAGCCGCGTCCTCCAGAAGACTCGTTTTCCGCCTGCGTGGAGGTCAACGTCCGCGTTCAGCCGCGCGCGGCGCCGACGTCAATTCACATCCTTCGCACCGAACCCTCGCGGGCGCCGCCCGGCGGCTGGAACGCGCAGTTAGGCACCCTCAGCACATCATCTTACGGGTTCTCCACAGTGTTGCGCTTTGGCCGCCTGCTGTACTGCTCCTGCAGCCACTCACAGAAACGCTCCACCTCGTCGATTGCTTCAAACAGCTTCTCCCGTGTAACGTTGAGGCGCCACGCTTGCGAATGCCGCCTCGATGTCAGCCTCAACTGCTGGCGCGGCTTGGAACCGGTAGTCGGTCACTTCTGCCTTTTGCTGAGGCGATCCAAAATCTCAAAGGCCGGGCGCGCGCTGGACGGTTCCTCGCGAAAGCGCTTCAGCCTTGCCTCCGCCAACTCCAGATGACTTTCGGGTACGGGAATCTCACCCGGGCTTTCGGCGATTTGGTCCCAGAGTGCCTGTAGATACCTCACCTGCTCGCTCTTGGACAACTCCGAAAAACCAGGAGGTGGTATTAGACTCGGTGCTCCCATCGTGATTGCCTCTCCCGGCTGATAATAACCCACCGATCGCGAGGCCGCCAATACTGGTACAACACACCGTGAAGTGAGCGAGGCGCTCTTTCTTACAGCGTATCTGGGGTCGGGAGCGTAATTCAACGTCCCTGTCGCTCAACATCTGCACCCCAGCCGGGTGCGATGTGTATAGAGGTGAGTCGACCGCGTGCGCCCACCCCAGCGGGGTGCAATGTTCCGCCGCTCATCCTCGCGAACTAAACGATGCCGACACATTGCACCCCGCTGGGGTGCGCATTGCGCTCGACACGTACGCTACAAACATTCAACTCCGATGGAGTTGCGGCGCAAACGACGCGGTCTGCGCCTCCTCTTTGCGTAAGCATATAGTCCGGGCGCGAGGAGTTGACGCGTATCCGTCCCGCATAATCCGGTTGCACGGTCACCCTCTCTTCGCGGCTTCACAGCGAATCGGTCGAGCTTCGGGGACGCTCGCCAACCACGAACCCTTGAAGCTCAAAAGATCACATCGAAATCGAGCCTCAACCTCCGCCTGGTGTTCCCGAAGAACGTCCCGAAGTCCCGATCGGCGATGTTGTTTCTCACGACCGCCGGATTGAAGTGGTTAGTGATGTTGTAACCCGTCACCGATAAGCGCAGCGTGTACTTCTTGCTGACCTGAAAATCCTTCGATACTCGCGCATCAAGTGAATAGAAGTTCGGAAAGCGCGTCCGGTCGGAATTCGGCACGCCAACGTAGTCCTGCCCCGCATCAACCACCGCGTAAGGAAAGCCGTTGCGGTACTCGACGATCGGCGCGACCCGCATCTTCCACGGCAGCCTTATCAACCCCCACGCCAGAAACCGATTCGGCAGGTCGCCCGGCAGGTTCGTGTATTGATTCCGGCGAACGATCGGATATGGGAAGTTCCCAAGGTAGTTGTTGAACTCGTTGAGGTCGCCTTGCGAATGGCTGCGCACGTAAGAGAACAACATCTCGCGGCCCTCGCTCCACGCGAGCTTCGCGATCAACTCCAACTGGCGGTAGCGCATCTTTCCGCCGCCTCCGAGCACCAGCGCATCCCGCCCCTGAACTACTTTGGGCGTGACGGTGATGATGCCGTACGAATTGCTGCTCAGGTAGTTCGCCCGCACTCGCAGCATCCGGGTGAGCGGATGTTCGACCTCGACGTTCCACGTCGCGCTATAAGGCGCGAAGTTTCCGACGTTGCGTTTGTTGAATACGAACGGGAACCGCGATGCTTCCGCGCGGTCGGTGATGTTTGCGAACAAGCGTGGCCCATCGATGATCTCGCCGCCCGGTCCGAAGGTCGTGACGACCTGCTCCGGATAGCGGTCGAATGAGTAGACCCCCAGCGGAACCCGATCGTAGAAGAAACCGACGCCAGCGCGAATGACAGTCTGCACGGAACCCAGCGGCGTCCACGCGAACCCGATTCTGGGCGCTATGCGAACCGTCTCGGTTATACCCTGGCGCTCGAACCGCGTCCCCAAATCGAGCGCAAGCTTGGGCGTGATAACCCAGTGGTCTTGCCCAAAGAAGGCCAACTCGAGATCGTGCCGGTTGAAGGGCCGCCCACCTGTGAACTCGATTCGCTTCAGCAGCAGGTCGTCCTCGTCGCGGATATCGACCGTGCGCGCGAGAAACTCGCCTCGGTTGGTCGTGCGCGCGACGCTCGAGCCGAATTTCAGATTGTGCGCACCGTAGTGGCTGATCGGCGCAAGCGAAAAAGTTTCCAACCACTCGACGCGCGAAGCGCGGCGGTCTTGCTGGCTGAAGTAGTTGCCTCGATTCCCGAGCGGCGTCAGCACCATGCTCTCGCGCCCTTGACCCCACACTCTTCCGTCGTAGCGCTTGATCGCGACGGTTCCTTCGAGCAGGTTCGACCCGATCGTCAGCCGGTCGATGATCGTGCCCGTGTAATCGTGCGCGCGAAACGTCGGCGTCACTTCCTGAGGATTGAAGAAATCCAGATTGACGAAACTCTGCGAGCGCGGCGCGAGATGAAACGTTCCGGTCAAGGTGTGAAGCGGCGACAGGATCACGTCGAATTGCGAGAACGAGTTTATCGACTCGCGCTTCGACTCGTTGAACGGGAAGGGCAACTGGCGGACCGGCCGCTTGGTGATTTCGTATTCGACGCCCTCCGAGATGTACAAGCGATTCGGGATCAGCGGTCCGTTGAACGTGAGGCGAGGCGACGCTTCGCGCAGACCCTGGAGGTGCCCGCTGCGAATTCGGAACTCGGGCAGCGGGTCGTTCAGCTCCCAGCTCCACTTATCGCCGCCGCGACGAGTCTCGACTGAAACGACTCCCGCCGTGAAGCGCCCGTACTGCGCGAGGTAAGGCGTCTTGAAGACGTTGACGGTCTCGACGCTGTCGACGGGGACGGTCACTCCGAATTGGCCGGTTGCCGGGTCGGTCACGTCAGCGGCGTTCACGACCAACGCGCTGCGATGTTCGCCGCTTCCTGAGATTCTGAGCTGGCCTTCGGGCGACCGCACGACTCCGGGAACGAGCGGCAACGTGTCGGCAACCGTAGCCGGCTTGTCGGGCAGGGCCTTGATCGTGGAGCGTCCGAGCTCGGTCGAAGGCGATGCACCTTTGTCGATGGGCGCAGCCTCGCCCGCCTTCACGCTGACTTCTTCGCTCAGCTTAATCTTGGGAATGATGGTGAACTTTATTTCAATCGTCGCGCCCGCTGTCACCGTCACGTCGCTCTGCGTCAGCGGCTCGATCCCATCTTTCGAAACGGCTACCTCGTAGGTGCCCGGAGCTACGTTGGTGAACCGCGCTTCGCCTTTGTCATCCGTTGTGGCCGAGCCAGCCACCGCGCCGTTTAGTTTCAATTCGACGATGACGTCGGCGACTGGCTTGTCGGCTTCGTCATTGGCGGAGATCCGCACGGTTGTTATGAGCCTGGATTGTTGCGCCGCGGTCCACGATGACGGACACACTAGAGAAGCGGCAACCGCGACGAGGAGCGCGAGTGATCTGCTTTTCTTTTTGCTGTGAGGATGCTGCATGACCTGCTTCGATTCTTGAGAGTTGCTGGCCGTCCGGTCCGATAAATAGGCTACACTATTCCGCGTCGTTTGACCACAAATTACGCGTGCCCGTCGGGCTAACTGACCGCGACAGCGCGACGCCTTCATCGAGCGTGACGCGCGGTGAGCCGCCCAGGCATTTACCTCGGCTCTCGGCTTTGCCGGATTAAACTTGCTTTCGACCGATGGGACTTTGGTTGGCGCTTCGGATCCGCCAAGAGACGGGGTGGCGGTCGGCTATTGAACGGGAGACTCGTTGGACCCAACCACCGTAGCCGCGGTGACGGTCCTCTCCGGTTGGGCTGACACGCGAACGCGGCTGCCTGCGCCCGTTTATTACTTCGTCCACTCTATTGGGAACATCGCTCCGGCCCGCTCGGGCTCGATTCTTACGCCGACGATCTCAGCCGCGCGCGACATCACCGGGTCGCGCCTCGCCGCGAGGTCGACGGCGCTCGGCAGCAACTCTTCATCGGGAGTAACGCCGACTTTCTCGAGGCTCTTCGCGTCGGTCATGATCAAATCGGCGTCCGTGACGGTCACCCCGTACAAGACAACTCTGTCAACACCGACTTTCAGCGGGTAGTAGACGCTTCTCATCACCATTCCCGCCGTGTGGTCGCCGATGACCTTGCCGCGCTTCTCTATTTGCACAACGCGCGCCAACACCTCCGATGCAGAAGCCGACTCGCTATCCAAAAGCAGAACCAACTCGCCCTTGAAGGCGCGATCACCGGACCCTCTGGAAGAGATCGGCTCTGTTCGGCTGCGCCGCCTGAGGTGTCCCAGCTTAACATCGCGGTCGAACAAGTGGCTCACGAACCGCAGCAGCGCGATCTCGCTTCCGCCCGAGTTTCCGCGCAAATCCAGGATGAGCGCCTTATGGCGCTTGACCTTCGCCATCACGTCGTCGACCTGCTGAGCGGTCAAGTCGAAACTCGGAACCTTCATGATGATCAGTTGTTCTCCAAACTCCTGGTAACGAGGGCGGAGCAGCCGGTCCCGCGTTTCCTGCTCCCTGATCAGTCGCGTGACCTCGACGTAGTTGGTCAGGTCGCGAACGACTTGCGTCTGTTCTACTTTTGCCATCAGATCGAGTTGACGCGGCGTGTCGCCGGGACTCTGAACGAGAGCTCGCATGCCGGGCTGCGGCCTCAGGTTGTAGTAGAGATAGCGGAACTTCCACAGGTTCTCGCGCACCAAAGCATAGTCATCGACCGAGTGGACGACATCGCCGACCCTCAGTCCTTTCGCTTCGGCATCGCTGCCCGGCTTTACCGTGACGACATAACACGCATCGCCGATGACCTGCATCTCCCAGCCGTAGTCAGTCCGATAAGGCCGGTTGGGCGGGATGAAAACCGTGTGGGAATCATTGAAGTCTACCAACGCCTGGGCAATTATGCCAAAGACCTGGCCGTTCGAGGTGGCCTGCTTCAGCTTTTCCTCGGCCGCCTGAAACCGCGCCTCCAGATCGATCCCGCGAAACGTCGGGTCATAGTAGTTCTTCTTCACCTCGCTCTTGACTTGGTTGAGCATGATGCGGCCTCGATCTCGATCAAAGCTGCTCAGCGATTGCGAGTCCGCGGGACGAAGGGCGCCGATGATAACCAGGCACATCGAGGCGACGCCTATGGATCGCACGAGGTTAGAAGAGCCCACCCAGCAAATGCGTTTCATCAGGCCTCCGTTTGCCGCTCCCACGAACGGGGAACGGAATCATTGCCGCAAGGCCGGCACAGACGGTATTCAACCATAAAAGCCAAGCCGATGACACCCCAATCAGGTGTTTCATTCGTGTTATACCCAACTTTGAAGCGTTCACGAACGAGACGGACAAGACAACCCTCATCAAGCCATGGCATTCTTTCCTACGACTCGGGCCTGCTACTCAGGCTCGCGACAGGAGACTCTATGCGACGAAACTCTAATCCTCAACCATCCGCGCGGGCGTCCACAGCCAGATTGGCTTGTCTAGCCTTGTCCACGATGTTCACAGTAGAACTAGCTGTCTTCACCCCGACAGGAGCAACGATGATACTGAGAGACCTCGGAGGTTCTTCCTCCCCTGTTGCTTTTTATCCTGACGCCGGGCGCTCCGTCGTCCGTTCCGCGCACGGTATGGTCGCCTCGAGCCAGCCGCTCGCCTCGCAAGCCGGACTCGACGTCTTGAAACGCGGAGGCAACGCCGTCGACGCCGCAATCGCGATGGCCGCCGTGCTGAACGTCACCGAGCCGATGATGACCGGCATCGGCGGCGACATGTTTGCCCTGGTCTACTGGTCGAAAACAGGCGAGCTGAAGGGACTCAATGCGAGCGGCCGTGCGCCCCGCGCGCTGACCCTCGATCACTTCACGAAGCGCGGAATCAAGACGATGCCCGAAGAGGGCATGGAACCCGTCACGGTTCCCGGCGCTTTCGACGGGTGGGTGACGCTCGTCGAGAAGTACGGCACCATGAGGCTCGCCGACCTGCTGGCCCCTGCCATCGACTACGCTGAGAACGGATTTCCGGTGATGGAGAAGGCCGCCGATGATTGGGGCGCCGAGGTCGATAAACTGAAGCGCTCGCCTGCCGCCGCTTCTAATTATTTGACCGACGGCAGAGCGCCGCGCGCGGGTGAGATCTTCCGCCAGAAGAATCTCGCCGCGACGTTTCGCATTCTGGCGCGAGGCGACCGCGACGCGTTCTACAGGGGCGAGATCGCGCGCCGCATCGTCGACTACTGCAAGGCGAACGGCGGATACCTGTCGCTTGAAGACTTCGCCGAGCACAGATCGGATTGGGTTGAGCCGATCTCGACCGACTATCGCGGCTACCGGGTCTACGAGATCCCGCCTAACGGACAGGGGCTGACGGCGCTGCTGACGCTCAACATCCTTGAAGGTTTCGACTTGGCGTCGATGAGCGCGACGCCCGACCTCTACTATCACACGCTGATCGAAGCGACCAAGCTCGCGTTCGCCGATCGCGGCCGCTACATTGCGGACCCCGCGTTTGCGAAAGTTCCGGTCGCGCAGTTGCTATCGAAAGAGTACGCGGCGTCGCGCCGAAAACTGATCGATCCGCAGAAGGCCATCGCGTCTCCGACTCCCGGCGTCATTCAAGACAAGGGCGACACGACCTACATCACCGTCATCGACAAAGACCGCAATGCCGTCTCGTTCATCAACAGCGTATTCGATTCGTTTGGGTCGGGCGTCGTGGCCGGCGACACGGGAATCGTTTTGCAGAATCGCGGCGCGGGTTTTTCGCTCGACCCGAAGCACCCTAATCGCCTCGAGCCGGGCAAGCGGCCCTTCCACACGATCATACCGGCGATGGTGATGAAAGACGGAAAGCTGCTGATGTCATTCGGCGTTATGGGCGGGGCTATTCAGCCGCAAGGCCACGTTCAGGTGCTGGTGAACCTGATCGACCGCGGAATGAACTTGCAACAGGCGATCGAAGCCGCGCGGTTTCGATACATGAGCGGCAACCGGGTGTTGATGGAAGACGCGCTGGGTGACGGGGTAGTCAGGCAGTTGATTGCCCGGGGTCACGTCCGCGCCGAGCCGACAGGTGGAGGGCCGTTGAGGCGTTCGATGGGCGGCGGCCAGGCCATAATGATCGATACGGTGACGGGGACTCTGATGGGCGCTTCGGATCCGCGAAAAGACGGGCTGGCGCTCGGCTACTGAACGGGAGACTCGTTGGACACGACTACGGTAGCCGCGCTTTCGGTCCTGATCCTGGTGGCCGCGCTTTTGTATTCGTCCGTGGGTCACGCGGGGGCTTCGGGCTATCTCGCGGCGATGGCGTTGTTCAACGTCGCGCCGGAGGTGATGAAGCCCGCGGCGCTCGCGCTCAACGTCCTGGTGGCGGCAATCGCTACGTTCAAGTTCTCCCGCGCGGGATGTTTTTCATGGCGACTGTTTTGGCCGTTCGCCGTCACGTCGATTCCGTTTGCGTTCCTGGGCGGGCTGATCTCGCTTCCCACGTCGATCTACAAACCGATAGTCGGAGCCGTGTTGTTATATGCCGCCGTCGGTCTCTTTTTCCGAACAAGGCGCGAGTCGCCCACGTCGCTCACACCGCCGGCGATGTGGGTGGCGCTGATCTTCGGAGTCGTCATCGGGTTGCTTTCGGGTCTGACCGGCGTTGGGGGCGGAATCTTCCTGAGCCCGCTATTACTGATGATGGGTTGGGCTGAGATGAAACAAACGGCGGGCGTGTCGGCGGCGTTCATACTGGTCAATTCAATCGCGGGGTTATCGGGTCTTGTGTCGAGCATCGGCCTCGTACCGCGATCAATCGCGTTCTGGGGGGCGGCGGCGCTGGTCGGCGGGTGGATCGGCGCGGGATACGGCAGCCGGCGTCTGGCAAGCGTTACTCTTCGGCGGCTGCTTTCGATAGTGTTGGTGATCGCCGGATTGAAGATGATCTTCGTGTGAACCTCTTGCGACGCCGGGAGTAGCGCGTGGTGAAGGTCATGCTCCGGCGACGTTCCGAAATCCTAAAAGATCTTCTGGAGGTCGCTGTCACCCTGCGCACCCGATTGTCGAGCGCCACGTCGAATAGCGTGAAATTCCTCAAGGGCTTTGCCAATCAAGTTTCCTTGATATAGGCTACGTCAGTCAGTTGGGCAAGAGCGTTCGTCGTTGGCCCCTTGACTTGGCTCATGAGTTCGTGCACAAACTAACGATCCAAACCCCGATGAGTGGCGGTTATCGGTGACTCCAGGCTTGAAGCAGATTCTGGTGTAGCGTTGACCGCCTCTAAAGCCTAACGACACGACACTGGAAGTGGGAGGTTACCTGTGGAACTCCTATACCATCCCTTGATAGTTGCGCTATTCACTATTCTCTGGGAAACCATCCTCCGGAATCCTGTTCTGAAGTTAGTATTGTTCTTCAACCGAAAGAGAATCGGGCGAGATATCTTCCGGTTTCACGGAGATTTGTACATTGCAAAGAGCTTCGTTTGGGACAGCCTGAGTAAAGCTAGCAGGGAGAGTGACAACATTATACAAGGGTGCATAGAGGAGATTCGCGCTGAAAGAGTCGAGGTCCTAGACCAAGATCCGAGAACGAGCATCGAAGACCTAAACCACAATCTTATCGTTATTGGCTCACCGAAATACAACAAGCACGCAGAACTGATCCAAAGGCACTATGCGTCCAAGTTCGAGTTTGTGTGGGATCTTTACGAAGGCGAGCCTAGCAGCAAGGTGTTGAAGATCATCAACGAGTACGGAGATGAGTATGCATCCTCGTCGGATTTCAAGAGCAAGAGAACTCACGCGGACATCGACTACGGAGTTTTATTCCACGCACGACTAAGAAACGACAAACGTATTGTGTGGATGGGGGGCATTCACGCGCCGGGCACGTTAGGGGTTTTCAAGTACTTGAGGAACAACCCGGAGATCCTAGTGAAAGACGCCCCCAACTCTAGAGAATTCGCTAGTTCTTGGTTCTTCCGAGTAAAGTACGACAAAAGGATCAAGGAGTCGCTCGATATGGTTCAGGAGGTCGAGTTGATAGACCTTGCCCCCAGATGCCAGGTCAGGTCTGTTGAGGCGAAGCCCAAGGCGTTGATCTGTGACCTTGGAAACGTGGTTATGCTGTTCGACAGGAATAGAACGTATCGAGCGATTGGACACTGGTTGGGCATGCCGTTTAAAGAGGTACAGTCTGACATCGAAGGTGCCAAAATCGGCAACGATAAGATCACAGATCTGTACGAAAGAGGCGATTTAGACGACAGCCAGTTTTACTCCGCGATTTCGAAGGTCTTGAAAGGATCCGGGTCCCGAAAACTGAGTTTTCCACTTTTTAGTGAGTTTTGGTCAGATATTTTCTGGCCAAATCTGAAGATGATCGAGGCCCTAAAGTCCGTGAAAAACGAATTAACCCTCGTTTTGCTGTCGAACACTAACAATCTGCATTTCGAGGACGTTAAGAAGCATTATCGAGACTATGTGGAGCTGTTCGACGATCGAATCGTCCTCTCTTACAAGGAGCGAATGACAAAGTCAAACCCGGACATATTCGCCATTGCCAGACGAACGGCTGGTTCTTCAGTCACACCTGCTGAATGCATCTATGTAGACGATAAGAGTGAGTTTGTAAACCAAGCCAACAGCCTCGGAATGAAGGGCATCCTGTATTTCAGCCACCCCCAGTTTGTGTACTCCATGAGAGAGTTAGGCGTTTACGTTCCGTAGCCTCACTGGCCGCAGGCCCGATACCTACAGGATCGCCGCCGTCCATTCTTGCCGACTACTACAGTCTCCGGCGGTCCCCATTCGTGGCCATCACAGTTCCTCTTTCAAGAAATGTTCTTTACGTGGGAATTACGGTGCCGCGTTGCCCGCCGAGTTCTGCGTGCGTATTATTCCTGAGGCGAATTAATAGCCGCGCGGCTTTGTACACAATGCAAGACCCACTTGTTGAGTTGGTGGCGCTCGCGGCCACTCGATAGGGTCGATGCAATTGAACGCGGACATTGAGAGTGGAGAGGGCCGGGGAGAGACGAATAATCGAGGAGGATGCGATTCTAGACGTCACTTCCAATCCCCCACATTCGAGGACCCGAGCCCGGCACCTCTAGGCCACACGGACATCGGACCATTATGACTTTTGAGCACGAGTTCTTGCGCGCGGTCACCGAAGGCGATGCCGCAAGAGTGAAGGAGCTTCTGGAGCAGGACCCGTCGCTTGCGGTTGCGAGGGGCGAAGACGGCGTGTCGGCGGTCCTCAAAGCCGTCTACCACCAGAAGCCGCGAGTCGTCGAGGTGCTGCTCGCGACCGGGATCGAGCTGAACATCTTCGAGGCCTCCGCAACCGGCCGTACTGCCCGCGTGCGAGAGATGCTCGACGAAGACGCGAGCCTCGTCAACGCGTTTGCGCCCGACGGATTCTACCCGCTTGGTCTGGCCGCGTTCTTCGGTCACCGAGAGACCTTTGAGGTGATTCTCTCGGCCGGCGGGGATGTGAATCTCAGCGCGAAGAACGCGATGAAGGTGACGGCGCTGCACGCGGCGGCTGCCTCCGGGCATACCGAGATGGTGCGGCAGTTGTTGGAGCGGGGCGCCGATCCTAACGTGCGGCAACAAGCGGGATTCGCTCCGCTGCACGAGGCGGCGGCCTCGGGGCTGATGGAAATGGCCGAGCTACTGCTAGCGCACGGAGCGGATGTCAACGCCAGGACCGACGACGGCAAGACCCCGCTGGCTTTTGCGCTCGACCGAAACCGCGCGGAAGCGGCGGAGCTTCTTCGAGAACATGGTGGCGTCAACTAGGCCCCAGACGCGCTGATCTCCCACGAGCCGCCGCCGCGGTTTTACGCCGTGTGCGAATCGCGGGGCGGCGCATTGTGATTGAAGCGAGAAAATGAACGGGGGCGGCGCGGTAGTGGTTCCGATATGAATGACAAGACCAGCAACGATATTGGCTTCTTCGCCGCTCTGATTGGAGACGGCCGGCCGCTGCTGGTCTTCACCGGGCTCGCGCTGGTCTTGTCCGGAGCTTTCGCGCTGTTCATCTCCGCAAGAGGCGACTTTCTCCCGCACGACGTCGAGTACCTCGGCATGAGCGCCGACCAGTTGTGTTCGGTCAACCAGTGCCGCGTTGTTCATTTCATGTTTCACGATCGAGTCTCGTTTGGAGGCGCGCTGATTGCAATCGGATCGCTCTACATGTGGCTGGCGCTGTTTCCGCTTCGCCGCGGCGAGGCGTGGGCGTGGTGGCTCTATGTGGTCAGCGGGACATCAGGGTTCGGGAGCTTTCTCGCGTATCTCGGCTACGGTTACCTGGACAACTGGCATGGTACGGCAACGCTCTTGCTGCTGCCGTTCTTCATCGCAGGCTTGATCCTTTCCTTTTCGATTCTCCAAAAGCCGGCGCATGTCCGATCTCTCCTCAAGCCGTCGGTCCGCGTGCCGTGGAAGTCCCGCGTTGGAGTTGGGCGATTGTGTTTGCTTGCTACGGCGGGAGGAATGATCGCGGGTGGGGCGACGATAATGGTTGTCGGAATGACGAGCGTCTTCGTGCCGCAGGACCTGGAGTTCATGGGAGTTGCGGCGGCCGATCTTCACGCTCTGAATTCACACCTGGTGCCGTTGATCGCGCACGACCGCGCGGGTTTCGGGGGCGGAATCTGCACGTGCGGGGTCATAGTGCTGTTCTGTGTGTGGTGCGGGAAGCCGTGTCGGAGCTTATGGCAGGTCCTCTGTGTCGCGGGAGTCGTAGGGTTTTCTGCCGCGATCGGAGTTCATCCGGTCGTCGGCTACACTGACCTGTCGCATCTGGCGCCTGCTATCGCGGGAGCGATGGCCTTCGTCGCCGGCTTGGTGCTGACCCGCGAGTGGATGTCGCCGCCGACGGGACTCCGGGTTGACTAGCGAGTAAGGGGTGTCAGCCGTCACCCTGAGACTGACATTCGCGGCGACCGACGACGCAGCCATGGAAATGGCGGGCGGCTCACCGAGCCGCTCAGAAAGTTTGAACCGAAACCCCAACCGGAGTATATTGCAACCCATGAAGGTCGAAACTGCCATCGTTCTCTCCGACGAGTTGATTGAAGCCATAGACAGTCAGTCCGGGCGGTACAAGGGCCGGTCCGATTTTGTCGAAGCAGCCGTCCGCGCTTATCTGGCCAAGATTGTTCGCGAAGAAAACGATGCGAAGGATCTGGCGATCATTAACCGGCGTGCTGATGAACTGAACCTCGAAGCCCAAGACGTGCTTACTTATCAGGCGCCTCTGTGAAACGTGGCGAACTCTATCGCGTTGCTCATCCCTCAGCCCTGGATCCGAAGAGATCCAGAGTTTTTGTTATTGTCAGTAGACAGGTGCTGATCGACTCGCGGTTCTCGACGGTCATCTGCGCGCCGGTCTATTCCAGGCACGACGGTCTGTCAACTCAGGTCGCAGTCGGTTTGGAAGAGGGCCTCAAACACGACAGCAGCATTCACTGCGACGAGCTTGTCAGCTTGCCCAAGTCGGCCTTAACGAATTTTGTCGGCTCGCTGTCGGCAGAGAAGCTCCGCGAATTGAATCAAGCGATGCGAGCAGCCCTTGAGCTTGATAGTGTGGGTTGACGTGGCGCTCCGGGTTTTCCGTTACAGCAAAAACTTCATCGTCTCTTTCAGAAAAACATCCAACTGATCGTGATGAACCCAATGACCGGCGTTGGGCACCTTCACCAACCTGTGGTCTTTGATCCTCGAGGCGCGGCCGTCCCCCTCCGGGTCTTGCGACCAGCTCTCCATCCCCCAAAACAGCAACACCGGACAGGCGATCTGTCCGAGAATCTCCACGATGTCCTCCTGGTGATGCCCGTAAGGCGCGAACGGCCGCGCGTAGTTGTCGAACTTCCACACCAGCGACCCGTCCGGGTTCCAGTTAGTCCCGTGCAGCGTCAGGTGCTCGGCGACCTCATTCGAGAGATGAGGGTTTGCTTCCTTCATTCGAGCGACCGCAGCCGCGAGGCTCGAATAACTGTGAGGATCGCGCCGCTCGGTGTTGCGAACCCGCTCGATCCAGTTTCGGAATCGCTCTGAAGCGGGGCCGAAGACATGATGCGTCGGCGGCGGGCCGAGTCCTTCGATCGATACCAGCTTCTTCACGCGGTCGGGGTAAACGCCGGAGTAGAGAAGCGTGACGATGCCGCCAAGCGAATGGCCTACGAGATAGATTGGAAACGCGTTGATTATGTCGGCGAGCGCTGAGAGGTCCAGCACGTGTTCGGCTACGCTGTACAGCGCGCCGGGCGCCCACTGGCTGTTGCCGTGTCCCCGGAGATCTAACGCGTACACGTGGAAGTGCTCGCGCAGCTCGCGCGCCACCCAGTCCCAGTTGCGCGCGTGGTCGAGCCCGCCGTGAACCAGTATCAATGCGGGCTTGCCGTCCTGGCCCCAATCCCAGAAATGCAGCTTGAGACGATGCGAGTAGTAATAGTGTGAAATCGGCTCCAAGTCTTGCTCCCTCTGTTTGAACGATTGCGATAAGAATAATGACCGGCGTTCGTCGTTCCGCGTTGAAGTAAGACGAGAATGTAGCGCGGCATTGTAGTCGGCGACAAGCCGGCAGCAGGCGCTTAGAGTACCGACTTCAGTCGGGCAGTTCCTGTCAACAGCGACTATATCGAATATGCCGGGTAGGTCGCGAGTCCGGGAAAAGGCCCGACTGAAGTCGGTACTCTCAGCACACGCTCCGAGCGCTACCGCACTTCCACGCGCGGTGAATTCGCAGGGGAGTAGCCGAATGAACCTTCTACCCAATGGCCGCAGAGCATGGACCGTACTCTCGCTATCCGTCCTACCACACTTCAGAAGACACCCCGGACAAGATCGACTATGATCGTATGGCGCGCATTGTTTCAGGCATTCTGAGCGTCGTCGTCGATCTGGCCGCGGCCGCCGGCGACTGACGACTTCGAGTCCGTGGGGGTTGGACGGGAGATGAAGGTGCTGCTGGCGCCACACGGCACGCGAGGAGATGTGCAGCCAACACTCGCGCTCGGCATAGCCCTCAGGCGGCGCGGCCATGAAGTGGAGGTCGCGACCCCGCACGACTTCGCGCCCTGGATCGAATCGTTCGGATTCACGGCCCACCCCATTTCCTTCAACGTGTCGCGAACGCTTCGCAACTCGGGCGACGACAGCCAGAAGCTTGGGTGGCAATTCCGTCACCTCGTCGAAGACCTGATCCCCGCGCAATTCGAATCCCTGCCCGCCATCTGCCCCGACGCCGACATCATCGTCGGAGCCGGACTCCAGTTCGCCGGTCCGTCAGTCGCCGAAAGCCGCGGCGTACCCTACATCGCGGCGCTCTACTGTCCGGTTGCGATACCAAGCCGCCATCACGCTCCGCCGACGATGAAGTGGCAGCGCGCTCCTGCGCCCGTCAACAGTCTCGTGTGGTGGGTGGGCCGCCATCTGACTGACGCCGTTCTGCGCCGGCCGGTGAACCTCGGACGCCGCAGCCTTGGACTGCCCCCGCTCACCAGGCCCATCGATCACCTGTTCTCTCGCGCCGCGATCCTCGCCGCCGATCCGTCCCTCGCTCCGGCGCCTCCGGACAATACCGGCGTAGCGACGACTGGCGCCTGGATTCTCGAACCGGCGGGTTTACTCGACGCCGATGTCGAGGTGTTTCTACAGGGGGGCGAGCCACCCGTCTACGTTGGCTTCGGCAGCATGGTCACCGGAGACCCGGATCATCTCACTCGGCAGGTCGTCGAAGCAGTTGAGAGGGCGGGCTGTCGGCTGCTTCTCGGCTCGGGCTGGACCGGGCTCGGGTCGCGCGACGAAGGGTTGCCCTCGTGGTGCAAGGTCATCCATTCAGCGCCGCACCATTTGCTCTTCCCCCGCGTGGCTGCCGTCGCTCACCACGGCGGCGCAGGAACTACGACGACGGCGGCACGAGCGGGAGTGCCTCAAATCATCGTGCCGCATCTTCTCGATCAGTTCTATTGGGCGCACCGGGTTCACGCGCTCGGACTCGGCCCGAAACCGCTCCCGATCCGCCGGTTGAATCCGGAGCGTTTCGCAGCGCGGTTGAAGACGGTTCTGCGCGAGCCGGCGTATCTGGATCGCGCGGCGAAGCTTGGAACTGAGATCCGCGCCCGGGACGGTTGCGAGGCCGGCGCAGGCATTGTTGAGGCGACGGCTGCGCGCTTTCGGAAGCTCTCTCGCGGTGGGCAGCCCTTCAAACAGGAGGATGACGAATGTTGATCGAACATCGAGGCAGACGCCCGCGAGTAGACGCGTCGGCGTACGTCGCCGCGACGGCGGTCGTATGCGGTGACGTGACCATCGAAGCCGACACTCGAGTGGCCTTCGGAGCGGTCATCGCCGCTGAAGGAGCCCCGGTTGTGATCGGCCGCCAGTGCATCATCCGCGAGAACGCCGTGATACGCAGCGACACCAACAATGCGGTCCGAATCGACAAGCGGGCGGAGGTGCGCGTCAACGGAGTCGTACACGTCAACAGCCGGCTGGCGGAGGACGCGATGGTCCCGATCGGTTGGGTGGCAGCGGGTGATCCGGCTGAAATCCTGCCGCCTACCGAGCACGAGAAGATATGGGCCCATATTGAACTCCGAGTGGCCGCGTGTCGTTAATCTAAGAGCAATGACACTTCTTCTCTGGATTGTAGCTGTGGTTCTTGTGCTGGCAGGAATCGCGGGCACCGTGTTGCCGGCGCTACCGGGCGGCCCGCTGGTGTTCGTCGGGCTTCTATTCGCAGCGTGGGCCGGCGGTTTTGAAAGGGTCGGCTGGGGCACGTTGATGATTCTCGGCGTGCTGGCGCTTCTTTCGATCGGCGTCGATTTCCTCTCCACGAGTCTGGGCGCGAAACGAGTGGGCGCGAGCAAGGCGGCGATCATCGGCGCGATGGTCGGGACGATAGTTGGGCTGTTCTTCGGCTTTGTCGGATTGCTGCTGGGCCCGTTCATCGGGGCGGTGATCGGCGAGCTTGCGACGCGGCGCGATGTTGCGCAAGCAGGAAAAGCCGGACTCGGTACCTGGCTTGGTCTCGTGTTAGGCAGAGCGACGAATCTCGCGTTGGTCTTTGTAATGATTGGGATCTTCGTCGCGGCGTACCTGTGGTAGCGGTTGACGTTCCGCTGCGGTCCTGACGCCGGAGCGCGGCGCCTACTCGCCCGCCGCTCCTTCAATCAAGTCTCGCAGTATTGAGCGGTGACAAGTCGACTCGTCCTCACAATAGCACCCTATGCCGAGCGGTGTTGCTTTGGCTAACTCTGCCAGCAGCTTGATTGCCTGACGTGCGTCGGTCTTCTTCATCTCCGCCACGTAGCGCGCTTTGAACTTCGACCATCTAACGGGCTCGCTCGTCCACTCGCGGCTCTTCAACCATTTGAGCAGCTCGGAGCTTGGGGCTACTAACGGGAACCAGACGTCAAAGTAGTCCAATCGCGCGTAGTCTTCTGCCTTCACGCCACGCGGCAGGAATCGCACCGTGCCGACCCTTAACCCCTCTTCAGCTTTGCGAGGCGTGCCGATTCGAAACGTGTGAAGCTTGATCTTTGAGTTCGACAAGTTCGACATGTTCTCCGTGAACGCCTCTCGCGAATCGGTTCGGGCGTGCGATCAACCCGCCGGTCTCGCGGCCTCATTCGTGACATTGTCGTTTTCTCCGCGACCGCAAATCACTGCAAGTGCCCGACTTCAGAGGTTGTACCTTCCGGCTTCCAGCGCCGCATCGGCGATGCGGCGGCGGGCGGCGATGGCCTTGATCGGAGCGCGCTCAACAAGCTGATCTATCAACCCGGCGCTCCTGTCGTCTTCAGTCTCGGTCACAACGGCTCTCGCCGCGCGCGCGATGCGCAACGCTGCGTCGCGCGCGAAGACGCGAGCGACGTCGGTTTGACCCGAACAAGCCTCCTTGCCCCGCTCCTCAAAGATGCGGCGCGTTCGCAGCAGCGCGCTCTCCATCGCGTACACATCCATCACCATCTCGGCGATCAACCCGAGCGTTTCCTGTTCATCCCGCGCGCCGTCCCCATACGCCTCGGCGACGCTCTTGATCGCCAACAGCGTCATTCGCTTCGCGCCTGTCAGCATGAGGATTTCTCTCTTGAACTCCCTGTTCGCCGGACTGAGGTCGAGCGTGTCCAGGGGCGATTTCCGGACCGTATTGACCCGCGCCGCAGCTTCAAACAGCCCGAGCTCACCCGAGCGGGCGCGCTTGAGCAACTGGGTTGCGATCACGATGCGATTGATCTCGTTTGTCCCTTCGTAGATGCGGCCGATGCGGGCGTCCCGATACGCGCGCTCGGCCGGGTAGTCCTTCGAGTAACCGTAGCCGCCGAATATCTGGACCTCTTCGTCGACAACGTAGGCGAGCGCCTCGGTCTCCCACACCTTGATGATCGAACACTCGACGGCGAACTGCTCGAGCACCGCGAGCACCTGCTGCGGGTCGTCCTTGTCGACCTGGTGCAGGGCAGAGTCTATCGCGCCGAGCGTGCGATAGAGAATCGCTTCGCCGACGTAGACGCGAATCGCCATCTCTGCGATCTTGTGCTTGATCAACCCGAAGTTCGCGATGGGCTGGCCGAACTGGTGGCGCTCCTTGGCGTATTGGATCGACTGTTGAAGCGAGAGCTTCATCGCTCCGACCGACCGCGCGCCGAGTTTCAATCGCCCGATGTTCAGGACGTTGAAGGCGATCTTGTGACCGCGGCCGATCTCGCCCAGGACGTTTTCGACAGGCACGCGGCAGTCGTCGAGCATCAGCGCCGTCGTCGATGAACCGTCAAGCCCGAGCTTCTTTTCTTCATGTCCGCTGACGAGTCCCGGCCCGCGCTCGACGAGAAACGCGGTGAACTTTTCGCCGTCTACCTTGGCGAAGACGGTGAAGAGATCAGCGAAGCCGCCGTTGGTGATCCACATCTTCTGGCCGTTAAGGATGTAGTGCTTGCCGTCAGGGGAGAGCACGGCTTTGGTCTTGGCTGCAAGCGCATCTGAACCCGAATGTGGCTCGGTCAGCGCGTAGGCGCCGATCCACTGGCCGGTCGCGAGCTTCGGCAGATACTTGCGCTTTTGCTCTTCGGTGCCGAAGAAGACGAGCGGCAGAGTGCCGATGTTGACGTGCGAGCTTTGAGTTCCGGCGAACGAGGCTTGGAGTGCGAACTGCTCTCCGACGACTGCCGAGCTGACCTTATCCAGTCCCAGCCCCCCGTACTTTTCGGGTATGTCTATGGCGAGCAGTCCAAGCTCGCCTGCCTTAATCATCAATTCGCGGTGAGTGGCGTAGTCCTTGGCGTAGATCGCGTCTTCGCGCGGGATGACTTCTTTGCGCAGGAACTCTTCGGCTGCGCGCGCGAACATGCGTTGTTCCTCGGTTATGTCTTCAGGGGTGAAACCGTGCTGGGGTTCGCGGTCTTCGACGAGAAAACTGCCGCCTCTCGGTGAGAACGCATCCGCTGGTTTGCTTGCCATGACCGGTTGCCCTCGTCTGATTGAGAATCGCGGAGACGGTAGACTACCATCGGCTCAAGCAGAGGTCTAGCTTGCTGGCTTGCCCTGTAGGCTGCTGAACAAGACCGCTCTCGCCATAAAAACACGAGTCACGAAGAACACACCAACCGTGTTGTCACTTCGTGTCCTGGTGTCTTCGTGGCTCGGTCTTGCTTTCTTCTGCCACCAAGAAGGAGCGCCGGTCGCAAGCGAACCCTCTCAGCGGCCGGCCCTGGCTGCGATGCCAAAATAGAGGAAGTACTTCTTAAGGGCCTCGACAGAAGTTCCATAAGTGTCGTTGCCGTAGAAGACATCACACACCTCTTCACGCAACCTAAGCAGCTCTCGCAGCCGGCGGCCCGTTCGCCATTTCGGGTCCTCGATCGTAAGGTCCAGAAGCTCCAGCATTCGATCAAACGCCATTTCGAAGCGCTCGCGGTCCCCTCGCTGATGCGCCGCCGCTGCGCGTTCGAACTCGCTTCCAACATTGCCGAGTTGTTCGAAGATCGAGAAGGTGAACCAACGACCCTCGGCAAGCCCCTTGTGGATTGGTGGTTTCATCGTATGAGGGAGTCAACGATTTCGCAGATCAGTTGCCGCGCGCCGACATCCTCCACATCGCGAGAGCGGTTGCCGAGTCGCGGCCTGATATTGATCAGGGAATCAAACTCTATCCACTCTGACCTTGGTTTCTCCGGATAGATATTTATGCCCCATAAGTCGGCTTGTGCGGACCCCCGCTCCAAGAGCGCCGCTTCCTCGTCGGAGTGGAGAGCGCCCCCAAGCGCGAGCAGACGGAGGTTGATGTCCACAACCGCTTTCACCATGTCCCCAAACTGGCCGGCGGCAATCTCGGTGAGTCGATGTGCGTCGATCGGCTCGCTGATGACAATGATGTCGCTGTGGGGGACTTCCGGCACCCCGGCATTATACACGTACGCACCGATACTCATACCGGCGAGTCTCTCGTGATCCCCTTATCGTCCTTTCACTGCCTCGGGGTCGCTACGGTTCGCGCTCAGAAAAATCCCTCTCATCGAACTCACCGATGCGGCGGCGCAGATCGTCGGGCACTCGAATCTTTTCCAGCGTCCTGGGGTCGACGCAGACGTACAGCGATTGCGCCGAGCTGATCAGCCGGTCCTCACCTTCGGGATATATTTCGAACTCAAAAACGATGCTCGTGTTCCCTATGCTCGCGACGCGGGTGTAGACCTCGATCACGTCATCGAACTTCGCAGGTGATTTGAACTCGATGGTTGAGCGCGCGAGCACAGTGTCAACGCCGCTGTCGATCATCCCCTGCCAGGTCAGCCCCATCGCGCGGAAGTACTCGGTCCACGCGACGTCGCAATAGAGCAGGTAGTTGGCGTTGAAGACGATGCCTTGCAGATCGGTCTCGCCGAAACGCACTCGGAGCGTGTGATGGAAGCGGAAGTCTGATTTCACGGGTATTCGATGAAGCCTCTTTTGGCAGTACAACGAGTCAATGGCTGGTATCTTCGCCGTTGGCTCGCCCACACTCAGTAGTTCATCCACAGCGTCTCTCGGCGTAGCTTCTTGATCGAGTGGCAATACTTCGCTGGTGCCTCGATCCGCCGCCAGTCCTTATAGACGTTATCCATCAGATCACAGCGGTAACCCGAAACGGCCACTTTCCCTTTGCAGCGGCACAAGACTTCGGCCAACTCTCGATGGGCGTCATCATCCATCTCGAAGCCATAGGCCTTGCGGTCGCCTCGACTCGCGTGCACGTACGGCGGATCGCAGTAGAATAGGGTCTTTCGGTCGTCGTACAGCTTGATCACTTCTCGCGCGGGCCGGTTCTCAATCTGCACGCGCAAGAGTCGCAGGGCAATATCAGGCAATGCATCGACGCTGCCGAGCCATCGGGATACGACTCCCGACATCCCCGCGCGACTCGTGTTCTTACAATTCGCCCACCGGCCCAGCGAAGCCGTTTGAGCCAGTCCGGTTCTGGCCTGACGCGCGCGAACGAAGAACCGTCGCGCGCGTTCGAGATCCGAAGTCTTCGAGCCATTGGTCGAAAGCGACCTGAAGAACTCCTCGCGCGAAAAGGGCGTCAAGCCGATGGCCTGTATCAGGTCATCCTTCTGGTTCCGAAGAACACGAAAGAAGTTGACAACCTCACCGTCGATGTCGTTATAGGTCTCCACTGGAGACGGCTCGCGGTTCAAGAGTACGGCGGCTGAACCGGCAAATGGCTCGCAGTAATGATGGCAAGGAGGTAACAGGGGCAGCAGCCAGTTGAGATGATTGAATTTCCCCCCATACCAGCCAAACACAATTCGCCTCGGACGCTTGGTCTTGAAGATGTCGTCGCAAATTATGGTTGGGTTGTAGGCCTCTTCGACGAAGATTGGCGAGAGTGTTTGCTTAGGCATTGCAGTCCAACATTGCGCTCGGGATCACGTTGTTGACCGTTCACTCGATGCGAACCGTTTCACCTTACGCTCATTAACGTCAGTCGCAATCATCGCGAGAGGAGGCTACCACCAGACCGCGCTACCCGATGATGTCGTCATAGGCGTCAAATATTATGATAAATGACGACTAGGTCGTCAATAATTCCCGGTCGGGTCTTCATCGGTACTGTGATGAACTACCTTCAGAGTTGTGCTATGCTGTGGCGCTTTCAGAATCGATCATCGCATTCGAGGTTCAACCGTGATCGTCTCACTCAGTGAATACGATTTTCTGAAACGAGCGCTCGTCGCTCACTGGAACAAAGAGGCCATCGTCTGCGGCGGGCTGCGGCTCACGTACCGGGAGTTCGGCGGGCGGGTGAATCGCTGGGCCAACTTAATGCGCGGCCTCGGCGTCGCCAAGGGTGACCGGGTTGCGATACTCTCGCAGAACTGCCACCGGATGCTCGAAGCCTTCTTCGGCACGCCGCTCGTGGGCGCGATTCTTATGCCGCTCAACTTCAGGCTCGTGCCTGATGACTTCGAGTACATACTCAATCACGGCGGCGCGAAGGTCCTGATCGTCGAGGAGGGCTTTACTGATCTGATCGACCCGATACGCGACAAGCTCGAAACAGTCTGTGAGTACCTCATAGCCGGGGATAACGCCGCCGCAGCAGGCGATACTTCCGCAGGCTGGCGCGACTACGAATCGCTGCTCGAGAGCGCCTCGAACGACGAGCCTCCTCCCATCGAGATCGACGAGAACGAACCATCGGCGTTGCTCTATACGAGCGGGACCACCGGCCGGCCGAAGGGTGTCATGCTCACTCACCGCAATCTGTACATCAACGCGATGAACTCGATCTGTGAGTTTGGGATTCAGGAAACCGACGTTTACCTGCACACCCTCGCGCAGTTTCACTGCAACGGCTGGGGAGTGCCCTACGCGGTGACCGGAATGGGTGCGACTCACGTCATCATCAAGAAGTTCGAGCCGGCGGCGTTCTTCGATCTCGTCGCGCGGGAGCAAGTCACCTTCGCCTGCATGCCGCCGACGATGATCAACATGGCGCTGAATCATCCGCTTGACGGGGAGACGCTCGCGAGCTTGCCGAAGAACACCAGGGTCGGAACCGCCGGTTCGGCGCCGCCGCTTGCGACCATTCAAGGCGCGCAGGAGAAGTTCGGCTGGAAGGTGATTCAGATTTACGGGCTGACCGAGACCTCGCCCTTCCTGACGGTCTCGAAGATCAAGCCTCACATGCGCGACTGGTCTGTCGACCAGCAGTGCCGCGTTAAGGCCAAGACCGGATACTCGATGATCGGCGTTGACATTCGCGTGGTGGACGACGACGGCCGCGACGTTAATCCCGACAGCGGTGAAGTCGGCGAAGTGATCGCGCGCTCGAACGTCGTGATGGCGGGTTACTGGCGGCAACCGGAAGCAACCGACGCGGTGATCGTCGATGGCTGGTTTCACACCGGCGATATGGCGATGATCGACAGCGAGGGCTACATCGAGGTCTGCGACCGTAAGAAGGACCTGATAATCTCGGGCGGCGAGAACATTTCATCGATCGAGGTTGAAGGCTTGTTGTACAAACACCCGGCGGTGCTTGAGGCCGCCGTGATTTCGGCGCCCGACGAGAGATGGGGCGAAGTGCCTTATGCGATCGTTGTGTTGAAGCCGGGAGCAGCGGCGACCGAAGAGGAGCTGATCGACTTCACGCGAGAGCATTTGGCGCACTTCAAGTGTCCCAAACGGGTCGAGTTCATCGACGTTCTCCCGCGCACCGCGACGGGTAAGGTTCAGAAGAACCTCCTGCGCGAGCGCTTCTGGAAGGGCGAGGCCAAGCGCGTGCATTGAGTAGCTATGGGCTCACCGGCGCTGGCGACTGTGGTAGAACCTCTCCCTGCGTCAGCAACTCTCGCGCGAGGTTCGAGACGTTCTACTGAACCGCTCTGGATCAACCCTTGGAGCCGCGCCCGCGGCGGCGGCCGTGGTGGTGTTCGTCCTCGCTCGTCAGGGTCTTGACGTAGAGCACTGTCTGCCATCGTTCCTGGTCGTTTATTGTCGCCTTGAAGTCGGGCATACCGCTCTTCTCGATTCCGTTCGTGATCAGCCAGAATATCTCGCCGTCGGTCAGGTCGTCCGACCTGGTCAGGTCAGCGGGTTTGACCTGCATCGTCGCGGCCACTTCGGTTTTGGCCTTTCCGTCCTCGCCGTGGCACACGGCGCAGTTATCGTTGTAGATGGTGCGGCCGCTCTTGATGTTCTCAGCGGTTGGGGTCAGCGGGTTCTTCAGTTTCCTGGCGCTCGCCGGTGCGTGCGAATGTTCATGCTCTTTGTGTTGGCCGATGCCGGCGGCCGGAGTCGCAATCCAGGCCGCAGCAGCCACTCCCAGGGTGAGCGTCAGCGCTACGATCTTCCTTTTGTTCGCCATGTTCTTTACTTCTCCTTGCAAGTCTTCTCTGGATAAGGTAGCACAAGTCCGGCCTGCGTGTGGAACTGGTGCAGTTTAACACTGAGAGCGAAAGTTCGTCGTCGAGGTTGCGGTGATGCGCTCCGTTCTCATCAACACCCATCTTCAGATGGGTGACTTCGCAAGGGTTTGCACTCCCGAACCGTTTCAGCGGGTTTTTGGGGGTTCAAAGAAATCGTTGAAACGATTTCTGCGCCGCAAGCTGCCGCCCGACACCCAGCTAAAGCAGGGTGTTAATGAAACGACGCTGTCGAAATCATTGACACGTTGCACTAGGAGTAGTCGGTGAGAACGATGTCGTAATAAGTAAGGCGGCCGCGGCGGTTCTTTTCGTCCGGCCAGACCCCCCATCCTTCCCACGCGCCGCCGTCCTTTCTCAAACAGCGTGTATGGACCCTGATCTTGCTCAGGTCTCGCCACACCTCGATCACGTTGTACAGACGCGGCGTAGATTCGGGCCGGTCGTTCACCGGCGCGCCCAGTGACCCAGCCCCGGCCACGTGAAGTCGTCGCCTCTTATCAAAGTACTTGATCAAGTCCGCCGTGTCCTCGTGAACGTGTCCGTGCAAACAGAGCTTGAACTTCGCTTGTTGGAGCTGCGCAAGGAAAGAGTCCTTGATGATCTTCTCGTTGCCAGTGACGGGATGATGCCAGACTGCGATCTTCAGCAGGCCGGCATCCGACGCGAGCCGCTGCTCTGCCTGGGCCCGCTCGATCTGTTTGCCGGCATCGCCCACACCCCGGACCAGCGCGCTCTCGTTCACTCCCGACCGGTCCTTGAAGTATTCGTCGATATCCCACGCCGAGTTGATCGCGAGGAATTGTAACTTGTCGTCAGCGAACAAAAACGACACGCCCTGAGACTCGGGTTCGAGCGGGTAAGGCTGCTGGATCAACTCGTGATAGAACTTTCCAAAGTTCTCGAACCGCGCGGGGTAGCTGCCCTCGTCGCGCACCAGGAAACCGTCCCCTTGCGCGACGCAACTGCCCGGCTTCAACGCGCCGAGGTCGACCTTTCGCTTCGGCTTCCACTCGTAGACTTCTCGCTCCCAGCTCAGGTCGTGATTGCCGGGCACGATCACACAACGTTCCGCAGAGAGCTTCATCCTCTCAATCAGCCCGGACAGAAACGAGTAGACGGGATCGAACTCCCGGGCGTCGCCGTGATTGGTCAGATCGCCCGAGACGACCAGATAATCGAGGCGCTCGAAACCCAGCCCGCCCTCCGGGTCTCTCAGGTCGGCCACCAACGGCTGCAGCTTGACCTCCGCGTCGTCGTCCGCGTTGAAGTGCAGATCGCTGAGGTGCAGGATGCGAATCGTCGCCTCATCACGCGGCTTCACATCGGCGATGACGCGCTTGGCTTCGGCTACCTCGTTGCGGGTGCGGCGCTCGATCACGGTTTTGAGGGCGACCATCTCCCGTTGAAGCGCGGGGTTCGCCTCTCGGGCTTTCTTCGCACCCTGGCTTATCGGCAGCCTGGCTTCACATGTCGGGCAGACCATATCCGAGAAGTTGCTATCGATCCGCTTCCTGACCAGAGCTTCATCGAAGCTGTACTGGCACTTGCCGCACACCATCCCGAGGACCTCTCTGATCTCGACGCCCTCTTTCCGCAAGTGGTCCTCGACGAAGACGGTGAACAGGTCGCGGGTCTCACTTGACGTCTCCTCGCCGAACAACAGGTCCAGGTGCGCCAGCCCGCTGCGGCGCGCCACCTTGCGCACCCCGCAGACGCCTTCTTCAGGCTTCTCGTACTCGGCGCGGTCCCGCCACAGCCTGATGCGCCCGAAGCGCTCGCTCACCGCCAGCCGCACGACCAGCGACGAGTAGATGTTGTCGATCGCGCCCGAAAAGTCGTAGTAGAGCGACACCGTGTGCGCCGCCTCCGCGCTTTGCTGGGCAGGCGCGGCTGGAAAGAGCGCAGGAAAGAGCAAGAGCCCTTCGTGCTTCAAACAGATGCCTCGGTCCAGCAGCAGCTCGACGACGCACTCCATCACGATTCGCTCCTGGAACGGATGCAGCCGCTCGGCCGCATTGATGCCGGGGAGCGACCTGGCGGCGAGGGCGGCCGAAAGCTCGACGGCAGGCACGCCGTGAGGATTATTCTGCGCGGCGAGGATGAGCGAGCCGGCGTAGCTCTCGATGTGCCCGATCTGAAGCACCAGCGCGCGCTGACCCGACCCGAGTCGCGTGTCGGCTATCACGCCCTGCAAGGCCAACTGCTCCACTACGGTGTTCACCGCAGCGGAATCGAAATCTCCGGGATTCTCCTCGCGAATCTCGGCTTCAAGCTCGGAGTAGAGCCAGACCGCTTCCGCCTTTTGCTGCCGCGCGTCGATCGCTTCGCGGATGCGCTGAAAGAGCGCCGGTCTGGTCGTTTTGGAAAGCCCTCCCCAATCCAGCTCCTTCGCGATCGCGGCTCGCAGCTCGTCGATGCCGCGCGGCGCCTTGGCGCTCGTGGGAAAGAAGCCCCGAAACCCGCCGCTCTCCACCAACCGCGAGAGGCCTGCCTTATCGATCAGCGATGTTTCCCCTTCAAGGTTGTCGAGCTTTGTGCCAACGAGCAGTTTTGCTGACGCGCGGCCTCGGAGTTGTTTTTCGAGTCTGAGGTCCCACTCGGCGACGTCGTCGAACGCCTTCTGCCCGCGAGTCGGCTCCAGCAGCACGAGGGCGAGGGTCGTGTCGTGGAGGAACAACTGTTGCACCAGCCGGTAGCCGGGCTGGCCGCCGAGGTCCCAGATTACGACTTCGCGCTTCTCTCCAGGCGGCGCGGCCATATCGGGACTCAACTGCTCAGGCGCCATTTTCCAGAGGCGCATGCCGTGGGTCGTGCCCTGCTCCTCGTAGCGATCTTGTGCGAGCCGCAGCGCCAGACATGACTTTCCTACTTCGCTCTCCCCCATCAAGACGATCTTGGCGCTGACCTGGAGAGTGAAGTCGCCGGCGGCCTCGAGGGCCGCAGCATCCAGCGAGGAGCTTTCGACGATGATGTCGTCATCGCCCAGCGCTGTCTTCCCAAACGCTCGAGCAACTGAAGCCGGTAGTTGAAAAGAGGCTGAGAGAAGGGTGTATGCCGGATGCGCTGACTTGTAGACTTTCAGCTCTTCTCCACTGGCGGCGTCCCAGATGCGCACGGTGTTGTCGTATGAGGCGGAGGCGAGCGAGCGGCCATCAGGCGACCAGGCGACGCTGAGGACCGAGTTGGTGTGGCCTTCGAGCGAGCGAAGAAGCTTGCCCGAGCCCGCGTCCCAGATGCGCACGGTGTTGTCGGATGAGGCGGAGGCGAGCGAGCGGCCATCAGGCGACCAGGCGACGCTGAGGACAGACTCAGTGTGGCCTTCGAGCGAGCGAAGAAGCTTGCCGGAGCCCGCGTCCCAGATGCGCACGGTTTTGTCGTATGAGGCGGAGGCGAGCGAGCAGCCATCAGGCGACGCTGCGGACCCAGTTGGTGTGGCCTTCGAGCGAGCGAAGAAGCTTGCCCGAGCCCGCGTCCCAGATGCGCACGGTTTTGTCGGATGAGGCGGAGGCGAGCGAGCGGCCATCAGGCGACCAGGCGACGCTGAGGACCGAGTTGGTGTGGCCT
>DATDOV010000089.1:0-15732 GCA_035293105.1 Blastocatellia bacterium
CGGGAGGCGGCCACAGCCTCCACGCAATACGCGGGCGCCGGCGACCGCGCGGTTTCGGCTCACCGTCCGCCTGCCGACGTAACGATCGACCCCGACGTCGCGGAAATGGTCTCAACGGCGTCGATTGTCCGTACACCTCTCGGGGACAAAGCTGACGCCGCACTGCGCCGAAAACTTTCGCGGCCCCTCTATTCCGCGTCAAACTTCAAACTGCCCCAACTCGACTTGCTCGAAATGCCTATTGGACATCACGAGCAGGCTGAAGAGGAGCTGCGAGAACGGGCGACGATCCTTGCCGAAAAGTGCAAGGAATTCGCGGTCACTGGGCACATTCATCGAATCAACCCCGGTCCGGTTGTCACGACGTTCGAGTTCAAACCCGACCCGGGCATCAAGTACAGCCGCGTCGTCGGCCTCGCGGATGATCTCTGTCTTGCGCTGAAGGCCGAGTCGATTCGCATCGACCGAATCCCCGGAAAATCGACGGTCGGTATTGAAGTGCCCAACGCACAACGCGACAAGATTTGCCTGCGAGAGGTCATCGAGTCCCAGAAATTCCAGCATTCGCCATCGATCCTGTCCATCGCGCTAGGGAAGACCATAAACGGAGACGAGTACGTCGCAGATTTGGCGAAGATGCCGCACTTGCTGATCGCGGGAGCGACCGGCGCCGGTAAAAGCGTGACGCTGAATGCGATCATCTGCTCGATCCTCTACAAGGCGACGCCCGAAGACGTGAAGTTCATCATGGTAGATCCAAAGCGGCTCGAGTTGGGCTTGTATGAGGGCATCCCGCACCTGTTGACGCCGATCGTGACCGATCCCAAGCGGGCGTCCAATGCGCTAAAGTGGGCCGTCGGGGAAATGGAAAACCGCTATCGCGTGCTGGCGACGCTAGGAGTCCGCAACATTGACCAGTACAACCGCCAGGTCCGCGAGATGGTCCATCCGACGCTGTGGGACGACTCGACCGACTCGCTGAAGCCGCTGCCTATCATCGTCATCGCGATCGACGAGCTTGCGGACCTGATGATGGTGGCGCGCGGCGACGTTGAGACCTCGATCGCCCGGCTCGCTCAAATGGCGAGGGCGGTTGGCATACATCTGGTGCTCGCGACGCAGCGGCCGTCGGTCGACGTAATCACCGGCATCATCAAGGCGAACTTCCCGTCCAGGATTGCATTTCGTGTGTCTTCGAAGGTCGACTCGCGCACGATAATCGACTCCAATGGTGCGGAAGCGCTGCTCGGTCAGGGCGATATGTTGTTTCTTCCGCCGGCGTCGTCCCGCCTCATCCGCGTCCACGGCTCGTTCGTCAATGAGGCAGAAATAAAGCGGATAACCGATCACGTCCGCAATCAGGCTGAGCCGGATTACAACGACCAGGTGACGATGAGCGAACAGGAAGCTGAGGACTCGGACGGTTTCGTCGGTGAACACGACGAACTCTACGATGAGGCGCTGGCGATCGTCTCTGACATGGGCCGCGCCTCCACGTCGGTCCTTCAGAGGAGACTGTCGATCGGGTACGGGCGAGCCGCGAAGATACTGGACGTGATGGAGCAAGAGGGGTTCATCGGACCCGCTGAGGGCGCCAAGCCTCGCAAAGTCCTTAGGGCGGCGGTCGAATTCCGCGATAGAGTCGCCCAGCGGCTCGAAGATATGGCCGATTAGGCTCGTAGGCTCGTCGCGTTTTGGGCGGGTTTTCCTCTCCAGAAAGTCTAGAAGTTTTGCACAGGTAAGGTTTGGTAACCAAGGCACAATCGCGACGGCTAGGCGGGTACCGAGACCGAAGGGTCTGGGAAGCAGAATTGTTGAAATACTTGGACTTTGGTTCATCAAACCGGGTTGAACAAAATGTGTGCAAAATGCCACAAGTCCGTAGGATTCCGATATTTGCAGGATTCATCCTCTGCATTTCCACAGGGATTTCCACAGCCATTGTTGAAAAGCCGGTGAGTCCTCGTCGGCGCGCCAACCGCCTATGATTAAACCGCGCATAGCGGCATCGAGTTACCTCAACGCTGCGCCTCTTTGTTACAGCTTCGTCTATGGCGAACAGAAGAATCGGTGCGAGTTTACGTCGGATGCGGCGCCGGCGCGATGCGCCGAGTTGCTGGCTGGAGGGGATGTTGATGCGGCGCTCATCCCGGCAATCGAGTACCAACGCATAGCCGGTCTAAAGGTAGCGCCCGGGGCCTGCGTCGCTTCCAAGGCGACAGTCCGAAGCGTCGTGCTCGTCTCCCGCGTTCCTCTCACCGAAGTGCGTTCTGTGGCGCTTGACACGTCGTCCCGCACGTCAGCCGCGCTGGTCCAGATAATCCTCGGCCGCTTCTACTCACATCACCCGTTATATCGGCCGTCTCCGCCAAACATAGGGCAGATGCTTGAGCTGAACGACGCCGCCCTCATAATCGGAGACCCCGCGATGCTGGTAGATCGCTCGGCGTTGCGGGTGTACGATTTGGCCGAAGAATGGCGAGCCCACACGGGACTCCCATTCGTGTTTGCATTCTGGGGAATCAGGTCCGATTCGAGGGCGTGGCCCGGTGGCGTAGATTTTTTGGCGGCGAAGCGCGAAGGGACTTCAAGGATAGACGAGATATCGAGGAGCTACAGTATCGGCCTCAATCTGTCCACTGACGAGCTTCGCCGATACCTCACCGAGAATATAAGCTACGATCTTGATGAGGAAAGCCTGCGCGGATTGAACTTGTATTACGACCTCGCCCGTGACTGCGGGCTGATCGAAGGCGTTCGCGAACTGGATTTCGCTCTCTGAGGTGCGTTGCCGGCCAGGAGACCTCCCGCGACCTCATTCATCGAGAACCTGATGATCCCGGCCCTCAGGGCTCCTGGTGAGATTCGCCCTGCGCCGCAGCCTTGGCCTCGGCGTGTTCGCCCTGCTCGTCTACAGTATGGGAGCCCAGAATTCGGCGGCCTTCTTCACTCCGGGGATCGATCGTGCGCAGATGTTTTCGCCCTTGCATTTCCCAAATGGCTGTGACCACGCCTTCCTTCTCGACGGCGTGGTACGTGATACCGGTATCTTCCATTCTTCCTCCGAATTAATGTTCGAATCAGTGGTGAGGAAGTGATTCTAATCGGCAACCTGCGATGCTGTCCAGTTCGGGGCGGCCGATCGGCCGATGGACGCCGCGGATTGCCATTGGCGCGCGGAAGGCCTGTCGCGCTAGGGCAGGTCCAGGAGCAGGCTAATGAGATCAGGCGTCGGAGTTGCTCCCGGCCCGACCGGAGGCCGCGGGTTCTGTTTGCCCGGGATCATCTCCCGTTGTCTGTCTTGCTGCTCGCGTTGCTGGCGGCGTAGTCTTCGCTCAAGCTCGTTGAACCGCATCACTTGTTCCGGGCTCAGTACGCTTCTCACTTGGCCACGAATCCTAGCCTGAAGCCGGATCATATCGGCCTGGGCCGCAGCCAACTCGTCGGCGTGACGGTTGATGGAGGCCTCATCATATTGTTCGTTCATTATCACGCGATCGAAAGCGCGGCGGGCTTCGCGCAGGCGGCGGCCGGCGGAGATCACTTCGTCCTCGTGGCTCCGGCGAATTGTGTCCATCCGCGAGCGCTGCTCATTGGTGATACCGATTGCCTGCATTAGCTGCTGTTGCATGCGCCGGCGCCCTTCGGGACTTCGGAGCTGGCCCCTGGGTCGGCCAAGCTGTGGATTGCCTAAGGGTCCGCGTCCAAGTCCCCGCTGACCCGCGGGAAACTGTCCCTGGGGCCGACCCGGCCGTCCTACGTTGGGCGGGCGCTGCGCGAAAGCCGCCGCCCCGACGATAATGAGGGTAAACAGGATCAATATGAGGCGTGAGGGTGTAACAACTCTAGTCATAATCGCTGTACTTCCAATCTGGTATGATCGACTCTACTCTTAGACCGGGGAAACAATGCGAAAGTTTGGCTGAATTCGCACTCCGGGAGCTTCCCCGCGCTGTCCCTCTCAAAACTGCCGACCGTTAGTAGCGAGGCTCTAGTTGTCGCGCGGGACTGCAAGCATCCGTTCTACGGCCCGGCGAGCTCCCTCCATCACATCGGGTTCAACCGTGATCTCGAACTTGTCCTCGACCAACGCCCGCCTGACGTCACCGAGCGCGATCATCTTCATATAGGGACAATGCAAACGGCACCCTATGCACCCGTCGGCCATGATGAACTCCTTGCCGGGGTAGCGCTTCTTCATCTGATGGACTATTCCGCTTTCGGTCGCGACGATGAACGTCCGCGCATCGGGATACCTGGCGATGCGGTCGAGCATCGCCGAGGTCGAGCATACTTCATCGGCAAGCGCGATGACGTCCTCACGGCACTCGGGGTGAGCTATCACGACGGCATCAGGGAACGCGGAGCGCATCTTATCGACGTTCGCGCCGCGCAACACGTCGTGCGTCGGGCAGGCGCCATCGTAAACCGCGATCTCCTTTTCCGGCACCTGCTTTCGAACCCAGTTGCCGAGGTTTCTATCGGGCGTGAACAGGATCTTCTTGGATGGCAGGCTGCGGATGACCGAAACCGCGTTAGCCGACGTGCAACAGATGTCGCTCATCGCCTTCACCTCGGCGCTCGAGTTCACGTAGGTGACGACCGTGTAGCCGGGATAGCGCGCCTTCCACTCCTCCAAACTCTCGGGCGTGATCGAATCGGCAAGTGAGCAGCCCGCTGACAGATTCGGCAGCAGCACTTTCTTTTCGGGGTTCATGATCTTCGCCGACTCGGCCATGAAGTGCACGCCGCAGAAGACGATCAACTCCGAATCGGTCTTCTGCGCTTCGAGCGAGAGTCCGAGGCTGTCGCCGGTGAAATCAGCTACGTCCTGCACGTCTGAGATTTGATAGTTGTGGGCAAGGATGATGGCATTGCGCTCGCGCGCAAGCTCACGAATTTCGTTCATCAACGCGACGCGCTCGCCATTCGTTGAGACCGTTGCTGCTGAAGTCATACAGAGTTGCGTACTCATTTTTCCTCTACCTTTGCGCCCCGGTCCGGCTTGATCTTGCTCGTTCCCGCGGGAAACACTCTCCAGAATTCTCTGCGAACCAGGCTCGTGATCGTCGCGCTCTTGTTGAGCCCGTGATAACTCGCCACCGCATCCAGCATGTCAAGATCACGATCAGTTGCCGAATATGTCCTAACCTTCGTCTTTGACACCAGCCAACCCACCTCCGCGGATTATTTAATTTTTATATAACTCTTATATGCTCGTATTCTGGTGATGTCAAGCTGAATGTGGGCCTTTTTTGATCGTAACGGGAGAGCGTGTTTCGTTGCGCGCCGAACCTCCGAGCCTCGGTCCTGTTTGACCAGGCTCACCGCGAGCGATTAGAATCTGCCCGCTTCGCGCGCCGGCTTGATGGCCGAACCAGTCGAATGCGAAATAGGAGATCAACCGGAACATGAGAGAACGCAACCGCGAGATAAAACGAAGGCGTCATCGTTACGAGAAGAGGAAAAAGCTCCGCCGCAAACTGGCATCCGCGGCGACCGAAGGTGAGAAGCGCCAACTCGAAGCCCGGATTCGCCGCACCATGCCCAAGTTCATGCCCGATGCGTAGCCGGGATTCGGCCGGCGCGATGTTGAGGAGCGCCCGACTGGAGTTCACCGCAGACAATTTGGGCGAACCGTTTCATTCGGCTCGCCCGAGTTTCTGTCGGATACAAAAGAGAAGCAACCGCACGTACGCCTAACACTCCGAGTAGCCACACGCAAAGCAGGTTTGACAACCCTCTTGCCGGACGAACGCCGAGTCCCCACAACTCGGGCACAAATCGGCGGACATGGCGCTCGGGAGACGGCTCTTGTGTCGAGCCTCCGCCTCAACTCCCATCTGGGCGCCCTGACCGTCGGTCTCACTGCCGTAGCTTACTCCGAGATAATTCTCCGCCAGGGCCTGCCCCACCGCGTCGGGCAGCGAGAGCACACGCCGCTTGCCGAAACCATATGACCGCGCGCCGCCGATCCCGGTGATCTGCTTGACGATTTCGCGCACGCGCTCGAATGGTGAAACCGGAGAGGCCATGCGCAGGATCAGCGACATGAGCCGGCCCATCGCCTCGGCCATCGCCTTGATGTCTGAGCCCGCTTTGCCGATCTCGAGGAACACTTCGAACGGCTGGCCCTCGTCGTCGTCATTCATCGTGATGTGAGCCGTGCCCGACGGCGTCGCCTTGCTGACGGTGTTCCCGTGACGTTTGTATGGTCTGGGCCGGACCTTCGGTTGAAGTCCCGCTTCACCCTTAACAAGTTCAACAGAAGAACCGGCGCCGGTTTGTTCGTCCTCTCCAACGCCTTCCAATACGCACTCGGCTTCCCCTTCGCCGGTCTCTTCACCCTCGTCCGAAGCGCGCGCCAGCCCCACCGGGGCAGTTCGCTTTGCCACTTTGTCTTCGTCTTTGAGATTGAGAACCTGAACGTCCCGCGATCCATCCCGGTAAATGGTCCCGCCCTTGCAACCCAGCCGGTAAAGCAACTCGTAAATATCGCGGGTTTGGTCCACGGTGTAGTCGGCCGGGAGGTTGCAGGTCTTCGATATTGACGAATCGACCCACCGTTGGATCGCCGCCTGGACTTTTACGTGATCTTCGGGTGCAAGATCCATCGCGGTGACGAAACAAGATGGCGCCGGCCTGCCCGGATGTGCATCCTGCCATTCCTCGAGCACCTTTACCCGCTCTTCGTGTTTACCGAGCCGCGATTTCCGGTAGTAGCTCCAAAAGTAAAACGGCTCGATTCCGGTCGAGGTGCCAACCAGCGTTCCGATGGTTCCGTTGGGGGCCTGGGTCAGCAACGTCACGTTGCGCACGCCCTTCTGCCGGACGGCCTCTCGTACGTCTTCGGGCATCTGCCGCATGTAGCCCGACTCAAGGAATTTCTCGCGATCGAACATCGGGAACGGCCCCTTCTCTTCGGCGAGGTCGCTTGACGCGCGATATGCCTCGGTCGCGATGAAGCGATACAAGCGATCGATGAAACCCACCGACTCATCTGAGCCGTAACGGATTCCAAGCCTGATCAACATCTCGGCCAGTCCCATCGTATTGAGGCCCACCCGCCGCTCGGATTTCTGCTGCACGTAGTTCTCGTCGAAGAAATAAGGCGTCGCGTCGATTACATTGTCGAGGAAGCGAACCGAATACCGCACCGTCTTTCCGAGCTCGTCCCACGCTACGTCGCCGTCGCGCACGAACTTCGAAAGATTGATCGC
Organism: Blastocatellia bacterium; assembly: GCA_035293105.1. Taxonomy (GTDB): domain Bacteria; phylum Acidobacteriota; class Blastocatellia; order UBA7656; family UBA7656; genus DATDOV01. Next base: position 7,221 of record DATDOV010000089.1, read on the forward strand.
TCCAAGGTTACACACTCCGAAGCCCGGCAGCGGCTGCTCCCCGCACGGATTCGTGCAGCCGAGATAACCCGAGTCGTAGTACCACGAGTTCGACATCTTGTTGGCGCGCTCGATGAAGAACACGCCCGGCTCCGCCGAAGCCCATGCCGATTCGATGACCGAATCCCAGATAAACCGCGCCTTCACCGTCTTGTGAACGACCGTCGACTTTCCTTCGGCGACCCACCGTTCCAGATTGCCGTCCCACAATCTTTCATAATCCGGATCCGACGTGTCTGGAAACACCAGGTCCCAGTCGCCATCCGCGTGTACGGCATCCATGAACTTGTCGGTTATGCCGATCGAGATATTGGCGTTGGTGATCTTGCCCATTTCCCGCTTCGAGTTGATGAACTCGAGAACGTCCGGGTGCCAGCAGTTCAATATGAGCATCAACGCGCCGCGCCGCGAACCGCCCTGCTCGATAAGCCCGGTGACGAACGAGTACAGCGCACCCCACGACACGGACCCCGACGACCGGCCGTTGACGCCTTTCACATATGAGTGACGCGGGCGCAAGCTGCTGACGTTGATTCCGACGCCGCCGCCCCGCGACATGATCTCCATCATCTGGGAGAGCGTATCGACGATGCCGCGCCGCGAGTCCTTCGGCGAAGGGACAACGTAGCAATTGTAAAAGGTGAGCTGCTGATCGGTTCCGGCGGCGGTTAGGATTCTTCCGGCGGGGACGAACTTCCAGCCGTTGAGCAGCCAGCGAAACCTTTGATACCACTCCTCGGCCAGGTCCCCCTCGACCGCTGCGATGCCTCGCGCGACCCGCTCCATCATCTGCTCCGGAGCGGTCTCGATAGGTTTTGCGACGTGCTCCGACAACCGCTCGATGCTCGTGCCGTCGCGCAACTGGACCGTTACGCGCCCCGCTCCCATCGTAGTGACCGTTCCGATCTCGCGCTGGCCGGTCTTGTCGTCCGTGCAAACGATCACCATATCGCCGACCGAGAGCGTCCGCTTATGCATGTCCTTCATTGCGTATCGATCGAGGAAGATCTTCTGGCCCAGGTCGTTCAGCTCATTATCGTCGGCGGCTCCGTCACGGTGCGCCACGAGGGGCGCGCTGAAGGTATCGATTTGGGTTTGACCGTTTGATTTCTGAATATCGCCGACAGGTCGGGTAGCCATCGATTGAATCTCCTTCCACGCTCGTTTTGGATTCCGTGAGGATCAACGCTGGGAGAGAAACCCGTCCGTTCCCCCGCATCAGCCTGGGGCTTGCCCTCCATTACCCTGCAATCTAGGCTTGTCTTTACAGCTCGGCTCCTGCCCAACTGACCAAGCCGTGCTGCTCCGAGGTGTGATCGCTGAATCGTTAGCTTCCCTACCGCCGCTGCGAAGGTCCGCCGCTTCCGCCCCCAATTATCACGCCAGCAGCCCCAACAATGATACCCGTCAGATTGGCTGGCAACAACGAATTAATGAGTGTTTTTGTCTAGCTTCCGTATGTCTCTAGCGGGACCGGAGTTTACTCTATACATAGACCCATGTCAACAGAAAAGTACAACATATTGTGGTCAAAGGCGATATGTGTTGCGGTCACCCGGCATGGCCATCGGCGCGGCGACGGATCAACGATCGAAGCTCGGCCGGACTCAGGATTCCCGGCTTGAGTCCCTCCGAGAACATCCGGTTTATCACCTCCAGGAGCGTCGAATTGTACGGCGTTGACATCCCCAGCCCCCTGGCGAGCGCGATGATCTCACCGTTCAAGAACTCGCCCTCGTGAGTCTTGCGACCAAGATATAGATCTTGCCACATCGATGCGTAACTTCGCTTCTCCTCGGGCATCGTAGTCGCCTCGTCAGTCTCCTTAGGAGGCCGCCTCAGCCTCTCGGTCATCGCTCGGATCCGGATCGGGGACGGCTCATCGGGCGGCGGCTCGACCGCGATTCCTGCTGCATCCAGAACTCGCAAGCCCTCCTCGCGAACCTCAAGCATAAGCCGCCGCATATCCGCATCGGCCATTCCACGCTCGAGCCAGAAACCGGTGATCGTGTGCGTGGCGTTGTTGAGGTTCGCCACCAGCTTGCCCCACTTCATCGCCATCACGTGAGCCGAGGCCGCGGCGTCGAATCCCGCGCGCTTGAATTCGTCCGCTATGTACCGCGCGGTGTCATCCGCACCTCTCGGGTAACAGCCCACCGCTACCTCGCGGCCCTCCGGATACGTGATCAGGCCGGGTTCCAGTTGCACGGCGCACAGCAGAACCAGCCCGGCGTAGACATTCTCGAACCGGCGCGCCGCGGTCTCCTCATTGCGGATTCCGTTCTGCAGGCAGAACACGGGCTGGCTTCGATCGTAGACGGCCGCCAGGTCGTCAACCGCTGATTCGGTCGCCTGCGATTTGGTCGTGAGCGTGATTATGTCGCCGCTCTTCGGCGTGAGCTCACCGATCGAGGTCACCGCATCGGCAGCGAGCGTCAACTCTCCTGCCGGTTGCTTGATCCGGACGCCGCGCTTGAGAGCTTCGGCGATTGCGGGCCTCGCGACGAATTTCACAGCGGAGCTCATTCTTCCCAACAACGCGCCCACACATAAGCCGATTGCGCCTGCTCCCACGATCACGAATCTAACCGGCTTTTCCGCGCTCATTGGTTCGGATAATATCACAGCGGTCCGCGACAACAAGAAAGCTCCACGGAAGCGTACGAACAACTGATGATCGAGGAACGATTCACCGAACAGCGAATAAGACTTTACTACGATGTTTACGCGCCCGACGGCGTCTCGGGTTCCGCCCCGCTGATGATTGCGTTCCACGGTTACGAGGGGAACAAGGAATCGATGATGGCGCTTGCGCAGAAGATCAACTCGAGAGATTTCATCATCGCTTCAGTGCAAGCGCCGAATGCGTTCTTCGTCCGGGAAGCGGGCGAGCAAACCATACCGAAGATCGGATTCGGCTGGATGATGAGGTACAAAGTTGAGGAGACCCTTCGGCTCCATCACGAAACGCTGCTGTCGGTCATCGACGACGTAGCAGCTCAACACCCGATAGATCACCGCGCGGTGTTCCTGGTCGCCTTCTCCCAGTCCGTCTCGTTGTGCTATCGGTTCGCGTTCACCCATCCGGGCGTCGCGCGCGGGGTGATTGCGGTCTGCGGCGGCATACCCGGCGACTGGGACCAGGACAAGTACCAGAGGAGCGATACCGATGTGCTGATCATCGCGGGTGAGACTGACGAGTTTTACCCGCTCGAGCGGACGCGCACGTTCAAGGACGCGATGGCTCGCCGCGCGCGTTCGGTCGAGTATCGGAGTTTTCTCGTTGGCCACGTCTTTCCGCGCGAGTCGCTGCCGATCATCGGCGAATGGATCTCGCAACGACTGACATCAGAGGCATGAAGGCCGGAGTCGATGTGCGTGCCGGCTTCGCGAAGGGCATCCCTCAGTCTTTCCGCCGCAAGATCGTGACACGGCGTTCCACTCCCGGGCCGATAACAGCGCCCTCAGTGTAGTTCTTCGTCAGAAACTCAGTGATCTCAGGGTAGGGCAGGGAGCGCATGCCGCGGTTGACATCCAGTATCAACCGCGGGCGCGTGCGACGAAGGTCGTCGACCAAATTCCTTCGCGCTTCGGCGAGAAACTCCTTTGCCGACGCGTCCAGGCGCATCTCGCCTTCGGCGAACGAACCGGTGATGTAATAGGTTGTCAGGTATCGCGACGCGGGACGGCAGCGGGAGCGCCAGTACACATCCAGCGCATAATCCCAGGCGTAAAGCGGTTCGCCTTCTCCGATCTCGCGGCGCACGGCCTCGGCGACTATCTGCGCCTCGTCCTCGCGCCTGGTCATTCCCCATGTCGCACTGGCACTCGTGCGCGCGCCGGTGAGCGTCTCGTACGCCAGCACGGCAGTCCGGTGATGCGACCTGATGAAGCCAACCAAAAACAGCACGGCGAGCAAGGCGACGGCTGCCCGGGCATTGACCCTCGCCGGCGGGTCCTTCAACCGTTCCGCCAACAACTCGGCGCCCCGCGCCCCAAGAAGCGAAAGCGCGGGCAGCGCCTGTATGAAATAGTGGCCGAAGAAGCGGCCTCCCGGTATCACCGCCGCCAGTGACGCAGCTCCCCATAGCGTCACCGCCAGATGGAATGCCGTATCGCCGGAATGAAAGTAGCTTCCGGAGCCGAATTGAGCGCCTCGACTGCTCTTCAAAATCCGAACGGAGCGAACGGCAGTCCAGGTCGCAAGCATCCACAGCGCTCCGTTGAACAACACATAGCCGAGCCCCCGGCCGGCAAAATACTTCAACCACAAACCCGCCGGCAGCGAGTCTAAGTAATAGGTGCCGAGCACGACCACGTACCGCCAGAAGTCCGACTGCGTGCCGTTAGCCGCGAGCCAGGCGGCAAGGGCGGCTGCGACCGCGCTGAACCCCATAACAGCGACGAGGAGGCGGCTCACTGACATCGTCGCCGTGCTTCTGCGGAGCTCGGATCGAGCAAGATAGACCGTTCCGATCTCATACAAGGCGAAGAAGACCAGGTTGAGAACAGCTACTTGCTTGAACAGGGCGGCGACTCCCGTGAGCAGGCCGGCGATGATGAGCGCTCCGGGACGCTGGTCGCTCCAACGCGCTTTCCGGGAAGGTGAACCGAACCCGCTTTCCGTACGCTGCGCCTTCATGAACCAGTAGAATGAGGCGGTGTAGGGCAGGACCATCAGCAGCTCGGTGTTGGCCGCCATCATGTCCTGAGTCAGATAGTTCGTGCTGAAGTACACAAACAGGAACGCCGCCCAGATTCCTGCTCGCCTGGTTGTGAAGCGGGAAGCGATGAGCCAGACAACGATCGAAGTCAGGAAGTTCCAAACCGTGGCTGCAAGGTGCACGGCAACCATGCTGCGTCCGAACAGCGCGAAGACCCCGGCGTAGAACAGAGTCGCGCCCGGCGGCTTGTCGGTGACGATCTCCGAATACAGCCGCGCTCCCTCCAGGACTCGGATCGCGGTGAGCGCCCGAACCGCCTCGTCCCCGTTGACGAAGTCGTAGCGCAGATAGAAAACCCGAAGAAGCAAGTTGAAGAGGAAGAGCGCACAAAACGCACAGATGATATGCTTTGCGGTGAGGCTGTCGGTTTCACGCCGAAGCGTCGCGTCGGTTAGGTTCGGTTCCCGCGTCTGTGATGTCAATCCACTTCTCCGCGCTTTCGGCGGAATAGTAGCACTGGCGCAGTGCCGAATCGAGCAGTTCTTGAATAGTCTCGCTTCTGGAATTCGTCTATACTGCGCAGGCGGCGTGGCGATACTTGCTTCACCGAAGGGTAGCGGCACGGCGGCAATCTCGGCGGTAGTATTCCTCGACCACCACAGGGTTTCTGAATCCGCACGACCATTGGTGTCGAGGTTAGGTGATTCACGCTGGCTCTACGGGTAATCTGAAGGAGCTTCGATGTCGTGGCAACAGACCCTGGTAGTCCTAATAGCCGCCGTTGCTGTTGATGCTCTGCGGGCGTACCTGAAGAAGTCACCCTCTTATTTGCTTGGCCCATACAAGCGGCTGTGGAAAGAGACATGGTCGGCGCGCCGCTACAAAGACCAATTCAAGCTCTGGAAGCCTGAAGCAGCCAGGTACGTAGCGCTTGAAGCAATAAAGGCCCGCGGCAAACGGCAAACCCCCGCCAAACCTGTTTTAGAGTTACTGGAATCCAGCTTAAGACGCGGTCAACCTATCGCGTTGCTAGGCGAGCCCGGCGCCGGCAAGACGACGGCCGTGCAGGCCCTGACTTATCGTCTGGCGGAGCGGGCTTTTCGCTTCAACCTGCTGTTGTGGGGAGCGATAGCGCTTGGGCTGGCATTGGCGGTTGCTGCGTCGATTCTTCTTCTCGAGCATCACGTTGGATGGTTTGCCAGGTCGCCCTGGATCATTCCCTCGGTGTGGCTGGGGTCATTCATGTTAGCCGAACCGTTGGTGCGTCGGCGGCTGGCGCCCGTATTTGTGCAAGCCAGTTGGTACCCAGGAGGAACCGTCAGAGACTGGTACGAGGAAAAGATCGCCGCGCGCATCGGACGCAAGCCCCTTTTCGGGTCCCGGCAGCGAGTGGCGATGATCATAGACGGGGTCAATGAAGTGCCAGCGCAGCATTACACTAGCTTCATCCAAGGGTTTCAGGAACTGATATTCAACAATCAAATTAAGACCGTCATTCTTGCCAGCCGTGCGGGCGAGGACCCGACGCTCAGACTCGGTCTTGAGAATGCGTTTACCGTTTGCGACCTTGATGATGATGGTGTCCTTGAGTTCCTAAAGGTCTACGGCCGCGAGAGAACAGCTCAGAAGAAGGGCGAAGAAGCAGCTCACGACGCAGCGCTCTATAGCGCCCAGCAGGCGCAAAACGACCTCTCCGAGCTGCGGAACAAGAAACTCCTCGGAGAAAGAGGCATCGGAAGAAATCCCTACTGGCTGAAGATGATGGTCGAATGCGGGCTGTACACTCCAAACCGGGGGAAGCTTTTTCAAGGCTTCGCCGAAAAGCTGATCGAGCGCGAGTTGGAAATAAAGCCGGCCGAGCGCAAGCGAAAGCCCGATTGGAAGCCCGTGCCCATCAAAGATGAGATGCGCGTGCTGGCGGCCCTTGCCGTGAAGATGCACGAGGCGGGCGAGATCGGTTTCAAAGGCGAGGCCGGATGGAGCGACGGGCGAGAAGCAATCCGGGAGGCGATAGCCGATGGCGAGTCCTATTCGGCCGAGGATGTCTTCGGGCTTGCTCGGGATGCAACGCTGCTGAGATGGGAGAAGAGAGAGTTGGTCGAGTTCTCTCATCAACTCGTCCAGGAGTTCTTCACCGCCTACAAGCTGATGCGGGACGTCCTGCACGGCCGGCAACAGTTATCCGACGTTCTCGCGCTGAAGCGAATCGATGACGTGCGTTGGTGGCAGCCGCTTTTGATGCTCGGCGGGCTGCTGGATGCGGGCGAGCCGCGCCCAGCCAACCATGATAGCTACTGTCGCTACGTGAGAATGGTCCTCGGGCAAGGAACTGAGAACGCGATTCTGCTGGCCGTTGGCCTGCTTGCCGGTACCGCGCGCCGGAATGACGAGTTGAGGGGAGAGATAACCTCGGCGCTGAGCAACAGCTTGAAGCACGGCGCCACGCCCGCCCACAAGCGAGCAGCAAGGGAATTGGCCGACCAGATCGGAAGCGACTCCGTGGCGGACAGCATCCGAGAGATGCTGTCAGCCTCCGCCCCCGAGATCAAGAGGGCCGCTTTGGAAACTCTCGGAGTAATAGGAGGCCACAAGTCCTTTGAGTTACTCAACGCAGCCCTCTCCGATTCCCGTGAGGACCGCACCGTGCGCGGAAGCGCGGCTGCTGCGCTGGGACAGATCGGAGGGAATGACGCGACTGCGGCGCTGACCGCGGCCCTCCGGGATAAAGACAGCTATGTCCGAAGGAGTGTTGAAAAGGCGTTAGGTCTGATATTCGAGTTCGAGACCGTCACTCTGAATGAGGTCGGCGAAGTTGCGAGTCGCGTCACGGGAGACGGGCATCACGTAGTAGAGGAACTCGCTCCCGGCGTCACGCTCGAGATGGTTGAAATCCCGGGAGGAACGTTCACGATGGGTTCGCCGAAGGAGGAACAAGGCAGTAGCGACGGCGAACGGCCCCTGCACGAAGTGACCGTCTCGCCGTTCCACATTGGCAAATTCGCGGTCACCCAAGAGCAATGGCGAGTTGTTGCAGGCTGGCCGAAGGTCGAACAAGATTTGAATGCCGTTCCTTCGCATTTCAAGGGAGATGATCGTCCGGTCGAACGGGTGAGTTGGGAGGATGCGGTGGAGTTCTGTGAGCGGCTGTCTAAAAAGACCGGCAAAGCGTATCGCTTGCCAACCGAAGCCGAGTGGGAGTATGCGTGCCGCGCTGGGACCAAGACGCCGTTCGCCTTCGGAGAAACGATTACGCCGGAATTCGTCAACTACGACGGAAACTATCCTTACGGCAACGCGCCGAAAGCGGAGTATCGCGAGAAGACTGTGCCTGTGGGAAGTCTCGGGGTTGCGAACGGATTCGGGCTGTACGACATGCACGGGAACGTGTGGGAGTGGTGTCACGACTGGTACGGGCCTTATCGGTCGGAGCCGGCTACTGATCCGCAGGGCCCCTCGACGGGACAGTATCGCGGGCTGCGCGGCGGTTCGTGGTACTACCTTGGTTTCCACTGTCGCTCCGCCTGCCGCCTCAACTATGTGCCAGGCTTCCGCGACCTCTACATCGGGTTTCGAGTTGTGGTTGGTTCGAGGACTCAGTAGCACTTGGCACTTTTGCTCTTTTGCGCTTTGCCCTTCCCGCGCGCGAAGCGCGAAAATCCGATTGGGACACTCTTTGCGATCGCTTCGACGCCGCCCAGATGGGTTGCACTGCTCAACTGAATCATAATAGAGGTTGGGAAGAGGGATTTATCCCCGCTCTTGCAGTTGGTTCCGATCACAAAGCGATCGGAACGATCACCAACTCCGAC